>JAFWLB010000004.1 GCA_017514025.1 Candidatus Saccharimonadota bacterium | reverse complement strand
TCTTATAGTAACCATTAAGTTGGGTTATAGTAGAACCTGGTTGCGATGCTGCCGTTACGAAGGCATCATAGAAGGAGGTAGGAGTAGGATTACCTACAGCTATGAAGTTGATGATGTTAGTGTATTCTCCTGAGCCTTGAGTGATAGAGGCTTTAGCTGCTATTTTAAAGCCTATATTATCACCATTTGCTGATGAAGGAGTATTAGATGATTTTAGTGTAGCTATGTTAGTAGTGTCACTATATAATGGTAAACCTGAATAGGATGACCAAGTGGGTGTTGCTACTGTTTGGTCTGAGTAGCTATAGCCCCAAGTATTAGGATCAGTAAGGCTTTCTTTACTATCATTGTAGTCTAGACTGGCAAATGTATAGTTATCGCTAGTAGTGTTTGTAAGGTTACGACCATAAGTACTATATGGATTAGTACTACTACCTACACTACTATTCAATACATAGCCAGTACTATTGTTGCTTTCTACATTAACTATTATTTCATTACTATCACTACTAGTATTAGGCAATAGATCACTAATAACTAAGTCTGCAGAACCAGCTAGTGAGGCAGAAGATAAGGATACACTAATGGAAGGGAGGAGGGTGAAGGCATTGTTGTAGGTGGTGGTATATTCTAGAGCAGAAACATGATTATAGGATGATACGGCAATACTGCATACGGTGATGCCTATTATACTTAGAATTGCTGTTGTAATAATTTTTGCCTTCATGTTTTTTGCCTCACTTTTACGCCTTTTATTGCCTTTTTATTAAGCCCCGGCGGTGCCATCTTTTTGAAAAGGCGTATACAAAAATGGCACCGCAAGGGCGCAATCTTCAGTTATACTTCCAAAGCAGGTTGTACAGCTTCAGACCCTTACGATGCCATGTCCGCTGTACAAGATGCTTAAAATACGAAAACTGCTTTGTATTATAACTAAAGATTGCACTTATTATTATAACTGAATTTTGCGGTTTTGCAACTAGATTTTTTACTCGAACAAACATAAGTATTAGCGAAAAATTCCCAGAGGTGAAATCGCTCAAGCCAAAAAGCAAAACGCTTATGTCTATTTTTCGTAGATTGAAAGGTTGATTTTATTTTTGCAGTATGCATATAATAGCGGCGGGTTGGCGGAGTTTAACTCTTTTTTAGTATAGAGCCTTGGTGTGGGCCCGTATGACCTTTGTCTACGCGGGGGCTTTATATAACTATCCTAGTCGTGTTATGGCCGGTAGCCCCCATTTTAACAAAAAATAAAATGGAAAGGATACTATCATGAGAAGACGCTTTGTTTTCGTACTGGTAGTACGACTATTTAAAAAAGAGATTACCCTCTGTATAGAGTGGTAATCTCCGCCAACCAATGAGCGAGGGCTACTAGGCCTTGCTCGTTAATGCTATTATAGCCCGAATGATTTAAAAAAGCAAGATTGTGATATAATAGGCTTAAGTAAAGAAGGATTTTTATGGCAAAGACGAATCGAAAATATATTGATAAACACTGGTTAATGTTTATGGTGCGGGGGGTGATGGCGGCGGTTTTTGGCTGTCTGATTTTGTTTAGTGGAATTGGCGAGGTAGAAAGTATCGTAGCGATGGTGAGCGTGTTTCTACTGTTCATGGGGATTATTGATGCAGTGGGGGCGCTGTATAGTTCAACCAAGAAACACGGTTGGGTGAATTCAATTATTGATGCCTTGATTGACGTGGTGGCGGCAGTAGCGCTATTGTTCTTCGCTAAAGATAATTTAGTGAACAGCCTGCTGGTTATTTCGATCTACACGATTGTGTCTGGTTTGGTCGATATTTTCCACGGGTTTTTGTCTACAGTTGACCCGACCGATCGCTTCATCCGGATACTGGCAGGAGTGTTTGGCTGTGTGATGGGGCTAGTGATTTTGAACGCAGGCGACTTTGAAATAATGATGTTTATGCGGTTCTTTGGGGCCTACATGCTGATTGTGGGGGTGACGAGCATGATTTATGGTGCGCATAACCGTGCGCAGGGGATTGAAGATAAGACGGCACGAAGTGAGGCGCGTCGGAAATTGCCAAAAAAAACCGAGAAGAAACGAGGGTAGCAACAAGGAGAAGTTTTGGGCGATTTAACCGGTATAATACTTGTACTTTATTTAGCGGCAATCGTTGTTGCCCTGACTTGGGCAATCAGGAGCAAGAGCAAAACTACAAACATTTGGCTTTTGACGGTTTTTTTGGGTGGTATTATTTATCCCGCCCTGTTTTCGCTTGGCTTTAGTTGGGTCGTTAGCGACATAACCCTAAACAGTCTGATAAATGCACTTTTATTAGGTGGAGGGATTTTAATTTTGGCGGTGATTGGGGTCATTGTAAGTATTTTTAAAATCCGCAAATATCAACCAACAAAAGTACGCGGGGTAATATTTTTCTGCATAATAACACTTTTGGCGCCTGGGCTGGCGATCGGCGCAGCGAGAGTGAGTAATCACGTTTCTTTGGAGGGAGTTGAAATGGTGATAGTCAAAAAAGTGTACGCGGGCTTTAATGAGACCAGCCGAACAAACTTGCTAGTGACTGAAAGTTCCTGCACGGAGGTTGACGGCGTATTGCCTTTGTCGTCTGCGGAGTGGGAATATTGGGATAGCAATTCGTATCATTTTGAGGGCGGCAAATTGACCGAAGAGACTATTGTCACAGTCGACCACGATATCGACATTAAAAAGTCTACCGATAGCGAGACTTGGGATGTGGATGTGCCGACGTTGCGCAAAATAATCTCGGATGCAATTGGTGGTGATGACGTCGACAAATACGACGGTTACATTAGCGGGGCTAAAGGCAGCGACTATTATATTTTAGGATTGAGACAACGTGATGGCTCGACGCCATACCCAGAGACGAAGACCAGTATTTACAAGGGGGCGCATAAGATTTGTGATACGGATGTGACTGGGATGGAGTACGTCCGGCGCTGAGTTCATGTTGCGGTTGTGTGTGAGTTGTGATAATATGGTGGTATCAATATCAAGAAGGGGCGAGGGAACGGCCCAGCGACCTCCTGCCAACCTAGCGAAAGCCAAGGTGGTAAATCCGACCAAGAAAGGAAAGATATGTTCTATAGAACAGCGGAGAGCGTTTCTCCTAAACACCCAGACAAACTTTGCGACCAAATTAGCGATGCGATTTTGGACGCATATTTAAGTACTGACCCTGCGGCGCGGGTGGCGGCAGAAACTTGTGGCGGACACGGAGTGGTATTCGTGACGGGCGAAATCACTTCTACGGCAGATGTGGATATTGCCGAAATCGTCAAAAGAATTGCTGGTGATGTGGAATTACATACGAAAATTGTGAAGCAATCACCGGAAATCGCTCAGGGTGTGAACACGGGCGGGGCGGGGGACCAGGGAATTATGATTGGTTATGCCTGTGATGAAACGCCGGAGCTTTTGCCGTTAGAAGTGGTGCTGTCACGACGGCTGAACCAATTTATTTTTGATAAGTTTCCTTATGACGGCAAGACTCAGGTGACAATTGCGCCAGATGGGACGATTGATTCTATCGTGGCGAGTTTTCAAAATGTGCCACACGATGAGCTAGAGAAATTGGTACGTGAATTCATTGAGGCTGAAAAGTTAACAGGGAAGTTGGAACTGCATATCAACCCGGCGGGCGACTGGAACCAAGGTGGTTTTGACGCTGACACAGGTCTCACTGGGCGAAAATTGATTGTGGATAATTACGGGCCGCGGGTGGCGATCGGCGGAGGTTGTTATTCCGGGAAAGACGCGACGAAAGTAGATCGTTCGGCGGCGTATATGGCGCGTAAAATTGCGGTGGATTATTTGCGAAAACGCAAGGCTCACGAGGTTTTGGTGCGGCTAGCTTATGCGATCGGGCATGATCAGCCTCTGGAGAAAACCGTGATTATTGATGGTAAACCAGAGGAAATTGAAGGATACGATTTGACGCCGAAGGGAATTATTGAGTTTTTGAAATTGCGTCGCCCGATTTACGAAAAAACCGCCATGTGGGGGCACTACGGCGAAGGGTTTGATTGGGACAAATAAAAAGAGAGCCTGTGGGGGCCTTTCTTGGTGGGCGAGGAGGGACTTGAACCCTCACGACCCGAAGGTCACAAGATTTTGAGTTTAGTAAACGTAAGTGTTTACGTCCCAAACTTCGCCCTGTTTTCTGTTAATAATTGGGGTTACTTTACAACCTTAATGACATTATAACACATATACTGACACATAAAAAGAAGTGTAAAAGTAGTGTGTGCTTTATTGCTTGATGCCGATTAGGTAAAAGGCTTTATGGTGATGAGGATAGTCTGCGCCTAGATGCGGTTCATCCTTAACCGAAAATCTTTCGGTTTTAATGTCCTTTAATGAAGTTTCAAGTAATGAGAGGCATTCCGCCAGAACAGGAAAATCATCTTCAAGGTCAGCAAATACTAATAATCCTCCGGTTTTAACCAAATCTACAACTTTTTTGATAATATATTCTCTATCTCCACTGGGAATAAAATGCAATACGTGGGTAAATAAAACTATATCATACCTAGTATTGGGTTGAAAATCCTGAATTTCGACGACTTCGGTTGTGATTGTCACCTTTTCTTTATTGGCTAGTTCTTGTATTCTTTCTATCATTGTGGCTTGCTTATCTACTGCGGTGACTTTTATGCCTAGCTTAGCAAGCCCTACAGCATTAAAACCTTCTCCACAACCTAAATCGAGAGCAATTAAGCCCTTAAAATGAGAAAGTCTAGAAGACAGTTTATCATAAATCCACTTGTCCATATTCATATATTATGATGGAAAAGCCCCCTTTTGTCAAGGGGGCTAATCTTATTTGAGCCAGCATTGGGGGTCTTTTGCAAAGTAGTCCCCCGAAGTTCCGAACGCAACCGCTCGGCATCCACGACAGTAGTTCAAGAGTTCGCACTTCGAACAACCGTCAATCTTGTGAATTTGCCTATACCAATCTTCCTTTTCTCCAAAGAATATGTCCTCAATAGGAGTTGGGAAGTTCCCTATCGGAGAATCAAACCTCCTACAAGCGTAGAAAGTGCCGTCTTCTAAAAGGGTTAGGTGGGCAATTCCACAATGACAACCGTCATATACTATCCCGTCATCTTCGGTTAAGAGTAAACTCTTTTCTTTGAGGATAATCTTCCAAAGATGGTCTTTCAAGTAAAAGGTCGTCCCTCGTCCTTCTAGGTTATGGTAAACGTCCCACATCCGGTTAAGGAAGATATGGTATTCATCGGGGGTGAGATTACTCTCAGTGTCCCCGTGTGTTGGACAATACCTAGCAAAACTACATTGTTTGGCTTTGTGGTTAACGATAATCTTGGTGAGTTCGGGTATTTCTTCCCAATTAACCCTAGAAGCTGTCGTCATCACCGCGGGAGACAAGCCATACTCGTTCAAAAGTTCGATGGCCTTAATCGTGGAGTCAAATGAACCCTCCATACGCATTGAATCGTGCGTCCCCCTCAGCCCATCTAGTGAAACCTGGTAACTTTTGCACCCTGCCTCTTTTAGCCTAATGATGGCTCCAGGGCTAAGATGAAATGGGTTGCCAAGAATACTAAATTGAATTTCCTTTTCGTGGAGTAATCCTATAATTTTCCAGAAGTCTGGATGGAGAATCGGATCGCCGCCGGTCAATGAAATGTGAGGGGTTTTGTCGTACTTCCCGCAAAAACCCAGATAGTCGTTGATAAGCAGCTTTGCATCTTCTAATGTCCATTCCTTGCTTGGTATAGGATTTTTCGAATTGAAAATGTAGCAGTGCCGACACCGCTGGTCACATCTATTAGTGATGTGCCATTGTAAACAAAAGAAACCTGACATAGTCTTCTCACCCCCTTTCAAAGAAACACAGCCTAAGGTCTAATGTTTAGTCACAAGGTCCGGACTGACAAATTGCCGCGAACTCCACACGGTGAATCTTCTCCGTGGAAGTTACATCCTGGACGGTGCGAGTCGGTTGAACATCTTTCGGTTTGCTGGCCCAAAAGTTAAACTTGCTCACATCCTTTTTGGTCTTCATGGCACTCACCCCCTTTCTTTATTAAATAGTAGTGTCGATGATACTCCCTTAGGCTGTGCTGGTTTAGTTATACATCATATTTGCTTAATTGTCAAGTTAAAAACAAGGGTGATATATGTTATTTAATGTTTTCTTTTCCTTATCTAGCCTTTAATAAAGCTCACTCAATTTTTGATTAACACGGTTGACGGTCTGAATATATTCTGTTAGGTCAGATTCTGATAAGTCCTCTTTCATATTTTCAACTTTTTGGCTCCATTCAGACATTTCGTCCATTAGGCGGCCGTACTCTTCTAGCATGGCAATCTTTGCCGAAGTGTCAGAGGTGTTATTATATTTCTTCATAAAATCAACGTAGTTGTTCACCCAAGCTTCATATTCGCTTAGTAATTGCTTCCAGCTAGAACTACTACTAGAAGAGCCGGAATTATTGGTTTGAGTTCCGCTTGTTGACGTGCCATCTACTGGGCCAACATATTCACCGTGAAGATAGCACTCAGTTAATGTTTTAGCAAAAGCTTCCTTGCTATATTTTTTACAAGAAGCATGTGCGGACTCCCACTGATATTCTGTTTCCCATTCTTCTTGACTTTTGCATTTATTGTCACGGTACCACTTTCCTTCCGCCTCACATTCTTGCTTCTTTAACTCCTCTATTTCTTTTCCACCATAATAAATCGCCACTTCTTTAAAAGACTCCAAATAATCATAATCGGTTACAACATACTTAGTATTATAACAATCCGTCTTGTCGTCACCTTGGTCGGCGATAACTTGATATACTTTCCAGCCGGCTCCACGGGCTTTTTCGCAGGCTTCTTTAACCGTAAGGCCCTTCAAATCATATTCTTCATAGCTTGGCTTAGTAACATTTACGATAACCAGGATGATGGTTATTGCCAAAACTGCTACGCTCAATATCGGGAATAGCATTTTTTTATTTTTAAAGTCAAACTTGGACTCTTTGCTTGGCCGTTTTTTGGCCATAGATTTTTCCGGTACTCCAATATTGCTAATATTATTTTTGTAGTTTTTTTGTTCTGGACCTTTATAGCTTTCGCCCATGTGAGATATCTCCTTTTTTTATTATTAGTGGTATCCCCATAAAAACAGGACACCACGACGGTTGTCCTAAACCTTTACGCAAATAGACTTTCGTCCGTTGCTCGTGATGTCCTGCATATTGGACGAAATCACCGCAACTATACAGTTGAGCGTCTATTTGCATTTTAGGGTTTCCCCTTGTTTAGGACAATTTAATTATATCATAATAATGTCATTTAAATCAAATACAGGGCTGGCATCCGCACTTACGCTTATTTCGCGCCTGAAGATCCATAATATAATATTTGATTGACTTATTATATGTTCGTCATGTTCTAAAAAATCAGTCGTGGTGGGCGAGGAGGGACGTCATATTTTTGCTAAAGCAAAAATATTCCCGCAGGGCGTCGCCTCGGAATATCTAAAACAAGTTTTAGATATTCACTCGCCTCCTACTGCGTTTGAACCCTACGGGTTCTAAAGTCCCTCTCGTGCTTATCAAGAAATATCTCAAGCAAATGCTTGAGATATTTCTTGGTGGGCGAGGAGGGACTTGAACCCTCACGGTATTGCTACCACAAGATTTTGAGTCTAGCGCGTCTACCAGTTCCGCCACTCGCCCATGGGGACATTATATCATATTTGGCCACTTTATGCTATAATTAGGCTATGGATTCGAAAAACGGTGGGCAGTCTTCGAGTGACCTGCAACGGCAGGCCGCAGCGGCGCTAGCGAGGAAGAAAGTCTTGGCGGCCTATGCTGAGAACGCTAGGAAAACGGCCAGAGAGGCCAGTGCGAGTGACGGTCACCTCAAAAATGAGCCGATCGGATCTAAAATCAACTCGGAATCTTGGAAAAAATATCATTCGGCATGGCAAGATTACTATCAAAAATATTACAGCGAATATTATTCCAAGGCGGCGCGAACTTATATTGAGAAGGAGAAATTGAAACAGGCCCGAGCCAAAGCTGAAGAGGAAGAGATTCTACAATCTTTGACTAGGTCTAGTGCAAGACTGGGGAAAAACCCTGGGATGAGCCTCGGAACAGGGAAAAATTTGCAACAAAGCGCGTCGGAAAGTTCCGATGAGGGGGAAGGAGTTCGGACGGAGCTCCGGCAGAGAATCCGCAAAAAAGCCACCGAGAGCGCTAAAAAAACGCACCGGCATCGGCGATTGATGCCGATTTTGGCGGGTTTGGCAGTGGTGTTCTTAATTTTGTTCTTGCAATATAACCGGTTGATTTTTGCGCCAATCATGGCTTATGTTTCGCCGGGAAACGCGCCGGCGACTAGTATTGATGCGGTCGACCCGACGATCACGCAGGAGGTTTCGGCTGACCCGAGGCTAATTATCCCGAAATTGAATATCGATGTGCCGGTACATTTTGGAATTACTCTGGATGAAGTGATGCCAGCGATGAACAATGGCGTAGCGCATTATCGGATTGCAGGAGCAAGTGCTTATCCGGGCGAGATTGGCAACTTGGTGATCACCGGTCACTCGGCTGGGGATGTTTATAGTTCAAATCAGTATAAATATATTTTTTCAGGATTAGAGCGCCTGGAAGACGGAGATTTGATTTATATAAATTATAATTTGGTGCGTTATACCTACCAAGTGACAAAAAAGGAGGTAGTGGAACCGTCTAATGTGTCAGCATTGGTAGTGCAAACTGATAAACCGCTACTAACTTTGGTGACTTGCACGCCGCTAGGGACTTCTAGGTATCGGCTACTAGTGACCGCGGAACAAATTTCGCCAGATTATGAAGGGGCAGAAAAGTCCGAGAATTTACCGACAGTGGATCAAAATACCAGTGAAGCGATGCCGTCCAATGAACCGTCATTCTTTGAGGGAATTTGGAACTGGATGACGGGGCAATAGTAGCTATCTAATTAGTTTCTCTCGCAGTAAATTGCCGTCTGAGAAATAATAGAGCCATTTGTTATCAGAAATGGCAACAGGGAAATGGTCGGAAACATTTTTGGCGATGACACGACGATTAAAACCATCGAAATCGTAAACAATTAGTTCGCCGCCCGCGACAGAATAAATCATGTCGTTGTCTAGCCAGCCAAAGGTGCTGCCTTCGGCCTTCCACTCGCGTATACCGGTAGTTTCCATGTCGAGGGTGGCGATTTGAGTATCGGTATACATAGTGATAAATTCACCGTTGTGGCCGACTTCGATAATTTTTGGCGCGAAACTCAGGCTAAAATCGGCGACTGGGGCAAAATCGACTTTTTTGTAAAGTTTGACTTGATTACCTTGGAGTGTGGCGAGATACATTTCGTCGTAAAATTTAGAAATGGCGACTTTGAAAGGCTCAGAAGAAGTCGCAAGCTCGACGATTTTGCTGTCGCCAATTTTGAAAAGTCCGAGGATGTAGCTCTTGGCGTCATCAGCGGCGGAAAAGATAATTTCGTCTTCGTAATGGTCAAAATCGTTGACGTTGTCTATTAAAACGGCTGAGAGTAATTTGCCAGGAATATCAATTTTGTGGAGATTGCCATTTTGGATGGCAAGAAGATTGCTAGCGGAATTATCGAGAATCTTTACAGTGCTAAAATTAGCACCGAATTCTTTCGAGAGATTGAGGCTGTTTTTGGCATTTTCGACGTCAATTAAAACCCATTCGGTAGTACCAGCATTGTCAATTTTGAAAAGAACGTGATGGCCGTCGCGGTCCCAGTCAGCAGTAAGAATTTTGCCGGAGAAAAGTCCGATCGTGGCGCCTTCTGCGAGACTGACGCTGGGGAGATATTCGGAAACGTTGAGTTTTTTGGGCTCAAGGGTGTCATCTTTGAGGTTGACTACTTGCCATTCGGAGGTGTCGCCGATTAAAAGAAGTTTGTCGCGATCGGGAGAAACAGTGGCAAAAGCGACGCTCTTAGTGTCAAGGGTCTTTTCGACAGCGCGGTCTTGTAAGAAAAGTCGGGGGTAATGCAGGCGGTAAAGCAAGCCTTCGGAGATATTGACAGTCTTGGTCCACGTATCATAGCCCTCTTTGGAAATAATGACGGTGTGTTCGCCGCTGGCGAGAATCTTGGAGGTATTGGTGCGCTGTAACCAAGAGGATTCACCGTCTATATCAAGGTCGGCGCCAGTGGGGATAGAAGAGACTTGGATCATGCCCTGACGTTCGACTTTAAGATCAGAATTTAACCAGTAGCCAGAAACTAAAAAGGCCAGGATAATCACAGTTATAATTACGGCCATGACCATAAAAAACTCAGAGATAATGACCCTGAAGCTTTGCCGACGTTTAAGTTTCTCGCTATCCATAGGCTATATATATTATACCATAATTATTCAGAAAATTAACCCTTGTGTTTTTTTACGAAAAAAGGTATGATAGTATAAGAATAAGCGAGGTAATATGCAAACATCTGATAATAAACGTGCGACGCAGTCTAATCACCGTAAGGTGCAGGCTTCAACTACTTTGAATCGCAAATACACTAAGCGGCCGGCAAAGGCGACGGACGTGATGGTGCAACGCAGCCCAAAGGCGGCAAAGAAGCAACAGCCAGTAGAAAGCCGAGCAGTCCAGACGGAGCAGCAGAAACCAGCGCAAAAAGTAGAACGCAGCCCAAAGATAACGCGTTTTGGCTCGCCGACGATGAAGGCGCAGCCGGCGGTAGCGCAGCAGAGAGTCCAATCGGAAGAACCGATGCAAGCAGCAACCCCGCACCCGATACAGACTACGGCGAATGCACGAATGCAAGCCATGCAAAATCCAGCACCAGCCGTGTCGAAGGTCACGGCGAAACAATTAAAAGACCAGGCGATTGAAAAAGCTCTGGCTTCGGCGGAAAAGTTGCCGACAGAGCCAGAGGCAAATGCCGCTAATACCAAGAAGGTAAAGACGAAAAAGGTCAAAAACAGCGGGATGCACTTTGGCTTTGGCCGAATAATGTTGGCAACGGCTTGTGCGGCGGCAGCGGTGTTTGCGATTGTTTACTTTGTGAATTTGAATATGCCTGACATATCTTTGCGGGTGGCGGCGATGCAGACCGGCATGGATCCGACCTACCCGAATTACGTGCCGCGTGATTATAATGTTTCGAGTATCACCTCCGAGGATGGTAAGATTACGATTGATTTCAGAAACGGCTCAACTGGCGATAGTTTCACTTTGACAGAGGAAAAGTCATCCTGGGATACAAATGCGCTACTATCTAATTTTGTCAAAGAAGAATACGGCGAGAACTATACCATTGTGCGTGAGCAGGGACTAACGATTTACGTGAGCGGCAGTGATGCAGCTTGGGTAAACGGTGGAATTGTCTACAAGATTGATACTACGGCTGGGTCGTTGACCAATAAGCAAATTCGTTCGATTGCAACTTCTTTATAAAAACTGATTAGATAGCCCTCGCAACGGCATTGAGCCGAGCGAGGGTAGTTTCACGTCCGAGCACGTCCATGGTGAGGTTGAGGGCAGGGGAGAAGGGTGCAAAGCTAAGCGAAATACGGATGAGGCTAAAGAGTTCGGCGGGTTTTTTGCCAGTTTCGGCAAGGAGTTCGTTGAGTGCAGCTTGCAAATCATCTGCCTGCCAGTTTCTGAGGTCGGTCAATTTTTGAATAGCGGTCTTCAAAAGATCTTCTAGGGAAGACTCGGAGATTTTTTTGAGGAATTTATTGTTGATAAGCATATCGAGGTCAATTTCTGGATCGGTGAAGAAATAGTCGGTCATAGTGCGGAGATCGGAGAGGGTTTTAAGACGATCGTAGATAATGGAAAGAACTTTGACTTTATAGTCATCGTCGTAGCTGGCTGCGGAGGCAGGCCAAAAGTCGGTGGTACGGGCATAAAGAGCCTCGGCGCCTTGTTCATCAAAAATTCGTCGTAACCATTGGCCGTTGAGCCATAGAAGCTTAGTCTCGTCGTAACGAGCGCCGGAACTTTGGATACGATCTAGAGAGAAGTTTTTAATTAGCTCGTCTTTGGTGTAGATTTCTTGTTCGGTGCCATCGTTCCAACCTAGACAGGCCAGGTAGTTTAACATGGCTTCGGCTAGAACACCGTCGTCGCGGTATTCGGTGACGGATTTAGCGCCATCACGTTTGCCGAGTTTTTTGTTGCCCTGGGGAGCGAGGATATGTGGCAGGGAAACTAGTTTGGGGCGTTCGAGATTTAGCGCTTCGTAAAGCGCGAGATAATTAGGCGTGCTGGATAAATATTCCACGCCACGCATAACGTGCGTGACGCCCATCAAAGCGTCGTCTACGATGTGAGCAAAATTATAGGTTGGAAAACCGTCTTTTTTGATCAAAATAATGTCGTCTTGGACTTCGGGGCCAGCGTGCATATCGCCCATGACTTCGTCGTGCCAATCATAATCTTTTGGCTCGGCCTTGAAGCGGAGGGGAAGACCGGGTTGCCACTCGGGGGTGTCGGTGGGGCGGAAATTGCGATACAAAAATGGGATTTTTTGCTCGCTACATTGCTTGCGATATTCTTCGATCTTTTCCGATGGGGTAGGGTCGGCATAAGCACGGCCGCTAGCGATAAGTTTGCGAGCCCATTCGTGATAAATTTCTTGACGCTCGCTTTGAAAATAAGGACCGTGGTCGCCGCCAACGATAGGGCCTTCGTCCCAATTTAGACCGAGCCATTCCAGAGTGTCTTCGATGAGCTCGGTGGCGCCTTCGACATAGCGGGCGCGATCAGTGTCTTCGATGCGAAGAATCATAGTGCCGTGATTTTGACGAGCAAGAAGGTAGGGGTAAATCGCCGAGCGGACATTACCGATGTGAATGTAACCGGTTGGACTAGGGGCGAATCTGGTAACAATATTCATACTGAATATTATACCATATTTTCTTCGTCTTCCTCGTCGTCATCATCTTTCTTGCGTTTGGCGAGGATAAAGAAGATGGCGCCTGAGGTGGCTGCTACAGCAGCGGTGACAGCGAGGCCAGTGGCGAGCGGGGTGCCGCTAGCGATGCTGGCGGTGGTGCGTTCGGTGACACCCTGAGCAGGAGCGTAGTTGTAAGTGTTGGTGGTGTCGCCAGCGCTGACCTCGGTAGTAGTGGCAGTGCCGCTGGTGGCAGTGTAGACCGTGCGATTATTAGTGCTATCATAAGTAGCAGTACCCGGAGTGGTGTCAGTAGCAGGATTAGCCGGAGCCACGGGAGTGTCGTGTGGGCCAGTGACGACGCCAATAATCACCGTGCCGGTGTAGGTGCCGGAAGGTATCAAAGCGTTGGCTCGGGTACCAAAGTAAATATCTCTGGTAGCAGCAGTGCCAGTAACGGCAGAATTGCTAGACAATACAGGAATTAAGCTGGTGCTGAGGGCTTTGTAAGTTTTGGTGTCGTCGCCGGCATCTGTATCGCCCCAGGTTTCACCACCCAAGGAATAACCCCATGTGTTCATGACATTACTTCTAGTAGTATCGCTGCTCATGGTGGGGATCGTTTCGGAGCTGCCAGATGTAGAATTGGTCAAATCTGTGCTACCATCAGAATACATTGAAGCGAGAAAACCACTAGTGTTGTTGGTGGTGACTGCAAGATTGATCTTGTTACGTAGGAAAGTTTTGATATTGCCACTGGCACTTTCTCCTGGAGTAGTAAGGGTAACGGTAAGACTTTCGACAACATTGACTTGGAAGGTAGCGTTTGAAGTTTCAGCCGAAACCTGATTCGCGACGATAGCACTAGCTTGCACCCCGGCCGCAATGGACAGGATGCCGACAAAACCTATCTTGACCTTCGTTTTTGTCTTAAGCATAAGTCTATTATAGCATAAGAACTTTGAATATGCGGACTTTTTTTGCGAAAATCTGTTTTTCATTTGTGTGTGTGACCTTTTATGAGGCAATCATAGCATAAGAACAAAAAAATGTAAACCTTTATGCTAAAAAATGTAAAGAAACTGTGGAAAAGTCTGGAATAAACTTAAGTTTTAAGTTATAATGAAGTTAGGAAACGTCTAAAGTGGAGTAAAATTATGGACGCAAAAAACAAGAAAAATAATAAAAAATGGTTGATATTTAACATTGTGGGGGGTGTAAGTTTTGTGGCGGGGGCGGCGTGTCTAGCTGTGGCATTTTTTGGACTGAAAAGTAGCCAAGCGGCGCTAGATTTCCCGACGCTGCCATCTAGCACGGATGCAGATGTGAAATATAGTCTTTTGACGGGCGAGCCGCTGAAAAATGCGGAAGATTTGGACGCGCCTGCTTATTGTATCCAGACCCCTAATGGGACGGACGGGGCACGGCCGCAGGCGGGGCTAAATGAGGCTGGAGTGGTGTTTGAGGCGATCGCTGAGGCGGGGATTACGCGCTTCGCGGCGATTTATCAAAACCCGTCTAGCGCGATAATTGGGCCGATCCGGTCGCTGAGGATTTATTATCTGGAATGGGATACGCCGTTTGATTGTACGATCGTGCACGCGGGTGGTTCTGGAGATGCGCTAGCGGCGGTGAGTAACGGATATAAGAATTTGGATGAAAATTATGCCTATATGTACCGAGGGACTTACGGAGGGCGATTGTGGAATAACCTCTTTACGACTTCGGCGTATTTGAAAAAGTTTAGCGCGGATAATGGATATAATACATCGAATATCAATGGCTTTGCGCGGTTGACGCCGGCGGAGTCTGATGCCGAGCGAGCGAACGCGGCGGTGGCTGAAAAATTGGTAATTACCGAGCCGACCAACAAAAATACTTCGGAAGTTTCGGTACCGGTGCCGGCGGTGAGTTTGAATTTGGGGGGATGGGCAGATTTTAACGTGAATTACAGCTATGATGCAGATTCAAACACATATCTCCGGAGTTACGCTAGCGGAGCGGCGCACCAGGTTTATGGTTGCGCGGCGGAAGATTTGGGTGAGAGAAACCCCGAGGATGTTTGTAGTTTGATCCAGATGGCGCCGTCGGTGGTGGTGGCGATGGTAGTAAAAGAATCCCGCGCGTCGGATAATTATCATGAAGATATCACCACGACCGGCTCCGGGGATGCCTATGTTTTTCAAAACGGGACAGCTATCAAGGGGACTTGGACGAAAAATAGTAAAGAAGAACAGATTAAATTTACCGGAGCAGACGGGAAGGAAATTAAACTAGCTCCCGGACAGACCTTTGTCACGGCGGTACCGAGCTATGGCGGGATCGAGTTTTAGTTGAGACGGATTTTGGACTTGCATTTTAATTTTGGTCGTGCTATAATGAGCTTGCGCACCTAACCCCCCTTGGGTGCGCTTTAGGTATCTGGCTCCTTCGTCTAGTGGTCCAGGACTCCTGGTTCTCATCCAGGCAATCGCGGGTTCGAATCCCGCAGGAGTCACCAGTCTTTTCAGGGGGCGTTTTTTATGGTATAATTAAAATATGAGCAAGTTGCCGATCGTAGCACTAATTGGACAAACAAATGCTGGAAAGTCTAGCATTTTGAATCGGATGGCGCGAAAGAACATTGCAATTGTGGCACGAGAAGAGGGGACGACGCGTGATAATGTGATGGCGACGATTGAGGATCGGTTTGTTTTGATAGATACAGCAGGGCTGAAAGACCCTTCGGATGATTTTGAGGCATCGATTCAAGACCAGATTGCTGACGCGATAGAGGTGGCGGATGTGATTTTGGTGACGTTGGATTCTTCTAAGTATTTTGATCACCGAGATGCAAAAATTGCCAAAAATGCGTTGCGGTCCGGAAAGCCGGTGTACTTGGTGCTAAATAAATGCGACTTGGGGACTTCTTTGCCGATTGAAGAATTTAGAGCTCTGGGGATAGACCCGCAAAATACTTTTTATGTTTCGGCGACCACCGGAATTGGTATTAATGAATTAAAAAATATTTTACCGAAAAGTAAAATTGCTAAAAAAGAAGAAAGTTCGTTGAAAATTGCGCTGATTGGGCGGCCGAATGTAGGGAAATCGTCGCTGTTCAATTCGCTTTCAAAAAAACAACAGGCGATTGTGAGCTCTAGACAGGGGACGACGCGTGATATCAACCGCGTACAGGTGAAATACAAGGGACGAGAGCTAGAGATTCTAGACACGGCGGGACTCCGGCGTCCGGGCAAACGAGAGGTGGGGATCGAAAAGTTTTCGGCAATTAGGACGTTGGCGGCAATTGAAGAGGCGGATATTTGCGCGCTGTTAGTTGATGGCACCGAGCCGCATGCGAAATTGGACCAGGCTTTGGCGGGGCAAATTGTTGAAGCGGGAAAGGGCATCGTGGTGGTGGTGACAAAGACGGATTTAGTCCAGGCTAAGTTGGATGAATTTGCCGAGGAAGAAGCGGCGCGGGAAACGAAGCTAGACGAAGATGGGCGCAAGCCAGAGATGATAATCTCGCAGCCCAAAGACATCGACGGGATTTTGGACGATTTGGAGCGAGATTTTAACTTTTTGCCGTATGCACCGGTACTTTTGACGAGCAGTGAAACCGGTAAAAACGTGACACAATTATTTGAATTGGCATTAGAAATTGACCAAAACCGCCATTTGGAAGTAAAAACTTCAGAGTTAAACAAGGTTTTGAATGACGCGATAGTGTCACATACTCCGGCGGGGCTTAAAAATACCCGCCCGAAACCGAAATATATCGTGCAAACGGATGTTTGCCCGCCGTGGTTTGTGGTGCACGGACACAATTTAGAACTTTTGCATTGGTCATGGAAGCGATTTTTGGAGAGAAAAATTAGAGAAAAATACCCATTTGTGGGTACGCCAATCCGAATCTCGTGGTATAATAGCAAATAAGGTGGGAGCGAGTTGGGTCAGCTCTCATTTTTGTAGTTAGGATCCAACGATCTTTAAAAAGGAGGAGTGGTTATGGACGAGTTTAAAGATCGGATTATTTATGTGCCCGACACCAACATTCTGCTGGATTTCATCGACATTATCCCTGGGGAGGAGGGAAAACAACCGTTGGAACCGACGGTGGATTTGAGCAAGGCGCACATCGTCATCCCGACGGTGGTGGAGCGCGAGCTATCACATTTTAAGAACGAACAAGGCGAGCGCGGTGCGGCGGCGCGAGAAGTTTTGAGGAGACTGCGTGCTCTGTCAGAGAGCAGCCCGCCCGGTAAAATGAGTGAGTCATATTGCTTGGACTGCCCGATAGAGGTACCTGACAGCGAGATGCTAATTTCGGTTTTGCCGGTACACAAGAATTTTTGCAACTGCACGGCGTTTAAACCGTCTAGCCAAGATATGGATGGACAAATCATCCTGACGGCCATGGTGGCAGCTTGCGCCAAGAATGATATGCCGATCGATGGCACAGCCGAAGGCGTGGACGATATGGACTTCTCTGGCGACATAATGCTGCTGACCAACGATAACGGGCTGGCCATCCGAGCACGCCCAAGGGGTATTGAGACGCAGCGTTATGGCTACAAACTCCCGCCACCCTACACGGGGCGGCGCGACATTGAGGTGCCGAAAGAGCTGTTCCATGAGTTTTACTTCAACCGAGAAGAGGGTATCAGCCGAGAGTTTTTCGAGGAGCAGATGCCCAATGAACCGAGGTTGGTAGCAAACGAGTTTATCGTGATGGGGCTGAGTAGTCCGCAAGATTTCCCAAATGGCTTTACGCCGTGGGATAACCCGTTTTTTGACAACATCGGACGCTACGACGCGAAACTGGACAAGATTATACCGCTAAAATATATCAGGGACTTCCCGGAAGGAGTGAACAACCCTGGGCAGGCGATGTACGCCGAAGCCTTGATGGACCCAGATATCGCAGCGGTAGTCTGCACCGGTCCGGCTGGCTCGGGTAAAACCTACATGGCGACGGTTTACAGCTACGCGGCCTGTCGCGATGGCAACTACATCGGAGTAGCAGTCGTACCATGCGAAACTCGGAGCGATTTGGGAGCTCTACCGGGCGATCTGGACGAAAAGATGGACCCAGAAGTGCAACCCTTAAAGGACGCATTGAGGAATTTTACCCTCAAAAATGATCCCAAATTCAAGAAAGCACTAAGTGACTTCCGTAAATACGGAGCTGGTAGCAAGGCTAAATCCAAAAATGGCAAAGGGGAGTCCGATAACAGCAACGTGGAGCCGGGCGGAGGTTCAATCAGGGCTAGACTGGAAAGCAAGGTAGACAATATTTGGGGAAACTGGTTTATTAGCCTCCGGATTGAGCATGCGAGGGGACGCGATTTTTCGAACCAAATAGCGATCTACGACGAGTTCCAAGACCAAAACACCAAACAAGCCGACACGCTGATTAAGCGTATCGGTGCAGACGGCAAAATCATCTTGACCGGTGACGTTAGGCAAATCCATGCGCCATATCTGGATAAGGATAATAACGGCCTGGTTTACGCTTCGAGATTGCTCTACGACAACCGTAGGGTGATGCAGGTGCATTTCACCGAAGACGAAGTGGTGCGCCATCCGCTAGTTAAGGATATCGCACGTCGTCAGGGTGCTGCGCAGACGAAATTTAGCAAAGCGTGACACTTGGCCTAGACATCTCCTTTCAAAGCCCCTGCCTTACGGTGGGGGCTTTTTCATGGTATAATATAGATATGAAATTGGTAGTAGGCCTGGGAAATCCGGAGGCAAAATACAACTTTACGCGACATAATACGGGTTTTTTGGCGCTAGATTTTTATTTTAAGGTGCATGGGCTGGAATGGGGGGTAAAGCCGCGATTTGGAGCTATTTTTGGCCGTTCCGGCGACGTGATTTTTATTAAGCCGCAAGATTTCTATAATCTGAGTGGACAGGCAGTGCGAGAATATATGCGATATTACAAGATTAGTATCTCTGATATTTTGGTGATTTGTGATGATTTTAATCTGGAGTTTGGTAAAATACGATACCGAAGTGGCGGGTCGGCGGGAGGAAACAACGGATTGAAATCGATTATCTCAGAGCTGGGGACTTCCGATTTTGCAAGGCTAAGAATGGGGACAGGGAATGACGAATTGAGAAAACAGATGGGAGACGTGGATTTTGTATTGTCAAAATTCACCTCGGAGGAAAAGGCGGCTTTACCGGAAATTTTGCGGGCTTTAACAGAGAGAATTGATGAAGAAATCGGGGGATAATTTTTCGGATATGGTTGATTTTTGAGCGATTTTGTGATATAATTAGAGGTAGCTAAGATTGATGATTGTGATGCATCGCTTGGCTGTTCTTTTTGTGATTAGTCAAAAGAGTAGGACAGAGCAGCACCGATAAGGTAAAGAGAGAAAGGACAGAGGATGAGGAACGCGCTACCGAGAGCAATAATCGAAACGATGGACGAAGAATTTGCCAGAGAAGCAATACGACAAAACAGTACTATTGGGCAAATGCTCGAGACGGCGCATTACTTATGGCGAGTAAGCCCGAAAGCCATCAGGTTGGTGCTAGATGACCGCGTGAGCGACCATCTGAACGTGTTTTGTCGAATGGAATTGGCCGGGCTGGAAACAGCACTGATTTGGGGACGGCATTTCGAGCGGTTGCTCCAGAAGGCAGAAATCAATTCGGAGGGGCCCGACACAAACGAAAAGTTCGGCCCGCAGATGGCGTGGCTGGAAGAGAACGACTGCATGTTCCCGGTGCCTTTAGCGATGGCCTACTTCCGTAAACGGCGCGAATTTGCCGAACAAGAAAAGCTAGTCGGCAAGCGCGATCTGTATAATTACGTACGGCATCCAGAGAACAAAATCTACGGATTTGACCTCGAAATAACGGACGACGATCCCAGTTTGAAACTGGAACGGCGGAATATCCACCGGGCGCTATACAACGACGTATCAGAAAACATGGTGTTTCGTCTGACGCGGCAGATCATTTCTGCCAACGGCGGCGGATCGCCGATTGACTGGTAGGTCTTGGCTAATCGATTTAAGGGTCGCATTAAAATGCGGCCCTTTGGCTTGGACTTAAACTAGGCCCCAGTTGTTGAGTCCGAGGGGGCGAAGGCGGGATTTGATTTCGAGAAGAGTGACAGTTTGGTTAAAAACTTCAGGCGGGAGATGAGTTTCCCTCATGATGTCTTCGCCGGAGCGGAGACCGCTAGCGACAGCCTGGAGGATCAAAGTTTCTGCATCGGTATCACCGAATAATTTTTGTTGGCGGAGTTTCTTTTGTTTTTTGACATAGTCTTCCGGAAAGAGTTCGCGCAAAACGTCGTCTGGTGCGGTGTAAGGGAAAGCCCCTTGCCGAATGAGTTTGTTGCAGCCCTGAGAATAGGGATTAGTGATGTTGCCTGGGACGGCAAAGACAGTTTTGCCCTGATCGATAGCGTGGGCAGCGGTATTGAGAGAGCCGGACTTTTCGGCGGCTTCTACGACCACCACGATATCGGATAAGCCGGAAATAAGGCGATTGCGCTCGAGGAAACTATATCTCGTAATGGGGTTGTCTCCGGGGGCATATTCGGACAAAATTGCGCCACCTTTTTTTATGATCTCTTCAGCCAATGGGAGATGAGGTTTGGGGTAGATATTGTCTATTGCTGTGCCGAGAACGGCCACAGTAGTGCCACCGGCGGCGAGACAACCCCGGTGGCTGATGCTGTCTATGCCGTAAGCGAGGCCAGAGACGACGATGACGCCTTTCTGAGCTAATTTGTAGGCTAGGCCGTAAGCGATCTCTTCGCCGTAACGGGTATTGTGGCGGCTGCCGACAATGGCGACAGTTTTGGGGCGGACGGATTTGCCGTTTTTTGACATATTTTTGGGCAATTTACCACGAAAATACAATGTTTTAGGCGTAAGCGCAATGGTGCTTAACACCTCTGTAAAATCGTGCTTTAGGGGTGAAATTTGGTTGATTTTTGCAAAAAAGTGTGAAAAAAGTGTTGACATATTTTTTCTCCTGTGCTATAATTGGTTCAGTTGGGGCACAAAAAGTGCTCCACACCGCACCTAAATAAGTTATAATTTCAGCTATACTACTCCTAGTATAGCAGAAATTGCGAGCTTTTGAAACCCTTTCGGGCTTAGAATTTCTTCATGGTTCTTAAGTTTATAAGTATTACCTCCACTTAGAAAGGGAGCATTTCAAAGGCTTAGCAATCCCTCTAACCGGCGGGCCCCAATTTGTGTGAGGTGGGTTACGCTTCCGGGGTTCACCCGGTATAGATGTGAAGTGTTAGAGGGCCAAAATAGCCTCATTCTTTAGGTGATGCCCACCCTTACCTAAAAGTGAGGCTTTTTTGGCGCTCAGGCTTGACAGGGTGTGGTATGATAGTATATATGGCGAAGAATTTGGTGATTGTGGAGAGCCCGGCAAAGGCGAAGACGATCGAGAAGTATCTCGGGGATGATTTTAAGGTCTTGGCGTCGATAGGGCATATTCGGAAAGATACAAAAGTCGATAAAAAGACTTTTGATGTGACTTATGAGGTGGATCCAGGACATGCAAAGATTATCGCAGAGCTAAAACGCGAAGCGAAGGCGGCCGATAAAATCTGGCTAGCGACGGATGAAGACCGCGAAGGAGAGTCGATTTCTTGGCATTTGTGCGAAGTTTTGAAACTGCCGAAGGATACCGCACGGATTACTTTTCATGAGATTACCAAGCCGGCGCTGGATGCGGCGATCAAGGCGCCACGGACGGTGGATATGGATATGGTGTCGTCACAACAGGCGCGCCAGACTTTGGATATGTTGGTAGGGTATGATTTGTCGGATATGGTGCGGCGCAAGGTACCGGGGGCAATTAGTGCGGGACGGGTGCAGTCGCCGGCTTTGCGCTTGATTGTAGAGCGCGAGAAAAAGATCGAGCAATTCGAAAGTAAGTTTGATTTTAAAGTTTCGGGGAAATTCTTTAAGGATGGAGAATTTGTCGCAAACTTAGAAAAAAATGTGGAAAATGAAGAATTAGTACGAAAATTGCTCGTAGAGTTGGCTGGGGCGAAATTTGCGGTGGAAGATGTTGAGGAAAAAGAGGGCGCAAAAACGGCGCCAGTGCCATTCACGACGGCGGCGTTGCAGATTGAGGCGAACAGCAAGTTGGGCTTTTCGTCTCGGACGACGATGAGCGCGGCACAGGGGCTATATCAGGCAGGGCTAATTACCTATCACAGAACCGATTCTTTGAATTTGAGTTCGCAGGCGGTGGGAGCGATTGCGGGGTATATTGAGTCCGAGTTTGGGCCGGAATATCTGAAAGTACGAAAGTTTAAGACTAAGGACGCGTCGGCGCAAGAGGCGCACGAGGCAATCCGCCCGACCAATGTGGCTCTGACTGCGGCCGGGAAAAATAACTATGAAAAACGGTTGTATCAGTTGATTTGGGCAAGGACGGTGGCAACGCAGATGGCTAATGCCAAAGTGGCCAAAACTACGATTCGCCTGTCGCATGACTTTGTGGCTAAAGGTGAAGTAGTGATTTTTGATGGGTTTTTGAAAGTTTATGGCAAGAGTAAAGATTTGGAGCTACCGAAAATGGCGAAGGGCGACGAAGTGGCTTGTCTTGAAATCGCAGCAAGACAAAATTTTGCCAAGCCGCCGGCGAGATACACCGAGGGATCTTTGGTGAAAAAGTTGGAAGAGCTGGGGATCGGGCGGCCATCTACTTATGCTTCGATCATGACGGCGATTCAAGCGCGAGGATATGTAGTGAAGGGCGAAAGCGAGGGTGAAGAACGCAAGGTATTGGAGCTGAAGCTCACCGATGGCAAAATCACGGAGACCACGGTTAAGGAAAAATTTGGGGCGAACAAAGGCAAATTGATGCCGACGCCAATCGGGGAATTGGTGGCGGGGTTTTTGATAGATAATTTTAAGAGCATCGTGGATTACAAATTTACGGCGAATATTGAGAAAGATTTGGATCTAGTGGCAGATGCGAAATTGGAGCGGGTAAAGATGCTGCGTGACTTTTATGGGCCGTTTCATGATACGGTCTTGATCGCAAACGGTGCAGAGAGGTATAATAATGCACGACTTCTGGGACACCATCCGGAGACCGGTAAGCCGATTTACGCGAAAGTGGGGAAAAACGGCGGTTTCATCCAACTGGGCGACAATGAAAAAGAATCTGGTGAAAAACCACGATTTGCGCCTTTACCAAAGCGTAAATCGGTAAAAACGGTAACTTTGGAGCAAGCGCTTTCACAACTAGAGCTGCCGGCGTTGCCGCGAGAGCTAGGCAAGGCGCCGGATGGGGTGCTACTCGTGGCGGCTAATGGGCCGTTTGGGCCGTACCTTAAAGGTGGGAAGTATAATATCCCGATGAAGGATTTGGACCCTTATACGGTTTCGCTAGAAGAGGCTCTGCCGCTGTATCAGGCGAAGATTGACTCGATCATCGCGGATTGGGGGGAGATCATGATAATCAACGGGGCATATGGGCCATATGTAAAAGGGCCGGGGCGACGGAATAATGTGAAAATCCCGAAAGAAACTGATCCCAAGACCGTAACCGAAGCGCAAGCACGTGAGATGTTAGAAAATAAGCCAAAAACTACTCGGCGTGGCGCCAGGGGTGGGAGGAAGAAAGCTGCGACAGCTAAGAAGAAATAGCTGTTGATTTCAAAACCATAATTTTCGTGAGCGTTTCGCTCGCGGCATGTTTTTGGGGCGGGTCCTGTCCGAACCTATTTTTTCGCCAGCTGGACTTGAAATTTTAAGCACGTCATACACTGGCAATCCGGGAAAGATTGCCCTAAAGGGCAACTTTCTCGGTTGCGTCAGGAATATACGTGTTAAAATTTCAAATCGAATTTACGCTGGCGAGAAAAACAGGTTTCGGCCACCCGCCAAAAATTATTCGTTGTTGGCGATACAACGGACATATCTTCCGTCGTAGCGACTGGCCGTGAAAAAGTTTAAGCTGTTTTCACTGTAGTCAAGACCACCACGAAAACTATTTTGACTGCCGGCTTGGTCAGATGAATACCAAGTCCCTTTGGTCGTGGGGTATCTATATCCACCGTTAATCATAGCTCCTCCATAAATCGGGTTAAATGATGACGGATCGGAACTTAGGATATTTTTTAAAGTAGAAAATTCGCCCGAGTCGGCAATATAGGTAGGTAGCATCCAGTTGGCCGGGCAAATACTAAATTGAGCCTTTGCAGTATTGCTGGCACCGGTAATGGTGCCGACGGTAAGCCCGGCATAATTATACCAGGCTCCTATATCTTCCGATGTATAGCCTAAGGAGCTAATATTTGCCAGATCTTCGACGTCTGGTTTGTGCATGCAGGTATTTATCCATCCTTTTCCAGACGAACCATCATAATAACAGTTGCTGTCTGTTTTTAATTCTAGCCAATTAATAGTCAGTGGATTAGAGGTAGTATAAATTGAATCTACATTAGATGTAGCGCTATCTAGAGAAGTCCCGGAAAAGCGAAGGTTTTGTATCATCCAGCACCTATTATCTTTGAGTTTAGCTACATTATAGACGTTGTTGTCTCTAACGTCTATGAGACTGATTTGATCTTCTTCTATATCTACTGCACCACATATATCTGCTGTCATATCCTGCATCTTATAGTAACCATTAAGTTGGGTTATAGTAGAACCTGGTTGCGATGCTGCCGTTACGAAGGCATCATAGAAGGAGGTAGGAGTAGGATTACCTACAGCTAT
>JAFWLB010000003.1 GCA_017514025.1 Candidatus Saccharimonadota bacterium | reverse complement strand
GTTTATATCCGGCATGATCGTTAGGAATCTTGAGGAGAGCTGTCTCTAGTACGAGAGGACCGAGATGGACGAACCTCTAGTGTGCCGGTTGTGGTCACCTACTGCATCGCCGGGTAGCTATGTTCGGAAGAGATAAGCGCTGAAAGCATATTAAGCGCGAAGCCCACTCCAAGATAAGGATTCCCTAGGAGACTCCAGAAAGAAGATCTGGTTGATAGGCTATAAGTGGAAGCACGGTAACGTGTGGAGCTGAGTAGTACTAATAGGTCCATCGCCTTTTTATGTTTTGAACTTAGCTAGCAACCGACGTTGGATTGCGGCCGTTTACGGTCGTGTGAGCGTCGCGACGTTTTAAAATCTTTGGTATCTTATGGACATCAATAGCTCGCTTGAGGCTTTGGCCGGGTGAGCGCGCGATTTGGTGCCCATAGCGCTGGGGAAATACCTGTTCCCATTCCGAACACAGAAGTCAAGCCCAGTAGCGCCGATTATACTGCAACAGCGGGAAACTAGGAAGGTGCCAAATTATCAAAATTCCACCCGAAGGGGTGGTTTTTTGATAATTTGAAGAATAAAGAATCATGCTCACTACGGAGCATGATTTTTTATTCTTCTTCAGATTCTTCCAGTGCGGAAAGGAGGGCGTCTTCGACGTTTTGTTTCTTTTTCTTAGGTTTAGCGGTGGCAAGTTCAATGTCGATATCATAGCCGGTGAGTTTGGAAGCGAGGCGGACGTTTTGGCCTTGTTTACCGATGGCGATAGACTGCATTTCTTCGGAAACGATGACTTTGGCTTTTTTGCCATCAATTTTGACTTCCATGATTTCGGCGGGGCTCAATGCTTCACGGATATATTCGGAAGGATTGTCGCTCCAGGTGATGACGTCGATTTTTTCTTTGTCACCAATTTCGTTCATGACGGCCTGGACGCGAACGCCGCGGCTGCCGACGAAAGTGCCGACCGGATCAACGCCAGGAACGGTGGACATGACGGCGATCTTGGTGCGACGACCAGCTTCGCGGGCGATGCCACGGATTTCGACAGTGTTGTTTTCGAGCTCAGGGACTTCTTGGCGGAAGAGATATTCGACAAATTCAGCGTTGCCACGCGAAAGAATGAGCTGAGCACCGCGGTCGCCACGTTCGATTTTTTTGATAAAAACTTTGATACGGGAACCAACAGTGTAATATTCGCCGTCGATTTGCTCGCTGCGGGGCATGATGCCAGAGGCGCGGGCGAGGTCGATACGGACGAGTTTGGGCTCGACGCGGGCGACGGTGCCGGTGACGACGGTGCCGATTTTGTCCTCGAAAGCGGCAAGAACGGCGTCGTTTTCGGCTTCACGCAAACGTTGGACGACGACTTGTTTGGCAGTTTGAGCGGCAACGCGGCCAAAAGTGGTAACTTTGTGTTTTTCTTCTACGATGTCGCCGAGTTTGGCATCTTTTTGAGTTTTGACGGCTTCGTCTAGGGGGATTTCGGTAGAGGGGTTGTAACCAACGCCTGCTTCGATGACTTCACGAGCGACGAAAACGTCGGCTTCGCCGGTTTTGGTATTTAAAACGGCACGGACATTCATGTCGCGGTCGCCGTTATCCTTACGCCAAGCGGCGGCGATGGCCTGTTCGATGACGTTCAAAACGGTGTCGCGCGGGAGGCCCTTTTCTTCGGCGATAATATCTACCATGGTGGACATTTGTTTTAGATCTAGGTTTTCCATATTTCCTTTCTCTGATATTAAAACAACCGGCCTTACGGTCGGTTAAATCTGTATGTATTTATTATAGCAAATGGGTTGAAATTTGGCAAGGGATTTGGTATAATAGGGGTAGCGAAATATACTTGTATAATAATAAAAGGGTAAAAATGAATATAAACGAGGAAGAGCGTCGTGCCCGGCTCTTAAAATCGCGGGCAGAAAGATTACCAGATATCAAAAAACAGTTTGAGGAAGCGCAAAATCGGAATTTTAATTCAAATTTCGCTCCTGGAGGCAAAGATGCGGGACTTGTGGGTGGTAGGGCCAAAAAGGCTAAAAACGGCTCTAAGGGGCTAAAAAATGCCTCACAGGGCAAAAAAGCTAATGGCAAAACAGGAAAAGCTAGCAAAACTGGGGCGGAAAAGCGAAAAGTGAATCTATCGGTGTCGACCCGTAAGGGGGAGATGGTGCACCACCAGAGAATGCTCTCGCAAGATGTGAACGCGCAGGCGACGCAGCATATTATCGGTTTGCCGGTGAATAAGTCGCGGTATAACGGGTTTAACGGGGAGCAGGTGACGAATGCGAAGCTGAAGCAGTTGCGGCCGGATCCAGAGGCGGTGCGGATTATCCCGATCGGGGGTGTGGGGGAATTTGGGATTGGTAAGAATATGACGATTATCGAGTATAAAGGGGAGATGATTGTGGTGGATATGGGGGTGCTGTTTGCGGGGGAGGATTATCCAGGGGTGAATTATCTGATTCCGGATATAAAATACCTAGAGGACAACCGAGATAAGGTGAAAGCGATTCTCTTTACGCATGCGCATCTGGATCATATTGGGGCGTGTCGGCATCTTTTGCCGAAGTTTAACCCCTTGACGCCAATTTATGCGACAGATTTTACGATTGGGATGATAAAGAAACAGATGAGCGAGTTGGATTCGGCGCCGGATTTGAACTATAACGTGGTGGATCCGTTTAAGCACGAAAAAATTCAGGTGTCGGAGCATTTGTCGGTGGAGTTTATCCATGTTTTGCACTCGATCCCGGGGAGTACGGCGATAGTAGTGCGGACACCAAATGGAGTGATTTATTTGTCGGGTGACTGGCGACACGAGAATAATCCGATGGGGGCGCAGACGGATTATGAGCGGTTTGACGAGATTGTGGCGAAGGAGGGGATTGATTTGATGGTGAACGAGTCGACAAACATTGATTCGCCGGGGCGTCATCCGCATTCGGAGTATGACGTGGGGGAGAATTTGGGACGAGTGATGGATCATTATGTAAACGGGCGGGTGATTATTTCTTGTTTTTCGTCACAGATTTCAAGGATTCAGTTGGTGCTAAAAGAGGCGGCGAAACGGGGGCGGAAAGTGGCATTTTCGGGCTTTTCGATGATCAATAACGTAGAGGTAGCGCTGCGTGCGAAAGAGATTAAAGTGCCGAAAGATACCATCATGAAGATGGAAGACATCATTAAGTTGCCGGATGAGAAAGTTTGTATTGTTTGTACTGGCTCACAGGGGGAGCTAAATGCGGTGCTGAATCGGATGGTGACAGGGGCTCATAAGTATATCAAAATCAAATCTACGGATACGATCGTGTTTTCGTCTAATCCAATTCCAGGGAATGAGCCGCACGTGGTGAACACGGTGGATGGGCTTCTCAGGGAGGGGGCGCAGGTGATTCAAAATGGCAAGACGCACCTCACGAATATCGGGCCGTTGCACCTCTCGGGGCATGCGTATTATGAGGATCATGTGGACCTGGTGACACGGATGCACCCGACGAACTACATGCCGTATCACGGGGAGTTTTATATGCTAGAGCATAATGCCGAGATGGCGGAAAATGTGATTGGCATCCCGCGGGAGAGGATTTTGGTGTCGGATGACGGAGATATCGTGGAACTGACGAAAGACAAAAAAATCCGTAAGGCGGGGCGAATTGCGGCGGGGAATAAACTGTTTGACGATGCGGACAAGCCGGTGCATGAGGCAGTGGTGAAGGACCGGATTCATATTTCGCGCGAAGGGATTTTTGTGATAGTCCTAACTATGAACAAAAAGACGGGGCGGCTGATGAAGACGCCGGATATTGTGTCGAGGGCGTTTATCTATTTGGATAATTCGGAAGAGCTGATTGGGAAGATTCGGCATTATCTTCGGCAAAAAACGGATAAATCGGTATCGACTGACCCAGAGATGAAGGTTTTGAAAGAGGAAATCAAAGAGGACATTACGCATATTTTGTTTGATGCGACGGGGCATACGCCGATTGTGATTCCGGTGATAAATAAGGTATAATATTGGTATGTACGATATTGTGATTATCGGGGCGGGAATTGCGGGGATGACGGCGGCGATCTATGCGCGGCGAGCGGGGAAGTCGGTGTTGGTGCTAGAGACCGGTGTGTGTGGAGGGCAGATTGTGTCGGCTCTCGAGGTGTGGAATTATCCGGGATTTGCGAAAATTTCGGGGGCGAAATTGACAGGGGAAATATCTCACCAGATGAATAATTTGGGGGCGGAATTAAAGTATGAAGAGGTGTTGGCGGTTGCGAAATCGGATGGGGGTGGTTTTGAAGTGAAAACGGATGAAGGCGAATATGCGTGCGGTGCGATAATCATCGCGACGGGGACGGAACCGAGGAAACTTTCGGAGAAGCAGGCGAAGGATGCGGGGGAGCGGCCGATTTCGCATTGTGCGACTTGCGACGGAGCGCTGTATAAGGGCAAGCCGGTGGTAGTAGTAGGAAGTGGGAACACGGCGAAACATGAGATTAAATATCTTGAGGGGATTGCTGCGAAAGTTTACCACATTCACCACGACGAGCCGATCCCGAAAGATGCAGTAGCGGTGTTTGTGGCGATCGGGCGGGTGCCGGCGACTACGGTGTTTAAGGATTTGGTGGATCTGGATGTTGATGGGTATGTTGTGGCGGGGGAAAATTGTCGGACTTCTTGCCCAGGCGTGTTTGTGGCGGGGGATTGCCGCACGAAGGATGTGCGGCAGTTGGTGACAGCAGTAGCGGATGGGGCGGTGGCGGCGGGTGCAGCCCTGCGATATTTGGGATAATGTGATATAATAAGAAAGTGCCTCGGTGGCGGAATTGGTATACGCGAGCGACTTAAAATCGCTTCCCGAAAGGGATATGAGTTCAAGTCTCATCCGGGGCACCATTTTTTTGGGAAGAAAAATCCCCCGGCTCGTGGGGGTTGGTAGTTGTTACGGGGAAGGAGAACGTACTCTTTTACCAGTGGGGAACAACCCCGTGAGCCGAGGGTATAGTCACCCCGCCTAAGACAGCTTAAGCGGTGGCAACAACGATTTGGGGCGACAAGGTCGCCTCGAGGGCAGCTTCAGCTGCATAAGCCTCGCGGACGAGACGCTCCCATTTTTTGAGAGCTTTGCCTTGCGGCAGGTCGCGATTTGCGAAGGGGATGTGGAAGCTCCGCTTTTCGAAGTTTGCGTCTTCGAGAGCGGCAAGAAGCTCGGACGACTTGGGCGCAACGAAAAGTTCGCCGCCAGAGACGAAGCCAACCACGCCGTTTTCGATGGCGTAGATATTGTCTTCGCCTGCCAGGTCTTTGAGAATCTTCTTGACATTGATCTTGCCAGGTTCCTTCATCTTGGGCCAGCGAGCGGGCATCCCGTCGAATATCTTGAGGCTTTTACTGCGTTTGAACTGCTCTAATTTTTGCTGCATAGTGTTTTCCTTTCTACTAGCAGCGGCCAATAGGTGCGACGAGTTTTTAAGAGTATAAAAACTCGCTATACCTTTATTATAACACACTTGTGGCAAAAAAGCAATAGTGTTATAATAGTAATATGAATATACTGTATTGCGGTGACCAGGGGATTGCCAGGGGGGTGTTGGTATCGATTTTGTCGCTACTAATTAGGGGTAAGAAAACTGCGGTATATAATATCTATATTATGACGGTGAATTACGGAGACGTGAAGCCGTTTAAGGCGAAAACGTTGGAGTTTTTGGATAAGTTGGTGAAAAAACACAACAAAAAGAGTTTCGTGAAACTGATAGATGCGACAGGGGTGTTTAAGGCGGATTTGCCAAAAAAGAATATGGGGACGTATTTTACGCCTTGTGCGATGCTAAGGCTTTATATGGATAAGGTGCCGGAGCTAGCTAAATTGGAGCGGATTTTGTATTTAGACTATGACGTGGTGGCGAGGAGAGATATTGAGGGATTTTATGAAACGGATTTGACGGGGGTAGAAGCGGTCGGGGTGTTAGACATTTACGGGCGGAGGTGGTATAAGTATCATGGGTGGTTAAAAAAGAAAAGTGATAGGTGGGAGTGGGCGGATTTGAATGATAAGCCGCGGTCGTTTTTTAAACAGGATTACATGAATTCAGGGGTGATGCTGTTTAATATGGAAGAATGCCGGAAAACAGGGATGTTTGAGAAGGCGCGGGAGCTGTGTGCCAAGAAAAAAATGCTGTTGCCGGATCAGGCGGCGTTGAACCGGGCTATCTCTAGACGGCGATTGATGGCGCGAAAATATAACGAACAAGAGGAACGGCCGCGCGAGGATACGGTTTTGCATCATTTTAGTAATAATTTTAAATTTTGGCCGTATTTTAGAGTGCAAAAGGTGAAGCCGTTTGAAGTGAAAAAGGTGCACGAAATTTTGAAAATTCATGAGTATGATGATATATTTGAAGAATATGAGAAATTAAAAGGACAATTATAATGGCAAAGGCAGAACTGTTTCAAAAAGATATTCCGAAGAGTGAGCGGGTGTTTTATTATGAGTCGGAGGAGGATGACCCGATCAAGACGGATGAACAGGAGAAAAAAGTGGAAGTGGGGTTGCCGGAGGGGTATGAGTTTATTCCGCGACACTGGTGGGTGCGGGCGTACTCTAGCTTGTTGTTTCGGATTTTTTGGATTTTTGGGCAGTGGTATGAGCGGCGGTATTGGCAGGCGAAATTTTACGGGCGAGAAAAGCTGAAAAAGGCCAGAGGTTCTGGCTATGTAATGTACGCAAACCACACCAACCCGTTTCATGATGTATTTGGGCCGGCGTTGGCGGCGGATCGGCGGATTTTTACGATTATTAGCCCAGTGAATTTGAAAATCCCGGGGATTGGGAAGTTTTTGCCGATGATTGGGGGGTTGCCACTGGGGAGGACACCGGGGGAGAAAAAGGCGTTTAATGAGGCGGTGGATCGCCGGTTGCAGCAGAAAAAGGTGTTAGTGGTGTATCCGGAAGCGCACGTGTGGCCATATGTGACGAAGATTCGGAAGTTTCCGGCGGGGGATCGGAGTTTTAAATATGCGACGCGAAATGGTTTGCCGGTTTATACGATGACGACGACTTATCACAAACGTGTGCGGAATAAGAAGGGGGATTTGCCGCGGATGGATGTGTATGTGGATGGGCCGTTTTGGCCAGATCCTGCAAAGTCGGAAGAAGAGAACCGGGCGATTTTGGCAAAAAAAGCTTACGATTCTATGGTAAAATATAGTAAGAAGAACAGTTATGAGTATTTTCAATACAGGCATAAATCCGCTAAAAAAGACTAAAGTTATTCCGGTGTTTTTGACGATTACGGATGATTACGCAAAGTATGCGGCAGCGTGTATCAACTCTTTGATGCAACATGCGAATCCGGAACGGAATTATCGGGTGATTGTGATGTATGACAGGTTGAGTTTGAGAAACCGGTTGCGACTGAGAAATTTGGTGACGAAAAATTGCGCGATACAGTTTAACAAGATGAAATATAATTTGTATATGCAGATTATTGTGCGGTATTGTGCGAAAAGGAGTGGGTCGGGAGACTTTTTTGCGCGACCGGTGTATTATTATCGGGCGTTTATTGCGCGGATGTTTTTGCAATATGACAAGGGGATTTATATTGACAGTGATACGATCTTGACGGGTGACATTGGAGAACTTTTTGATATGGATTTGGGGGATAACGTGATAGCGGCGAGGCCGGATTTGAAGGTGGCGATGGTGCCGGAATTTATTGATTATGTGGAGAAGGGATTGGGGATTCCGCATAAAGATTATGTGAATTCGGGGGTGCTGCTGATGGATTTGAAGAAATTGCGAAAGATACACTATATTACGCGAATGACGGATTTGATAAAGGAAGACGCGGATTTGGTGGCGCCAGATCAAGATTATTTGAATACGATTTTGAAGGGGAAAATTAAGCACTTGGGTAAAGAGTGGAATTGCCAGCCGGAAGGCGAGGATCCGAAGGGAGCGAAGCTGCTGCATTTTAATTTGTCCAAGAAGCCATGGTATCACGATGATGTGGCTTGCGGGGAATTGTTTTGGGAAGCGGCAAAAGGGACGGGTTTTACGGGGGATTTGATGCGAGAAAAAGAGTCTTATACTGAGGAAGATGCGGCAGTAAGTGCGGAGCAGATTAAGGCTTTGATAGAAAAAGCGGCGGGGTTGGCGCAGGTAAAAGAGCCACTATTAAAAACACCAGAATAAATTCTGGGTTTTTGTTCGGTTCCTACTGAATTGGAGGCGCCTACCGGAATTGAACCGGTGTACGCGGTTTTGCAGACCGCTGCGTAACCACTCCGCCAAAGCGCCTTATACCATCATTATATCATATTTGTTGGCGCTTCTTGCGCTTTTCGTGCTTTTTGCGATCGCGGTAGCGATAGATTGCTAGCATGGTGTTGACGATAAAAATGACTTCGGCGACTACGCCAACGATTGAGATGACGATGACGTCGTAGATTAGCCATAGCATTGAGGCTAAAGTCGCGACGTAACGCAAACGTTGTGCATTACCGATGAAGACGGCGATGGTGTGGATGCAAGAGGCGACGATGGGTAATAAGGAGGCGGGTGAATTGTAGGTGATGAAGCCTGATATGACGTAGAACGCGACAAAGACTAGCGGGGCGATTTTGGAAGTTTTGTGTTTGTGGATTTCGTAGGCACCAAAGACGTTGCGAGCTGTGCCGACGGCTTTGGTGGCGACTCCTGCCCATGCGCCCAAGAATAGATAGTGAAATACGCTGCAGAGGGTACCGACTACGTTGTAATTGAGGATTTGAATTTTGCGGCGTTTTTGGAAAGCGTATAAGTTTAAGATTAGTGCTGCTAAGGCGAAGCCCTGCGAGATAAGGTAGAAAATGTCAAACTCTGGATTTGCGAACAAATTATCCATAAGCTTATTATATAACAAAATTAGCTCCGATTGGAGCCTTAAGGTATGGTGCGAGCGAAGAGACTCTAACTCTCGACCTCTTCCTTGGCAAGGAAGCGCTCTAAACAACTGAGCTACGCTCGCTAGTGTTCTAATTATATCATAGATTTGGGATTTTTGTAAATTTTTAATATGTGATATAATGGTTATATAAATAAAAGGAGTTTTTTATGTCTACTGGACTTATTGTGGCATTAGTAATAATTGGTGTGGTGATAGTGCTTGGCATTGTCATTGCGGGGATCTATAACGGGTTGGTGAAATTGGACGAGCGCGTGAACGAAGCGTGGTCGGACATCACAGTACAAATGAAATATCGGGCGGATTTGATCCCGAACGTGGTAGAAACTGTGAAGGGTTACGCTAAACACGAAAAAGAAACTTTCAAGATGGTGACGGAGGCGCGGACCGCGGCGATGGGGGCGAAGACGGTGAAGCAGGCGGCTGAAGCTGAAAACGCGATGCAGGGGGCATTGTCAAAGATTTTTGCGATTGCCGAGGCTTATCCAGAGTTAAAAGCGAACGAGAATTTCCAGACTTTGCAGACGCAATTACAGGATACGGAAGATAAAATCCAAGCTGCGCGGCGATTTTACAATGCGGGGGCAAAAGATTTGAACACGCGAATCAAAACTTTCCCGGTGAACATTGTTAACAATATGGTGGGGCATTTCAAGCCACGTGAATACTTTGAAGTGAATGAAGCCGAAAAGGCAAAGATCGAAAAAGCGCCGGACGTAAAGTTTTAGTTTATGTATAAGCAAATTGCAGAAAACAAACGGAGAACTATATATATTATAGTTGGTTTTGTGATTCTGATTGGAATAATCGCGGCGGTATTTGCGTATTTTTACCAAGATCCGTGGATTGCGGTGTGGACGACGGTGATAGCGTTAATTTATGCGATAATTCAATATTTTGCGGCGGGGTCGCTAGCGATGGCGATGACGGGTGCGAGAGAAATTGAAAAAAAGGATAATCCGCGACTATATAATATTGTGGAGAATTTGTCGATTACGACGGGTTTGCCGATGCCGAAAGTTTATATTATTGATGATAAAGCGCCAAACGCGTTTGCGACAGGGCGTGACCCGAAACATGCGTCGGTGGCGGCTACAACTGGACTAATTGACATCATGAATGACAAAGAGTTGACGGCGGTGATGGCGCACGAAATGTCGCATGTGAAAAATTATGATATTCGGGTGTCGATGATTGTGTTTGGTTTGGTGTGCGTGGTGGGGTTGATCTCTGATTTGGGATTTCGGATGATGTTTTATGGTGATCGGCGACGGGACAATGAAGGAAGCCCGGTGGGATATGTGCTAATCATCGTGGTGGCGATTTTGGCGCCGTTGGTGGCGGCAGTGGCACAAATGGCGGTGAGTCGGCAACGAGAATATTTGGCAGATGCTTCGGCGGCGCATATCACGCGTTATCCGGAAGGGATGATTGCAGCTTTGAAAAAGTTACAATCGCACACACAGCCGATGAAGAGCCAAAACATTGCGGCGGCGTCAATGTATATCAATGATCCAATGCGAAAGGGTTTCTTTAGCAATTTGTTTTCTTCACATCCGCCGATCGAAAAAAGGATTGAAAGATTAGAACATGGCAAAAAAGGTTTTTAAACACAAATCTTTCAAAAGGTCATACCGGGAGGATTACAAACGAGACTTGAACGTCCCGGGGATGATGCAGCATGTGTTTAAAACTTTTGGGATGATTTTTCATAACTGGAAGTTGTTTTTGCCGCTTCTGATCATTGCGGTGGTAATGAATGCGTTGCTGATCGGGATTATGAGTGAGTCTGCTTATACGCAGTTTAAGGAGACTTTGGATGAGGCGAGTTTGCAGGTGGCGGGGGGCGATATTGGGAATGTGGCCAAGGCGGGATTGATTTTGGTTTCGACGGTGACGACGGGCGGGCTGTCTAGTGAGTCGAGTGAGACGGCGGTGGTGTTTGGGGTGTTGGTGTTTTTGATGTTGTGGCTGGTGACAATATTTTTGCTAAGACATCGGATGGCGGGGCACAAAGTAAAACTACGAGATGGACTCTATAATGCGATGACGCCGCTGATTTCGACTTTGGTGGTGCTAGCCGTCGCGGTAATTCAATGCATTCCGATATTTCTGTTGATCGTGGCATATTCGGCGGCGGTGCAGACGGAATTTTTGGCGACGCCGTTTTATGCGTTGGTGTTTTTCATTTTTGCGGCGTTGATGATTTTGTTGTCTGGGTATTTGCTGTCTTCCTCTGTGATGGCGTTGGTGGCGGTAAGTGCACCGGGGCTGTATCCGTGGAAGGCTTTGACGACGGCGTCGGATTTGATGATTGGACGGCGGGTGCGGTTTGTGCTGCGTTTGGTGGTGCTGATTATAGCGATAGCAATTCAATGGGCGATTGTGATGTGGCCGTTGATTTTGTTTGACATGTGGATGAAACAGTTTGAGTGGACGGCGGGGGTGCCGTTTATTCCGGTGTGTATGACGATTATGACTTGTTGGTCGGCGATTTATGCGACGACGTACCTATATATGTATTATAGATGGATGCTGGACGATGGAAAAGATTGAAGCTGAAAAAAGAATATTGAAATTGAGAGAACTGATAAATGACTATCGGTATCATTATCATGTGCTAGATGAGTCGACGATGAGTGAGGCGGCGGCGGATTCTTTGAAACACGAATTGGCTCTTTTGGAAGAAAAATACCCGGATTTGATCACGCCGGATTCGCCGACGCAACGAGTAGCGGGGAAACCTTTGGATAAATTTTCTAAGGTGCGACACGAAAAGCGGATGATTTCGCTGGCGGATGTGTTCTCTGAAGAGGAAGTGCGGGACTGGATTACTCGGAACGAGAAGCTGATACCCGGTGGCGAGATTAAAGAATTTTTCACAGATATTAAAATGGACGGGTTGGCGTGTGCGTTGAAATATCGCGATGGGATTTTTGTGCAGGCGGTGACGCGAGGGGATGGGATGGTGGGTGAAGATGTGACGCTCAATGTGAAAACGATTGAAAATGTGCCTTTGAGGATTGACGCAGAAGAAGCGGAAGTGCGGGGGGAGATTGTGATTTTTAAGAAAGATTTTGAAAAGTTGAATGAACGGCAGCGAAAAAGTGGGGAGGCGGAGTTTGCAAATCCGCGGAATTTGGCGGCGGGGTCGATTCGGCAGCTAGATCCGAAGGTGGCGGCGAGCCGGCCGTTGAAATTTATTGCCTATGATTTGGTGACGCCGGAGAGTTTGACTTGGAAAGAGGCATATGAAAAGCTCAGGGCTTTTGGTTTTCAGACTTCAAATGAAGACCGGGTTTTTGTGGCGAAGGAAATGAAACAAATGTTTCATTATATAAAGGATTTGGATGAGTATCGGAAAGGTTTGCCGTTTAATACGGATGGGATGGTGATAAAAATTAATGATCGGGCGGTTTATGATAGTTTGGGGATTGTGGGGAAGACACCGCGGGGAGCGGTGGCGTATAAATTCCCGGCGGAAGAGTCGACGACGGTGGTGCGAGATATCGTGATTTCGATTGGGCGGACGGGAGCGGCGACACCGGTGGCGATTTTGGATCCGGTGGTGGTGGCTGGTTCGACGGTGCGGCACGCATCTTTACACAATGCGGATGAAATTGCTAGGCTAGACGTGCGAATTGGTGACACAGTGATTATTTACAAAGCTGGGGATATTATTCCGCAGGTAAAGGAAGTTTTGGTGAGTTTGCGTCCGGAAGGTGCTGAGCCGTTTGATTATGAGAAAGCTTTGCGACGGCAGTATCCGGAACTCTCGTTTGAGCGGCCGGAGGGGGAAGTGGTGTACCGAGTGAAAGGGGAGTCGTCGGATTTTATTTTGAAACGGGCGATTGAATATTATGCGAGCAAGCCGGCTTTAAATATTGAGGGGTTGGGCGAGAAAAATGTGATAGCCTTGGTAGATGCAGGATTAGTAAAATCAATTGCGGACTTATATCGGTTGAAAGTGCCGGAGGTGGCAAAATTGGAGAGGTTTGGGGATTTGTCGGCACGGAATTTGGTAGAGGCGATTGGCAAATCTAAAAATCCAGGATTGGCGAAGTTTATTACGGCGTTAGGAATTCGGCATGTGGGGGCGCAAACGGCGACGGCGTTGGCGCGGGAGTTTAAAAGTCTGGAAGCCTTACGAGATGCGACGAAAGATGCGTTGCTGGCGGTGCCGGATATTGGTGAGGTGGTGGCGGAGTCGATTTTGGCGTGGTTTAGTGATGAAGATAATTTGCAACTACTGGTGGATTTGAAAGATTTGGGGGTGTGGCCGGAAAATGAAACGAATGCCCTATTGCCGCTCACGGGTAAGTCGTATATTGTGACGGGGACTTTGGCGAGTATGGGGCGAGAGGAAGCGGAAGATAAGTTACGGGCGCTTGGCGCGACGGTGACTTCGTCGGTGACGAAGAATACTACGGCTCTCATTGTGGGGGAGAAGCCGGGGAAGTCAAAAACGGAAAAAGCCGCGAAGTTAGGGATCGCGGTTATTGATGAGAATGAATTTTTGAAGTTGATACAACAAAAAATGGTGACCTCTGCGGGAGTCGAACCCGCGTTGTCGGGATGAAAACCCGATGTACTAACCGTTATACTAAGAGGCCACGGTACTGTAATTATAACAAATTTTTTAGAAATTGCAAGAATAGGTGTATTCGGCGTGGTAGGCGGTTTTGGAATAGGATGGTTCGGGATAGAAAGTAACGCGAGTTTCGTTTTCATCGCAATATTTGAGGAGATAATCGGCGGTGTCTTTGGTGGCGTCGGCATCATGAAGGATGAGTTGGCGTAAAGTCATGGGGGAGAGACCGGTTTCGGTGTATTTTTCGAGAGATTTTTGGGGACTTCCTGAAAAGTTTTTGGAGTTTATCAAGTTGGTGTAAAAAATGTTTTCGTAATAATTGGTGGCGAGGGCCTCAAATTTGAGTTTGACTTGACGTTCGGGGTTTAACAAAACTGAGCAGATGACCGCAATAAAAACGAGAATTGCGGCGATGACAATGACGATCGTAATGGTGTTTTTGGAAGTAACAGCATAGCGATAAGCCGAGACCGGCGTGCGAGGTTTTTGCAGGCCAAAATTAGAGCGGTTTTTTGATCTAACCATAAGCTTATATTATCATAAAAATGCAACTTATGGTAATATATTATATATGAGCAAACTATTTAAAAGAACAAAAATTTTAGCAACGATTGGGCCGGCGACGAATACGGCAGAGAAAGTGGAAGAAGTAATCATGGCAGGGGTGAATGGTTGTAGGTTGAATTGCTCGCATGGGTCAAACGAAGAGCGTGACCAGCAGATAAAGTGGATTCGGGCGGCGGCAGAGAAAAAAGGCCGGAGCGTGACGATTTTGCAGGATTTGCAGGGGCCAAAAATTCGTTTGGGAATGTTGAAAGACAATCATCTGGATCTTTCGGTGGGGGATGAGGTGGTTTTGGAGGCGAAAGAATTTGAACATAATGGGGGGCTGACGGTACCGGTGCAATATAATTTGGCGGAAAAGGTGAAGGTGGGGGAGCCGCTATCGATGTTTGACGGGAAAATTAAATCAGAAGTAGTGGAAATTGTGTCGGAGACGGCGGTGAAGGTGAAAGTTTTGAATGCTGGTTTTATCATGTCCAAGAAGGGATTGAATTTGCCGGACACGGATTTTGGTGGAGATATTTTGACGCCAAAAGATTTAGCGGATATTGAATATGGGGCGGGGTGTGATTATGACTATGTGTCGCTTTCGTTTGTGCAGAGTGCGAAGGATATTGAAAAATTGAAGCAGCTGCTATTGTCGCACGGTTCAACGGCGAAGGTGATTGCAAAGATTGAGACGAAAAAGGCGATTGAAAACGAGCGGAATTTGGAGGAAATTGTGAAAGCGGCGGACGGGATTATGGTGGCGCGGGGCGATATGGCAGTAGAAGCGGGGGCGGAAGTAGTGCCAATCGTGCAGCGGAAATTGATTGCGCTGTGTCGGGCGCATGCGAAGTTGTGCATTGTGGCGACACAGATGTTGTCGTCGATGGTGGAAGAGCCGGAGCCGACGCGGGCGGAAGTTTCGGACGTAGCGACGGCGGTGGTGCAGGGGGCGGATGTGGTGATGCTGTCGGATGAGACGGCAAATGGTAAATACCCGCTAGAAACAGTGAAAGCGATGAAAAAGGTGATTTTGTATACGCAAAACCATTCAAGGTTGGCGCCTTTGTCGCGATCACCTGAGGGGGATTCGGCGGTGTATGATGCGATTTCGAGCGCGGCGGCGAGATTGGCGGAAGAAATCGAGGCGGATATTATTGTATGCCAGACGGCGACAGGCGCGACGGCACGAGCGATGGCGGCGCAGAGGCCAAATTTGCCGATTGTATCGGTGACGCCAAATCGGAATGTGGCGAATCAACTGGCGTTGATATATGCAAACTCGGCGTTTGTGCGGCCGTATGGTGAGGATTTTGGTTATGATTTGGCAAAAGAATTAAAAGAGTCAGGGTATTTGCATACGAAAGAAGGGGCGAAGGATCTTTTGGCGGTGATTGTGTCTGGGGATAAGAATAAAGTAGGGACTGATACTATTAAAGTTAGGCGAGTATAGCTTCAATTCCTGGTAATTTTTTCCCGAGGAGGAATTCGAGAGCGGCGCCGCCGCCGGTGGAGACGAGAGAATATTGCAGGTTTTGGTGGTCGCGCATGAGGTTTTCGACAAAGCCGGTGGTGTCGCCGCCGCAAATGATGGTGGTGGCGGACGGTTTTTCGCCGATGAGTTCGGCGGCGATGGTGGAGGCAGTGGCGTAGGCGGGGTCTTCGGCGTAACCTAAAAGGCCGTTCCAGATGATAAGGTCGGCGTCGACGATACGGTTGGCGAGAAGTCCGGTAGAAAGGGGGCCGATGTCGAGTTTGCGGCCTTCGCTGTCTTCGTCAAAATCGGTGGCGACGGCGATTTTGAGATCATCTGGCACATAGCCATCGGCGGCGATTTTGCCACCAACAAAAACGTGGGTGAAATTGGGGGCGAGTTGGTCGATTAAAGGTTGTTTGTCTTCGACTTTGGCGCCGCCGATGATGAGGAGGGAATTTTGGAAGTTGGCGATGTTTTTGGTAGCATTTTCGAGATTTTGGACTTCGCTAGCGATGAGAAAACCAGCATAGACGGGCAGAAAATCTTTGATGGCGTCGGTAGAAGCGTGGGCGCGATGGACGACGGCAAAACCGTCTTGGACGTAGGCGTCAGCACCAGTGGAAGCGACGATGTCTTGAATAAACTCGGGCGAATTGGCTTTTTCGCCGGGGAAGAAACGGAGATTTTCGAGGAGGAGGATTTGGCCTGGTTTTAAGTTGGCAGTGGCGGATTTGACTTTGGGGCCGGAAACTTCGTCTATGAAAGTGACGTTGCCGATGAGTTTGTTTAGGTGATCGGCAATAGGTTTTAAGGAAAGTTCTGGATTTCTACCTTCGGGGCGGCCAAGATGAGAAATGAGGATGATTTTGTCGGCGCCGTTTTGACGAAGATATTTTAAAGTAGGCAAACTGGCGCGGATACGGAGGTCATCGGTGATTTTGCCGTTTTTGATCGGGACGTTGTAGTCTACGCGAACCAGAATATTTTTATCTTTAATGTCTAAGTCTTTGATTGTTTTCATACGACAATTATAGCATAGATTTTTTATGCATCTTGTGATATAATTTAGTTATGGCAAAGGCAAAAACTTATCAACAAGTGATTGGCGAGACGGTCGAGCATATGCGGCTAGAAAAGGGGTGGACGCAAGAAGAGCTGGCAAATGCGGTCGGATCTAGCCAGTCGGCAATCCACCGGATTGAAAAAGGTGGACAAAATATTTCACTAACTATGGTGAAAAAACTATCTGAGGCGCTGGGGAAGCAAATTCTCTCGATAAATGACTCAGCTACAGAGAGTTTTCGGATTAGGGGCGGGAAGGAATTGTCTGGTGAGATTACTGTCAACACGTCAAAAAATGCGGCGGTGGCGCTGCTTTGTGCATCGCTTTTGAATACCGGTAAGACCGTGTTACATAAAATTGCGCGGATTGAGGAAGTTTTTCGGATTATTGAAGTTTTGGAGTCGATCGGGGTGAAATGCCGTTGGACAAATCGCCATCGTGACTTAGAAATTATATCACCACGCGAATTGAGATTAGACGAGATGGACGTAGAAGCAGCGCGGCGGACGCGGTCGATTATTATGTTCTTGGGGCCTTTGTTGCATCGATACAAGAAATTCCAGATTCCCTATGCGGGGGGATGTTCGCTAGGGACGCGGACGGTGGAGCCGCATCTCAAGGCGCTAGAAAGTTTTGGTTTGAAAGTGGATGCGGAGAAAAATCCGGGTTTTTATGAAGTGGAAGTGAATCAAAAGGTGCTAAAAGAGGGGGAGCGTTATATTGTGCTGACGGAGCGGGGTGATACGGTGACGGAGAATGTGTTGATGGCGGCGGCGATGACGCCGGGGGAGACAACGATCGTGGGAGCTTCGCCGAACTATATGGTACAGGACGTTTGTTTCTTTTTGGAAAAAATGGGAGTGAAGATTGCGGGGATTGGGACGACCACTTTGAGGGTGCGGGGGAGGCCGCGGTTTAATTTGGATGTGGACTATAATATTTCGGAAGACCCGATTGAGGCGATGAGTTTCATCGCGGCGGCGCTGGTGACGCATTCGGAAATCACGTTGCTCCGGGCGCCGATTGAGTTTTTGGAGATTGAGCTCGAAGTTTTGAAGAGCATGAATGCGAAGTTTGAGCTTTCGCCGGAATATGCGTCGGCGAACGGGCGGACGCGGCTAGTGGATTTGACGATTAAAAAATCTGATTTGGTGGCGCCGGTGGACAAAATCCACCCGATGCCATTCCCGGGACTAAATATTGATAATTTGCCGTTTTTCTCGGTAATTGCAGCTGTTAGTAAGGGGCGAACGTTGATTCATGACTGGGTGTTTGAAAATCGGGCGGTATATTCGACGGAACTGGCGAATTTGAATGTGAAGGTGGAGCTGCTAGACGCGCACCGGGTGTATATTGAAGGGCCGACAAATTGGCGACCGGCGGAACTCGTGGCGCCGCAGGCGCTTCGGCCGGCAGTGGTAGTGCTGATCGGGATGTTGGCGGCGCCGGGGAAATCGATTTTGCGTAATGTCTATCCGATCAACCGGGGATATCAGGATTTTGCGGCGAGGTTGAGGCATTTGGGGGCAGATATTGTGCCGCTCACAGGTATCTAGTGTTATAATATTTCTATGGATAAAATTTTGGAGGGATTAAATCCGGCGCAAGCTGAGGCGGTGGAATGTTTGGAGGGGCCGCTGCTGATACTTGCGGGGGCGGGAAGTGGCAAAACCAAGACTTTGACGCATAGGATTGCGAATTTGATTGCTCACGGAGTGCAGCCAGCACATATTTTGGCTGTGACGTTTACTAATAAGGCCGCGAGAGAAATGCGGAATCGTTTATTTAAGATTTTATATTCTGAAGTAAATGAAGAGCCGCCTCGGTCCTTTATGCCTTTCATGGGGACGTTTCATGGGATTGCGGTGAGGATACTTAGGCAGGAGGCGGATGCGGCGGGGTTGGATCGGAATTTTGTGATTTATGATACGGATGATCAGATTTCTTTGATTCGGCGGATTATCAAAAATCTCAGGATGTCTGATAATAAAAATTTGAAACCAAAATCAATCCAGGCAATTATTTCGGGTGAGAAAAATCAGGGCAAGGGGCCGGATGATTATGCGGCGAGTGCTTACTACCCAAATCAGCAAAAAATCGCAAAGATTTTTGCGGAATATGAAAAGGAAAAGGCCAAGGCGGGGGCGCTGGATTTTGATGACTTACTTTTGAAAGAGTTGGAACTATTCCAGAAACATTCGGAAGTGCGAAAAAAATGGCAACAGAGATTTCAGCATATTTTGATTGACGAGTATCAGGACACGAACCAGGTGCAATATAATATAGTGAAGTTGCTGGTGGGGGAGAAACGGAATATTTGCGTGGTGGGGGATGATTGGCAGTCTATTTACAGTTGGCGAGGGGCGGATTTTACGAATATTTTGAATTTTGAGCGGGACTTTCCGGGGGCAAAAGTGATAAAACTGGAACAAAATTATCGTTCAACTGGCAATATTTTGACTGCTTCGCAGAAGATCATCAACCAAAATAAGACGCGGACTGAGAAGATTTTGTTTACAGAGGCTGGGCAGGGCGAGCCGGTGGAGATTGAGAGCCTGAGGGACGAGGCGGAGGAAGCGAATTATGTGGCGTTAAAGATTTTGAATTTGCAAAAGGAGCACCCGGACTTTAGTGATTTTGCGGTGTTGTATCGGACGAATGCGCAGTCATATAATTTTGAGAAAGCGTTTATCGGGATGCACATTCCGTATAAAATTGTGGGTGGGGTGAGATTTTATGATCGGAAAGAAGTGAAGGATGTGCTGGCGATTTTGAAAGTTTTACAAAATCAGCGGGATAAAGTTTCGCTATCTAGAGTGGTGGGGAATGTGCTGTCGGGGATTGGCGAGGTGTCTTTGAATAAGTTGCTCGCGGCGATGGATGCGCTAGAGGGTGCGGAACCGCTGTTTAATGCGGATCTCACGGAAGTTTTGACGACGGCGAAGGCAAAAAATGCTTTGGCGAGGCTGGTGAATTTTCTGCAAAAAACTCCAGATGAGGAAAATCCGGGCGAGACGGTAAAACGGATTGTGGAGTATTTTGATTTTAAGACTTTGACGGATGATGGGACGCCGGCGGCGGAAGAGCGGATGCGCAACTTGGAGGTGCTGGCGAGCAATGCGGCAGAGTATGAGACGAACGAGGAGTTTTTGGCGGACGCGACGCTGATGTCGTCGGCGGACGAGAGCGCCGGTAAAGACGCGGTGACTTTGATGACTTTGCACGCGGCGAAAGGTCTGGAGTTTCCGGTGGTGTTTATCGTGGGGATGGAAGAGGGGCTGTTTCCGAGCTCTAGGTGTTCGGAAGATCCGGCGGATTTGGAGGAAGAGCGGCGTTTGGCGTATGTGGGGATGACGCGGGCGATGCGGCGGTTGTTTTTGACCTATGCGGCGAGCCGGTTTTCGTTTGGGGACCGGAGTTACAATATGCCGTCGCGATTTTTGACGGAACTGGGGTATGATCCGTATGGTTCGTCTGATGGAGTGGGGTCGGCGGGGTTTCGTGACAGAGACGGGGATGGGTTTACGGATTTTGATGATTTTGAGCGTGAGGATTTTGATCCTTTTCCAGATGATTTGCCGGTTTTTGAATAAAAAGTGGTTGACGCGGCCAAAAGTATGGTATAATGGTAATGCATCATTTCAATTATTTATCAAAGCAGTTTTTCGTTTCATCGAAGCTTGCTGATCAGTAATAATGGCACCGTGAGGAGTCGAGACTGATTAGCCTGCTTTGGTGAAATGGTTGAGATGATGCACCCTTGCGGTGCCGTTTTTGTGCTAGCTAGGGACATAAACATTAATGGAGGTCATATGTCTCAAATCAAAGCAGTTCAGCATAAGTTTAGTGAAAGTGCTAGTAGGAGGTCTAGTCGGAGCGTAGGAGACAGCGTTCAGACTACTTTAATGGACCACAAAACAACAACCAACAAGCAAGCTACTAGCACTTTCACTGGTCTTATTCTGACTTTGGTTTCGGCTTTGGCGGTTTTGGCATTGCCGGTCTTTTTAGGCGCTTCAGATACTTATGCTATACCGTCTACATTGAGCGTGGGGATTTCGGGCAACCCTACGATCAATTTGCCGCCTACGGCAGGTGGGAAGTTTGCGGATAGTGGGAACGTGAATATCACGGTGACTACCACGCATGCAGCAGGTTATGCTTTGAGTGCAAGGGCCACGGGTGCTTCGAATCCAACTAGCTTGAATACAAGTGGTGGGACGGTAGGATTTCAGACTTTGGGGACGAGCAATGATTGTCCGAGCGGGATCAACGCGAGTGATTTTGATACAGCGGATTGTAATGGTTATTGGGGATATAAACCGAGCAAACACAATTCGGTAGATAACACGACAGATAATTATTATTTCGCTTCGCCGACCGCAAATGGAGATCCGATGGACACGACGAGTGATAATCAGGGTAGGACTTATACGGTGTCAATCGGAGCGAGGGCGGACATAACTACGGCGATGGAAGCTTATTCTAACACCTTTGTGTTTGAGGTAGTGGCGAATGCAACGCCGTATAAACTGTATTATGTAGACAATAGTGGCGAGGCGACGGGGATGCCGAGCGATATAACGGACGGCACGTCGGCGACGGAGGGAATTACTCTGTCTAGCACGGAGCCGAGTCGAGATGGGTATACTTTTGAAGGTTGGTGTAGCGTGACTACGAGTAGCGATGCTTGTACTGGCACGACTTATGCGGCGGGCGATACTTATAACCTAAACCAGACTTCTAGTAGCAATAATATTTCTCTGTATGCGATTTGGAAGCAGGCAGGGCCTGATGTGGCGGCCTGTACCACAGCTATTCCAAACGTCGGTATCACTTATATGCAAGATATTACTAGCTCTAATAAAGCCACGGTTCTTAGCAATATGGCGCAAAATATACAATATGTTTTGAAAGACAAACGAGATGAAAAACCTTATTGTGTGGCGAAGTTGGCGGATGGTAATATCTGGATGACACAGAATTTGGATTTAAACATTGGTGGGACGGGCGTAGCAGCGCTGACATCGGAAAACACTGATATTACTACTTCTGGCTCGGGTATTTATGTGACAGATTATTCTACGAGTAATGGTGTAATCACTTGGTCGCCGAACCCTACTAACATTACGCCGTCTGGTAGCGCTACCAACAATACGCTCACTGGCACTCCGGCCACTATTACCAACTTTACTAGTGGTAGTCCATCTAATTCGCTGTCTGGTTGGACAAATGATAATAATAAACCTTATATGGCTGAAGGCGATGATCATTATGTCTATACGTCTGGTTCGTCTGATACGTCCACTTTGGACACTATTTATGGTTCCCTGAGCGAATGTACTACTACTGGCGGTCATACTAAAGAGGAATGTGCGCACTATCGTGTAGGCAATTATTATAACTGGACGGCAGCGATTGCTAGTAGTGCTTCAAGCAGTATTTATTCCTCTACCAGTGATCGTTACAAAACAGCGGATAATTCCATCTGCCCAAAGGGCTGGAGATTACCAAAGGGACGAGCTGCAACTGATACGGCTACCACTCGTGAATTTGGCGAATTGTGGCGAGCTGCTGGTATTACTAGTAGCCTTACCGCTACGAGTTTTGCCACGGATGGCTTCCTAAATATTCGTCAGGCACCGTTGTTCTTCGCCCGCGGAGGCTTCGTCAGTGGTACTACCTTCAGCGGTGGCGCTAGCGGCGGCTCCTGGTGGTCTAGCTCGGTCTACTCCACGACTAACGCGTACTACGCCTACTTCACTGGTAGCAGTATTTACTCCGCCCTCAACTACAATCGCAGCCTCGGTATGTCCGTCCGCTGTATAGTCCGCTAGCCCTTAAGGCCAGCGGCCGGCAGCTTCGGTCTCGCTCTAGCGTCGCTGTTTCTGCTTTTCCCCAGCCAATGCCCCTGAAACGATGAACTGGAGCCGAGAAAAAATAATGATTGAAATGAAATAAGCTAAAAAAATGACAGAAGTAGACAATAGAACACTCGAAAAAGCAAGAGAGCTTGAGGAACAGGAGTTTGATCGCAAGACGTATCGTGCCTTGAAACGGGATTTGATTGGAGTGGAGGAGGAAAACACGGAAGAAATTATTATGCAGAAATGTGCCGGAAAGGGAGATTGGTTTGAAATTGCAGACAGTTCGGCGTTGATTTACTACTATTATGTTTGCCAAGTTTTGAAGGTGAAAAATGTAAGATTTGAAGATGACTATGATAGTTTTTACGAACAGTATAAAATAGGTCGGATTAGGACGAGAGGAACGGATACGGTGCGTGAGCGATTGAAGAAAGTGAATATGTATGGTGGTGAGCATGTGATCCATGGCAGATTAGTTTTTATGTTGAAAAAACCGTTTACGCGAGACCGGATGAAACAGTTGAGGGAAAAGGAAGCAAGACGAAGATTGATGTTGAATCGGACGGTGTTAGTAGAGCATTCCGATCCATTATTTTACCGGGATTTGTCAGAAATGATCAAAAGATTTCACAGAATTTGCTCGAGCAAATTAGATAAATTGTCTAGTCAGACGAATGGCGCAAGGATGATTACGCTGATGGATGAGACGATGGCGGATTATTTACATTCGACGGAATTGTCAAAGAAAAATATAGATGAGAGGATTGAGGATTGGAAGAACATCCGAAAGAAGCTTTATCGTTTAAAATATGAGATACAGATAATTGAGATTGCGGGGTTGTGGTCATTGGAAGTTTGTGTAAGAGCTTTTGATATGGTAACGCAACTAAAAAAGTTAGCAGATAAGAATTTAGTAAAAGTTATGAAGGAAAAGGAGGAACAAGGAAATGAAGAAACCAAAGCAACCACCTAATTTGCCGTGGATTTTTGACGAGATTGACGCGAAAGGGTTTCATAATTGGCTGGTAGATGAAATGACTAGGGCGTTTGGTGAAGCACGGAAAGGAAAAAGAGGCACGCACGATGAACATGAGTTTGATTTGAACTGGGCGGAAAATATTGAGAATTTAGCGAAAACTATTGAAGAAAGAACTTATGAACCAGGATCGTCTATAGCATTTGTGGTGTTTGAGCCGATGGTACGAGAAATTTTTGCGGCACCATTTCGGGATAGATCTACGCACCATTTTTTATATAATATGACGGCTGGTTGGTGGGATGAACAGTTTATTGATACGTCGACTTCTTGTCGGCCAGGAAAAGGAACATTGTATGCAATAAGGAAAGCTCAGTGGCATATGTTAGAAGTGACGGAAGACGGAATAAAAAAAGCAATAGTAGTCAAATTGGATATTTCTGGATATTTCATGGGGTTACCGAGAGAAGAATTATATGAGGCACTAATGAAGGGGTTGGAAAAACAGTTTGCACCATATAGAGGAAGAGCAGCGGCAGAAAAATTGTTTGCGACTTGTAAGTTTTTGTGGGAGAAAGTGATCATGGATGATCCGGTGGTGAAGGCGCGAAAGAAAGGTAATTTGTCGAATTGGGATCCGGATTTGTTGCCGCCAAGAAAAAGTCTTTATTGCCAACCCGAAGGACAAGGGATTGTGATTGGAAATTTAACTTCGCAGTTATCCTCGAATGCTTACTTAGACGCGTTGGATAAGTTTGTTACGGAGGTTTTGGGGTATAAATATTATGGGAGGTATGTGGACGATTTCTATATCATGGTGGCAGAGGAGGATTATCCAAAATTAAAACGGGATATTAAGTTGATTGAGAAATTTTTGAAAGAAATGGGATTGGTCTTGCACCCCAAAAAACGTTATTGTCAAAGCGTGTATAAAGGGATGTCGTTTTTAGGCGCTCGGATTTATCCACATTGTTTGTATCCTTCGGATAGATTGCAGGCGAAATTTCGGAAGGCAGTGTATGATTTTGACAATGGAAAAGGAAGGATGGAAACGGTGATTTCGTATTTTGGACACATCAGACATATGGATGCGGACAATTTTGTGCGGAAGGTGTTTCTGGAGTTGGGCTGGGATTTTGAAATATATTTGGAAGTAAAAAAGCCGCTACATCGTCCTATTCGGGAATTGATATTGGAGATGAGCGGCAAAGAATTTTAGATGAGAGGGGCATTCGCTGGGGAAAAGCAGAAACAGCGACGCTAGAGCGAGACCGAAGCTGCCGGCCGCTGGCCTTAAGGGCTAGCGGACTATACAGCGGACGGACCTACCGTTGTTGCGATTGTTGTTGTTGGCGGAGTTAATATTGCTACCATTGAAGTTGGCGTTGTACGCGTTAGTCGTGGAGTTGACCGAGCTAGACCACCAGTAGCCGCCGCTAGCGCCACCGTTGAAGGTAGTACCATTGACGTTGCCTCCGCGGGCGAAGAACAATCATAGACTGTGCTTTCAGGGTAGCTAGATACCTGATATCGACCACTCAGGCGTTTGGACTCCTCAAAATAGACTTATGCCTAAATTACAAGAGTGTACCCGTCCCAATGCCCCTTTTCTACCGGTCGGTTAGACTCGATGCCTAGCTTGGAGTCAAATCGAGTATGCCGCCAGTAGCTCACTATGATTATAACATGTTCGTGTTTAGATGTTTTGTGGTGGGGGGTTGAAGTTTTGGGGTGTGCTTGACTTTTCCGGTGATTTAAGGTAGAATTTTGGTAGAGGATATTAAAGTTACTTCAGTGTATCAACAATATCCATGGGTAGCCTGACCCACTGCTGGATAGCGGAGGGCCCAAGGCTACTTTTTTCGTAAACGAGGGTTTTGTGGTATAATAGAGGTATCTGGGTGTGGCGCAGTTGGTAGCGCGCGACTTTTGGGAAGTCGAGGTCGCTGGTTCAAGTCCAGTCACCCAGACCACATTTTCAGGGTGTGGCGCAGTTGGTAGCGCGCAGCGTTCGGGACGCTGAGGTCGTCGGTTCAAGTCCGATCACCCTGACCACGTTAGTGGCTCAAATTGGGCGCATCGAGCTGGGAACCGGAACTTCGCTTCGCTCGTAAACGGTTCAAGTCCGATCACCCTGACCATTATTTTTCGGGGCTTGGCGCAGCCCGGTAGCGCGCACGCATGGGGTGCGTGAGGTCAGGAGTTCAAATCTCCTAGCCCCGACCAAACTAAGGAGGAAAATTGGCAGAAAGTATGCAAAAAAAGCCAGTGAGAACTGGTCAAGGACAAAACAATAATAAATCAAATACGGTGCGGAGTTTGTTGTTTACTTTTTTGGTGATTTGTTTTGGCGCACTGCTAATCGTGAATTTTAATCGAAATGAGGTGCAAAAGACTGAGGTGCCGATTTCGGAAGTGATTCAGCGAGCAAATGATCCGGATGGTAATATCGCAAAAATTACCGTGACTGGGGATACATTAGATATTACTTTGAAAGGGCAGGACAAGGCGACTGAGACCTCGCGTAAAGATGGCTCGGGGACTTTATATGATCAGGGATTAGTGAATCATTGCGAAGGGCTAGAGGGTTCGGACTTGACGGATTGTGAAGGCAAGTATCCGACGATCGAATACAAAGAAAATGTGAATACGTGGGGAATTGTGCTAGACGTGTCGTTGACGTTACTGCCGATTTTGTTTATTATTATTTTCTTTAGCTGGATGATGCGGCAGGCGAATTCGGCTAATAGCCAATCTATGGGGTTTGGCAAATCGCGAGCGCGGTTATATGGGCCGGACAAGAAGAAAGTGTCGTTTAAAGATGTGGCTGGTAACGAGGCGGCGAAACAAGATTTGACGGAGATTGTAGATTTCCTGAAAGCGCCGAAGAAATATGAAAAGTTGGGGGCAAAGATTCCGCGAGGGGTGCTACTCGCGGGTGAGCCGGGGACGGGTAAGACTTTGATGGCGCGAGCCGTGGCGGGAGAAGCCAATGTGCCGTTTTTCTCGATTTCGGGGTCGGAATTCGCGGAAATGTTTGTGGGGGTAGGGGCGTCGAGGGTGCGAGATTTGTTCTCAAAGGCTAAGAAAAATGCACCGTCGATTATCTTTATTGATGAGATTGATGCGGTAGCGCATAAACGTGATGCACGGGGTGGAGCGGGGCGTGAGGACGAGCAGACTTTGAACCAGATTTTGGTGGAGATGGATGGATTTGATAATGATTCGGGGGTGATCGTGATGGCGGCGACTAACCGCGTGGATATGCTGGACAAGGCGCTGCTGCGTCCGGGGCGGTTTGACCGGCACGTGAATGTGACTTTGCCGGAACGGAAAGACCGTCTGGAAATTTTGAAAGTACATTTCAAAGGCAAACCGGTAGAAGCGAATGTGGATCTCGAGGCATTAGCCAAAAAGACGGCGGGGTCGTCTGGTGCGGATCTTGCGAATATTGCCAATGAAGCGGCGATTACGGCGGCGCGTGAGGGTCATAAGGCGATTTCAAATGCGGATCTGACTGAAGCTTTTGAACGGGTGGCGATTGGGCCGGAACGCAAGAACAAGATGATGAACGACAAAGAAAAAAAGATTACGGCTTACCACGAGGCGGGGCATGCGGTAGTGGGGCACGTTTTGCCGGATAGTGACCCGGTGCACAAAGTGACGATTATTCCGCGTGGTCAGACGGGTGGGGTGACGTGGTTCTTGCCGCCGGAGGATCGGAGCTATAAAAATATTTATGAATTAAAAGATATTTTGGCGCGAGCGATGGGCGGACGCGTAGCGGAAAAATTGATTTTTGGCAAAGATGCGGTGACGACGGGGGCTTCTTCGGATTTGTCAAATGTAGCGGAGCTGGCGAAATCGATGGTGGTGGAAGAAGGGATGAGCGAAGGTTTGAGAAATCTAGTTTTCCCGTCTGAGGCGACTGGTTATTATACAATTACGACCGGCAAGCCGTATTCGGAAAAGACGGCAGAGTTGATTGATGCGGAGATTAAGAAATTGTCAGACGAAGCGGCGGTGCGAGCGGAAGCGGTGCTCCGAGCAAACAAGCCAGTTTTGGATAAGCTAGCGGAGGAGCTTTTGAAGCAGGAAACTTTGGAAGAAAAAGAGTTGGAGCCGATTCTCGCTGAGGCAAAATTGCCGACAGCTGCGAAATTACATTAACATAAAAAGGAGGAAGTGTGGAGAGATTATTAAATTATTTTGTGCCGGAGAAATACATATTAGATATATATATAGATAAACACAAAAAAATAAATCGGGGTAAAGTGATTATTGAGGGGGAGAGTAAAGACGAAATAATAAAATTGCATAGCGTGAAGTTGGACATTTTGAGCGTTGCGGTGAACGGCGAAAAGACGAAATATAAATACGAGAATGATTTGCTAGAGATTGAAACGGGGATTGGCGAGAACACGATAGAAGTTGAATACGAAGGACGGCTAAACGAAAATATGCAGGGGGCGTATTTGTCTACTTATGAATATGAGGGTAAGACTGAGGCGATTGTGGCGACGCAGTTTGAGAGCCATTATGCAAGGGAGGCTTTTCCTTGTATTGATGAGCCGGCGGCGAAAGCGGTATTTGAGGTTTCAATTGAAACGCCGGATAAAGACGATTTGATTTTGACAAATGTACCGATGGATGAACCGACACCGCGGATGAGCACGTATTTGCTAGCGTGGGTGGTGGGTAAGTTTCACGGCAAGACGGTGAAAAATGCGCACGGAACGGAAATTACGACGTATTGTTCTTTGGCGCAGGACGTGGACAGTGTAGATTTCGCGAATGATGTGGCGGCAAAAAGTTTGGAGTTTTATGATGATAATTTTGGAGTGTCGTATCCGCTGCCAAAGTTAGTGCAAGTAGCATTGCCGGACTTCGCGGCGGGGGCGATGGAAAACTGGGGGTTGGTGACTTACCGGGAGTCGATGATGTTGGCTGGAAAAACAGCAACGGTAGAAGCAAAAAAGTCGGTAGCACTAGTGGTGGCGCACGAATTATCGCACCAGTGGTTTGGCGACCTCGTGACGATGAAGTGGTGGGATGATCTGTGGCTAAACGAATCGTTTGCGAGTGTGATGGAGTATTATGCAGTGGACAATGCTTATCCGGAATTTAAGATTTTTGAGGGATTTTTCACGGGGGATTGCTTCTCGGCCTTGGTGCGAGATGCTTATAGCGATGTGCAATCAGTGCATCAAGAAGTGCATGATCCGGCGGAAATCGCGACGCTGTTTGATGGAGCGATTGTGTATTCGAAGGGGGCGAGGCTAATGTTGATGTTGATTCGGTTGATGGGCTGGGAGAAATTCTGTGCTGGTTGCCAAGAGTATTTTGAGAAGTTCAAATATAAAAACACAGTGGGTGATGATTTGTGGGAATGTTTGGATAAGCATGCGGAGTTTGGTGTGGGGGAATTGATGCATGCGTTTATTGACCGGCCGGGGTATCCGGTGGTGACGGGCGAGGAAGGATTTGAAAAATACACCCAGAAACGATTTTTGCTGGATTCGAATGAGATGCCGGAATCTAGCTGGCCGCTGCCGGAAGTTTCTGAGGATATGAGTGGGCATTATGTGCTAAATTTGAGCGAGGCGGAGTTTGCGCGACGGCTCAGTGATTTTGATTCGCTGGGGTTAGAAGAAAAATTGCGGCTGTTGATCGACCGGTCGCTTTTAGCGCGAACGGATTTAGTGAAGAGCGCGGATTTGTTGCCGTTGGTTTTGAAGTTTAAAAATGAATCGTCGGCGGCAGTGTGGGAAATCGTGGCGGTGATTGTGGGGCAGTTGAAAACGTTTATAGAGCCGGAGTCGACGGAAGAGGCTAGTTTCAGGAAATTTGTGGGAGAGCTGGTGGCTCCGAAACTTGCGGAGATTGGACTAACGACGCGGGAAAGTGATGATGAGAATGTTTTGCGGCTTCGGGCGATTTTGCTAGGGTTAGATTTTTATGCGGAGACGGCTGAGAATTTGCAAAAGTTGGCGGAAATGTATGATGCGGATTATATTAAGTTGGATCCGGAAATTCGGAATGCGATACTAGATGCGAAGATACATATGGAGCCGGAAGTTTTGATGGAGTATTTGGCGGCGTATCAAAAGCAGGCGGATCCGGAGATTAAAGCAGATTTGATGATTGCGATGACTTTGTCGCGGGACGAAAAAAATGTGCAAAAAATGGTGAGTTTGCTGGGCGAAAACAAGGTAGTTAAGTTACAAGATCAGATTTTCTTGTTTGTGCGGCTGTTTAGAAATTCGAAGGCGCGAGAATTGACTTGGCGGTGGTTAGTAAAAGATTGGGATTGGCTAGCTAAAATGATGGGCGATAAATCGCTAGATTCTTATCCGCGTTATACGGCGAATATGATTCGGACGGAGGCGGAGTTTAGGGCTTGGCAGGATTTCTTTGGTGCGAAGCGAAAAGATTCGGCATTAAAGCGGGCGATTGAAATTGGTGAAAAAGAAATCGAAGCACGTTTGAGGCTAATCAAAAAAGATCGTGAGGCGGTAATAAAAACCTTGAAGAATTTTTAAGTTTGGTTTTAGTTTGAACAGTTATGATGGGACTATAACATAACAGGAGAATTGAATGAGAGTATTATATGTAGAAGATGAAGAGTTCTTGGCGGACGCGGTGAAACATAATTTGGAAAAGCAGGGGATTACGACGGACGTGGCGCGCGATGGAGAAGAAGGTTTGGAAATGGCGCTGAAAGAAATCTATGATTGCGTGATTTTGGACATTATGTTGCCGAAACTGTCGGGAACGGATATTCTGAAGCGGATGCGAGAGAAGAAAGTGCAGACGCCGGTGATTATGCTTTCGGCGCTTTCGGAAGTAGAGTCGAAAATTCAGCATTTGGATAAAGGCGCGGATGATTATTTGGCAAAACCGTTTAAGACGGCAGAGCTAGTGGCGAGAATCAAAGCGATTCTCAGGCGGCCGAGCGAAATTAAGGACGATGAACTCAGGTATAGTAATTTGGTTTTGGACAAGTCTACGATGACTTTGAACGGTGAGCAGTTGACGGCGAAAGAGGGCGAGATTATGGTTGAGCTGATGAGCGCGCCGGAAAAATTGGTGAGTAAAGAGCATTTGCTGGCGAAGATTTGGGGAGAAGAGGGACTAGGCGAGGATAATTATGTGGAGTCGTATATTTCTAGGATCCGAAAAATGTTAAAGAAAATTCAGAGCCGAGCAAAAATAACTACGGTGCGGAGTTTGGGATATAAATTGACGGATTAGAATATGTTTAATAATTTACGCAATAAAATAATTATGATTACGATGGTGGCTACGACTGTGGTGCTGATTTTGGCGGGTGGAAGTGTGATGTTTTTTTCGTCGGCGCTGAGACCGGAGCCAAAGACGGAAGTGGTGATGGTGGATATGGGCGGGATGAGTTTTGATTTGATGGATCACATCAAGGATGATCGTGAAGAAGGCGACGTGCGACTGGCGGTGACTTTGGTGAGTGTGGGGGTGGCGATTGAGATAATTGTGTTTATTACCTCTTATTATTTGTCGGAAAAAATGGTGGCGCCGGTGAAGGATGCTTATGATAAACAAAAGCTGTTTATCGCTAATGCTTCGCATGAACTGAAGACGCCGCTGGCGGTAATTCAGGCGAATATGGAAGCGATGGAAGTGTCGCAAGATAATCGAAAATGGAAAGATAATGTGGAAACTGAAATTACGCGGGCGAATAAGTTGGTGCTGGATCTACTGCAACTCGCAAAAATGGATGCGGGTGGGGCTAGTGGGAGTGAGGCGGAAAAAGTGGATCTAGGTGTGGAGCTGGAGAAAAGAGTGGAGATGTTTAGGCCTAAATTTGGCGGGAAGATTGATTTGAGATGCAAGGGAGAGACGGAGCATCTTTTACCGAAACAAGATATTTTGCAAGTAGTGGATATTTTGCTAGACAATGCGACTAAATACGGTGAGAAAAAAGTATCGGTGGTGCTAGGGCAGGATAGGATCGAAATCATTAATGATGGCGTGACGGTGGCGGAAAAAGACCAGACGAAGATTTTTGACCGTTTTTATCAGACTGATAAAACTAGAGAGGGGTCGGGGCTGGGGCTGGCGATCGCGAAGGCGATTTGCGAGCAAAATAACTGGCAGATTGCGTGTGAGGGCAACCGCCAGAGGACTAAGTTTTTAGTGAGTTTTGCAAAATAAAAATGGTGCCCGGTAAGAGACTTGAACTCTTACAGTATTGCTACCACTAGCACCTGAAGCTAGCGCGTCTACCAATTCCGCCAACCGGGCTTAGTGTAATTATACCATATCTGTGGTATAATGGGGGTAATTGGAGGCAATATGATTGAAGTAAATTGTGACCCAAAAATGGATGAAGCGAGGACGGCGGAGATTTTGCAGGAAATCGCGCACGATAAAATGGGCGGGTGGCTGAGTTTGCCGCGGAAATTTGACATGGGGGAGTTTGTGCGGATCAAGGAAGCGGCGAAGAAAATTCAGGAAGAAAGTGAATATTTGGTATGTATTGGGATCGGAGGATCGTATTTGGGGCACCGGGCAATAATTGAGGCCCTTAGACCAAAATCAGAAACGAAGATTATTTATGCGGGAAATTCTTTGAGTCGGCGAGAGCTAGACAGGGCATTAGGAAAAGTGGGGGACCATGATTTTTCGGTGAATGTGATTTCAAAATCGGGAACGACTTTGGAACCAGCGATTGCATTTGGTGAGTTTAAGAAAAAGTTGATTGAAAAATACGGTGAGGAAGAGGCGGCGACGCGGATTTATGCGACGACAGATCGCAAGCAAGGAGCTTTGCATGACGAGGCGGTAGCAGCGGGCTATACTCGGTTTGTGGTGCCGGATAATATAGGTGGGCGGTATTCGGTATTGACGGCGGTAGGACTTTTGCCGATGGCGGTAGCTGGTGTGAATGTGGATAAGCTTCTAGAGGGGGCGAGCGAGGCGGTGGATTCAGTGCTAGAGCCAGCGGCTAAGTACGCTTGGATGCGATTTGGGTTAGGTGAGAAGGGTTACGACACAGAAGTGTTTGCGAGTTTTGAGCCGGCGACAGCATATTTTAATGAGTGGCTGAAGCAGCTTTTTGGCGAAAGCGAAGGGAAAGAGAAACAGGGGGTGTGGCCGGCCAGTGTGATTTATTCGACGGACTTACATTCTTTGGGGCAGTTTATGCAGGAGGGGCGGCGGAATTTGTGGGAGACGATTATTGACTACCCGACAGATGAGACGAATGCTAAAGTTGTGCAGGCGGTGCGAGTGGCGCATACGGAAGGTGGGATTCCGGTTTTGAATATTGGAGTGCCGTCTTATGATGAGATGGGATTTGGGGAGTTGGTTTATTTCTTTGAGCTTTCTTGTGCGATTTCAGCAAAATTATTTGGCGTGAATCCGTTTGACCAGCCGGGAGTGGAAGCTTACAAAGAAGAACTTAGGAAGTTATTATAGTGCCAGCTTTGCCGGCGAGGGCGTCTTTTAAGTGGTCGATGTCGGTGATGATGCCGGTTTTGTGGGATTTGTGAGAAGCGAATTTGATGGCGGCTTCGACTTTAGGAAGCATGGAGCCGGGTTTAAAATAATCTAGTTGAATTAGTTTTTTGATGTTGGCGGCGGGGATTTTATAAATAGCGGTTTGGTCGGGAGTGCCGTAATCGACAAAAACATTAGGGACGGCGGTGACGGAGATGAAAATGTCGGCTTTTACGAGTTCGGCGAGTTTTTCGGCGGCGTAATCTTTATCGATAACGGCATCGATGCCTTTGAGGTGGCGTAAGACTTTGGTCCGGACGACGGGAATGCCGCCACCACCGGCAGCGATGACGATGACGCCATCTTTGACTAATTCAATAATGGTCTTTTTTTCGACAATATCGATGGGTTTGGGGCTGGCGACGACGCGACGCCAACCACGGCCAGAGTCTTCTTTGACTGTCCAGTGATTAGCACGGGCGAGCTTTTTGGCTTCTTTTTCGGAATAGAATTGGCCGATGGGTTTGGTGGGATTTTTGAAAGCTGGATCACTGGGGCTAACTACGACTTGGGAAATTACGGTGGCGATTTTTTTGGTTTTGCCATGGGCGGCAAAAGCGTTGTTGATGGCCTGGGTGAGCCAGTAACCGATTTGGCCTTGGCTCATAGCTACGGCGGTTTCCAAAGGCATGGCGGGAGCTTGGTCGGTAGAGGCTTGTTCTTCGTGAATCAGGATATTGCCGACTTGAGGACCGTTACCGTGGGCGATGATGATTTCATATTTGTTTGATAATTCAGCGATGACTTCGCCAACACTGGTGGCGATCTTTTTTTGAGCTTCGGCTGTAGCTTCACCGTTTTTTTGGAGAGCGTTACCGCCTAGTGCTAGGACTATACGTTTCTTCATATTTTTATTATACCACTTGTGCTTAGAAAAATTTGATATATAATATATAGCATGGATGGGTATACATTGAAAAATCAAAAACCAACACATAAAGATTTTCTAGATACGTCAGATTTTGATCAAGCAGAGATTATGGATATAATTCGGCTGTCGCGGACAGTGCGAGAATATATTAAAGGTGGGGGGTATTTGAATGCGCTATTTCATAAAACTTTGGCGATGTTGTTTGAGCAGAAGTCGACGAGGACGCGGGTGTCGTTTGAGGTAGCGATGGCGCAACTGGGTGGGCACGCTTTGAATTTGGCGCCGGGGGCGATTCAGCTAGGTGCACACGAGACGATTGAGGATACGGCGCGAGTGTTTGGGCGGATGTGTGATATGGCGATGGCGCGAGTAGATCGACATGAGTCAGTGGAAGCTTTGGCGAGGTATGCGGATATTCCGGTAATCAATGGAATGAGCGACCGAGTACATCCGACGCAGGGGGTAGGTGATATGATTACGGTGTTTGACCATTGGCCGGAAGGAAAAGAAGCTAAAGATATAAAATTTGTGTTTGTGGGAGATGCAACGCAAGTTTGTAATACTTTGTGTGAAATTACTACTAAGTTAGGATTCAATTTTGTGCATTATGGACCGGCGAACCATAAGATTGGTGATGAGTGGCTGGAAAAGGGTCGGGCTAATGCAGAGAAATATGGTGGGTCTTGTGATTGGTCAGAAGATCCGGAATGTTTGAGGGGTGCGGATTTTATTTATACGGATGTGTGGTATGGTTTGTATGACAAAGAGACGCCGAAAGAAGTTTATATGAAAGATTTTTATCCGAAGTATCAAGTGAATGAAGAGATGATGGCGGCAACGGAAAATCCGAATTGCAAGTTTATGCATTGTTTGCCGGCAAACCGAAATGAAGAAGTGACGGATGCGGTGCTGGACGGAGCAAATTCGGCGGCGTGGGATGAGGCAGAAAATCGCTTGACCGCGCAGAGGGGGTTGGTATTGTATTTTGGCGGAGTAGCTCAAGCTACACTCGATTATATAAAACAACAGAAGGAGGCTAAATAAAATGCCAAAGAAAAAATATAAATTCAGGCTGATTTCGGCAGTTTTTGCGACAGTCTGTATAATTTTGGTCGCGGATGCGGTAGCACCGACAGCGTCGATTGGCCATTCGCAGTATTTATGGTGGGCAATTATGCTGATTGGTTTCTTTGTGCCGTATGCTTTGATTAGCGCAGAGCTTGGCACGCAGTATCCGAGTGAGGGCGGGATGTACACCTGGATTAAGAAAGCTTTTGGCAAGAAGTGGGCCTCGCGAGTAGCGTGGTTTTACTGGGTGAACTATCCGCTCTGGATTGCGTCACTTGCTAACCTTATCACCAGTCTTTTGATGACGATGATGGGAGTGGAGATGGAAGCTTGGATGGTGTTGATTATCCAGGCCGTCTACGTAGCGCTGATTACGATCCTAGGGATGCTAAGAATCTCGCAGTCAGACTGGGTGGCAAATATTGGGGCCATCATTAAAATCTTGATTCTCGGTGGGATTGGCGCGTTAGGTTTTTACATCCTATTTACCCAAGGTACAGCTAACCCGGTGGAATCGTGGCAAGATTTCATTCCGCTACTTGGCGCGGATGGAGGATTTGACTGGACAGGGCTTGGCTTTGTGTCGCTGATCATCTTTAATATGCTAGGGTTCGAAGTAGTTGGTACGTTTTACGATGATATGGATAAACCGAAAAAGCAAATTCCGCAAGCGATTATCTTTGGTGGGATTTTGATCGCGATTTTCTACATTTTGCCTTCGTTTGCGCTAGGTGTAGGGACGGAATTTTCGGAAATCTCAACCGATACTGGGCTTCTGGATGCCTGGGCGATTTTGCTGGCTAATGCCGGAATTGGCGCTAATGTAATCCAGGCGATTTTGGTAGTGGTCGGTGGGCTATTTATCGTAACGTTGATTTCGAATGTGTCGTCGTGGAACTTTGGGGTGTATTCGGTGATTGCCTATTCGGCAGAAGACGGGATGTTCCCGAAGTCTTGGACTAAGAGAAATAAAGATGGTGTGCCTTACATGGTAGGGATTTGGACTGGTATCGTATCGTTGGTATTGGTGCTTGCTGGTATCTTTGTGGCGTATGGGTTGCCGGAAATGGGAGTTTCTGAAGAATTCCTAGAAGGATTCTCAAATATGTTCTGGGCATTCTTCTCGCTGTCCTTGGTGTGTTTGCTTTTGTCCTACATTCCGATGTTTGCGGCATTTATCAAATTGCACAAAAAGGGACCACAAGTTAAAAATGGTTATTGGATAAAAGCTGGCCCGGTACTTCGTTGGTTGATGGGTATAGTGCCGCTAATCTTACTCTTTATCTCATTATTCTTCACGTTAGTGATTTATCCAGACGATTTTGCTTTGACGTGGGAAGAAAATAATGTACTAATAATTTCTACTGTTGTATGTATCGTGATTGGTGAACTGATGGTATTGAATATGGCGCGAAAAGATCGTCAGAAAAAATTAGCCAAAAAAACTAGGAAGGCAGTAAGAAAATGAGGCTAAAATCTACGCCAAAAAGTGACGGGTTTTATATGCCGTCGGAACTTTCCGAACATAAATGCACGTATCTTTTGTGGCCGGAACGACCGGATAATTGGCGGGGGGGCGCCAAGCCGGCGCAGAAGGCATTTCGAGAGGTAGTAGAGAAGATCGCTAAGCATGAACCGGTGGTGCTAGGTGTGAATTCGTCGCAATATGCGCACGTGTTGGGCATGAATATGCCAAATGTGTCGGTGGTAGAGATCAGTAATAATGATTCATGGATTCGGGATACTGGCGCGACGATGGTGGTAAATGACAAAGGTGAGATGCGGGCAGTGGACTGGGAGTTTAATGGTTATGGGGGGCTGGTGAACGGGATTTATTTCCCGTGGGATTTGGACGATGCAATAGCTGCGAAGATGGCGGCGATTGAAAAAGTGGATCGCTATCGGACGGAAGGGTTTGTGCTAGAAGGAGGTTCGGTGCATTCGGACGGCGAAGGGACGCTGCTAGTAACGGAAGAAACTTTACTAGACGAAGGACGAAATCCGGGTCTTTCCAAAGAGGAAATTGAACGGTATTTGCTAGAATATTGTGGGGCGGAAAAAGTTTTGTGGATACCGTATGGGATTTATAAAGATGAGGATACGAACGGGCATGTAGATAATGTCTGCCAGTTTGTGGCGCCGGGCAAAGTGGTGTTGGCGTGGGAAGATAACATTTCTGACCCGCAGCATGAGCGGTCTGTGCGAGATTTGGAATACTTGGAAAGCGTGACGGACGCGCGAGGTAGAAAACTGGAAGTTATAAAAATTCATGTACCGAATGTAGTGACGATTACGAAGGAAGAATCTGAGGGAGTGGATGTAGTAGAAGGGACTTTCCCGCGAAATGAAGGTGATCGTTTGCCGGCGTCATATATAAATTATTATAACTGTAACGGAGCGATAATTTTGCCAGTGTTTGATGATCCGCACGACGAGGAAGCGGTGAGGATTTTGCAAGAATGTTTCCCGGAGCGAGTGATTGAAACGGTTTATGCACGAGAGATTTTGCTGGGGGGTGGAGATATTCACTGCATTACGCAACAGGTTCCAGCGGTATGAAATATGATGGGCCGGTAGTACTGGCGATTCTGGATGGTGTGGGATTAGCGCCGGATAGTCCAGGTAATGCGGTGGCAAAAGCTCGGACGCCGTGGCTCGGGCATGCTTCGCGGGAGCATTTGCATGTGGCGTTGGATGCTTCGGGCGAAGCGGTGGGGCTTTTGCCGGGGCAGATGGGAAATTCGGAAGTTGGGCATAACACGATGGGGTCTGGGCAAGCGATACGGCAAGGTATTGCGCATATTGAAGAGGCTTTTGAGGATGGAGAGGTCTTTCGGTCTGAGGCTTGGCAAGGGGCTTTGTCGAGAGTTTTGAATGGGGGAGGTTCGAGTCTGATTGTTGATAAAAATACCGGTTCGTGGTCTGGTGGAGCTGGTGGCACGGCGACTCTACATTTTGCAGGGATTTTTTCAGACGGGGGCGTGCATAGTCACATTTCACATTTGGAGCAGATGGTGGCCGAGGCCTATAAATCTGGCGTGCGACGAATGCGAGTGCATGCAGTGTTTGATGGGCGGGATGTGCCGCCTACGGCAGAACCGAAGTTTATTCGGAGGTTTGAGGAATTTGCGGCAAAGTTTGCGGATGCGGATATCAGAATAGCCTCAGGCGGCGGGAGGATGGTGTGTGTGTCTGATAGATACGAAAGTGATTGGAGCGTGGTAGCTAGAGGTTGGGATATGATGGTGAATGGAGCGGCGGATTATTATTTCCCAACGGCGGAAGAGGGAGTTTTGACTCTCAGGCGGATTTTTCCGGGGATACAAGACCAAAATTTGCCAGCATTTGTGGTGGTGGATGAAAATGAACAGCCGATAGGACGAATACAAAAGGGTGATGCTTTGATTTATTTTGATTTTCGGGCGGATCGGGCGATTGAAATTGCGCAGGCGTTTACCTACTTTGATTTTCCGTATTTCAATCGGGGGGATTATCAACCGACGGATGTTTATTTTGTGGGGATGACGGAGTATAATTCGGATACGCATGTGCCGGAACATCGATTAGTGGAGCCGGTGAAAGCGAGAGAAACTTTGAGCCAGTTTTTGAGTGGTCATGATGTGTCACAACTAGCGTGTTCGGAAACGGTGAAGTTTGGGCACGTGACTTATTATTTTAATGGGAATAGTTATGACAAGGCTTCGGGCGAGGAGTTTATCCAGGTGGATTCGTTTGTGGAGCCGTTTGAAACGAGGCCATGGATGCGGTGTGCGGAGATTACGGATGCGGTGATAGAGAACATGCCGAAATATGATTTCGTGCGGCTGAATTTTCCGGGGGGTGATATGGTGGGGCATACGGCGGATATGGAAGCGACGATTGTAGCGATGGAGGCGATAGACTTATCTTTGTCGCGGATTGCGGCGAAGGTGGATGAGCTAGGCGGAGTTTTGATAGTGGTGGCGGATCATGGAAATGCGGAGGAACTTTTGGACGCGTCTGGGGCGCCGAAGACTTCGCATACTACTAATCAGGTGCCGTGTATTATATATGATAATACCAAAAATAGGGGTAAGTATGTTTTGGCGGGGGTGGATAAGCCGGGACTGAAAAATTTGGCGGCGACGATTGCGACGTTGCTCGGTTTTCATGATTATCCGGAAAGTTGGAGCGAGCCGCTAATTACCACAAACGACGTTGTTGGCGTGAAGCCAACCCTCGACGGAACCGCCGTCTAAATATTCGCCTTTAGTGGCGGCAACGCGCATAGTGCCGCCGTTTTTGATGTAGTCGTCAATAGGGTCGGTAACCATGTATTCTTGGTCTAATGGCCCGAAATCGTTATCTTTAACGTATTTGACGATTTTTTGTAGTAGCTCGGGTGCCATAATATATTTGGAAACATTGATGAGGTTTGAAGGGGCTTCTTTTGGAGTGGGTTTTTCGACGACGCCAACGAGTTTGCCATCTTTGGCGGAAAGAACGCCGTATTTTTCGACTTTGGAGGGGTCGATTTCGACGCCGAGAATGGCGGAATCTTCTGGAGACTCAATGGATTTTAAGAGGGCTTCGGAAGCAGATTGCCCGCCAGGATTCCAAATAAAATCGTCGCCCATGAAAACGAGGACGGGCTCGTTTAAGCTATATTCTTCGACGACCATGGCGATAGGGACGGCAGTGCCGTATTTGCCGGCAGGGTCTTGAACGGTGTAGTGGATAGTAACGTCATCCGGGAGAGTTTTGGCGAGTTTGAGCCGGTCTGATTTGCCGCGATCTTTGAGATATTGGTTGAGGGCGAGATTGTCTTTGTAAAATTCTCGGACTTGGCAGGGTTCGACATTAGAGATAACCATGTAAATATCTTTAACGCCGGCTTTGATCAGCTCTTGAACTGAATAATCCACAAGTGGGCGGTTGCCGACTGGCAACATGGATTTTTCGATAATTTTAGTAATTGGTAGTCGCCTGGTACCCCATCCGGCAACTGGAATAATAGCTTTAGTGATCATAATACTTTGATTATAACATAGATGAAGGAAAACGGTTGATTAGCACTCTTGCATTATGAGTGCTAATTTGCTACAATAGGGGTATGCAAGCAGAATTTAGTGAAATTATGAGTCATCTTTCGGAAAATGCGCGGTTTGCGTTGCAGAAAGCGGACTTTTATAGTAAGAGGTATAATAACGGTTATATGGGGACGGAACATCTACTGCTCGGGATTATGGCGATGGATAATTCGACAGGGGCAAAGATGGTGCGAGAAGAGGGGGCGACGGTAGAAGAAGTAGAGAAAGCTTTGAACAAAGTGGCGGTGGAGGTGCCAGGAAGTGATATGGCGATGATGTCGCTATCAGAGGCGGTAATTTTGACGCTCCGGATGGCGGATCATTTTGTGGAAGAACAGGGGCTAAGTTATATTGGGACAGAACATGTATTATATTCGCTGTTGTCGCAGCCGAATTCGCGGGCGTCGTTGATTTTGCAAGGTTTGAAAGTGGATACGGATAAAATTTTGGATGAAATTGATGCGTTGGTGGAAGAACAAACTAAAGATGAAAAATTGAAGGCCGAAAAGGCGAAATATTTAAAGAAGACGCCTTTGAAGTTTTTGAATAAATACGGGAAAAATTTGACTGAAGAGGCTAAGGCGGGGAATTTGGATACGGTGATTGGGCGTGAAAATGAAATTGAACGAGTAGTGACGGTGCTCTCTAGGCGGACAAAGTCAAATCCAGTGTTGATTGGCGAAGCGGGGGTAGGTAAAACGGCGATTGTGGAGGGGTTGGCGACGCGGATTGCGAAGACGCAGGTACCAGGCGGATTGATTGGTAAGCAGATTTATCAAGTGGATTTGTCATCGGTAGTGGCTGGGACGAAATTCCGAGGGGAATTTGAGGAGCGAATCAAAGGGATTATCGATGAGGCCACGGAAAATGAGAAGGTGTTATTGTTTATCGACGAGATTCATTTGCTTTCTGGAGCGGGGTCTAGTGAAGGCTCGATGGATGCGGCGAATATTTTGAAGCCGGCTTTAGCACGGAATAAAATTAATCTAATTGGTGCGACGACTTTGGATGAATATCGGAAATCTATTGAAAAAGACAAAGCTTTGAGTCGGCGATTCCAGACGGTGATGGTGGAAGAGCCTTCTGGTGCGGTGACGCTCCGGATTTTGAAAGGGATAAAAAGCCATTATGAAAAGCACCACGGAGTAGTAATTCCGGATGAACTTTTGGAGACTGCAATTACTATGTCGCAAAGATATATCAATGATCGGTTTATGCCGGACAAGGTGATTGATATTATTGATGAAGCTAGTGCGATTGCGAAAGTGGCGGCGGATAAAAAAGGTGGCGGGAAATATAAAAAGATGAAAATTGAAAAAACGGTGTTGGAGGGAAAGATTGAGAAAGCGGCGGAGAAGGAAGATTACGAAAAGGCGGCTGAATATAAGACTGAACTAGCGAAGTTGGAGCAAGAAATTAAGAAGATGGAAAAGGCTGGTGTGAAAGATATAACAACGCCAAAATTGACGGAAGAGAATTTGGCGACGGCTGTGTCGCTGAAGACTGGGATCCCGGTGTCGAAGGTGCATGGGTCAGAAATGAAGATGTTGATGGATCTTGAGAAGCATTTGAAGGAATCGATTGTGGGGCAGGATGAAGCTGTGGACGCGGTGGCGAAAGCAATTCGGCGAGGGCGGAGTGGAATTGCGGACGCACGGCGGCCGATTGGTTCGTTCTTGTTTATGGGTCCGACGGGTGTGGGTAAGACGGAATTGGCTCGAGTGATTGCGCGGGAAGTGTTTGGTGGTGAAAATGCTTTAGTGAAAATTGATATGAGCGAATTTGGCGAAAAACATAATGTATCGCGGCTCGTGGGGGCGCCGGCGGGATATATTGGTTACGATGACGGTGGGAAGTTGACCGAAGCGGTGCGACGCAAACCTTATTCGGTGATTTTGTTTGACGAAATTGAAAAAGCGCACCCGGATGTATTTAATTTGCTACTACAAATTTTGGAAGATGGGGTGCTAACGGATGGACAAGGTAATAAGATTAAATTTAATAATACGATTGTGATTTTGACTTCGAATTTGGGGTCGGCGGATATGTATCGAGAGAGTGAACTAGGGTTTTCGGCGAAAACCAAGAAAGATAAAAAAGCTTTGGCGGAAGAATACGAAGAAAACAAGTCTTACGCGATGAAGGCTTTGAAGAAGGTGATGCGGCCGGAATTAATAAATCGGCTGGACAATATATTGGTTTTCCACGCTTTGACGAGGAAAGATGTGGAGCGGATTTTTGACAATTTGATTGATGATCTTCGGCGACGTTTGGCGACGAAGGGAATCGGGATAAAAATTTCTCCGCAGGCGAAAGATTATTTGATCGAAGAAGGGTATGATCCGAAAAATGGAGCCAGGCCTTTAAGGCGGAAGATTGAGGAAGAAGTGGAATCGATGTTGTCAGAAGAAATTATTGCGGGGACTTTGCAAAAAGGTGATATTCCGGTTTTGAAATTAGTTGGTAAAAAATTAAAATTAGTGAAGGAGTAGAGTAATGAAAAATTATTTAGTACCGACGGTGGTAGAAGAAACTAATAAAGGGGAGCGGGCGTATGATATTTATTCGCGGCTTTTAAACGACCGAATTGTATTTTTGGGCGAGGATGTGAATGCACATACGGCGAATTTGGTGGTGGCACAACTGTTGTATTTGGCGCATGAAGACCCGAAGAAGCCGATCAAGCTATATATTAATTCTCCAGGAGGCTCGGTGTATGACGGACTAGCTATTATTGATACGATGAATTATATTGAGCCGGATGTGGAGACGATTGGGATTGGTTTGCAGGCGTCGATGGGGGCGATGTTGTTATCTTGTGGGGCGAAGGGTAAGCGGTATGTGTTGCCGAATGCGCGGATTATGATTCATCAGCCGTCGTCAGGGACGGAGGGGAAGATTACCGATCAGGAGATTATGCTGAAAGAAGGGATTTTCCTGAAAAAACGCTTGGCGGAGATTTTTGCGAAAAATACTGGAAAATCTTTGGCGCAAGTGGAGAAGGATATGGATCGGGATAATTGGATGAGCGCGGAAGAGGCTTTAGAATACGGGATTGTTGACGAGATAATTAAGTAAAATTATAATAGAATTATGAAATACGTTTTTTGGACGGATGGGAGTGCAAATCCAAATCCGGGGCCGGGGGGGTTTGCAGTGATAGAAGTGCGGGGCGAAGAGGCTAAACCGGTGATTTTGGGGCGAGAGGCCCAGTCATCAAATATCCGGATGGAGGGGTTGGCGATATGGGCGGCAATGCGACGAGCGGCGGGAGAGCCATGTGAGATTCACACGGATTCAGAGTTTTGGATCAATGTAATAACGAAATGGATGGAAGGGTGGAAAAGCCAGGGTTGGAAGAAAAAAAGCGGTAAGATTGCAAATTTGGATATTGTGCAGAAATTGGATGAATTGTATGACCCAGAAACAGTGGAATTAATATGGGTGAGGGGGCATGTGGGGACGGAATATAATGAATTAGCGGATGAATGGGCAAACCGAGCCAGAAGAGGTGAGAAGTTGTGATATAATTAGGGTATGAAATTATCAGAGGAGTTAATTTATCGGGGGTTTAAAGCGGAGACGACGATTGAAGATGTTTCCGAATTAGATACACGAGAAAGCAAGAAGTTTTATTGGGGGGCAGATCCGTCGGCTGATTCTCTGACGATCGGAAATTTGGCGGCGCTAATGATGTGTGCGTGTTTTGTGCGGCATGGATATCAACCGGTGCTACTAGTAGGGGGTGCGACGGGGCAGATTGGCGACCCGAAGGAAAATGGTGAGCGAGATTTGAAATCTTTGGATGAGGTGGAACATAATAAAAAGTGTATTAAAGAACAGATTGAGCGTGTAGTAAAGTCCGAAAACTTGGTGATGGTGGATAATTACGATTGGTTCCGAGAAATGAAGTATTTGGACTTTTTGCGTGAAGTAGGCAAAGCATTTTCGATGACACAATTGCTCGATCGGCAGTTTGTGCAGAATCGAATTGGTGAGGGTGGCTCAGGGATTTCTTATGCAGAATTTTCTTATACTTTGATTCAAGGATATGATTTTTTGCATTTGTACCGAGAACATGGAGTTTCGTTGCAGCTATGTGGAGCAGACCAGTATGGGAATTGTACGAGCGGGATTCATTTGATTAAACGTTTGGAGGGGGGCGAGGCGGATGTATGGTCTACGCCACTGGTGATCGATCCGGTGACGGGGCGAAAATTTGGCAAGAGCGAGGGAAATGCGATTTGGTTAGCCGCGTCTGATAATGGTGGAGGAAATTACACTTCGGTGTTTGATTTTTATCAGTTTTGGCTGAATCAGCCGGATGAGGCGGTAGAGTATTTGATCAAGATTTATACTTTGTTAGAAAAAGATGAAATTGAGGAGATTTTGCGACAACACCGAGAACAGCCGGAAAAACGGATTGCGCAGCGAGCGTTGGCGTTTGGCGTGACGAGTGTGGTGCATGGGGTTGAAGCGGCTGAGGCAGTGGAAAATTTGACAGCGGTGCTATTCAATCGAGAGACGAATTTTGCGGAATTTAGTGAAGATGAGATTTTGGAATTTGCAAAGTTTTTGCCAGTAGCAAAGAAGGGGGTGAATTTGGTGGAAGCTTTGACGGATAATGGCCTAGCGGAGTCGAAAAAGAAGGCACGGGAGTTTATTGCAGCGGGAGCGATTACGATAAACGGTGAAAAAGTACGAGAGGACGTAGAAATTAAACAAACGGCGATTGTAAAAAAGGGTAAAAATAAGTTTTTGGTGGTGAAATGAAATATTTAGCGGTGTTGGGGCGGCAGCCGGAGATTTCGATTGCAGAACTCATGGCGCAGGATTTTCCTTTGGAAATTGCTAGGTTGGGTGGAGTGTTGAAACTGGCGGTGAAATTAGAGGACAAACCGCTGGAGTATTTGCAGGGGTTACCGGAGGGAAAAATTACGGTGGGTGTGAGTGATTATTCTAAAAAAGCTTCGCGGAGGACGGCTAGTGAAGAGGCGCTGAAACTAAAAAAGATTTTGGTGCGACATGGACGGAGTGTGCGGGTGGTGGAAAATCGGGAAGCGGTTTTATCTACGGCGACATCACTACATAATGGGCTTTCGGGGAAGAATCCGCGGAAGGTGGAGCTGATAAAGACTGATGATGGTTGGTATAGAGTGATTGGCGTGCAGGATATCGAGGCCTATGGGCGGCGCGACCAAGCGCGGCCGGCGCGGGATGCGAAGGTGGGGATGTTGCCGCCGAAGTTGGCACAGATTTTGATCAATTTGTGTGGGCCTTTGAAGCCTGGTGTTACTATATTGGATCCATTTTGTGGGACTGGGGTGGTTTTGCAAGAGGCGCTGTTGATGGGGTACAGGGCATATGGGACTGATATTAGTGAAAAAATGGTGGAATATACAGAAAAAAACTTGAAATATTTCAAGTTTGAGAATTATAAATTAGAAGTTGGTGATGCCACGTCTTTTCAGTGGAATCAGCCGATTGGTGCTGTGGCGTGTGAGGGGTATCTGGGGAAGCCGTTTAGCAAAATTCCGACGGAAATGGAGCTAAAGGAGCAGAAACAGGAGTGTGGAGTGATAATTTTAGGATTTTTGAAGAATTTGGGTAAGCAGATTAAGGGCGGGACGCCGGTGGTGATAGCGGTGCCGGCGTGGCTGAGGGAGAACGGCGAGTATGAGAGGCTGGAAATTATTGACAAGATAGCGGAACTGGGGTATAATGTAGATAATAAGACGCGTGAGGGGCTGGTTTATCATCGGGATGATCAGGTTGTCGCGCGAGATATATTAATTTTAAGGAAAAAATAAATGTCACATGTCAAAGCTGGCGGTACCGCCAAGAATATTCATAACAATGCTGGCCAGCGCCTCGGCGTCAAACGTTTTGGTGGCCAAAAAGTCAAAAACGGTGAAGTTTTGGTGCGCCAAACTGGGGCAACGAAAATTGCTGGGCCGGGGACTTATATGTCACGAAATTTCACAATTCATGCAGCTAAAGATGGCGTAGTTACTTTTGTGAAGACCAAGAAGACCCACTTTTCTGGTAAGTCTTTGCCACGGGTGCGCGTAGAGGTGCGATAATAAATAACCCCTTCAAGGGGGTTATTTTTGTGATATAATTTTCTTATGACTAAAAAGAAGAAACTGAAGTTTTCTTTTCGGACGCTACTGATAATTTTGACGGCGGTTTTGGTGGGCTGGGTGATTTATCAAAACTGGTCGGACATTTTGGAGACGTTGAATCATTTGCAGGAAGCTGATGGATTCGTGTTGTTACTTTTGATTCCGGAGCAGTTGTTTATGTATTATGCTTGTGGACAGATATTTTTTTCGTATCTCAAGCATCGACAAAATGTGCAAAAGTTTAGTAAGGGCGAAATTTTGAGAATTTCTACGGAGCTGAACTTTGTGAATCACGCAATTCCGGCGGGGGGAGTAGGTGGACTAGCGTTTTTGACTTATCGATTAAAGCCATACAATGTGAGCGCGGGACAGGCTTCGTTTCTCTATGTTTTTCGGTATGCGGTGACGACGGTAATAAATTATTTGCAAGCATTGGTGGCGATTTTGGTACTGCTGACGTTAGGATTGATTCCGGCGGAAGCGCAATGGATTATTCCGGTGGCGCTTCTCATGAACGCCGGGGTACTGATGTTTTTGTGGTTGGTGGTGTATATTGCTAGCAGTGGTAAAAGGATCACATTTTTCTCGCATTTAGTGGAAAAAGTGACGAGCGCAGTGGTAAAATTTGTTACGTTTGGGCATAAGCGAAAGATGGTGAAGAGCCAAAAAATTCAGGATTATTTTGCCGATATCCATGATAGTGTAAAAATTGCGAAAGAAAATAAACGATTTTTGAAGAAACCGCTGATGTGGGGAGTGATTTATAGTTTGTGCGAGATAGGGACGTATTGGATTGTGGCGCTATCTCTTGGGCGGCCGGAGCTGCTGCCGTTTATCATGGTGGGGGAGGCGATCGGGTCGGTGTTTGACGGGATTGTGCCGTATGGGCTGTATGAGTTGGGGATGGCCGGGGTAATGATTGCGCTGGGAGTGGATTTTCCAACGGCGACGATTGTGACAGTGATGACGCGGGTGATCACGTTGGTGTTTACGATTGTGTCGGGATCGGTGCCGTATTATAAAGCGATTAGGAAGCAAAATGGCTAGTTTGACTCCGACGGAGTTTTTGAATGTCGTTAATCAGACGCTGGAGTATAATTACTCTGGTGTGGATATCGTGGGAGAAGTGGCGAGTTTTAAGGTTAATCAAGGGAAATGGGTGTTTTTTGATTTGAAAGACGAAAAGTCTAGTATGGGGTGTTTTATGCCGGTGTGGGATTTGCATGTGCCGCTAGAAGACGGGATGAAAGTGATGGTGCAAGGAACGGCAAAAGTGACGGTGTGGGGAAAGTTTTCGTTTACAGTGAAAAAAGTGGCGCCGGTGGGGGAAGGGAGCCTGAAAAAGGCGTATGAGAAATTGAAGAAGAAGCTGGCGGGCGAGGGTTTGTTTGACGAGGCGAAAAAACGGCCAATTCCGAAAGGATTAGCAAAAATAGGTGTGATTTCGTCGACACAGGCGGCTGGCTATGCGGATTTTGTGAAAATTTTGAATGCAAGGTGGGGCGGGATGAAAGTTTTGACGGCACATACACAAGTGCAGGGATTAGATGCACCGGAGCAAATAATTAGGGCGCTGAATTATTTTAATGAGCGAGGCGAAGTGGAGGCGATTGCGATTTTGAGGGGAGGAGGAAGTGCGGATGATTTGGCGTGTTTTAATGATGAAGCGTTGGTGCGGGCGGTAGCGGCTTCGAGAATACCGGTGATTTGTGGGATTGGGCACGAAGTAGACGAATCGCTATGCGATTTGGCTTGTGACGTGAGGGCTTCGACGCCGTCTAATGCGGCGGAGATGTTGACTTGGGACAAGGCAGCGGTGCGGCAAGAAGTGCGACGGACGGTACGGAAGTTGGGACGAGATTTGCTGGAAAAAATTAGTTCGCTGCATAAAGACAAAATTCGACAATGTTTGCAGAAAATTCAGACGGCTTGCGAACAATGCGAGCGAATGGTGTGGGAGAAAAAACGACTTTTGGAGGCTTTGAACCCAGAGAAAGTTTTAGCAAGAGGGTATGCAATAATTACCGGGAAAATGTCTCCGGGCAATGTTGTAAAAATTACAACATTTGATGCGGAAGTTGATGCGGAAGTGAAAAAAGTTAAAGAAAGGAAAAAATAATGGCAGAAAAAAAGAACCTAAATGAAAAAATTGCCGAGTTAGACAAAAGAGTAGAATGGTTTTATTCGGATGAGTTTGAATTGGGAGAGGCGGTGGCAAGATATGAAGAGGCTACGGAACTAGCGAAAGAGATTGAGAGGGATTTGGGTGAGCTGAAGAACGAAATTGAGGTCTTGACGGAAGATTTTAGTAAATAATTTTTGATGATAGTGTGATATAATAAGCTTATGGATAATGGACAGATGAATAGCATGAATGGTATGGGGGGTGGACAGCCGATGCCGGGAATGCAGCCAATGCAGGGGATGGAAGCTCCGGGGATGCAGCCGATTCAGCCGGCGACGCCACAATACGGGCCAGTGCCGGGTGGGATGCCGATGGTTCAACAGGTGCAGGCGCCGTTAGTGCCAAAAAAGGATTACAGTGGTTTGATTAAAACGATCGTGATTATCATCGTGTCGCTAATAGCGGTGACATTTATTGGGTTGTTTATTTGGATGCTGGTAGAGAAAAATGAGGCGCAGTCAAATTTGGACGGAAAGATTGAAGTAGCGGTAGCGGAAGCGAAGGACGAGCAGGCCCAAAAAATGGAAGCGGAGTTTTTGGAGAGAGAAAAATATCCGTTTAAGACTTTTTCGGGGCCAGTGGATTACGGGCAGCTGACTTTTGAATATCCCAAGACCTGGAGTGTGTATGTAGCGGCGGCAGCGGCAAATTCGGATGGTGATTTTAATGCATATTTCAATCCGATTCAAGTGGATGCAGTGGGTAAAGAAACTGTGAATGCTCTGAGGGTGACGATTCGGGATGAGAGTTTTGACGAAGTTTCTAAAGAATACCAGAAGGCGATGGATAAGCGGAACTCTAATTTGACCATGACCTCGATAACTATCGGTAAAAATGCGAATATTAATGCGAACAGATACACGGGGACAATCCCGAATACGGATCTCTCTGGGTTTATTGTGACGTTTAAGATTCGGGACAAGACTGCGGTGTTGCAGACTGATTCGGTTTTATTCCAAAGTGATTTTGATAAGCTCCTAGGTACGGTGACCTTCAACGAGTAGTATGATATAATGGGGGTATGGATAAGGAGGTTGATGGAATTTTGGTGGCGGCGCACGAATTGAAGGCGCCGCTAGCGGTACTTCGGCAGTTGGCGTTGGGATTGCCTGAAATGGAGACTAGCGGTGAGCGGATGCGAAGTGAGATGGTGAGCGTAAGTGAACGGGCGATTAAACAAGTGAATGATTTGACGAAAATCCGGCATTTGGAAGATGGATTATTTGTAATGGAGCCGGTGGCGGTGCGAGCAGTATGTGATGAAGTGACTCGGGAGCTGAGCTATTTGTTTAGTCATAATCGGCGAGATTTATATATTAAATATAGTAATAAGTCTAAATTGGTGACGGCTAATCGGGAACTATTATATAGTGTGGTGTATAATTTTTTATTAAATGCGATGCACTATTCGGGCGAAGGAACACGAGCGGAGTTGATGGTGAAGGATTTTAAGGGTCGGGTGAAGGTGGCGGTGCGGGACTTTGGGCCGGCTTTGCCGATGGATGTCTGGCGAGAAATGAAGCGAGGCTGGATAAATAAACCGACTTCGATCGCGATGCGGCCAGGGTCTTCGGGGTTAGGACTTTATATTGCGTCAAAATTTTCGCGGGCGATGGGGGCGCGCGTGGGGGCGGTGCGACATCGAGACGGCACAAGTTTTTTTGTGGATTTACCAGTATCAAAGCAAGCGAGTTTGTTTTCCGATGATTTATATAATTGATGATGACGAGATCATGGCAGAATGCATTGCGCGAGCGTGCAAGGGAGAGGTGCGGATTTTTAGTAATGCAATTGAGGCGATGAACGGGATTTCTGAGGGGGAGTTGCCGAGTTTGATTTTTTTGGACGTGTTGCTAGACGGCCCGGATGGTTTTACCTTTCTGAACGAGATGGTCTCGTATCCGGATACGGCAAAGGTGCCAGTGATAATAGTGACTTCGTTAGATTTGCAAGGGTGGGATTTGCGAGAGTATGGAGTAGTGAAGATTTTGCATAAAGATACGATGACGCCGGGAGAAATCCGTGAGTGTGTGGAGGAGTATGGTGGTTGAGGACTTAAAAACTTTGGGAGTGGTGTTGCGGCGGACGAATTATGGGGAGGCGGACCGAATTTTGAATATAATTACGCCAGCGGGAAAAGTAGCGGCAATTGCGAAGGGCGTACGAAAGGCGCGTTCGAAGTTGGCGGGAGGGGTGGAGATGTTTTGTCTATCCGAGTTGCAAATCCACCGGGGGCGTTCAGAATTAGGCGTGGTAACGAGTGCGCGAATGATACGGCATTACAAAGGGGTTTTGCAAAGTTATGAACGGATGGAAGTAGCCGCGGAGATTTTGAAACGGGTGAGTGCGGCTGCTGAACAAACGGAAAGTGCAGAATGGTTTGAGATGACGCGACAATGTTTGGAAGCGCTGGACGGCGGGGCGAATTTGAAATTAGTGGAGGGGTGGTTTTGGTTACATTTTTTGCGAGCGAATGGGGAAGAAATAAATTTATATCGAGATAAAGGGGGGGCTAAATTAGCGGTAGACAAACGATATGATTGGGATGGAATGGAAGGGGTATTTGTGGAAAATATGGAAGGAGAATACGGGGCGGATGAAATAAAAATGTTGAGGTTGATGGCTACGGCGGATTTGGCGATTGTACGGAGAGTGAAGGTTGATGAAAAAATTTTTGATAGGATGTATGGTATAATTAAAAGATGGGAAAATTAGATGATATTGTAAGCTTATGCAAAAGGCGGGGGTTTATCTTTCAAGGGTCAGAGGTCTATGGGGGGATGGCCGGAACTTGGGACTACGGTCCGTTAGGAGTGGAACTGAAACGGCGAATTATGCAAGAGTGGTGGCAGTATTTCGTAGAGGACCGAGATGATATGTATGGGGTGGATGCGGCAATACTGATGAACCCACGGACGTGGGTGGCTTCTGGTCATACGGCGACATTTGCGGATCCTTTGGTGGAATGCAAGGAGTGTAAAAGTAGATTTCGGGCGGATAAAATTGCGGATGGAATTACAGAAAGTGTGACGACGGAAGAGTTTTTGGATTTACATGTCAAATGTCCGGTGTGCGGGAAGGAGAATTGGGGCCCTATCCGAAAGTTCAATATGATGTTTACGACCCATGTGGGGGCGGTGTTGCCGGAGGATACGCGTGATAATCCGGAGCTAGCGGAAAAGGGCATTGCGTATCTTAGGCCAGAAACGGCGCAAGGAATTTTTACGAATTACAAGAATGTAGTGGATACGATTTATCCGGATATGCCGTTTGGGATTGCACAACAGGGTAAGGCGTTTCGAAACGAAATAAGCCCGCGTGATTTTATTTTGCGAGATCGGGAGTGTTCGCAAATGGAAATTGAATATTTCGTGGCGCCGGAAACGTGGGAAGAGAATTTTGAGAAGATGCGACTGGCTCAACACGATTTTTTGGAAAATGTGATTGGGCTTTCGAGCGACAAAATTCATGAGTTGGATGTGCCAAAGGAAGATCGAGCGCATTATTCAAAGCGGACGATTGATTTTATGTATGATTATCCAAATGGCGAAGAGGAGCTGATGGGATTGGCGTATCGGACGGATTTTGATTTGTCTAATATTCAGCGAGAAAGTGGAAAAAGCATGGAATATCGGGACAAGAAGACTAATGAAGTCTATGTGCCGCATGTGATTGAGCCGTCGATTGGAGTGGAGAGATTGTTTTTGGCAGTGATGGCGGAGGCTTATGCGGAAGATGAAGTGGGAGATAGTAAGCGAGTGGTATTGAGGTTGCCGGAAAATCTAGCTCCTTATAGATTTTGCGTGTCGCCACTACTTAAAAATAAGCCGGAGCTGGTAGAGAAGGCGCGGGAAGTTTATGCGGCTCTTAGAAAAAAGTATGGCAACGTGACCTGGGACGATAGCGGCAATATTGGCAAGCGCTATCGTAAGCAAGATGAGATTGGTACCCCGAAGTGTGTGGTGGTGGATTTTGATACTTTGGAAGATGACACGGTGACGGTGCGCGATCGTGACAGCGCTGAACAGGTGCGAGTGGCTATTGCAGAATTGTAATATTGTTGTTACAATATAAATAAGCATAAAAGGAGAATATTATGGCTAACAAGAAAAAAGACAATAAAAATGTGATTATTGGCAGTATTTGCGCTGTGGTGGTCGTGGTAGTGATCGTGATTGTGGCGGTAGTGCTAGCGACAAGTGGTGGCAATAGATTGAACGATAATTATTTCCAATCAGATGGGCAAAAGTATGTTTTAACAATTGAGACTGATCAAACTTCGATTGAGGGCACGGATGAACAGTATGTACCAGTAAAGACACACTTGGTTTATACATATTCTGGTGACGATATTACTGGATTGAAGCTTTATTATGAATATGCTGATGAAAATACCGCGAAGAAGGCTTTGGAAGAGATGAAAGCAGCTGCTGGTAATGAGCTAGGCGAGGCGGTAATAGAGGGCAAGTATGTAATTGCTACTGCTCCGGAGGAACAGTATAAAGATTTGAAAGCTGCGGACGTGAAAGCTCAAATTGATTTTATGGAACAACTAAAAAATATGAATTCGAACAGTCAGGGAACTAACAGTACGAATGGTGAAGTAGTGGAAAGCACAACAGAAGAAAACACGACGGAAGAGCAAAAATAAAAGATAGGCTCTGAAAATACCCCCTTTCGGGGGTATTTTTGGTTAGTGTGAGTTGCTGAGATTGCGTTGTCGACTATTTACCGTCGATAGCTTTTTTGATTTTTTCAGCGGTTTCGTCCCAGGCGGCTTTGGTATCGTTTGCAAATTTCTCGACGTCTTGCTTGAATTGGAGCTCTGGATGTTGTTCTAGGTAGCGTTTGATCGAACTTTCAATGACTTTTTTGGCTTCAGTGAGACCTTCGAAGGCTTTGACTTCGGTGGTGCCAGGCTTTTTGAGATCTTTGTAATGATTGAAGTGAAACTCAATTTGCTTGAGAGTTTGAGCAGGCAAATCTTCGAGTTTTTGGTATTTGTTGCCATTGTTGCGATCGTCGGCGGGGACGCAAATAATTTTGTCGTCAACTTCGCCGCCATCAACAAATTTCATGACGCCGAGGATTTTTGCCTCCATCCAAATGCCGGTAGTAAGAGGTTGGTCGGTGATCATGAGGACGTCGAGTTCGTCGCCGTCTTCATCGAGAGTTTGCGGGATAAAACCATAGTTGCAGGGTTTAGCAAAGGCCATAGGTTCGACGCGGTCAAGCATGAAGCAAGCATGCTCGCGATCCCATTCGATTTTGTGATTTGAGCCGGTGGGGATTTCGATGACGACGTTGAGCTCGCCTTTTTTATAATCGCCCGGAGTTAAAATTTTGTTAAAGTCTGCCATAATTATCTCCTTTTTACTATAATATATTATAGCATATTTAGAGGAAAGTGGAGGGCTCGGATGGATCAGTCCAGAAATCGGTAGGGTCGGTAGTAGGAGTGCTTTGGGCGTTGTCGGATTCGGTAATACTTTCGGCGACGAAGCTAAAATCACGAGTTTTACCAGTGGCAAAGTCTTTGACCTTAAGCTGGCCAGTTTTGATTTCTTCGTCGCCAATGACAATGCCATTTGCGGCGATTTTGGCGGCGTAAGAGAGTTTGTCGCCAAGTTTTTTGTCGGTAAGAACTATGGTAGTGCTGTGGTGTTTGGTGCGAAGTTCATCGGCAAGTTTAAAAGCATATTCGTTTTCAGCTTCGGAAACGGGGATAAGGGCGTATTCGGTGAGATTTTGACTGGAAGAATTGATTAGGTTGTGCTCGCTGAGGACGTAAAATAGACGGGTGAGACCGATAGAGCCACCAACGCCGGGAAAAAGTTTGTCGGAGAAATAGTTAGTGAGATTGTCGTAACGACCGCCACCAGCAACAGAGCCGATGTTTTTATGCTCGGGCAAGATGAATTCAAAGACGGTGCCAGTGTAGTAGTCGAGGCCACGAATGATGGCGAGATCGGCGGAAATTTGGTCTTGGAGTCCTATGGTTTCAAGCAGGCCAAGGACTTGATCGAGTTCGGCAACGCCCTGTTCGAAGGTGGCGTTTTTAATTTCTAGATTCTCCAGTTTTGTGATAACTTCAGAACGAGCGCCGCTTAAAGCAATAAGATTAAGAATGGTTTTGACTTGATACTTGTCGAGCTTTAGTTCTTCGAGGCTGACTTTGGTTTGTTCGGGGGTGACTTTTTCGGCATGATCGATGATATTGCTGATTTCCGAAGTTTTGGCTTGGAGATCTAGAGATTCAAGCAGGCCGGTGAGGATTTTGCGGTTGCTGATTCTGGCTAGGACGGGCGTATCTAGATCAAAAATTGCAAAGGCGTGAAGGAGGGTGGAGATGACGTCGGCGTCGTAGGCAAGAGGGAGCTTTTCGCGGCCGATGATGTCGATATCGCATTGGTAGAATTCACGGAAACGGCCTTTTTGGGCGCGTTCGCCGCGGAAATTGAGGCCGATTTGAGCGACTTTAAAGGGAAAATTGAGATCGTTTTCGTGTTCAATGACGTAACGAGCTAGCGGGACAGTGTGGTCAAAACGGAGAGCTTGGGTGGAATTCGGGGTGGCTTTGTCGCCGGTTTTTTTGACTTCGTAGATTTGTTTTTCGGTGTCACCGCCGGCTTTAGCGAAAAGGATTTCGCTACGTTCGATGCAAGGAGTTTCGATGTTGTAATAACCATGTTGTTTGTAAACTTTAGCGATTTTAGTTTTGAGATTATCAAAGATAAGTTGTGATTCTGGCAAGAGCTCTTGCGCGCCAGAAATGGGAGAAGTGTTAATTTTTTTCATATTTTAATTATAACAAAAAAGACCCGGTGGGTCTATGGTGGGCGATACAGGAGTCGAACCTGTGACCTCGTCTACGTCAAAGACGCGCTCTAGCCAACTGAGCTAACCGCCCTTGGTGATTATGGTGAGGCGGGAGGGGCTCGAACCCTCGACACCGGGCTTAAAAGGCCCGTGCTCTAACCAGCTGAGCTACCGCCCCAAATTGTTAATGTTTTAGTGGCTCCGTTGGCGTAGCCCGGAACTCCGCTTTTTTGATGCTGAGCGTGAGCGAAGTATCAAAGAATTGGTGGCTCCGACTGGACTTGAACCAGTGACACAAGGCTCTTCAGGCCTCTGCTCTACCAACTGAGCTACAGAGCCGTATTTAAGTATTATACCACAGATATGCTATAATTGTAAAATGAAAATTGGTGTTTTTGATTCTGGTAAGGGCGGGACGACGGTTTTGGCGGTGGTCAAAAAAATGCTGCCGGATGAGGAGTATTGCTATATTGGTGATTCCGAAAACTGTCCTTATGGAGAAAAATCTGACGCGGAGTTGATGCGAATTGTGAGGGGGCATGTAGAGAATTTACGGGGGTGGGGGGCGAAAATCATTGTGATTGCTTGCAACACGGCGACGACGAGATGTATCGAGAAATTGAGAGCAGAATATCCAGATTTGAAATTTGTGGGGACGGAGCCGGCGATTAAATTGGCGGCGGAAACGGAGGCGCGAAAGATATTGGTGATGGCGACGCCGGGGACAATTCATTCGGAGCGGACTGAGCATTTGATGTTGGAAAATCAGAAGAATGGGCAAGAGATAGATTTATTGGCATGTCCGGGTTTGGCGGATGTGATAGAGGCGGATGATGGTATAGAGGAAAAATTGACAGAATTGTTAAGCGAAGTGGAGCGAGATTATGAAGTGGTGGTGCTGGGCTGTACGCACTATTCTTTGATTAAAGATGAACTACGAAAAATCTTCCCCTCTGCCATTTTGGTTGACGGAGGGGAAGGAGTGGCTAAACAAGTAGCAAAGATTATTTCTTTTTGCTAGTGTTCTCAGCGATGTCGCGAGTGTTGCGCCAGATCATGATGAACATCATGGTAGCCTCATACATGATACGGATGAGGATCGGCCCAAAGATAAGGGTGCAGAAGAACATGATCACGCCGTTGCCGCCGTAGCCGAGGAAGCCAAAGGAGACGAGGATCGTGGCGATGGTCGCAATGTAATAAACAGTTTTCAATATAGGCTCGAGCCACATGATTTTGAAGCTGAGAAAATCTTTGAGCCACTTGGTGAACTTGCCTTTTGGCTCGTTTTTGCTTTTGATGAAAAGTAGGTAAGTTAAAATACCACCAATAATAGCAATAATTGTGGCGATGCCTGCCCAGATATAGAAACCTTCTGGCAGGGCGTTTGCGGCGCTGTAAATGGCGTCGTAGTCGGCCTGAGTGAGGCCGTCTGAGCCGTAGCTGTAGTAACTTGGGGTGCTATACATAAAATAACTCCTTATATTATATAGTTTAATTGTAGCATAAAAAATTTTATTTTGTGAAGATTTTTTATATAATATATCTATGAATAGAGTGCCATTGGCGGAAAGAATGCGGCCGCAAAAACTGTCGGAAGTGTTAGGGCAAGAAGAGATTGTCGGCGAAGGGCGGATTTTGACGGAAATCGTGAAAAAGGGGGAGCCGGTGAATTTGATTTTTTGGGGGCCGCCGGGAACGGGCAAGACGACGTTGGCGCGGATTTTGGCGAAGGAGTTTAAGGCGGATTTTGTAGAAATTTCAGCGGTGACGGCTGGAAAAAAAGACGTAGAAGCGGTGGTGGCACGGGCAAAAACGAATTGGAATTTAAAAATGCGGACGATTTTGTTCGTGGATGAAATTCATCGGTTTAATAAGGCGCAACAGGATGCGTTTTTGCCACATGTGGAGTCTGGATTGATTATATTGATTGGGGCAACTACGGAAAATCCGTCGTTTGAAGTGATTGCGCCGCTACTCAGCCGGTCGCGAGTGGTGATAGTGGCTCCGCTATCTAAGTCGGCGATTTTGGAGGTGCTAGGGCGGGCGGTGAAAGCAGAAAAAGCTTCGAAGCGAGTGAGTAAAAAGGCGTTGGATTTGTTGGCAGAGCTATCTGGCGGAGATGCTAGGGGGGCGCTGGGGGATTTAGAATTGGCTTTGTCTCTAGCGGAAAAAGTGGACGAGAAAGTGGTATTAGAGGCAGCGGGTAAAAAAATGCCTGGTTATGACAAAAGAGGAGACAAACACTACGATACAATTTCGGCATTCATCAAATCAATGCGGGGGAGCGATGTAGATGCAGCGTTATATTATTTGGCAAGGATGGTGGAGGCGGGGGAAGATCCAAAATTTATTGCGCGGCGGATGGTGATTTTTGCTTCGGAGGATATTGGCCTGGCGGGAAACGGAGCTTTGTCTCTGGCGACGGCGTGTTTTCAGGCGGTAGAAAGGGTGGGGATGCCGGAAAGTGGACTGATTTTGGCGCATGCGACAGTGGCTCTCGCAAAATCAAAGAAGTCACGAGCGACGACGGATGCGTGGTATAAAGCTCTAGATTTGGCACGAAAATCGCGGGGAGAGCCGGTGCCGGTGTGGCTCCGGAATGCGCCGACTAAACTAATGAAAGATTTGGGATATGGCGAGGGGCAAAAATGGGAGGCCGGGTTTCACTTGGATAAAAATTATCTACCAGACAGTATCAAAGATGAAAAACTATTTGGAGTCTAAGCCAGCTTGGAAGTATTGTAAGACGTAATCATAGCCCCATGAGAGGTCGAAACCGGAGCTGGTAAAATCATTGAACTTAAAATAAGGCATGCCACGGATGAGTTTAGCAGTTTTGGCGGCATTGGCTTTGATTTCTTCTAAAGGTTCGTCGTTTTCTACGCAGGTTTTAAAATTGTCGCCAAGACCAACCTGTTTGCCGAGGTTGATCCAGTATTCTTTGCCACTAGCGGACATTTTGGAAACTCCGGCTTTGCCAGAGGTTTTGTAATAGTCGTTCCAGACGTTGGAGATGGCGTTGTTGTAATAGTCCCAGAATTTACCCTGATTTTTGGCGCAATAGGTGGCAACAGCGGAGTGGCGAGAACTAATGGGGTTAGCTTCGCCGAATTCGTAAAGAAAATCAGAAAGGCGAACTTCGAGAAGGATATCGTTTTCGGCGAGGTATTTTTGGAAGTCTTCTTCGTGTTCAACTATAGCGTTTTCAAAAGCGACGCAATAAGGGCAGACGAGGTCGGAATAGATGATGAAGTAGTTTTTGGCTTCGAGGTTGCCAACAGTCGTTTGTTTGTCCCAGACTTTTTCGGCGTTGGACGGTTCGTTGTTCATGCTGGCAATAATGGCGGCAATGATAACGATGACGACAGCAATGATGCCAAAGATGCGAAAGAATTTTTTCATTTTTTTGACTCCTGTTTAGACTTTTTGGCAAGGTATTTTTCATTGATTATTATAACATAGACTTCTTCGCCGAGGCGTTTTACGGCTAGGATAGATATGATTATAGCTATGATGGTGACAACGATAGAAATAGTGCCAGCGATAGCAAGGCTACCGGTGGAAAAAATGGCGCCGATAAGAGGAGTAATGAGGGTGGCGCCGCAGGTGGGGCAACCAGCACCAAGGGCGATAAGACCGGTGATGATACCGGCTTTTTGAAGATTTTCGGCGTTTTGTTCGCGTTTTTTATTCCAAAGGAGAACAATGATGCCAATTAAGATACCTTGCAAAATGGAGATGAGGAAGATGGGGAGCCAATCGAGAAAAGGTTGGTTGATGCCGAAAATGGCTAGAAAACTGTCGGCGATGATTTTGAGGCTTTCGGGAAAACCAATGGCGGCCATGAGTTCGAATTTGGCAGTGCCGCCAGAAAGAAGATTCATCAGTAGACCGAAAAAGAGAAAACTGGGTATAAAGCCGCACCAGAAACGTTTTTCCCTGGCGGCTAGTAGGATACCTTTGCCGGCTAAGGCAAATTCGTCGAGCCATTTCCTCCAATTCATAAATATAATTATAACATGGATCATGACGGGTCCTGCCATCTTCTCCTCCCCCACTTAGGCTTTCGTGGGGGTCCCCCTCCGAAGATGTCACCCGTCATGTTTTTCGCATTTGTCAAGTTATATTACATCATCAAAAATATAAAAAAACAAGGTTGACATGTTTTCCGCCTATGCTAAAATAGAGTCAGGTTCGGGTTGAAGTTGAGAGCAACCGGAACTGGAGACATGGGGAGCAAAAAGGGTACTTTATTGAGGGTGGAGAGTATGGAGCTGTTTTGGTTAAGGTTTGGCCATAGTTCAAGAGCGATTCACCTAGAAATAAATGAAATGGAGCAGTAGTTGTAGGCTGCTTCATTTTTTGGCGTAAGTGTGATATAATTGGGGTATGAAGCTTGCGAGAAAATTCGATCGAGCTGTGATTTTAGCGATAACTGCGACTTTGGTGCTGTTTTTTGGGTGTTTGATGAAGACAAATTCGGTAGAGACCTTTGCAGAGGGGGCTGATGAAACTTTTGAGACTGTGGGTGCGAAATTTGTGACTTTTTATGATGATGGCAAAAAATTGACTGTGCGGACAGAGGCAACAACGGTAGGGGAGGCGATTGAGCGGGCAGGAATACTGGTGAGCCCAGGAGATATTGTGGAACCGGGTATGGGAACGGAGATTAATGCAGATAACTTTTTCATCAATATCTATCGGGCCCGACCAGTGGTAGTGAAAGATGGAGTGACAGAGAAATATTTGATGACGGCTAGTTACGATGCTAAGACTATTGCGAGTGAAGCCGGGGTGACGATGTATGATGGAGATGAGATTGCGCTAGTGCCGAATGCAAATTTTTTGGAGAACGGGGCGGCAAATATTTATGTGGTGACGCGCAACGGCGGTAGAACTTTGACACTAGAGGAAGAAATTCCCTTTGCAGAGGAGACCGTGAAGGATGCTGGGATGGAAAAAGGTAAATCGGAGGTGCGACAATTGGGTGAGGTGGGGACAAAGAAAGTTTATTATAATGTGCAATATGTGGATAATGTGGAAGTTTCTAGGGAATTAGTAGGTGAAGAGATCGTACGACAGCCGGTGGCACGGGTGACGGCGGTGGGGGCAAAGCCGTCGGTGCGACCAGAACAGGCTACTTGTGCAGAGTGGGCGCGACAGGCAGGGGTAAGTGAGGCAGATTTGGCGGCGGCGTTAGATTTGATTTACCATGAAAGTGGCTGTAGAGTGGACGCTCAGAATCCATCCGGAGCTTATGGAATTCCACAGGCTTTGCCTGGGAACAAGATGGCTTCGGCGGGTGCCGACTGGGAGACTAATCCGGTGACGCAGATCCGATGGATGGCGGGGTATGTGAGTCGTTATGGCGGTTGGCAGGGGGCAATTAATTTCTGGTATGCACATGGTTGGTACTAAAAAATCATTGGGGCAGCATTGGTTGAAAAATCGTGCGATTTTGGATGAAATTGCTCGGTTGGCGGGGGAAGGCGGCTTGTGTGTGGAAATTGGGCCAGGACTAGGGTTTTTGACGTCATCACTTTTGAAGCGGTTTGAAAGAGTGATAGCGGTAGAGTATGACGAAAGATTGGCAGAAAACTTACCAAAATCTTTTCCGGGTAAGAATTTGACAGTAGAAAAAGGGGATTTTCTAGAGTATAATTTGGATTTTGACGAAAAATATGTTATAGCAGGCAATATTCCTTATTATATTACAAGTCCAATTTTGGAGAAGGTCTTGATGGCTGATAAGCTAGCGGAGAAAGTGGTACTTTTGATGCAAAAAGAGGTGGTAGAGCGGATTTTGGATGAAAAAGAGACAGTTTTGTCATTGTTTGTGAAAAATCGGGCAGAAGTGGCGGCAGGGCTGGTAGTAACAAGGGAAGAATTCACGCCACCGCCAAAGGTAGATTCGCAGGTGCTGGTATTGGAGCCGCATGCGCCAGAGGTGGGAGAACCAGTTTTTGAGTTAATTTTAAGGGCTTTTCGGGCGCCACGGAAGAAGTTGATTCATAATTTGAGTGATTTGCGATCAAGAGAAGAGCTGATTCAGGTTCTTGAAAAAATAGGGGTGTCGCCTCTTGCGCGGCCGGGAGATTTGCATCTAAATAATTATTATGACCTATATTGTGCTATAATGTAAGTATGTTAGATGTGAAGTTTATCCGAGAAAATCTGGAGCTGGTGGAGAAGTCGGCAAAGGAAAAAGGTTACAAAATCGACGTTAAAAAAGTACTAGAGTTAGATGATAAGCGAAAAAAACAACTAGTACGAGTGGAGGAATTGAGGCGGCAGAGGAACGAAATTGCTGCTAAAATGAAGGGTGGCAAGCCAGCAAAAGAGCTGATAGAACAGGGTAAAAAGGTAAAGGAAGAACTGGCGGGGTTAGAGACTAGTTTAACAGAGGTGGAAGCGGAGTTTCGGGACGCGCTGAAATCGGTGCCAAATATCATTTTTGAGGATGTGCCTTTAGGGGGTGAGGAAGATTCGGTAGAGGTTAAGGCTTGGGGTGAGCAGAAGAAGAAGGGCGTGGATCATTTGGATTATGCCCTGAGCCGTGACTGGGTAGATTTTGAGCGGGGAGCCAAAGTAGCGGGAGCGAAATTCTATTATCTGAAAAATGAGTTGGCTCTCTTAGAGAATGCTTTGGTGCAGTTTGGGATAAAAAAAGTTCTAGAAAAAGGGTTTAGTTATATTACGGTGCCGGATTTGGTGTCGTCAAAAGTTTTGGAGGGGACGGGTTTTAATCCGCGGACTTCGGATCAGAGTGATGAGTATTTTATTGAGGGGGAAGATTTGGCGTTAATTGCGACGGCGGAAATTGCTTTGACTGGCTATCGCATGAATGAGATTATCGATGAAAAGGATTTGCCGCTGTTGTATGCGGGGTATTCGGCTTGTTTCCGGAAGGAAGCTGGGTCGGCCGGTAAGCATACGCGGGGGCTGTTCCGGGTACATCAGTTTAATAAGCTGGAAATGTATGTATTTTGTGTACCAGAGAAATCTAAAGAGATGCACGAAATGATACTTGCGACGGAGGAAGAAATTTGGCAGGAGTTAGGGATACCGTATAGGGTGATTAATATTGCGGCAGGAGATTTGGGTGCGCCGGCGGCGAAGAAGTATGACGTAGAATATTGGTCGCCGGTGGATCAGTGTTATCGAGAGCTTACGAGCTGTTCTAACTGTACAGATTTTCAGGCGCGAAATTTGAATATCAGAGTGCGACGTGAGGATGGCACGGTGGAAGTTTTGCACACTTTGAACGGGACAGCGGTGTCGCTAGCGAGGACAATGGTGGCGGTGATAGAAAATTACGCTGTTTCTGGTGGTAAGCTGAAGGTGCCGGAAGTTTTGAAGCCGTATTTGGGCGGTAAAGAAGAGATTTAATTTTGTAAAAAGGAGAAATAAAATGATTGAAAAAATTGAGATTAGTGGTAAAGGATATAAGATTGACGAATCGTTTAAGAAGTATGTGACGAAGCGTTTAAGCAAATTGGATCGGTATTTGCCACGGGCAGCCAAGAAGGATGTAGTGATGAAAGTGGCGGTGGCGGAGATCAGCAAGAGCAAAAATGATAAGTATGAAATTGCGGCGACGATGGAGATGACTGGTGGCAAGGTAATTGCGGCGAAAGATGAGTGTTCAAACGTGTTTGCAGGAGTGGACTTGGTAGAAGCTAAGTTGACCGGGCAAATTCGGCGGTATAAATTGGAAGTGCAGCCGCATCGTCAGAAGAGGAGCTTGAAGAGCCTCTTTATTCGCAGGAAATAATATGATACAATGGGGGATAGATTAGGAGTTATATGGCGAAAAAAGAGAAAAAACCGACTGATAAGTTGGCAGATAGGACAGCTTTAACTAAGTTCTTGCAGGGGGTGTTTGGTGATGCACAGAAAAAGATTTTGCGACGGCTTTGGAAGCGAGCGCAGGAAATAAACAAACTGGAGCCGAAATATGAGAAGATGAGTGATAAAGAACTTAAGGAAAAATCGGCGGATTTAAGAGAAAAAGTAGCAAAGAAGAGCGACGAAAAATCGCTGGACGGCTTTTTGCCGGAAGCTTTTGCCATAGCAAGAGAGGCAACTAAGCGGGTGATGGGGCTTAGACCTTATGATGTGCAATTGATCGGCGGGATGGTGCTAAATGAGGGGGCGGTGGCCGAGATGAAGACCGGTGAGGGCAAGACTTTAGTAGCGATGTTGCCGGCGTATCTGAATGGTTTGACGGGCAAAGGCGTGCATGTGGTGACAGTGAATGATTATTTGGCACAGCGAGATGCGGGTTGGAATGGGCCGATTTATGACTTTTTGGGCCTCACGGTAGCTGTAATTGTCAATAATGCGTCGTTTATTTATGATAAGGATTACGAAAATGAAGAGCATGAGGACGAGAGGTTTCGACATTTGAAGCCTTGTACGCGAAAAGAAGCTTATAACGCAGATATTACCTATGGTACGAACAATGAATTTGGGTTTGACTATTTGCGTGACAATATGACTTCAGAGGTGCAGTATTTGCGGCAGCGAGAACTGAATTTCGCGATCGTGGATGAGGTGGATTCGATTTTGATTGACGAAGCGCGGACGCCGCTGATTATTAGTGCGCCAGCAGGGGATAATCCGGAAAGCTATTATCAGTTTGCGCGAGTGGCGGCGCGATTGACTCCGGATGACTATGTATTTGATGAAAAGAGGCGTTCGGTAACTTTGACGGACGCAGGTATTGAAAAAGTGCAGGACATTTTAGGGGTGGAGACTTTGTATTCGACCAAAAATACGCGTCTAGTTTATCATTTAGAGCAAGCAATTCGGGCAGAAGTGGTGTTTAAGCGTGATAAAGATTATGTAGTGACGAATTCGGGCGAAGTAATCATTGTGGATGAGCATACGGGACGGTTGATGCAGGGGCGACGTTATAACGAAGGTTTGCACCAGGCAATCGAGGCTAAAGAAGGCGTGGCGGTAAAGCAAGAGTCGATGACGCTCGCGACGATTTCGTTCCAGAATTTCTTCCGGTTGTATCATAAATTGTCGGGGATGACCGGAACGGCGTTTACTGAAGCAGAAGAGTTTCAGCAGATTTATGCATTGGATGTGATTCAGATCCCACCTAATAAACCGATTGCTCGGGTAGACAAAGACGATTTGATTTATAAAACCAAGGCTGGAAAATTGAAGGCAATTGCGACGGAGATTCAAAAGTATCACGAAAAAGGTCAGCCAGTGTTGGTGGGGTCGGGTTCGATCGAGAACAACGAGGAAATTGCTCGGTATTTGGAACAGTTTGGTTTGCCTTATGAGATTTTGAATGCAAAAAATAATGAGCGCGAGGCGGCGATTATTGCTAAGGCTGGCGAAAAAGGTGCGATTACCCTCGCAACGAACATGGCTGGGCGGGGGACGGATATTAAGCTCGGTAAAGGGGTGGCCGATTTAGGTGGTTTAGTGGTGATTGGTTCAGAGAGGCATGATTCTCGGCGGGTGGATAACCAGCTGCGGGGTCGGGGCGGTCGGCAGGGAGATCCGGGTACGACGCAGTTCTTTGTGTCTTGCGAAGACGATTTGATGCGAATTTTCCAGGGGGATAGAGTGAAAGCTCTGATGTCACGACTAGGAGTAGATGAGGAGACGCCGATTCAGACTCGTTCGATTTCTAAGACTTTGGAAGCGGCGCAAAAGCGGATTGAGGGATTTAACTTTGATTCGCGGAAGAATGTGGTGCAATACGATAACGTGATCAACCGACACCGGAAGGTTGTGTATATGATTCGGCGGAAGATTTTGGAGGGTGATGATATTTTCCCGGAAATCAAGCGGTTGATGCGCGAAGAAGTTAAAATGTTGACGGAATTTTCGTCACGGGTAAACAAGAATTTTGATAAAGAATTTAAAGCTGTTTTTGATTTTGATGATGATTTGATTCATGGAATTGGGATTTTGCGTAAAGAGAAAGACCGCGAAAAGACGGCGCTAGAGGCGGTAGAGCAGGCTTATGCAAAGAAAGAGGAAGAGTTCGGCTCGGAGACAATGCGCAAGGTGGAACGGGAAGTATATTTGAAAGTTTTGGATACTCTGTGGATGCAACATTTGGAAAATATGCAGCATTTGCGCGAGGGGATTCACTGGAGGAGCGTGGGACAGAGAGATCCGTTGGTGGAGTATCGTTCAGAATCGCAGAAGCTATTTGATGGTTTGCAGAGGAATTTGCGAGAGGAAGTTTTGAAGATTTTGCTTTCGATTACGCCTTCGGAAGCGGCAGCAGATGATGTGACGGATGGTGAAGAGTACGAGTCGGAGCTGACGAAGATGGCGGAAAGCCAGACGGAACGGGGTGTGAACGAGATTAGCAAGGGCGAAAAGAATTTGGACGATGAGTTCAAGAAGTCTAGTAGTACAAAGAAGAAATCTGCTACGAAGAAGCGTAAGAGTACAGCAAAGAAGAAAAAATCCAAGAAAAAACGGAAATAGTCCGTATTTAAGGTGTGGAGCGAGGTAAATTATATGAAACATTTGGTTGAGGAGGTGAAACTAAGAAACGGGGCGCGGGGGTTGTTTGTGGATATTCCGGGGGCGAGTGTGATGTCCACCCGAGTGCAATTTCGGGCGGGAATGATGTACGCCAAAGGGAAGCGAGTGTACGAGATCCCGCACGTGGTGGAGCATTTAGCATTTGGGGCGAATGCTAAATTTAAAGACGAGCAGGCTTTTGAGGCAGAATTTACCAAAAATGGTGCATATCACAATGCCTGGACTAGTGATATTTCGGTGTGCTATGAGACGGAATGTGCGGATTTTGAGTGGGAGCGAATTATGGATTTGCAGAAGGTGTCGATTTGTGAGCCACGGTTTAACGAGGAAGAATTGAAGTCTGAGAAAGCGAACGTACGTTCGGAATTGACGGGTTATATGAACGATTATTATCGGCTTTTGTGGCCGCGAGTGCAGCAAGCGGTAGGAGAAGATATTTTGGATTTGCCCGAGCGAATTAAGACAATTCCGAATATTGAACTTAAGGATATTCGGGAGCATTACCGGCGGACGCATACGGCGCGAAATATGCGGTTTATCATTGCGGGGAAGATTAAAGGGCGGAGACGACAACTAATTCGGATGCTTGAGGAGTGGGATTTGAAGGAGGGAAGAGAGTTTGAAATCCCAACTGCGGATCTACATTCGTCGGAGGCGGTGGCGATTCGGCGAAAGGACGCCTCGAACATCACTTTTGGTTTTTCTTTGGTGACTCCACGACATTTGGAGCCTTCGGAAGTGTTTGCGATGAATTGTTTGAACCATATTTTGAACGGGACGACAAATTCAAAGATTTTTGGGGCGGCGAGAAAGCGGGGGCTAGTATACGGTATGGGTTCATCGGTGGCGGCTAATGCGGCGAGCTCGTATTGGGACTTTGATGGCGAGGTGAACGTAGAGAATGCGGAGGAACTGTTTGAACTGATCCAGACGGAACTAATGAAGACTTTGAACGGGGAAATTATGGACATGGACTTTTTGGCGGCAAAATCATACGCGCTGGGGAGATTCCAGATGGGAGCGCAGACGCCGTCGCAGATTGCGGATTATTATGCAGAGGGGTATTTTACTAATGGAACAATAATGCGGTATGATGCCACGCCGAATTTGATCAAATCGATTGATAAGTTTAAGATGATTGAGCTAGCTAGGGAGTTTGCGGATTCGGGGATTAGGGGATTTGCGGCCGTGTCGTCAGTGGAAAAGGCGTTTATTAACGAGCTAGAGAATCGACTAAATTTTTGAATTGATCGCCGCGGTCATAGACGTTTTTGAACATGTCGAAGGAGGCGGCGGAGGGGGACATGATGACGACTGTATTTGCGGAGTTTGCAGACGCGCTAGCTTCAGCTAATTCTTGAGCGGTGGAGACGGCCTGATCTAGAGATTTGGCTAAGACGAAGCGGTCGTCTTGATATCTTTTGGCGAGTTCGTGACCGGACTCGCCGATTAAAATGATTTTTTTGATGTTTTTGGTTTGGAGGATTTCGTAGATTTCGGGGAGGTCTTCATTGTTGGTTTTATCACGGCCACCGATGATGACAACGAGGTTGTTGTCCGGGAAGGAGTTGATAGCAACACGGGTGGAGGAAGGGTTGGTGGAGAAATTGTCGTCGTAGTATTTAACGCCGTTTAATTCGCGGACGAATTCGAGACGGTGAGGGAGGCCTTTGAAATTTTCTAGACCCTGTTTGATTTCGTTTTTGTTTGTGGCTAAATATTCATCTGGTGATATATTTTTAGAGGCGGCGACGGCAGCAATAGCGGCGACGGCGTTTTCTTGGTTATGGAGGCCGGGGAGTTTGATGACTTCTTTGATGTCGTCTGGGATTTCGAAGGGGTAGGGGATTTTGTGGGCTTTGCTGGTCTCGGCGATTTTGGTGGTTTCGGGGTTTTTGGCATAGTAAATGAGATAGTCTTGTTCGGTTTGGTATCTGGTAATGTTGGTCTTGGCATTTAAATAATCATCCATATCCTTGTGGACGTTGAGATGATCGGGTTCGAGCTGGCCGATGACGGCGACGTGAGGGGATTTTTGAAGATCCCAGAGTTGGAAGCTGGACATTTCGTAGACGACAACAGATTTTGGTGTAAGTTGGTCTAGGATTTCAATGGCGGGGATACCGATATTGCCGACTAGGTAGGCGTCTTGTTCTTCTGTGTCTAGAAGAGATTTAATAAAGGAGCAGGTGGTACCTTTGCCTTTAGTAGCGGTGACGCCGATAATGGGGCAGGGGCAGTGGTCAAAGAAATAGCGGGTGAGGCTGGATTCGTTGGGGAGATTTAGGGGTGGAACGGAGGGGCTGCGGAGGATTATATCATAAGACGAATAATCTCTTTGATTTAGTTGTTCGGGAGTTTCGTTCTCAAAAACGTCAAAAGTAGTGTCCGCGTATTTGTTTTGAAAGTATTTTTCGGCGGCTTGCCCCTCTTTACCGTAGCCTAATAGTGCGATTTTCATATCTCTATTATAGCACGGGCTTCGGTGAGGGAGTGAGTTTCCATGAGTTTGGTGCGCAAATCCTTTGCCCCCGGGAAGTTGTTGATGTAGATTTTGAAGAAATGCTTCAAAGAATCGTATGGAATATGAGAACAATGCTTCTCGTACAAATCTAGATGCATTTTTAAAAGCTCCATTAGTTCCTCACGGGTGGGGGTGTGGTTGGTGAAACAGTAGGGGTTGGCGAAGACACCGCGTCCGATCATGAAGCCGTCTACTTCGGGATATTTTTTGTGTAATTCGAGGGCGTGGGTTTTATCTTTAATATCGCCGTTGATGATGAGTTTGGTTTCAGGGGAGATTTCGGCGCGAAGTTTGATAATATCAGGAATTAGCTCGTAGTGAGCGGGGACTTTGCTCATCTCTTTTTTGGTGCGGAGGTGGACGGTGAGGGCGGCGGGACGTTGTTGTAAGAGCGTAGGGAGCCAGGTTTGACATTCTTCGGGTTTGCTCCAGCCGAGGCGGGTTTTGATAGAGACGGGAAGGTCGGTGTTTTTGCGGGCATTTTGATAACATTCTATGGCGAGGTCAGGATTTTGAATCATGGCGGCGCCACCACCGGCTTTGTTGACGTGTTTATCCGGACAGCCAAAGTTGAGATCTACCCCTGAAAAACCGAGTGATGCAAGCGCGTGCGTAGTTTCCGCAAAATGTTCCGGATTTTTGCCCCAAATTTGGGCGATAATTGGTTTATCGGAAGGGGCGATCTCTAATCTTTCTAGGGCGTTTTGGCGGCCTTTTTCAGAGGCGTAAGAGGAGACATTGGTGAATTCCGTGAAGAATAAATCGGGTTTGCCGGCTGTTGCAATAACCTGACGAAAAATAATGTCCGTGACCCCTTCCATAGGGGCGAGGATGAGAAATGGTCGGGGTAGCTCTTGCCAAATATTCATTTTTATATTTTAGCATAGTGGTCAAGAATTGACAAGAATGTCCGAGTGTGGTATAATAGGAAGGATTGGAGTATAGGCACATGGAGAAGAAAGGGGAGAGTTATGCTGCCAATCAACGTAATGTACGACTCTGGAATTGACGAGTTTGAGGAGATCGCGATTGTTAATGGTCTTGGCGAGCTCGACAGTATGTTTCCGGGGATGAGAATTCGTATGTATGGGGCTAGTGCCTGGTGCGAAGGTGAATATTCATCGGCGGACTGGTACGTGCATAATACGCGAGCTGTGCCACGAATGGACATTCTGCAATTGGACGCGGGCGATTTGATTGATTTAATTGCCGGTGAGCCATGGCAAGAAGCTGAGCCGCACATTGACGTAATGTTTACGTCGTATGATTTGGCAGCCATGGATGGAAGGCAGTACCTGAACTTTGTGTTTGGGATGGCTGACGGGCGTATTACCGTGCAGAGCGTGGCAAGATATCGGGAGCTGCCGGATTTTGATCGCTATTTGGCAATCAAAGCTGTGGTGCAGCATGAGCTGGGTCACATTTTTGGAATGGCAAGCAACCTTGGTCGTACAAATACCGAGTATAATCTAGGGCCACATTGCACAAATTCAGGTTGCATTATGCGGCAAGGATTATCGGTATCAGAATGGGTGCAGCATGCGAGGGAGTCGCACGAAATGGGCAGGGTTTATTGCCCGCAATGTCTGAAGGATAAGGTGTCTACTTATGACGCTATTCCTCTGGGAGCTTACGCAGCAGTAGCTGCTGGAGGGAATAAGATCGGTCGCTAGAAATAGTGATATCCAGAGGAGGTGAAAGGGGGAATAAGCCTGGTTTTGAACCGGGCTTTTCCTATGCAAACATGTGATATAATTAAAGTACTCATGCTAAACTTCGGTCACTGGTATGAGAAAAGTTTCGAGGTTCTCTGGCGTTTGTCATTTGCGTCGTGAACTATGAGCCTATAAATTTTGGCTCGCATAAATGACTCTAATAAATCTAATTTAGGAGAGTCTTTATGAAAAACTTTAACAAAAACCAAAAAGAGCAAGTCGAGGTGATGGCCCTCTTCGGTTACGAAATGACACCTTGCCAGCCGTTAACTTTTCGGCGGCGAGGCGAAAACGAAACCGAGGTAACGGAGCTGCTCCGGACGCAAATTCGTTTTGTGGGTGGGCAGGCGTTACATATCTTCGACGTGCTGATTGGCCGGGAAAAAGTGCGGCTCGAGTTTGACTCGGGAAACTTGTCCTGGTACCTCACATAGAGGATGGCCCTACGGGGCCATTTTCTATGAAAAAGGCCGCCTGTGGTTAGGCGGCCGTTTTGGTCGGGGGCTATTTGGCTGAGTTGGGTTTTTTGGGATGTTCGTCCTTGTAAATAATATAAAGGACAAATGCTACGTCTAACACGATCGTGATCAAGGAAAAAGCTGCGAAAAGGTTTTCTCCTTGCAGAAAGAGCCCGAAACTCATCCCCGCAAGACCTATAGCGTCTAAGAGGACGCCTAGGGCCATCAAAATGTTATTGGTGCGTCGTAGCAGGAATAGACCTAATTGCAACAAACCTCCTATGCCAGAGAGCCACTCATAGACTGTCATCAAGCTCGCGATTTCCATAATCACTCCTTCTCTAGATCCGACTTGATAAAGTGCGACTTGGTGATAAACCAAGCAAGACCAATGCCTTAATTATAGCATAGTTTATCTAAAATGTCAATATTTGCTTGGGGTCGAAGTGGCCTTTGGCTGTCTTGAATATAGAGGCGGTTTGTCATATTTTCGTGATATAATGAGAGTATGCAGGATCTAGAGGAGAGATTGGATGGGTTGGCGGGGGAGTTTTTGCAGGTATATGAAAAATTGGGGATAGCCGATAAGGCGGCTCAAGTAGCGGAGCTTGAAAAACAGGTAGCGGATCCGGAAATTTGGAAGGATGTGAAGCTAGCTACAGAGAAAAACCAAGAGCTGGCAAAATTATCAGACGAGGTGCAGCCATGGGAGCTTTTGAAAACGCAAATTGATGATCTTAAAGAGATGCTTTCTATTGCAGATGAGGATTTGAAGGAGGAGATTACTGGGCAGGTCGAGGCGATGGAGGCGAATTTTGCGGAGCTAAAAAAGGCGCTGCAATTCCGAGGGGAATATGATGGTGGGGACGCAATTCTCCGGATTACCTCTGGGGCTGGGGGGACAGAGGCGATGGATTGGGCGGGGATGTTGGAGCGGATGTATCTAAGATTTTGCGAAAAACATGGTTTTAAAGTTTCGTGTTTGGAGAGAGTGGTGGGCGAGGAAGCAGGAATTAAGACTGCGGTGTATGAGGTTTCTGGTCTAAACGCCTACGGTTGGCTAAAATCAGAGCACGGGGTGCATCGGCTGGTGCGTTTGTCGCCGTTTAATGCGAATAATTTAAGACAAACTTCGTTTGCGTTGGTAGAGGCTTTGCCGGTGATTAAAGCGGATACGGATGTAGTAATTGGTGAAAAAGATTTGCGAGTGGACGTTTATCGCTCTGGTGGGCACGGGGGGCAAGGGGTAAATACGACGGATTCGGCGGTGAGGATTACGCATTTGCCGACTAATACAGTGGTGGCGATTCAAAATGAGCGTTCACAGATTCAGAACCGGGAAAAGGCAATGGAGATTTTGCGTGGGAAATTGGCGCAAATGCAGATGGAGCAACACGCGGAGACTTTGGCGGACTTACGCGCGGGTGAGAGCGCTGGCTGGGGGCAACAGATACGAAACTACGTCTTGCAGCCTTATAAATTGGTGAAAGACACGCGGACTGGGTTTGAAGAAACTGACCCAGAGGCAGTTTTGGACGGAGAGCTAGATGATTTCGTGAGAGCGTATTTGGAAATGTAGACTTTTTGGCTGAATTGCAAATTAGGCGTTTTTATGGAGTAAATATTGACAAAATAGCATAAGTGTGATACAATTGGGGTGATGGGCTGGTTTTGCCCGTTGTAGACTTAACAGGTAGTGCAAGAGCAGAAAACGAAGGGAGAAAGCACTATGAATACAGCACTAAAACGCGCTACGGTGGTTTTGTCCGTGATATTGATGATGGCAATTGTGATGTTGGTGAGTTTGGTCACCGCTCATTATGATGGAGCTTATGCCACGAGCGGCGAGATCGATGATCTACCAAAGATGGTCGTTTCGGATGTTGCTTATAAACCGGCGGTGGGAGTGGGAATCACTTCGAAAAAGGCAACCCCGGAGAATATTGCGGAGTTGGAAGAAGCCGCGGCAGAAGCGGAGGCTGTGGCCGAAGATGAGACGGATTGGCAAGAGGAAAGCTATGAATGCGAGGATTATGAAGATTGTGGAGATTACGGAGATGGTAGCTATATAGTGTACGTTGGGGATGACTATTATATTGTTAATCCCAACCTCGCGCCATACGACGGTGGCGGCTATTACAATGCTAATCTTAATGGAGCTTGGCATGATGGGGCTGAGTTTTATTATACCGGAGGTTATCTCTATAAGGATGACAGTGGCATGGGATTTACTTGGTACTCAGAAAATGTTTTGCCTGGTGGTGGGTTGAACATCCCCGGTCGCCATATTGACGAAGAGGGATACGTTTGCGACGAGAATGGTTATATTTGTCTTGCCTCTGATAACCTACTGAAGGGCACGGTCGTTAGTATACCGTTTGGATGTGGAACTGGAGTTGTCTACGACAAAGGCTCCGGTGATGGAAACATCGATGTATATGTCTCGTGGTAACGATGGCATAAATGCACTACGAAAAGGCCGCACTTTAAGTGTGGCCTTTTTCATGATTTGGCAAATTAGGGGTTGGCAGGGGGGGATTTTTGTGCTATAATGGCGGCAGTAGCTAGATGAGAGGCTAGGTCTCAGGTGTCTTTACACTCTACCTGGGAAACCAGTCTGGTAATCTAGTTTTAAGAGTGTATTTGACCCGGTGTACAGGGGCAAAGAAAAGAGCCGCTAAAGGTGGCAAATAAGCTAGGCGGGGAGCTAACAAAGTAATATTAAACGAAAGGAAAAGGATGCAAGTCATTCTCGGCACCAAAATTGGTATGACGCAGATCATCGGTGACGATGGCGTGGTGACTCCGGTTACCATCCTCGAAGCTGGCCCTTGCACGGTGACTCAGATTAAAACCGTTGAAACTGACGGTTATAACGCTGTGCAAGTGGGATATGGTGTGGGTCGGAATCTGAGCAAGTCGGTCGCTGGTCACGCGAAAAAGGCTGGCGAAAACAACAGTCCTAAAGTCCTGAAAGAATTTCGTGTAGAGGAAATTCCGGAAGGCATGAAGCTGGGCGACACGATTGATGTCAACAGTTTCAAATTGGGCGACAAAGTCACGGTAACTGGCACTAGCAAGGGGAAAGGTTTTGCTGGTACGGTGAAGCGACATAACTTTATCGAATCAAGAAACACGCACGGGTTTAAGGGGAACATTCGGCGGGTTGGGTCGATCGGTTCGATGTATCCGCAGAAAGTCTGGAAGGGCAAGAAAATGCCGGGACGGATGGGGCACGATCAAGTAACCGTAAAAAACTTGGTGGTGGCTTATATTGATGTGGAGAAAAATTTGATTGGGCTAAAAGGCGCAGTGCCAGGTCCGCGCAAGGGTGTTGTAAGTTTGGAGGGAAAGGAGTAATATGGCGACTTTGAATAAAGATATTTTTGGCCTGAAGGTGGAAAACCACGAGCTCGTGAAACTCGCTTATGATGCATATTTGGCTAATTCACGTTCGAGCCACGCAAAAACTTTGAAGCGGGGCGAAGTACGAGGTGGTGGTAAGAAGCCGTGGAAGCAAAAAGGTACTGGTCGGGCACGATTTGGTTCGACGCGAAACCCGATTTGGCGACACGGTGGTGTGGCCTTTGGTCGAACGGGCGAAGAGAACTTCACCAAGAAAATTAGCAAGCAAGCAAAGAGACAAGCTGTTTGCCAGGCTCTCTCAATGAAGAACGCAGAAAAGGCTGTGATCGCGCTAGACAAACCAGTCACGACATTGACTGGTAGGACTAAGGATGCGGTGAAGTTGATGGAAGAATATAAGCTTGAAGGCAAAAACATTTTGGCGGTGGTAAAGGAAAAGACGCCAGAGATTTTGCGTTCTTCAAATAATTTGCCGAATGTGAAGGTGGTACGAGCGACTTATCTCAATGTGTTTGATATTATGAACGCGGACGTGATTGTGATCGGGCAGTCGGCGATGAAAGAGCTGGAAGCATGGCTAGTTGGAAAGGAGAAGGCATAATGGCAGAAAAGAAGAAAGAAGTAGGTATCAAATTGAACATGCTAGAGCCACGGGCGACCGAAAAGAGCTACTTGGAACAGACGAACCGAACTTATGTGTTCCCAGTAAAACGGGGGATGAGCAAACAAGCGATTGCGAAGCAGGTCGAGGAAGAGTTTAATGTCAAGGTGACGGATGTGCGGACGATGATCCGTAAAGGTAAGAAAACTCGTTTTAGCCGAGGTAAGCACGCTTATCCGGGTATTACGCATCGCCAAGATAAGAAGTTTGCTTATGTGAGACTAGCAAAAGGTAACTCGATTAAAGTGTTTGACGAGGAACCCAAGAAAGAAGAATCGAACCAAAAGCCAGCAAAGTCGGCTAAGAAGGAGGACAAGTAATGGCTATTAAACAATATCGCCCAATGACTCCGGCTCAGCGTCAAAAGACGACGCAGGATTTCGATCAAATTACGACGAAGAAGCCGATGAAATCTTTGCTAGCTAGCAAAAAGCAGCAAGCAGGGCGAAATAACCAAGGTCGGATTACGGTGCGACACCGTGGGGGCGGGGTGAAGCGGCACTATCGGATTATTACTTATAAATTACCGCAGAATTTGACTTTTACGGTAGAAGAGATCGAATACGATCCGAACCGAAGCGCACGGATTGCGCGGGTCAAAGACGAAAACGGTGTATATTATTATGTGATTGCTGATACCAAGATGACGAAGGGTACAACTTTTAAAACCGGGGCGGAGGTGGAAGTGGAGACTTCTAACCGGATGCCACTAGAAAATATCCCAGTTGGTACTTTCGTCTATGCGATTGAGCTAAATCCTGGCAAAGGCGCTCAGATGGTGCGAGCGGCAGGCGCTTCAGCGCAGCTAATGGCAAAAGAAGGAGCTTATGCAACTTTGAAGATGCCATCAGGTGAAGTACGAAAAGTATTAGTGAAGTGTGAAGCTTCGATTGGTACTGTGTCCAACGTGCAGCATCAAAATGTGAAGATTGGCTCAGCCGGTCGGAAGCGTCGCAAAGGCATTCGTCCGACCGTACGTGGTGTTGTGATGAACGCAGCGGATCACCCGCACGGTGGTGGCGACGGTGGTCGACACGGATCGGGCAAAGCGCCGAGGACGCCGTGGGGCCAGCTCACTTTGGGCTATCGTACACGTCGGAATAAGAAAACTAATAAAATGATCGTGCGCAGTCGCCACGAAGGAAAGAGGAGATAATGTCTAGGAGTCTGAAAAAAGGTCCGTTTGTGGACTACAAACTCGCAAAGAAGGTCGCTGCTCTTTCCAGCGAAGATCGCACCGTAATTAAAACTTGGGCGCGCAGTTCGACGATTTCACCGGAGATGGTGGGTCGGACGATTGCCGTGCATAACGGCAAGGTGCACGTACCGGTTTATATTTCGGAAAACATGGTCGGTCATAAGCTGGGTGAGTTTGCGCCTACACGTAAGTTCCGCCGACACGGTGGTAAAAAAGCCGCTGAGGCTGCGAAAGGAAAGGGTTAGGATATGGCAGAAACATATTTTGCGCATGCATATGCTAAAGGTGTGGATAGCCAACCGCGAAAGACGAATGTCGTGGCAGCTTTGGTGCGTGATCGCTATGTAGCTGATGCGAAAGTAATCTTGGAGCATACTCCGAGAAAAGCTGCGCGTCCGGTACTGAAGGCGATTGAATCGGCAAATGCAAATTTGCTAAATAATTCAGGTAAGTCGATTGATCCGAAGACAATTCGGATTGCACGAATTTTCGTTACCAGCGGGACTCGGATGCGGCGGTATAAGCCGGCATCTAGGGGTCGGGCACTTCCGTATGAAAAGATTTCGTCCAACATTTTTGTTGAGGTCGCAGGCGAAGAGAAAGTAAAAAAGACTGCCCCGAAGGCCGAGAAGGCCGACAAGAAGGCAGAAGCGAAGGAGAAAAAGTAATATGGGTCAAAAGGTTAATCCCATCTCTTACCGTCTCCAAGTCAGCAAGGACTGGTCCTCGAAGTGGTTTACGCGAAAGTCTGACTTTCGTCACTGGCTGGTTGAAGACGACAAAATTCGCAAGATTATCGAAGAGCGGTTTAAGGCTCGTCCGACGATTGCGCGGATTGACATTGAGCGCTCGGCTAATTTGACCACGATCACGATTGCAACGGCAAAAGCTGGGGCGGTGATTGGCAAACAAGGTTCGGGTATCAATGAGCTGAAAAAGCAGATTGAAAAAATTGTCGACGGTCCGATTCGGATTAATGTCGAAGAAGTAAAGAAACCAGAATTAAACGCCAAATTGGTAGCTGAGAATATCGGGTTCCAACTCGGTAAGCGGATGAATTTTCGCCGGGCGGTGAAGATGGCCTTGCAGTCATCGATGAACGCCGGTGCGAAAGGCGTGCGGATCGAGGTAGCTGGGCGGTTGAATGGTGCAGAAATGAGCCGACGGGAGAAGTTTATTGAAGGTTCCGTGCCTCTACATACTCTCCGAGCGGATATTGATTTCTACTGTCATCATGCTCCGACTATTGCCGGTATCGTAGGTGTAAAAGTTTGGATTTATAAGGGGGAAAAGTAAGATGGCAATTTTAGTACCAAGAAAAACTCCGCATCGCAAGGTGCGTAAAGGCAAAAATGAAGGTATTGCAACTCGTTGTAATACGGTGGCGTTTGGTGAATTCGGTTTGATGTCACTAGACAACGAACGAATCACTTCGCGTCAGATCGAGGCTGCACGTCAGGCGATTACGCGTTACGTGAAGCGTGGTGGTAAAATCTGGATTCGGATTTTCCCGCATACGCCGGTGAGTAAGAAGCCGCTTGATGTAAAGATGGGTTCCGGTAAAGGTGAACCGCAGTTTTACGTAGCAAAGGTGAAAGCTGGCACGGTGATGTTTGAGATCGCCGATGTGGACGAAGAAAAAGCACGAGAAGCTCTGCGACTAGCATCACATAAGTTGCCAGTGAAATGTAAAATAATTAAGAAAGAGGAGTTTTAAGATGGCACACACACTCATTGGGACTGTTACCTCTGACAAGCGTGATAAGACCATTACCGTCTCCATTGTCAGTCGGGAAACACACCCGCTCTATCGTAAGCAATATTCGAAGACGCGGAAATACACGGCGCATGACGAAAAAAATGAAGCGCACGTGGGTGACCGAGTGCAGATTGCGATGTCGAAGCCGATTTCCAAGACCAAAGCTTATACTTTGGTAAAGGTGATTGAAAAATCGCGTGGCGTTGTAGAACTGAAGGAAGATGTAAACAAGGCTTACGAAGCAGAAAAAGTAGGCGCAGATGCAGAGGCGCGAGCTCGCCGAGCAGCAGAGAAGGCTGCAGTGGAAGAAACCGACGCTAAAGCTGAAAAGCCAGAAGGGGAGGACAAATAAATGATACAGCAAGAGAGTAGGTTGAAAGTGGCCGATAACAGTGGCGCAAAGGAACTTGGAGTAATTCGAGTACTGGGCGGTACTAGGGCATGCTATGCGCGAGTAGGTGATATTGTGACTTGCTCGGTTAAGGAAGCAACTCCGAACGGCAACGTAAAGAAAAAAGCTATTGTACGTGCAGTAATCGTACGGACTCGGCAACCGATTCGGCGGCCGGACGGTTCGACGATTCGGTTTGACGAAAACGCGGCAGTACTGGTCAACGATGACAAGATGCCGAAGGGGACGCGGGTTTTTGGGCCGATTCCTAGGGAACTGCGTGACAAGGGCTTTATGAAGATTATCAGCTTAGCACCGGAGGTACTTTAAGATGGCGAAGAGTTTGAAAGTAAACGACAAAGTGCAAGTAATTGCTGGCGACAATAAGGGTAAAGAAGCTAAAATCGTGAAAATTGACCGCCTGAACGGCAAAGCGATGCTGGAAGGAATTGGGATAGTAGAGCGTCATATGCGCAAAACCCAGTTTAATCCTAAAGGCGGGAAGAAGAAAATTCACGTAGGGATTGACTTTTCAAATCTGAAGTTGGTCGAAGCGGCGAAGTTTGAGAAAAAGAATGCTAAGGCAAAGAAAGGAGCTAAATAATGGCGGAAAATAAAACGGCTACTGCTAAGAAGTCCGCAAAAACTGAAGCAGTACAACCACGCCTGAAGGCTCTCTATAACACAGAGTTGAAGGCGGAATTGCAAAAAGAATTAAAGCTGGAGAACATTTCGCAAGTACCGGAACTGAAAAAAGTCGTGGTATCTTGTGGTGTAGGTAAGAAGCGCGAGGACAAACGGTTTACCGAAACGGTGGCTTTGACGCTTGCCAAGATTACTGGTCAGGCGCCGACTTCGCGACTAGCTAAAAAATCCATTGCGACTTTTAAGATTCGAAAAGGGATGGGGGCGCCGATTGGATATTTGGTGACTTTGCGTAATGATAAAATGTATGAATTTGTGGATCGGTTGATCAATGTGGCATTGCCGCACGTGCGGGATTTTCACGGAGTTTCGCGAACAGCATTTGATGCGCAAGGTAACTATAATTTAGGTTTGAAAGAACAGACTGTGTTCCCGGAGATTACTTTTGAGGACGCTTCGGTTTTGCACGGGCTGGAAGTTACGTTTATTATTAAAAATGGCTCAAAGGAAGGAAGTCTAAAATTGCTAGAACTCTTTGGAATGCCGTTTGAGAAGGAGGACAAGTAGATGGCGAAGAAATCTGCAGTGCTCCGTGACGAAAAACGGCAAAAAATGTACGACAAATATAAAGACAAGCGGGCGGCTCTCAAAGCGGCAGGTGACTTGGAAGGTTTGCAGAAGTTGCCGCGCAATTCGTCTCCAACGCGTCTGAAGAATCGCGATATGTTGGATGGGCGACCGAGAGGATATATGCGCCGGTTTGGACTGAGTCGTATTAATTTCCGGGAGAAAGCGTCGAAAGGCGAAATTCCGGGTGTAACAAAGAGTAGTTGGTAGGAGAAAGGAGAAAAATGTCATTACAATCTACAGACCAAATTGCTGACCTGCTGACACGGATTCGTAACGCGGTGATGGTTGGTAAAAATGAAATCCTGGTGCCTACTTCTAAACTCAAGGTAGGCGTAACGGAAGTTTTGAAGAAGAACGGCTATGTGGCTGGCTATGAAGTGATTGAGGGATCTCCGCGGGGGATGCTGAAAGTGACGATTTTTGAGCCGGGCACGGTAGCGAAGATCAACGAGATTTCGAAAGTTTCCAAGCCGGGTCGCCGGGTGTATTCGTCGGCGAACGATTTGCCGGTGGTGAAATCTGGACGAGGGATGGTGATCGTATCTACTTCGAAAGGTTTGATGACTGGGCGTGAGGCTAAGAAAAACCGTCTTGGTGGCGAAATACTTGTGAAAGTATGGTAAAACAAAAAAGACCCTACGGGGTCTTTTTTGTTTGGGTAAAATGAAAGACGCTCATGCTTGCATTTGGGGGTTTGGTGGAGTATGATGAGGGTATTATAAACGAAGGAGTGATAAAATGGGTAAGACCATAAAACGGCTAGGCTATGTTTTTTCGGCACTAGTGCTAGCTTTTGGTGCGGTGGTGGTGCCGGGAAAAGTGCACGCAGAAGAAGCTTGCACTGTCAACGAGGGGGCAGTTGATATTAATGGTGGGACGCTTTGTGTAATGAATGAGGCGGTATCTACGATCAATTTTAGTGGTACAGTTGGTCAGCTCGGGGACATGCTATATGCGTTTGAGCATAATGCTGGGTATGGGTATGGCACCTATGCTAGCAATTCCACAATTAACGCAACAATTTCGGATGTGTTTTCAGACGAAAATGTTACTTGGTTGTCTGGTTTGATGACTAGTTATAACGAAACAGTAGCGTTAACTCCGGCGGCGGGGGATTATGTAGTGACAAATACTAATAATAGTTTGCCGGATGGATATTCGATAAACTATGACAATGTCGTAGTGCATTTGCCGGCAGGAACGTCGGTATTGGCAGCGTTGGGCAATTATATGAGTTTGAACAATGATACCGCAACGGTGGCGGTTAATGATTCTGCGATAACCGTTAATCACAGTGATACTTATGGGATAGTGGTGCACTTGGCAGAGGGGACATCTGTGGAGGATGGTTTGGCAACAGTGGCAGCAGTTGGTGAAGGGGTTGACTATGTATTGGCGAGCGGAATGGATTACTGGATGGATGTAGCAGATGGTGACGTTGATGTATATGCCTTGAGTGCTGATGCTTTGACTGAGGCGTTAGGGTTAGTTGACACGGTTTATGTGAATTATGACATGACGGTGGCTACTTTGACGATCCCAGCAGGCAAGACGGTGATTGAAGATAGCGCGACTTTGACGATTACTGATTTGGCGAATTCTTCGATTGAGGGGACATTTGAGAGAGAAGACACTGAGAATTACCAGATTGTGAAGATTGGTGAGGTAGCTGGTGGGGAAATTTCTTTTCGCGCTAATAACGAAACATACACTGAAGCAGCTTTGTTGCCAGTAGGGACGGAAGTTACGGTGTTTGTTAACGGTGATGATACGCATCAGGATGGTGACGGTTTCGTAATGAAAAATGGCACCGTAATTACGGGTTTTGACGGTAGTTCGTTTACGCTGGATAATGAAGATGTGACTTTGACTGGCGCAGTGATCAACATTGGTAGCGAAGACATGGTTTGGGCACAAAGAGTGGGGACTAGCCAGACCTTTACTTTGGATGTAGAAGATGGTTATACGGTGACGGGCGTAGGCGTGGCATCGGAGGGTGGCGATGCGACGGCAGCTGCGACTTTGACGGATAATGGTGATGGTTCTTATACTTTGGCAGCAAATTCGATCCCGTCGGAAGAGATGCAGATGGGTGACGATACATTTACTCGAAAGTTCCCGAATATTAGTTTGGTGTTTACTTTGACGGATGAGAACGGACAGGATTTTGATGCACACACGCATGTATTGTTTTATGATTATAGTGCGGAAGATTGGGCTTCGGATGACGTGAACGATGTAGAGAATACTAAAGCTGGCAATCAGACAATTTTGGAAAAATACACTGACGAAATAATTAAGCGAATGTTGTTCGACGGGTTTTACTGTGATAACGATGAAGATTGCGTGATGACTTTGACGGATGGAACGAAAATTAATTTTGGATATTATCTCGGTTTCCTCTGGTACAATAACTTCGAAAGTATGTTCCGGAATGGTAGCGATGTGAAGGCGATTTTGGGGACTTGGGAGCTAGATGAGTCGGAATATGAGGAAGGTGAATATAGCTACTATGATGATGAAGAATATTTGACCATTTTTGAAGAATTGAGGAATTTGCTGGGTGGACAAGGCACGAAGTTCTATAGTGTGGGAGCGTATATATTGGCAAATGGCATGTGGGGGCCGCAGGTGTTGGTTGATGAACTAAATGGATATTTGCCGATTGGACAGTTTACTGATTTGGGTGAGGCATTGACGGTGAATGCCGATGTGAGTGAGATTGATGAAGCGAATCCGGTAAGAAGCGGGCTTACGCGACATTGGCGTGTGGCACGATACCACAATGGGCAGGCGGAGTTGTTGCCAGACGGGGCGGTGCATTACGATGCAGTGAATCATGTGGTAACTTATGATGCGGATGGGTTCTCGATTTATGCAATCGCCTATGAGGATGTATTGGATCCGATCATCACACCGGATACGGGCGTGTTTACGGATTTTGAGAATTCTGGCAATGCAGCAAGTGCCAGTATGGGTGGTTTGATGGCGGTAGCTACTCTGGGTGCAGCAGTGATGCTGGCTGGAGCGGTGAAGTTTGCTAGAAGCCGCAAATAATAACCATATATTATATATGGTGAGCCACTCCTGTTTAACAGGGGTGGCGTTTTTGTGGTTTTTAAGCTTGACTTAAGCTTTTCTAAACGCTATAATCATAAGTAATAAATGGAGGTTATTTATGGTTAAACGTAAAGTGTTATATGGTTTGCCGGTGGCAGCTTTGGCTGTTGGAGCGGGTCTTTTTGTGCCGTCAGGGGCGTGGGCAGATGGAGATGCGTGCACGAAGGATTATGAAGGTTCGGCTTGTATTGCGTCTAGTTATACGGAGCTGCTTGATGGTTTTGCTAATCCGAATGTAGGCACGGTTACACTTGGCGATGATTTTGGTTTGACTGCCATGATAACGTCAAACAAAGATGTCAATTTTGATTTAGCTGGACATACGGTGACCGCTAGTGGGACATTGTTCGATATTACTGGTGGATTGTTCACCATGAGTGATAGTGGTGAGGGCGGAGCCTTGACTACCACGATGACGGCGACTAATGCGGCGATAATGGTCGAGGGTAGTAGCGCTAGGTTTTCGATGCAGAGTGGTACTATCAACGCTAACGAAGTAAATGGTTCTGCATATGGGGTTTATGCCTTAGACGGCGCATCGGCTTATGTGAGTGGCGGAACGATTAACACTTATTATGGTGCTTGTTTGAGCGGCAACAACACCACTGGTGATATGAATTTTTACGTTAGTGGTGGGACGTTGAATTCAGAAGTACAGACGATTTATATGCCGGGGCAAGTGAATTTGAACATTTCTAATGGAACTTTGAATGGTGGTGTAACTGTAAGAATGGGCCAGATTAGCATTTCTGGTGGGACGATCAATGCGATTAGCAAGGACTCTAATATCGATCCTATGGCCGATTATTACAATTATAGTGGGATGGCCTGGATGGCAGATGCACTGACTGTGCTTGGTGGTACTTATACTAGTGATAATGCGACCTATGGTAACTCTTTGAATGTTAATATTTCTGGTGGTACTTTCAACGTGGCGAACTCGACTGGCAAAGCGGTGATGGTTTATGACATGGGGAAAGTTGAACAGGAAATGAACGTGAATGTTACTGGCGGTACTTTTGCTAAAGCTGTTGAAAGTGCCTATGTGACTGATATTGTGGCGACGCCGGCTAGTGGTTATGGAGTTTACACGAATAATCCTACGATTGTCATTTCGGGTGGCGAGTATGCAGTAGCGCCGTCTGCGGATGAGATTGAGCCTGGACATGAGGCTGAAGAGACTTATGAGGGTAGTGGCGTTTATGAGATTGTGCCAATTAATATAGATTGGCAAGGTGATTGGCTGGAGGAATTGTACAATGATGATTATGCGGCCTATGTAGATTTTAACGGTTCATTAGTTGCTGATCATAGGGCGAGTTTGGTAGCTTCCCAAAAAACTGATTTGAGCGGTTTTAGCTTGGTTAATGACGGGGATTTGTTGATGGCTCTAGACATTGACATGGTGGATCGCGATGGGACGAGGATTGAGGTGAAAGACAATGATTTGAGGGTCTATATAGATTTGAGCGAAGAAGATTACAATGCGTTGGCAGCATATGATAAGATTCAAGTAGTATACTTTGATGAGGACGGAAATGAAGTTGAAAGATTAGATGCAGAACTCTTTAGCGATAATGGTTGGTATTGGATTGAATTCACTACGACGCATTTGTCGACTTATGGTGTGGTAGGCGTGAATGAAACCGAAGAAGCTGCGGCAGCGGCGACGCCGGATACGGGGACGGTGACGGCGGCGGGGGCATCGGCAGCAGCGGCATCAATCTTGACCGCGGCGGCAGTAGGTGTGATTGCAGCAATTGTCGGCTTCGCAGTATTGGTGAGAAGAAAATAAACAATTGATAACAAACGCAAAAAGGCCCCCAAATGGGGGTCTTTTTGGTATAATATATAGTATATGGTCAAACGCTTTGGCTTTGGACGGATTTTGGCGCTAGGAGCGCTGGTGCTGGTGGTTTTGTTTTTGGTGGTGATGACGAATAATGCGAACGCAGCAAAAAAGAATCTAACAACGGGGCGGTTGGCGCCGGCGGAGATGCAAGAGTTTTCGCAGAATAATATTTTGTATTATGATCCGTCGGAATGTCTGAATAGTGATACGTTGAGTTCGCGGCCTAGTGGTGATGAGATTACTTGGATTGGGGATTCCTATTCGACGGGCGCGCAAGCTTTGATTGAAGCGAGTTTTCCGGGAATTTCGTTTGGGGGGTCGGTGAATGATGCGAATTCAACGATTCAGGCTTGCAAAAATGTGGCGATGGATACAGATTGTAATGCGAACCCGACAAACCCGTCGGCATTAAATGTGCTAAAGCGAGTTGTGACAGCGGGAGAACTAAAACCGTGGTTAGTGATGGCGGTAGGGACAAATGAGGGATGGTCGAACGAGTCGATTGCGGAATTAAAGCAGATTTTGTCGGGGGCGAGGGATACGAAAGTGGTAGTGGTGACGTCTAAAACCGCAAATAGTGATTATACGGAAAGTAATGAAAGATTGAGGCGGTTGGTAAACGAAGAAGACAATTATTATTTGGCGGACTGGGCGGCGGTGTCGGATCCGAGTTATTTTGCAGAGGATAGTATTCATCCGGTAAGTAATGGTGGTTACGAAAAATGGGTTGAGACAATTTACAATGCTTTTCCGGTTAAAACGACTAGCAGTGGCAAGATTGCTGGGACGGGAAATTTTGCGAAAATATTAAGCGCGAAAAATGCAGACAAGAGCTTTTTCAACGGATCGGGTGATGTGCCGAGTGCTAGGTGGTCAGATACGGATACGGCGTCGATGAAGCAGTTGGTGGAGACTTACGGCGATTTGGCATATCAGTTGGGGGATGTGGTGGGGGCGCCATGGATTGCAATTTTGGTGCAGATGCGATATGAAGATCCGGATTCGGTATGTGGTAAAAACAACTTTTGGGGGAATGGTTGCCCGCCTGGAACGGGGGCGGGGGGAGCGAGCAAACAAGGTGAGAATTTGGGCGAAGGGTTTGTGCAGTATGCTGAAACTTTGACTAATGGCTATCATGACCAGGCGATTGGGGTTGCTGACCCGAAGGAATATTTGGAGGCGATTGGCCCGACTTGGGTGCAGGGAGATATTAATGGGGCGGGTTATGGTTCGATTGAGGCGATGAAGAAGTCAGTGGATGCCTTGCAAGCGTTTGTGGATTCGTCAGAAGGACAAGCAATTGTGAAGGAATTTGGCAATTATCACGGTAGAGGTACGGATGTTTGTAGATGTGGCGAGACAGCGGCTTCGAACGCGAAATGGAGTGATGGTTGGCTAGAAGATGATTCGATTGAGGGAATAAAGAAGCAGGACATAAATGGTGCAGGAGATTTGAATGAACCGGTGAATGCGGCGGGGAGCTATACGACGGAGGATGGTAAGCCGAATAAGATTTTGCTACATACAACTGAGGGTACGACTAATGGTTATGACGCTTATCCGGCGGGCAATAAGTATCCGGCGCACTTTATTGTGGATCTAAAAAAGCGGGAAGGATATCAGAACTTTTCGATTGACCAGCCGGCATTGGCGATTAAAGATTATGACCAAGCTGGGCCGATTCAGGTTGAGATTGTAGGGTTTTCGGACCCGACGAGTAGTGGCTATACGTCAGAATATGATGTAAATAACTTTTCGGAAGAGGATTGGGATTACTTGGTGACGCTACTCCGAGCAATTTCGGAAAAAACTGGTGTGCCGTTGACGTCGAGCGTGGTATGGGGTAAAAGTGCGGCGAGACTTAGTCCAGAGGCGTTTACAAATTACGAGGGGATTTTGGGGCATATGCATGCACCGGCGAATGACCATAAAGATCCGGGGAATATTTGGCAGTATATAGATGCGGCGATTGAGCGGAGCGGTGGTTATGACGCAGCGTGTGCATCGAGTGGCGGTAATGGTGATGTTAATGCGACGGCAATTGAGCTGGCTTGGCCGGCGAGTGAATATGGCCAACATGGGTGGAGCGATCCTAATCCAGCTTATGCGAAGGCTTTGGTAGAGACGGGTGTAAACCAGTTGGGCGATGCCTGTTCGATGGCGGGCGGGAGCTGTGATGCGTTCGTGACGACGGTGATGCGTTATTCGGGGGCAGATCCAGATTTCTATTGCTGTGGAATTACGGGTGGGGCGACTTTGAGCTATATTTTGTCATCTGGGAAGTATCAGGAAGTATCAAATGGCCTAGGGAATTTGCAACCAGGGGATATACGAATTGGGCCAAATCATATAGAATTGTATGTGGAGGTAAATGGTGAGCCACATATTGCGGCGGCGTCGCACTGTGAACGGTCGGGCGATATTGGCAACTATTATGATAATGATTTTAGGGTATTTAGGTTGAAATGATGAAAAATCAAAGAATAATTTTAATTAGTTTGGCGGCGGGGGTGGTGGTGGTGATTTTGGTGGCGGTGTTGGGGGTATTACTACATCAAAAAAAGTTGGATTTATATAACATTGACCAGGTGGAGAGTGGATTATCTAGTAGCGAGGTGAGCGAGCTAGAGGGATTTATTTGGCAGAGTTTGAAGAATAACCACGGACTTAGCGACGAGACTGTTGGGCTAAAGGTGCTGATCCGCCCGAGTTCGTTTGAGCGGGTAGTGCAAAACGATGTGGTGAATTATGATTTTTTGATTGACGTGGACGACTTAAAAGCTACCTATGAAGTGTCGTTTGCGCTAATGAAAGGGCAGGGTTTTTATGAATCGCCGGTGGTGGACTGTCCGGTGCCGAGTTTGATGAAATATTCAGGGACTTATTGTAGGGGAGAAAAAACCTCAACTATGACGGTGACGGTGGGGCGAGAATTGCCGTATTATTTTAATCTGGCGAGTGGGGAGCTAGTGACGGTGACTTTGGCGCGAGAGGAAACAGGTGAGGAATATTTGAATGTGCGAGTGAGTGCTTGCGGGAATGAAGCCGTGGCGGTGAATGCTAGGGAGGAAGTGCAGGAATGGATAAAGTCATTGGGTTATAACCCAGACGATTATCAAATTAAAATACCGGAGTTTTGTGATGGCGCAGCGAGATAGAGAAGTAAGTAATTTTTATGTAAAGATTGGGGTGATATTCGGAGCTGGGGTGGTATTGGCGCTAGTGATATTTTTAGGGGTATTGCCGCTTATGAATTATTCGGGGAAGCCGGCATATTTGGACATAATGATGGAGCCGGTAGAAGCAAAGGTGGAAATTGGCGGGCAAGAGTATGCTTCAAATGCAGTGTACGAGATGGAGCCGGGGGCATATACAGCGACGGTGCAACTGGGTGAGTTGGAGCCGAAGATAGTGGATTTGAATTTGGTGAAAAATCAGACGACGGGGTTGTATTTGCAATGGACGGAAGATGACGGATGGCGATTATACACGATGGAAGAGTTGAAACAAAAAAATGCAATTGCGGAGATAATGCCTCTGAAGCTTTCGATTTGTGGAGTGCCGGCGAAACGAACGAATTGCGATGCGATTGCAATATATTATGATCGGGAGGCGAAATGTGGGGGCGAGAGATGTTTGGTGATTAACGGGCGGCGGCCGGAATTGACAGACGAAACATTGGATGCAGTAAGGGGGGAGCTTGAGGCGAGGGGGTATAGTTTGAATGACTATAATTATATCTATGTGCAAAATGATAATAGATAATTTGATTTTTTGAGCAATCTGTGATATAATGACAAGGATAACATTAACTTAAAGGGAAAAATATGAGTCGTATCGGAAAACAACCCATCGAGATTCCGGCGGGAGTGACAATTACGGTCGGCGAGAGTGAGATTACTGTCGCGGGCCCGAAGGGGTCACTTGTAGTCCCGGTGCAGCCCAAGACAAAGGTGGCTGTAGATGGAAATATTGCGACCGTCACCCGTGAGGATGACGAGCCAAAATCCCGGGCTTGGCACGGTTTGCAACGAGCATTGCTGAATAATGCCGTAGTGGGCGTGACAAAGGGATTTGAGAAAAAACTAGAAGTAAACGGTGTAGGGTTTCGTTTGTCTGGGGGCGGACAAGATATCGAAATGGCGTTAGGGTTTTCACATCCGGTGAAATATCACGCGCCGGAAGGTGTGCAGCTCACAACCAACAAGATGGAAATTACCGTCTCTGGTATTGACAAGCAGAAAGTTGGTCAGGTGGCGGCAGAAATCCGGAGTTTGAAGAAGCCAGAGCCTTACAAGGGTAAAGGTATTAAATATGTCGACGAAGTGATTCTTCGTAAGGCAGGAAAGGCGGGTAAGTAAATGAACAAGGTTTTTAGAGCAAAGCGGACTCGTGCCAAGATTCATGGTACGGCAGAGCAGCCACGCCTTTCGGTGTTTATTTCGAACCGTCATATTGTAGCGCAGGTGATTGATGACGACAAGGGCGCGACAATCGCTTACGCGACGACTGTGGGCAAGAAAATGACTGGCACGATGATGGAAAAAGCTGCGGCGCTTGGTGCTGAAATTGCCAAGGCGGCGAAAGCGAAAAAAGTCAAAAAAGTAGTGTTTGATCGGGGGTCAAAACTATATGCCGGGCGGATGTCAGCGTTGGCTGATGCGGCTCGCAAAGAAGGATTGGAGTTTTAAAATGGCAGAAATTGAGAAAAAAGCCCCAAGAGTGATTAATAAATCCGGTACTTTAAAGATGGACGATAAGACCGCTGCGACCAAGCAGATCCGAGATATTTCGGGACGGCGAATGGAGCGCAAGAACCGTCGGGATAGAGTGCGGGCAGACGCGGGGCCAAAAGAATTTGAGGAAATTACTATTTCGGTGGACCGAGTTTCGCGGACGGTGGCCGGGGGACGTCGGATGCGGTTTAAGGCTTTGGTGGCGATTGGCAACCGAAAAAATAAGATTGGCGTGGGGGTGGCTAAGGGTAACGACGTGACTACGGCGGTAGCCAAGGCTACTTCGAAAGCAAAAAAGTCGATGATTACCTTCAACATGGACGGCGAGACGATTTGTCACGAAGCTCGAACGAAATGTACTGGGGCAGACGTGCTGATGAAGCCGGCGGCGCCAGGTACTGGGATTATTGCTGGTGGTACTGTGCGAGCAATTATGGGTCTTACTGGGGTGAAGAATTTGATTTCAAAATCTCTAGGGTCGACCAATAAGGTGAATATTGCTTATGCGGTGATTGAGGGCCTCAGGCAACAGGTTCCACGGAATGAGTGGAATGGGGCGAAGGCTGAGAAGGCTACTGCAAAGAAGGCCGAGGAGAAGACTGAGAAAGCTACCGTGAAAAAGCCTGCTGCGAAGAAAACTGCCGCAAAGAAGGAGGACAAGTAATGAAATACAATGATTTGGTGGTAGATAAGAATACGCGGCCGTCACGCAAGGGGCGGGGGATTGCGGCAGGGCAAGGAAAAACTGCTGGGCGAGGCACCAAGGGGCAAAAGTCCCGAACTGGTCATCGCAAAATGCCGGCTGGGTTTATGGGCGGCCAGAGAGCTATCATGCAGGCAGTGCCGAAGCTAAAGGGCTTTAAGTCGATTCACCCGAAGGCAGAGGTGGTTTACACCGATCGGTTGAATGAACTATCTGGTAAGGTAGATAATTATGCTTTGGCGGAAGCTCAGATGATTTCTTCGCCGTTTGTGAAGGTGAAGGTGATCACCAGAGGTGAAATCACTAAGAAGATTGAGCTAGAGACGCAGTTTGCTTCAAAAACAGCTGTTGAAGCTATAAAGAAGGCCGGCGGGAACTTTAAACAAGTGCCGCTTCTCAAGAGACCAAAAGTGGATAAGAAGGCCTAAAAAATAACCCCTTTGGGGGTTATTTTTGTGGTATAATGGTTGATATGGAAGAGAAGGAGTTGAGAACTAGTCCAAAACAGAGGTTTTTTATCATTTTGATTGCGATATTTATGGTGGGGTCAATTGTGGCGAGCTATGCGGCGATTGTGATATCTGGTAGTCAGGGATCTTCGTCGACATCAGAGGTGGACAATGAGAAGTTGGCGGAGTATATAGAGAAATATTCGGAGTTGCAGTCGCAGCTTACAGAGGTTTCGCAGAAGGATTTTGATACTTTTATTAAGTACAAGTCAGAGGTGACGGGATATAACGAAACGACGGCAAATGCGGGGGGTGTGGAAACAAAGGATCTAATGGAGGGGTCGGGGCGAGAGATTGGGGAGGATGACACCGATTATTTGGCTTATTATGTGGGGTGGTGCGCAGATGAGACGATTTTTGACTCCTCTTATGATGACAGTAGCAATCCGACGGGGTTTGTGAAGATTTTGGATGTATCATCAGGGATGATTGAGGGGTGGACTTTAGGGGTAACAGGGATGAGAATTGGGGGGATTCGAGCGATTACGATACCAGGGGAGTTGGCTTACGGGGACGCAAGGGAAATTTGTGGTGGGAAGAATAAACCTATGAAATTCATGATTATGACAAAGGAAAAAACAGGGGAATTGGCAGAAATATCCAGTAAAATGAATGAAATACTCATGGGGTATTGACATTTTATCGCGCTTGTGGTATAATGAGGGTATAGGTTGAACTTGGTGGGGTGAGGCCAAGGAGCCTCGTACCCGTTCACGGAATCGACAAAGAAAGGGAGGCAATCGTGAACGCTTATTATCATGAGTTTGTGCCAGCAGCACCGTGGATGCATCTGTATTTCTGGTTTTTCGTCGGAATGATTTTGATCATGGTACTGGCAGGCTCGCGGCAATGGCGACAGCTAAGGCGGCAGGTGGTTCGTCAATACGACAATAAACCGCTGATGGTTATTGCTGCAGCACTAGCGTTTGTCTTCGCTTGCATGTTTGTGGGAGAAAGCCATGATGGCATTGTCCAATACTTTGCAAACGGTACGATGGCAAACGAGAGTGTAGCTTTAACTACGAGCTTTGGCCTGATGGGTGCTTGGCTGGTTGCTTTGACGATAGCGTGGCTGGTGCTCTACGAAGTAGGGCGGATAGCTGGTAACGCTAAGGCGGGTCGCCTTCACATCCAGCTGGAAGAATTCCAGCAAGAACAGGAAGTGAAGGAAATTCGTCGTCGTCAAGCTAGACAGGCCAGACAGGCGCGCCACGGCGTGTCATTACCAAACGGCAAATGGCGCTAAACTCATAAACCCCCGAACTATGACGTTCGGGGGTGAGTTTTTGTCAAAAAATAGTTGCGGAAGCTAAAAAGGTTGTGGTATAATAGGATGTATGAAAAGGCGTATACAAAATTTTGGCATCTTGGGGGTATTGGTGATAACATTGGGGGCGATTATGGGAGTTGCGGGGGATGCGAATGCAAAGTTGGAGTATTCGACTTCGTATAAAAATGAGTTTACGATTAATGAGTCGGTGTCAGTGACGGTGCCTTCGACGGGGTTAACTATTTCTGAATTGGTACCGGGGACTGTTAGTGATAGTGGGATCATTACGGTGAATGTGCAGAGTAATAGTGGAAATGGTTATACCTTGAACGCTTCGGTGGGTAATAGTACTACTTATGATACGAATCAACTTTGGCACGTGGATAGAGCTGCTGCGACGCCGGTGCTGAATGTTTTTGATAATATTGCCCTGAATGCGAGTTATGCTAGCTTGAGTGATTTTACTACGCCTAATACTTGGGGCTATTCCTTTTCTGTGAACGCTGGTGCCAACTGGTCTAATTATAATGGTTTGCCGCTGTATAGTGATACTAGTCATACGGCTACTTTGAAGAATACCAGCTCGGCTACTGCGGCGGATGGCGATAATATTGAGTTCAAAATTGCGGCAAAGGCTGGTAATGCTCAGGCAGCAGGCGAATACAAGAACGTAGTCAACTTTGAGGCTGTACCGAACCCGGCTCCGAGTCCGAGCCCGTGAGTTTAGAAAATAGCCCTGCGGGGCTTTTTTGATGCGGGGGTTGAAGTTTGGCGAGAGGTGTGATATAAGGAGGAGTATGGACAAGACTTTTTTCTTTTATGATTTGGAGACGTCGGGGCTAAAGGCGCGTGAGGATAGGATTATGCAGTTTGCGGGGCAGCGGACGACGCTGGATTTGGTGCCCATTGGAGAGCCGGTGAATATTTTGGTGAAAATGACGGATGATGCGTTGCCGAGCCCGGGAGCGATCAATGTGACGGGAATTACGCCGCAACAGACGCTAATGGATGGGATGAGTGAGGCGGAGTTTTGTCGGTATGCAGACGAGGAGATTTTTACGCCAGGGACTATCGCGGTGGGATATAATACGGTGAGATTTGATGATGAGTTCATGCGGGCGATTTGGTGGCGAAATTTTTATGATCCGTATGAGTGGGAGTGGAAAGATGGGAGAAGCCGGTGGGATATGCTAGACGTGGTGCGGATGGTACGAGCGATCCGGCCAGAAGGGATAGAGTGGCCGGTGCGGGAAGATGGTGCGCCGACAAATCGGTTGGAGCTTTTGACGGCGGCAAATGGGCTTTCGCATGAACATGCACATGATGCGCTGAGTGATGTATATGCGACGATAGCAGTGGCGCGGTTAATTCGGGAGAAACAGCCAAAGATGTTTGAGTATTTGTATAAGATGCGAGAAAAGGTACAAGTGAAGCGGTTGGTGAATTTGGAAGATAAAAGGCCGTTTGTGTATAGTTCGGGGCGGTATGAGAATGAGTTTAATAAAACGACGGTGGCGTTTCCGCTGACGAGTTCGAGGACTGGAAATGTGTTGGTTTTTGACCTTCGATATAATTTAGAGGAGATTGATGTTGAAAATATATACCCTAGAGTTAAAGAACTATGCCTCAATAAATGCCCGGCGGTGGCGCCGGTAGGGGTGCTGGATGTAAACGATGGGTGGGGAAAAATTGGGCTGGCAAAGGAGCAGGTGGAAGAGAATTTGAAGATATTGCTCAAACATCCGGAATTTGCGGAGCAAATGCGGAGCGAAAACGAAGAGCGGGCGGAGTGGCCAGAAGCGTCAGAGCCGGAGGCGGCGATTTATGAAGGTTTTTTGAATGAGCCAGACCGAGTGAAGACGGTGGCGGTACGGGCGGCGGATGTTAATAAACTGGCGGATTTCCATCCAGAATTTGATGATGCGCGTTTACCAGAATTGTTATTGCATTATAAGGGACGGAATTTTCCTACGGCGCTTTCGGAAGCGGAGCAAGAGGATTATGAAAAATACCGGCGGGCGAGACTAGAAAAACAGGCACCGAAGTTTTTGGAAGAACTGGAAAAAGTAGAAGATGATTTTGTGCGAGAAGAGCTGATGCTCTATTTTCAGTCGCTACAGTAGTTAAAATTTGATAGAGGAGATCGCCTTCTTGAGAGTGTTGATGGATTTTTGCAAGGCGACACCTTCTTTTTCGGAGAGAGTGAGGTCGAGGCGGCGGATGACGCCACTACGACCGATGACCGAAGGAAAGCCGAAAGAAGTGTCCGAGAAAGGATCAAGCGAGGAGACGGCGAGGACACGGTGTTCGTCGTTTAAAATGGCGTTGAGGATTTGGGCGACGCAAGTGGCGATGCCGTAATAAGTAGCACCCTTTTTGTCGATGATGTCGTAGGCTTCGTTTTTGACGAAATTGGAAATGTCGGTGCGAACTTTGGCAGGTAATAACTCGGTGATAGGCTGACCACCAACGTCGGCGAGAGACCATAATGTTAGTTCGGTGTCGCCGTGTTCGCCGATTTGGTGAGCGTGGACAGATTTGGGATTGATATCTAGATAGCTGGCGATGCGGGTTCTGAGACGAGCGCTATCTAGGACAGTACCAGAGCCGAGGACTTTTTCGGCGGGAAGACCGGAAAATTTATAAGTGAAATAAGTCAGAACGTCCATGGGGTTAGATACTACTAAGAAAATACCGTTGAAACCGGAGGCCATGATTTGTTCGATCATGCCCTTTAAGATGTTGACGTTTTTTTTGAGAAGAGCCATGCGGGTTTCGCCAGGTTTTTGAGCGGCTCCGGCGGTAATGACGACGACGTCACAATCGCGAGCATCCTTGTAGGTGCCGTGGCTGATTTTGACATAACTAGGGGAAACGGCGAGGGCGTCTTTTAAGTCCATAGCTTCACCTTCGGCGTCGCTAGCGATGATGTCAGTCAAAACGATTTCATTGACGGCGGTGCGTTGGTTGAGTAAAGCAAAGGCGATGGAAGCGCCAACATTGCCAGTCCCCACGATCATAATTTTATTATTCATGTAATTATTATAACATAAGCGTTATGATTTGATATAATAAAAATATGAAGAAGTGGATAGGTGTTTTGATATTGGTAATGCCGGCGGTGTTTGCAGTACCAGTGTATGCGGATGTGAATGATTTTTATTTTAGTGATTTTACGGGGGATTATTATTTGAGTAAAGATGCGGAGGGGATATCGCATCTTAAGGTAGTAGAAAATGTGACGGCGGTATTTCCGGATTTTAATCAAAATAAAGGGATTTGTCGGCAGATTTTGTTTACAAATCAGAATGGAGTAAACATTACATTGCCGAATTTGACGCGTGAGGATATTAAAGTGACGCGAAACGGGGTGGCGGAGGCGATTTATAGTATTGAAAAAGAGAACAATTATTATAATGTTTGTACTGGTACAGAAGAATATGTGACGGGGGAGCAAGTTTATCAGTTTGAGTATGAATTTGAAAAAGTAGTAACGGATTTTGGTAGTTATCAAGAGTTGTATTGGGATACGAATGGCAATGGGGCCAGGCAGAGGTTTAACAAGGTGACGGCTAGAGTGCATTTTGAGGATGCGGGGGTATGGAGTGGCAAGAGTTGGTGTTATGTGGGAAAATACGGTCAGAGCGGGCAGGATAGATGTGAAACTACGGAGATTAGCGATGGGGTGGAGTTTGTGGCGATGAGCTTAGGTAGCTATGAAAATTTGACTTTTGATGTGGAGCTCATGCCGGGGAGTTATGTAGTGCCGACACCGGAAAAGGATTACGCTTATGTATGGTTGGCAGTGGGAGTAGGGGTGTTGTGTGTAGTGTCAATAGGTTTAGCAGTGAGGAAGTTTTTGAAATCACAGGCAAAGGAAAAGTATTACAAAGGATTGTTTGTAAAACCGGAGTATCAGCCAAACCGAGAGTATAGCCTAGCGGAGATGACGGAGATTTATTTAGGCAAGAAGAAGGATGTGAAGGTGGCGATGCTGCTAGGGCTAGCGACAGAACGAAAGATTGAGCTGCAAAAGGGCGAAAAGAAAAAATGGAGTATTCTGGTGAAAAAGGATGTGGCGGGCGAGTATGCGGATCTTTTGGCGATACTGAATGGTGGAACGCGGGTGAAGGCGGGAGATGCTATTGAAGTAAAGAGGTATGCGGCGGATAGTAAATTGTTGACCCTGAAGAAAACAATGGAAAATAAGATTTTGGGAGATTTAAAAAAAGATGGGTTGGTGGAAGATAAGTACAGGATGGGTAGTAGTGGAGGGGGAGCGTCAGGAGTGTGGTCGAGAATATTCGTGTATGAAGTGATGGTGATTGCGGCTAGCTATTTCTTGTTGGGAGTGTTGGCAGACATGGTGACTGCGGGTGGGAGCTATGGAAAAGTCATGGTGTTTTATGGAGGTTTTTACCTTACGGTGCTAGGAATGATAGCGGTGAGTACGGCTATAATAGTTTATTTGAATAGCAGAGTGCGAAAATATGCGGGTCATACCAATAGGGGGTTGGAGATGGCAAGATATATGGAGGGGCTGGAATTATACATCAGGATGGCGGAGGCGGAACGGTTGAAGTTTTTGCAAAGTGTAAAAGGTGCAGATACTTCAGCGACAGGGATTGTGAGATTGTATGAGAAATTATTGCCGTATGCGGCGGTGTTTGGATTGGAGGAAAGTTGGATGGCGGAGATGAAGGAGTATTGTAAAGTGAAAGAAATTGACGAGCCAGATTATTTGATGCGAGAGTTGACGGCTTACGAGATTTCACGGATGATGCGTAGTACTGCTGCGTATGCTACTACTGCGACGATGATGTCTAGTTCGGGCGGAGGTTCGTCGTCTGGATTTTCTGGTGGTGGGGGTGGTGGATTTTCCGGCGGCGGGGGCGGTGGTGGAGGATTTGGAGGAAGATAATAGATTTTGATTTTTACGAATGTGTGATATAATAAACAAAAGCATTATATTTAAAAAATTAATTTTGAAGGAAAGAGAAAATGGATCCAAACAGCAATCCAACACCAAATGCTAATCCGGCACCAGAGCCGGTAGCACCAAATCCGGCAGCTAATGCAGCGCCGGCGGCGCCTGGAGCCGCGAGTGCACCTACGCCATCAACGGCGGCAGGTGGGATGACGACTCCGCCAGTGAACCCGATTATTAATCCGACCGGTAATCCTACGGCACAATCGGATGGTTTGGCGGCGACGGATCCGATTATGCGACCAGAACCAGCGCCAGAGCCAGATCCAGTAGAAGAAGAATTAAAGGCTCCGATGAAGGCGGCAGAGCCGGTGCCGGGTTCGATTGGTTCAGCTGTGAATGGGCCAGCAGAAGCGCAAGCTCCAGCGTCAGAGCCGGTAGATATGGCAGCTGGTGCGGCGGCAAATCCGTTTGTGAATAGTGATGACAAACAGACTCCGAGCGTAGCGTTTAATGATCCAGCTACGCAGCCAGATACAGCGGCGGCTGGTGCGGCAGGAGTAGCAGCGCCAAAGAAGAAGGCGAACAAGACTACCTTGATTGCTTTGATTGTGGTGGCGGCTTTGATTGTGGTGGCACTTGCCGGGGTGTTGATATTCCAGCTGACGAGCAACCCGACGAGTAATCCACCGGTTTCGACTACGCCAAATAATCCGGTAGTGATTGACGATGACACTGAGGGTAGTGATGGTGATGAAGCGACTACGGATAGTGATTTGGCAGAAGCGGGGACACTGAGTTGTGCGCGGGCAATGACGGCAGCGGAATTGGCAAAATATACCAATGCGACTGAGGGCACGCTGAAAATTTCGGCAACTTTTGATGATAACGACGCATTGAGCACAGTTAGCCTGGTGGAATCGGTCACTTATAGTGGCAACGACGCTTCAACAGCGGAACCAGTTGAGGAGCGAAATCTTGAAGTTGATGCGGAGGCGATAACTTCGACTAGCGCGGCTACTTATTTCTTGCCGGTCGATAAAGAAGGTAGCGTTGATAAGACGCGGGGCGGTATCCAGACAAATTACGAGTCACTTGAATTTACCTGTGAAGTATTGTAAAATATCTTCATGACGAAGAAATATGTGACGACGGCGATTCCGTATATGAACGGAGAGCCACACATCGGTCATGCAATGGATTATTGCTTGGCCGATGTTTGTGCTAGGTATTATAGAATGTGTGGCGACGAGGTACGTTTGCAGGCTGGAGCGGATGAGCACGGTAGTAAAATTTGGCAGAAGGCGATTGATGAGGGTGTGGCGGTACAGGATTTTGTGAATTTGAAAACTGAAGGTTTTGTGAAGTTTATCAGTAAGTTGGGGGTGGAGTATACGGATTATGTGCGGACAACTGATAAAGAACATGAGCGACGGGTGCAAGAGATTTGGCGGCGATTGAGTGACCATATATATATGGACACCTATGAGGGGTGGTATTGTACAGGCTGTGAACGCTTTATCACGGACAAAGAATATGAAGAAAATGGGGGGATTTGCCCAGATCATCAAAAACCGTATGAAAAACTAGCGGAAAAGAACTATTATTTGAGAATTGCAGATTTTAAGGAAAAAATTAAAAAAGCGATCGAGTCGGATGAGATGTTGGTTTTGCCGGAGTTTCGCAAAAAGGAGATATTGAAACTGCTGGCTGATTCGCCGGATGTGTCGATTTCTAGACCGAGAACTCAGTTGGAATGGGGGGTGCCGGTACCGGGTGATGAATCGCAGGTAATGTATGTATGGATGGATGCTTTGGCGAATTATTTGACGGTGATAGGCTATCCAGATGCCGATGATTACCAGGTATGGTGGCCGGCGGCGGCACAATTTGTAGGGAAAGATATTTTGCGTTTTCATGCAATTATTTGGCCGGCGATGCTATTAGGGTTGGGGTTGGAATTACCTAAAGTTTTGGTGTCGCATGGAATGGTGCTAGCGGATGGGCAAAAAATGAGCAAGTCGATTGGCAACGTGGTAAATCCGGCGGAGGTAATTGATAAATATGGACCAGACGCGTTTCGATATTTCTTTTTGCGCCATGTGGATACTTTTGCTGATTCGGATTTTACGTGGGAAAAGTTTGAGCGGGCTTACGAAACAGAGCTAGCTAATGATTTGGGGAATTTGGTGCAGAGATTGGCAACGATGTGTGTAAAAAATGATATAAAAATTGAAGGTGATTTTAAAACTGATTTAGATAAAGATTATAGTGATTTCATGGACAAATTTGAATACACCAAGGCATTTGATTATGTGTGGGGAAAGGTACAGGAACTGAACAAACGGATTGACGAAGAAAAGCCGTGGGTGTTGGCGAAAAACGGTGAAACAGAAAAACTGCGAGAATGTTTGAGTGGTCTGGTGAAGGATTTGCTAGTCGTAAACCAGATGTTGCAGCCGTTTTTGCCAGCAACGGCTAGTAAAATTACGGAAATTTTTGCTGGCAAAATTGAACCACCAAAGATGCCATTATTCCCGAAACAATAAAAAATAGCCCCTAGGGGCTATTTTTTATTAGCTAGTCTTCGCTAGAAAGTTTGCCGGCGAAGTCTGATAGGTAGAAGCCGATAACGCCACCGACCATCGGGATGATGGCATAGAGCGATAGGGCTTGGCAGATGCCGCCGAGGATTTCGCCAAAGTTCTCGCCAGATTGCGGGAAGATTTGCAACATGGTGGCAATAGCTGGATTCATGACAAAGCTGTTGTTGGTGCCAAGGAAGGCAGCAGCAACGACGTAGCCGATCAAAATAGCCAAGATTAGACCACCGCTAACGACTGCACCGAAGGTGAAGACGCTGCGCTTGTATTTGAGCGCTCTGGCAAAGAAGAACGCGATGATGGCTGCACCAAGCAACTCAACCATAGCGATAGGCCAGAAACCGTTTTCGGCGAGGGCCGTGACAGCTGGGATGTCATAGGCGGTTTCGCCACCAGCAAGGTGAAAACCGTTGAAAATCATCCAGCCGATCCAGGCACCGACGATTTCAGCGATGATGTACATAACGCCGCGAATCACGGACATGCGGCGAGAAGCCATCATGCCGACGGCGATGATAGGGTTGAGACAGCTGCCCGAGAAAGCGTAAACCGCAATTAGCAGTGCGATGACTGCGAATGCGTAGGTAGCAATGTTGGGTAAGCCCATCAAGAACAAAGCAAAAATCAGCAGCGCCAAAAGCATTGTGCCGATGACTTCACCTAGCAAAGAGCCATAGAACTTAGGATTTTTGAAAACGGTGAGAACACTTTCTTTCTCGTCATATTTTTTAGCAAAGAAACCAGTTAGGCAAGATTTTTTCTCGCTAGTAGTTTTCTTTGTATCGTTGGTTTTAACGGCCTCGACTTCTGTCTTTTTGGCAGTCTTCTCGGCAGTTTTGGGTTTGGTCGATTCGTCCTTTTTGGACTTGTTCGACGATTTCGACTTTTTGGTCGCCATTATTCCTCCTTTAATAATAATTAGTCCTATTATAGCATATTTTTTGTGATATAATAAAAAAAGTTATTAACTTATTTAGGAAAATTATGGGAGTAATTGTAAACAAAGAAGATACTAAAAAAAATGAGCTCTCGCGGCGAATTGATGCGGATCTCAGGGAACGGGCACAGAAGACAGCCGATATTGAGGGGAATGCAGATCCGGATTTTGCTGAAGACTCGGAGTATGTCAAAAATATGAAAAAGACCGGGCGATTTAGTTGGATTTGGTTGGTGCTGATAGTGCTGGCGATTTTGTCGATTATCTCGATTGTGTTTATTTAGCGTAAGCGGTATAATATATATTATATATGGATGATGAACGAAAGTTTGATCCAGTAACTCCGTCGGCGCAGAAAGATATTCGGCCAGATTTTTTGGGCGGCAATGGTGGGGGTGAGAAAATTGGTGGTGATAAAAAGGAGGCAAAAGGGGTAGCGGCAGGAGCCTTGTCGGAGGCAGAGGGGGCGGCGAGTGGGGGGTTATGGCGACCGGAGGGCGGAATGGAAGCGGCACGCGAGGAAGAACAAGCAGCGCGGAGCGGGTTTTATGCAGGTAAGGAAAGCACAACAGAGAAAGCTGGGCGGTTGGCGAGTGCGGCGAAAGATTTGAAAAAAGGTAATTTTAAAGGTGTGTTTAGGAAGGCTGGGCCGATTTTGGGGATTTTTATGGTGATTTTTGCGGTGGGGGGGATTATGGCGGGGACGCAGATGTTCCAGCCGTTTTCGCTGGTAGCGCAGATGCAGGATTCGTTTAATTCGATGCATGTGTCGGCAAATGCGAGATCGGCGAGGTTTTTTAAGTTACAGATGGAATCGGGGCGAGTAAAAAATCCGAAGAAGGGTACAATTTTTGGTGAGACTTTTAAAATTACTAAAAAACAGAACGAGCAATTAAAAAGACAGGGGATCGAGTTTGATAAAGATTATAATGGAACTGGTATAAAAGTATTGAAATATAATGACGGAAGTGGAAATATCAAGATCGTGACGGCGGACGAGGGGTCAGCGAGTAGGGTGGGAGGGGTTTCGTTTGATAAAATATACGCGAGCGATGTAAAGTTTTTTGATGCTTACAATGCGGGGTCAATGACGTGGCGGGGGCAGTTTGCTAACTGGTACGGAACGAATGTCTCAAACTTTTTGAAGAATAATAAATTGACGCGGAATATGTGGCAGAATTTTAAGGAAAAGAAAGAAAAGTCGGGGGGTGATGGGTTGAAAGTGGTAAAGGAGACGATCGGGAAAAGGATTGGATCGGTGGAGGGGGGTGGGATAAAACGAACTACCGAGACTGGCTATGATGATGAGGGCGAACGTGTAAAGACGGATGAACAAGAGAATAATTTAGGTTTCGGAAGGGGAAAAGCGAACGAGGCTATTGATAAAATAAATAAAGCAAAGGGCAAAATTCAGGGCGGAGTGGCGATTGGTTGTGCAATTATGGATTTTATCGGGGTGATAAATTTGATAGTGGCGGCGAGTGAGGCCTCACAGATTATTAATTTAACGACGGCGTATTTGGAGGCACCAGATAAAACCAAAGCAGGATATGGTGATGATGCACCGATTCATGAATTAACTAATACTTTGAATGAGAAGGTGGAAAACAAGAATATAGTGCTGGAGCCGACTGGCGCGGCGGCGGGAGTGGCGAGTGATGGGACAATTGCCGCATTGACGACGAAAGAAGTGACAACAAACAAGACGGCGATGGATTCGGCGGGGATTGGCGGGCTGTATGGTAAAGGCAAGGTAAATCCGAATGATCCGAGCGTACAGAGCTTTAATTTGATGAGTAGTGCTAATACGTTGCTAGGTGGTATTGGTTCGAGCGTGGATTCGTTTAGGGATTGTCAACTGGCAAAGGGGGCAGCGGCGATTGCTAATATGGGCATTGATTTGGTTGTCTGTATTTTCACGGCGTGCCTAGGAACTATATTTAAAGATGCGGCTGTCGGTATCGGTTTGGGGGTGGGTATTCAGGTGGTGCTGTCAGGGATTTTGGCGGTATTGACACCGTGGCTAACGGCGACTTTGGAGCGAGATTTAGTGGAAACATTGGGGGGTGAAGATCTGGGAAATGCGCTGGCATCTGGGGGGTTGATGTATATGGGGAGTGTGCACCGAGCGAATGGGGGGTCGCTGACGACAATTAACAAGTATCAGCGATTTGCGGTGACGCAGGCGGAAGTGGTGGCGGAGAATGCCAAGTTTGAGCGGCAGAGTCTAAGTCCGTTTGATGTGACCTCGAGTAATACCTTTATGGGGTCGATTATGACGCAGATGATGAAATTTGTGGGCTCAGGGACTTTAATGAATACTCTGACGTCAGCGAATTCGGTGGTGAATTCGTCGCTAGTGGCTTTGACGCCAAAGACGTCGGCAGTGGCGGCGGAGATTGCGGACAATTTGCCAAATATGGAAGAATATGAGAAAACTTGTCCATATTTATATTCGATCGGGGCGATTGGCGATGCGTTTTGTAATCCGTATATTGTGACAGATATGGGGACGATAGATAAAGATCCGGTAGATGTGATCAATTATTTGATTGATGCGGGGGAAGTGGCTTTGGTGGATGAAGATGGCAAAACGGTGGCGAAGGAAGATTTGGGCAATGTGAAATTGGCGGTGGCAGACTTGACAACGGATGGAGGTATGCGTCTAGCGGCAGAGGGTGACGAGGAAGAAGAAGAGGAAGAAGAAAAAGTGGTGAATGTAAAGATTTCGGGTGACGATTTTAAGAATTATGTGGAAGATTGTGATGAGCGAGCGTCGCCATTTGGGGTAGTGGATCAGAGTATTGTGAATAAATATGACGCTGGTTCGACTGGTAATGACATAGCGGATACAATAATTGGCGGGATTCCATTTATAGGTGATATTGCGGACGTAATGAGTAGTGTCAGCACATCTGAACATATTGATGACATCAGCGGGCAAAGATGTGTGGCGGGGGGAGATAGTTGGGGAGAAAAAGAACAGAATTACCAGCGGTTTATCGAGGACCAATCTTTGGCGGAATCGATGGGGATTATTGAAAAGTCAGCGGTGGCAGAATATTTGGATGAATATTACAAAGAAAATCCGATCGATGAATCATACGAGGGGCAGTTGGCGCGATACTCGGGACTTTCAAAAGAAACGATAGAGGATACTTTGGCGATTATTGATTATTATAATTATATAAACGAATATGATGCGAGCGAGCGATATGCGTTTGAGGGGGTAGTAGACCCGAACGAAAAGAAAGCCGTGACGTTTGACAATGAATATGTGATGGAGGGAGAGATGGTCTTGACGGAGAATATTGTTTATGCAGATGTGCGAAATCGCAGTTTTGTAGTATAATATATTATATATGCAAGAGTTGGAGAAGTTAAAACAAGAGTTAAAAAAGCTAAACGCGGAAGCAACAAAAATCCGTGAGGTGGCAGTGGAAAAGCGAGCGAAGTTTGGGCGAAAATTGAATGCGCAGAAGCAGGAGATTTTGGCGCGGATTACGGAGGCAGAAAAAAGGGCTTTGGATGTGGAGGTTTTGCCACTTGATGTGACGGCTTGGAGTGGAGTGAATGAGCCGATGCCAGAATTATATACGACTTTGCAAGGTTCTAAACATCCTTTGATGATGGAGCTGGACCGAGTGACAGAGATTTATCAGTTGATGGGGTTTGAGGTGGAAGAGTCGCGACAATTAGATGACGAATTCCATATGTTCGATTCTTTGAATTTTGCCAAGGATCATCCGGCGCGAGATGGTTATGATACTTTCCGAACGGAAGAAGGGTTAATCCCGCCGGCGCATACTTCGACGATGCAACATCGGGTGCTAAAGAAATATAAGAAATGTCTGGACGAAGGCGGGCAAATTGCAGTAGTGGTGCCGGGGCGAGTTTATCGTAACGAAGATGTGGATGCGACGCACGAGCATACTTTTTATCAGTGTGAAGGGGTATATGTATCTAAAGAATGTAACATGGGACAGATGCTAGGGATTTTGAAGGAGTTTTTTGAAAAGTATTATGGGCAGAAATTAAATATTCGGACGCAGCCGGGGTATTTTCCGTTTACGGAGCCGTCGCTCGAATTTATGATTGAAAAACCGAAATCATTAGGAGGCAAAAAAGGTGACTTTTTGGAGATGTTGGGGTGCGGGATGATCCATCCGAATGTGCTGAGGATGGCGGGGATTGATCCGAGCGAATACCATGGATTTGCGTGGGGTGGGGGAATTGACCGGTTGGTGATGTTGCGTTATGGGCTTTCGGATGTGCGACATTTTGAAAGTGGTAATCTTAATTTCTTGAGGGAGTTTGGACAATGAGAATTTCGTTGAATTGGCTAAAAAAATATGTAAAGATTGACGTGACGGATGAAGAGTTGGTGCGATTGATTGGGGCGAGACTAGTGGAAGTAGAGGGAGTGATAGATGAAACCCATAAATATGACAATATATATATAGTGCGGGTAGAAAAATGCGAGAAGATTCCGGAAACACATTTGACTTTGTGTCAGATTAATAATGGTTCGGATGAATTAGTGCAGGTAGTGTGCGGTGCGCCAAACGTGCGAGAGGGAATGCTTGCGGTGTGGATAGCGCCGGGAGCGGTGGTGCCGGCATCGGTGCATGAGGATGCGCCGTTTGTGATTGGTAAGCGAAAAATGCGTGGTTATGAGTCGTGCGGAATGTTGGCGGGGGCGGATGAGTTGGATTTTGGTGATGATCATAGCGGAATTGTGGAGATCGAGCCGGGGACAGCGCAGCCGGGAGAAATGCTGGCGGATGTGTTTGAGCTTAGGGATTTGATTTTGGAAATTGAAAATAAGTCTTTGACGCATCGGCCGGATTGTTTTGGGATTATTGGGTTTGCTCGCGAAGTCGCTGGAATATTGGGCGAGAAGTTCGGAAGTGACTTTTCTCGGGTCGCGTCCCTCGCGCCCGTCTTTACGGGGCTCGGGCGCTCCATCTCGGTAGCAGCCTCCGAAATCCCTCGAAAAGCACATTCCGAACTTTTTCTCAATATTGCCGATTCGGGTATTTGCCAACGGTATAGTGCGGTGGTGTTGGAGAAGCATGGGGAGTTTAGAAACAAGTATTTGACGTGGGTGGATACGATGCTGGCTAAGTCAGGGATGCGGCCGGTGGATCCGATCGTAGACGCGACAAATTATTTGATGTTACTTACTGGACAGCCGCTACATGCGTTTGACTACGATAAGTTTGCTAAGGTGGGTGGTTCGGAAAAGCCGGAGATTGTAGTACGGTTGGCGCGAGCAGGCGAAAAGTTGGTTTTACTAGACGATAAGGAAGTTTTGCTGAACGAAAATGATATTGTGATTTGTTCAGATGAGACACCGGTGGCGCTGGCGGGAGCGATGGGCGGGAAATCTACGGCGATTGACGAAAATACTCGAAAGATTATTTTGGAGTCAGCGACGTTTAGCCTTTATAATTTGCGGAAGACACAGATGGCGCACGGGATTTTTTCGGAGGCGATTACGCGGTTTACGAAGGGGCAGCCGCCGTATCAGACTTTAAGCGTAGCAGAGAACTGTGCCGAGATGCTGGCTGAAGGGTTTAAAGTGGTGACGATCGCGGATGCTTATCCTCAGCCAAAAGCAGAGATTGTTGCAAAAATTACAACGGATGAAATAAATGGGCTGCTGGGGACGGGGTATGATGAGAATTTGATTGTTGAGACTTTGAAAAATGTAGGGTTTGAGGTAAAAAATAAGCGTGGCAGTTTTGAGATTGCGGTGCCGGCTTGGCGGACGGATATTCATATCAAGGAAGATGTAATTGAGGAAGTGGGACGGCTGCTGGGCTATGATAATATTCCGGTGACTTTGCCGCTGCATAAGACGGCGGAAAAGAATTTGCTGTGGGAGTTGAAAAAACGGATTCGGGAAATTTTGGCGAGGTTTGGGGCAAATGAAGTTTTGACCTATAGTTTTGTGAGCGGGCGACTTTTGGATAAGGCAGGGCAAAAGAAGGATCAGTCGTATAAGATTGTCAATTCGATTTCGCCGGAGCTGCAATACGTGCGGCAATCGATTGTACCGAGTTTGCTAGAAAAAACATATCTCAATGAAAAATTACCGGTAGAAAAGTTTGCTCTATATGAAATGAACAAGGTCTATAATAAAGTGTGGGGCGGAGAACCGGTGCCGACTGAGATGAATTCGTTGGGTTTCGTGGTGGGGGAACGTAAAAATGCGGAGACGGCGTTTTATAAGGCGAAGTTGTATGTGGCGGAATTAATGAAAGAGTTGAATGTGAAGCCAGAGTTTTTGCCACAGAAATGTAATGATGGGGCATGGCAACCGTTTGAATCAAGGCGATCGGCAGACATTTTCGTGAATGGAGAATGCGTGGGCGTGGTGGGGGAGTTTAAGAATTCGGTTAAACATGAATTTAAGTTGGCGCCGTATGTGGCAGGATTTGAAATTGTGAATTTAGAGAAAATTTTGAAAAATGTAGGTGAGAAGAAAATTGATTTTGGTCCAAAGAAGAAAGAAGATGTGACGGTGACAACAGATAAGACTTACGTAGAAATTTTGAAGGAATTGCAGGTGAAATATCCGGAAGCTGAAATTACGCCGGGCGTGATTTACCAAGCGCCGGGGCAAAGAACGAAAAATTTGACTTTCCACATTGAGTATTAAAAAACTTATGTTATAATGGGGGTATGATACTTTTAGATTCGGTGACGAAACAATATCCGGGTGATACTGAGCCGGCGCTTGATTCTGTGTCTTTGCATATTGAGCCGAATGAGTTTGTGTTTTTGGTGGGGAAGTCGGGGGCGGGGAAATCGACCCTGATGAAGATGATTACTAAAGAGGAAAGCCCAGATTCCGGAAAAATCATTATTGGCGGGATTGATTTGGATTATGTGAAAAAGCGGCACATTCCAGGCTATCGGCGGCGGTTGGGGGTGGTATTCCAAGATTTTAAACTCTTGCCGCGGCGGACAGTTTACGAAAATGTGGCGTTTGCGCTAGAGATTGCTGGAATGAGCGGAAAGGATATCCGGCGGACAGTGCCGAAAGTTTTGGAACTAGTAGATCTGGCGGATCAAGCGAAAAAGTTTCCGCACCAGTTGTCGGGTGGACAGCAACAGCGAGTGTCGATTGCGAGAAGCGTGGCGCGGCAGCCAAAAATCTTGATCGCAGATGAGCCGACGGCAAATTTGGATAAGTTGACTACGGAAGAGATTATTCAACTGCTGAAAAAGATTAATGATTTTGGCACGACGATTTTGGTGACAACGCATAATGAAAATATCGTGAACACTTTGCAAAAACGAGTAGTGACTTTGAAGCATGGTAAAATTGTGGATGACCAGAAGACAGGTGGAATATATAAGTTGGACGAGGCGCCAGCGCCGAAGCGACCGTTGCGGGCGGTGCAGACGCCGGGACATGCATTGAAGCCAAAAAGGAAAGTGATTTAGATGGGCAAAGAAAAAACTGAAAAATTAGAGAAATTGAAAAAAGTTTCTAAGAAGAGTCTGAAGACGATGCAGAAAAATCGTAGTCGGCATGTGATGCGAGAAAAAGCGCGAGTGGTGAAATATGGCACAAAGGGGTTTGGGCGAAATATTTGGTTGTCGACGGCGGCGACAGTGGTGATGGCGATTACGCTGATCATTTTGTTTATTACGGTGGTAGCGAGTGTGATTTTGACAAACACTGCCGAGATGATGAAGGACAAGATTGACATTACGATTTACTTCAAGCCAAATACGTCGCAAGAGACATTGGACGATTTAACGGCGATAATTAGCAAAGATTCAAATATAAAGAGCGTGGAGACTTCGACTTCGAAGGAAGAATATCAGAAGTTTTTGACGGAGAATGAGTCGAGCGATGATATTTTGGGGATAATTGACGATGAGATGGCAGCAACGATGGTGGACAAGATGCAGTCGACAATGCGGATAAAGGTTTATAATGTAGATAATTTGGATAGCATTAAGCAAATAGTGGAGACGGATGAGAAATTTGTGGCAAATACGGATAAGGATAAGGCCCCAACTTATGATGTGAACCGGGCGGAGATTAGTACGATTACCTCGTGGGCGCGGATCGCACGCACGGGCGGGATAATTTTGGCGGCGGTGTTCTTGGTGATTTCGATTTTGATTATTTTCTCGACAATCCGGATGGCGATTTTCTCGCGGCGAGAAGAAATTTACATGATGAAATTAGTGGGGGCGGACAAAGGTTTTATCCGTGGGCCGTTCCTGGTAGAGGCGGAGATTTGTGGGGTGATTGCGGGATTGTTAGCAGCGACTGTTTCTTATTTTGGGTTCAAGGTCATGTCGCCGAAATTGGCAGGATACGGGATTGACGTGTCACAGATTAATAATGTTCTAGAATCGAACCAGCTGGTTTTGGTGTTCTTGGTCTTCATTCTGGTGGGGGCATTGATCGGGCGGATTTCGGCGCGATTGGCAGTGCAAAAATACTTGCATAAAACCTAGCTGATTTGCATTTTTGATAATGCTTATGTTATAATAGAAGTATGAAAACAAAAAATAAAAAGAAGTTGATTTTGATAGTGGTGGCAGTACTTTTGGTAGTGCCATTTTTGAGTTTAGGCATAAATAATTTTGATGCGAGTGGATTGTCCCGGGCGTGTGCGAGTTCGCCGGAATGTGTAGCGGCGGCGGAAAAGGAGGCGCAAGCAAACAAAGCGGCGGCGCAGGCTTCAAGCTCGGCTAATGCGTACCAAATTAAGGTAGCAGAAACGGGAGCGGAGATTGCAACTAAGGAAGCTGAAATTGCCGAAACGCAGGCGGATATTGATGAGCTGAAGACAAAGATCGAAAAGACGCAGGCTAAGATTGACGATGAACGGGAGGCTCTGGCGGAGCTTTTGGTAAAGAAGCATTTTGATTCGGATGCGGAGCCGATCCGGGTTTTGGCGGGGGCGAGTTCGATTTCGGATTTAGCAGAAAAGGCAGCACGGGAAGAAGTGGCGAGGGAACAGATCAATACGCAGGCGAATAAGATTAAAGCTGCTAAGCAGGAATTGGAAGAGGATAAAGCGAAAGTCGAAGAGAGATTGGCGCAGCAAAAACAGGCGCGGGAAGATTTGGTGGTAAAACGACAGGAGCGGGAGAATTTGGTGGCAAAATATCAGAATGATGCGGACGCCTATGAGGCGGTAGCGAAGCAGGCGCGCGAAGAAAAGCAGGCGGCGGAGCGGAAGTGGCAGGAAGAGCACCAAAGTAGTCTGGGGGGTCTAGCCTATTATTCTGGTGACAATACTTATCCGTGGCAAGGGGATTGCCCGGGTAAGCAAGATTATTATATGACATATATAGATGGACGGGCGCTAGGTGGTTATGTGTGCGAATGTGTAAGCTATGCGGCTTGGAAAGCTTATGAGTATTATGGGGTGTATCCAGCGTGGGGTAATGCCTATTCTTGGGATGATTATGCGACAGCGGCAGGTTACCGGGTGGACCGAAATCCGGCGGCTGGGACAGTAGGACAGGTTGATGGCTATCCGTATGGACATGTATTTTGGGTAGAGAGCGTGAACGGTGACGGCTCGATCAACGTGACGGAATATAATAATGCCTATGCGACTTATCTTTATTCCGGCAATATGCAATACGGTGATTTTGGGGCGAGGACAATTCCGGCGGGGGAAGTTGGCCAGTATAATTATATTCACTTCTAAACTCTTATGATATAATGGAGTAATGGAACAAAACGAGTTTAAAGAGAAGAAAGTTAGTCTTGGTAACGCGATAATTATTGGCGGAGTGTTGGCAATTTTGGGGGGTGTGATCGGGGTAAATTGGAGTAATTGGTTTGGAGGATTTGGCCAGTATCTAGGTGGGGGGACTTCAACGAATTCAAGTGTGAATTGGTCGGCACTAAATGAGGTCTATGATAAATTAGCGGCTACCTACAACGGAGAGATTTCAGAGGAAGCAGCAATAGAGGGGGCAAAAAAAGGTTTGACGGAAGCTTTGGGGGATGTTTATACTACGTATATGGATGCGGAGGAGACGGCTGATTTTTATGATGATTTGCATGGCAATGTGGGGGCGGGGATTGGTGTAGAAATGGGGTTGCGTGACGGATACGTGAGGGTGCTCAGGACTTTGCCGGACAATCCGGCTAGAAAAGCAGGGATTTTGGCGGGGGATTTATTGTACAAAGTGGATGGTGAAGAGGTTTATAACTTGTCGTCGGAAGAAATTGCCAAAAAGGTGCGGGGCGAAAAGGGCACGGAGGTGACGGTGACAGTGGTGCGGGATGGCGAGGAGAAGTCGTTTACGATGAAACGGGAAGAGATAAATAACGTGTCGGCTTATGTGGAATATGACGATTCGACGGCAATCGTGACAGTGACGCGATTTGATAATGATACTGGGACGATGGTGCAAGGATTTGCACGGGAGTTCGCGAATAAAGGGGTGAAAAAGGTGATTTTGGATCTTAGAGGTAATGGTGGTGGGTATGTGGCGGCGGCGAAAGATTTGTTGAGTTTATGGGTTGATGGCGACACAATTTTGAAGCAAAAATCAAAGCATTTTGGTGATTCAGAGGAAAAGTCTAGCTCGGGTAAAGCGATTCTTTCTGATATGAAGACAGTGGTGTTAGTGAATGGTTCGACGGCTTCGGCTTCGGAGATTGTAGCTGGGGCATTGCAAGATTATGGCAAAGCAAAAGTGGTAGGGGAAAAGACCTACGGTAAAGGCGTGGTGCAGAATTTGTATGATTTGTCGGGAGGGACGGTGTTGAAGGTGACAACGGCGGAATGGTATACGCCGAAGGAGCGGTCGATCAACAGCGAAGGAATTACGCCAGATATAGAGGTGGAGCGCTCATACGAAGATATTAACGCAATGCGCGACCCGCAGATGGATAAAGCTAAGAAACTATGAAAATTGTAATTGCTACAGCGGTTTACTACCCACAGATAAACGGGGTGGCAGTGTTTTCGCACAATTTGGCGTTGGGGCTGAAGGCGCGAGGTCATGAGGTGATGGTGATCTGTCCGTCGCAGACTAGGCGGAGTTACGCGCGAACTGAGAATGGAATCAAAGTGCATTATTTGAAATCGGTGGACGTAAAAGTATATCCAGATCAAATTCATCCGGTAGCAGAGAGAAAAAAAGTATTGGGCATACGATGGCCACGGTTGTTTTATCGGCATGGGCTGCGGGTGTCGGTGTTTCCTCAGCGAGAGGTGGCACGGATTTTGGGGGATTTTGGGCCGGATGTGGTGCATGTGCAGGTGTCGGATCCGATTGGGCTGTCGGTGGTTTCATACGCGCGACGACACGGAATACCGGTAGTGACAACGGAGCATAACCAGCCGGAGGTGCTGACGGATTCTCTAAAAATGCCGCGGGTTTTGAAAAAAGGAGCAAATGCGGTGCTAGCTAGTTATTTTCGCAATCGGCAGAGTAAGAGTGATTTTGTAACGATGCCGACAGAGAAGGCGATTAGAGGGTTGCTGACTGGGGCGCGACGAGATTTGGGGGTGCCGGTGGCGGCGGTGTCGAATGGAGTAGATTTGTCGTGTTTTAAACCAGGGGAACGAGCAGATGCGCCGACAGTAGTTTATGTGGGGAGATTAGATTCAGAGAAAAAAGTGGGGATAGTGGTGGAGGCGTTTGCACAGGCTTTAAAGACGGTGCCGGAGGCGAAGTTTTTGATTGCAGGAGACGGAGTAGACAAGCCAAGATTGGAGAAGTTGGTTTCAGATTTGGGAATTCAGGCAAATGTGGAGTTTTTGGGAAAGATTTTACCCCCAGAGCTTTACGAGATTTATCAGAAAGGTTGGGTGTTCGCGACGGCCTCGGAAATAGAGACGCAAGGGATAGTGCTGATTGAGGCGGCGGCTTCGGGGCTGCCGCTGATTGCGGTGGATAAAGGAGCAGTTTCGGAGGTGTGCCGAAACGGAGAGAATGGGTTTTTGTGTGAGGTAGATGCGGGTGAAAAAAAGGCCGATTTACAGGGGAAAAAGCGGGAAATTGCGGAGATTGCTGACGCGCTGATTAAAATCTTAACAGATGAGAAGTTGCGGCGGAGTTTTGCGGCGCGTTCTCTCGAAATAGCCCACGAGCATGATTTTGAAAAGACGCTGGATAAGTTTGAGAATATTTATAAAAAAGTGACTAGCTTGCCAAAGATTTGAGGGCCTTTTTGATAGCGGGGCGATCAAAGCCGATGATGCGCGTGTCGCCAATTTCGGTGACGGGTACAGAGGTGATATCTGGCTCTTTGGTTGCGTCCATTTCTTGGTATTCGATACCTTTTCCGTCTAGCCAGTCCATGAGGGCGTGACAGTAGGCGCAGGTTGGGGTGGTGTAAACTTTAATCATGTATCTATTATATGATATAATGATAGATATGGAAAGATATGAACCGCTGAAAATAGAAGAAAAATGGCAGGAAATTTGGGAGAAGGAAAAGCCGTTTAAGGCTGAGCCGAAAAAAGGTGTGCCGAAAATGTATATTGCGGAGATGTTTCCGTATCCGAGCGGGGCGGGGCTGCACGTGGGACATGTGCGGAATTTTACGATTGTGGATGTTTTGACGCGGTTTTATGAGCAACAGAGATTAAACGTGATGCGGCCGTTTGGCTATGATACTTTTGGTTTGCCGGCGGAAAATTATGCGATAAAAACCGGGACGGCGCCACAGGTGGTGACGGCGGAGAATATTGCGAATTTTCGGAAACAGGCGAAGCGGTTGGGCTATGCGATAGATTGGGATCGGGAGATAAATACTTCGGATCCGGAATATTACAAGTGGACGCAATGGTGCTTTTTGCAACTTTACAAGAAAGGCTTGGCGTATCAAAAGGAATCTTATCAGTGGTGGTGCCCGGTAGATCAGACGGTGCTTGCGAACGAGCAGGTAGAAAACGGCAAGTGTTGGCGATGTGGGCATGAAGTCGAAAAGAAAAAAATGAAGCAGTGGTTTTTTAAGATTACCGAGTATGCGGATGAGCTTTTGGATGAAATCGATGCGTTGGATTGGCCGGATAAAATCAAAACTATGCAAAAGAATTGGATCGGGCGGTCGACGGGAGCAGAGATTGATTTTAAAGTTGAAAAAAGCGGTAAAGATATCACCGTGTTTACGACGCGGCCGGATACGATTTATGGGGCGACGTTTTTGGTGTTGGCGCCGGAGTATCCGGAGCTAAATTATATTGTAACGGATGACGCGAGAGAAGAGGTTGAGGCCTACAAGCGAGCGGCGCTTTTGAAATCAGAGATTGAACGACAGGAAAACAAAGAAAAAACCGGAGTATTTACAGGGGCATATGCGATAAATCCGGCAACGAAAGAAAAAATTCCAATTTGGGTGGCGGATTATGTTTTGGCTGGATACGGTACGGGGGCGATTATGGCGGTGCCGGCGATGGATGAACGTGACCGGGAATTTGCGGAGAAGTTTGATTTGCCAGTAGTGGAGACGGAGCTTTGTGAGTTTGGGCAATTTGGCACGCCAAAGACGACTTATAAGATGCGAGATTGGCTGATTAGCCGGCAGAGATATTGGGGTTGTCCGATTCCGATTGCTTATGATAAGGAAGGAAATGCCCACCCGATCCCGGAGGATCAGTTGCCAGTGTTGTTGCCGGAAATAGATGATTATCAACCGGACAAATCTGGTAGATCGGCTCTTGCCAAGGCGAAGGATTGGTTGAAGGTGGAAATTGATGGCGAAGAAATGACGCGAGAAACAGATACTTTGGACGGATATGCATGCTCTTCGTGGTATTTGTGGCGGTATGTGTCGCCGCGAGATGATAAGCATGCCTGGGATCCGGAGGCAATCAAGTATTGGGCACCGACGGATGTTTATGTGGGAGCGGATCACGCAGTGGCGCATCTTTTGTATGTGCGATTTTGGTGTAAGTTCTTTGCTGATCAGGGGTATTTGCCGTTCCGAGAGCCGATCAAGAAGTTGATTTATCATGGCTATATCAATGCCCCGGACGGGAAAAAAATGAGTAAGTCCAAGGGGAACGTGATTGACCCGTTGGACGTGATAAACGATGGGTATGGAGCGGACACTCTCAGGACTTACGAGATGTTTATTGGGCCGGTGGAACTAGACGCAGCGTGGGATCCGCGGTCGGTGGGGGGCGTATATAGATTTTTAAACAGATGTTTTAATTTGCTGAGTGATTTTGACGAAAATGACGAAAAAAATATAATCATTAGGAATAAGACCATTAAAAAGGTGACGGAGGATGTGTATAAGTGCCAGTTTAATACTGCGGTGGCGGCGTTGATGGAATATGTGAACGAACTATATCGGACGGGAGCGAGTGAGGAAGATTTAGTGGTACTAGCAAAAATGCTGAAGCCGTTTGCTCCGCATTTGGCTTCTGAGATGTTGGAGAGATTAGGGACAGATGATGAGTGGCCAAAGTGGGAAGAAAAATATTTGGTATCTGATACGGTGGAAGTAGTGGTGCAAGTAAACGGGAAATTGAGAGCAAAATTGACGGTAGACACGGTAGATTTGGAAGATGAGGAGAAAATCGTGAAGATGGCGCTAGACGACAAGAAAGTGCAAAAATATACTGCAGACGGAGTGAGAAAGACGATTTTTGTAAAAAAAGCCAAATTAGTGAATATAGTCGTCTAGGTTGATTTGGAGGTTGCCTTGGCGGAGGATGCGGGGGTGCTGCGTGTCGGTAAAATCGACAATAGTAGAGGGGAGGTGACCGGTGATGGATTTGGGGGTGCCGCCCCTAAGATTAGCAGAGGTGAGGATAAGGGGGCCGGTTTCTGCGAGAATTTTTTGAAAAGGAGTGTAGTCGGGGATGCGGATGCCAATGGTGTCGAAGTGATCGTAATAGAAATGACGAAAATTAGGATTTTTGGGGAGAATTAGGGTGAGTTCGCCGGGGATGTGCTTCTTGATGAGGGGCTCGGCGGCTGGTGGTATTAAGCAAAATGTGGAGATGTGGGCTACTTTTTGAGGGACGAGGGTGAAGATTTTGCCGGAATTGAAATCGCGGTTTTTGAGCTTCATCAGTTCTTTGATGCCCTTAAGATCGTCTAACCTGACAGCATAGCCTTCAACGGTTTCAGTAGGGACGGTCAGAATTTTTTGACTTTTCATAGAATATATTATATCATAAAAAGATGAAATTGAAGTTGGTGCTACAAAATATTCGGTCGTGCTATAACGTGGGGGCGATTCTTCGGACGGCGGAAGGATTTGGGGTGGATGAGGTAGTGCTCTCCGGGTATACGCCGAGAGTGCATGACCCTGATTTACTGCCGCATCTCAGAGCAAAATTAGACAAGGATATTCACAAAACGGCGTTGGGGGCGGAGGAGCTAGTGAATATTTATTCATCTGGTGATATATGTAAGGATTTGCGGGATTGGCGAAAGCAGGGGTGGAAGATTGTGGGTCTAGAGAATAATATTCGGGATGAACGGTTACGGAAGTTGAACGATGTGAGATTGGCGGGGGAACTAGGCGAAAAAGCAGTTTTGGTATTAGGGGAGGAAGTTGACGGGATAGATTATTCATTGTATGATATAATTGACCTGTTTTTGGAGATTCCGATGCAAGGGCGGAAGGAATCGTTCAACGTTTCGGTAGCGGCTGGGATTGCACTATATCAGTTATTGTGCTATAATGAATAAAATTATATATTATTTAAAGGAGCAAGATGCCTGAACCTAAGAAACAGAGTAGCCCGCGCAAGACGGGTCTACGACGGAGCCATCTTCGATTGAAGCTAGCGAAGCGGGTGAACAAAACTTCCCCGGTGAAAGCTTTTGAGACAAAGAAGCGGACTCCGAATTTAAAAGTCAAAACTAATAAATAATTAAAAGAGAAGAATTAAAAATATGGCAAGTAATCGACATTTAGGTAGAGTGATAGTGTTGCAGAGTTTATATGAATTTGAACTGCGAACGCTAGCGAAAGACCCGGACGTCGATCTAGATATCGTCATTGCGAAGAATATTGAGCCTTACGAGAAAGCTTTGGGAGATACGGAATTTGTTTATAATTTGGCTCGAAATGTGGCAAAGAATTTTGAGACTTTGGATGAAGTACTGGCACCGCTCGCACCTGAGTGGCCGATTGCTTCGATTGCGGCGATAGATAGAAACGTACTTAGGATGGGGCTATATGAGCTTTCGGAATGTCGGGAGGCGATCCCGCCGAAAGTGGCTATTAATGAAGCTGTAGAGCTGGCCAAAGAATTCGGTTCAGAGAATTCATCGAGGTTCGTGAACGGAGTGTTGGGTACGGCTTATAAGCAGCTGGGAATTAGTGAAGCAGATAACCATGGAGCGAAAAACACCAAATCCGAATCCGCGAAAGACAAATCCGTCGGCGCAGGTCAAGAAACCGGCGACAAGTAATGAGCCTCTAGCCAGGCGAAAGTTGAAAGTCCCCGAATCGTTACCGGTAGAGAAGCGGTCTACTTTTGATAAGCTAAAATCGGCTTTTCGGCGAAAGACGGCTATCCAGGAAGTGGTGCGTGAGCCGACTTCGGGCGGGATAATTTTTCGGTATACGCAGGATAAAAAGGATATTGAGATTTTGTTGATCCAGGATTCGAAGGGGCGATGGACAATCCCGAAGGGGCATATTGAGCCAGGCGAGACGGCCAAGATGACGGCGCGGCGAGAAATAGAGGAAGAGACGGGTCTAAGGAATGTGTCGGTTTTGGTGTGGCTGGGCAAAATTCATTTTAAATATCGTCGATTGGATAAATTGGTGCTGATGACAACGCAGATTTATCTGGTGCAGGCGCTAGATTCGCACGAAATGCCGACACCGGAGCGTTGGATGAAGGGGATCAAGTGGTTCTCTTTTGCGGAAGCTCTAAATGTGATTGAATATGAGGACATCGAAAGATTGATGCTCATTGCTAAGAAAAAAATTAGGTCAGGAGATTTTTAATGGACAAAACACCATATCAAGAATTTGCTAAAGAAAAATTGGGGTTTCAGTTTAAGGATGTCGATTTATTGGTGACGGCGCTCACGCATCGGAGCTATGTGAACGAACATCAAAAGACTGTGCATGAACACAACGAGCGGTTGGAATATTTGGGGGATGCGGTTTTGGAATTAGTGACATCGGATTTTTTGTATCGGAATTACGATTATCCAGAGGGGGTGATGACGGCACTAAGGGCAGCGTTGGTGAGGACGGAATCGATTGGTGCGGCGGGTAAGGAACTGGGTTATGAACCGCTAGTGCGGATGTCGAAGGGCGAGCAGAGGGGGACAGAAAGGGCTCACGATTCGATTTTGGCGGATTGTTTTGAGGCGGTGATTGGGGCGATTTATTTGGACCAGGGATATGAGGTGGCACAAAAGTTTATCAATAAACACATTTTGGTGAAGGTTGGCGCGATTTTGGAAGAAGGGTCGTGGCGAGATCCGAAGTCCTATATGCAGGAGTTGGCACAAAAGACTGAGGGGGTGACACCGGTGTATAAGACTTTGAAGGAAGAGGGGCCGGATCACAATAAGACTTTTACGGTGGGGGTTTATGTGAATGAGCACTTGCGGGGGACAGGGACAGGGCATTCTAAACAAGAGGCACAGACAGAAGCGGCGCGGGAGGGGGTGAAAAGTTTCCGAGAGAATAGCGCTATTGACAAAAAAGCATAAGCGTGATATAATTAAGGTATGGGGGAGGTTTTGCCTCCAAAAAAGCACCTCAACGGTAGGTGCTTTTTTAGACATAGATAAGCTCTCAACTTTACTCTTTGTGTAAGCTGACTCGCAGTTAGTTAGCTTATGTTTAATTATACGCTAGCAAAACTAAAAGTCAAGGACTTTTTGACTAAATGTCGAGATCGTCCAAATCGGCGAGTTCGGCGCGAGTTTTTTCGGCGAGCTCGGAGGTCTCTTCCTCTTCTTCGGCTGTTTCCGTCTCTTTGGTTTCTGGTTCGGAAATGACTTCTTCGACTTCTTCGGTTTCTTCTGCTGCTGGGGAGGTAGATGCTTGCTCTGCGTGGCGAGGGGTAGCTTCGTCGTCGGTGTTGACGATTTTGAGATTATAGCGAGCGTCTTGTTTGGTGCCGAGGGCGCGGAGCAAAACTCGGATGGCTTGGGCGGTAACGCCGCGTTTGCCGATGACGCGACCGACGTCTTCTGGGTCGACGGTGAGAGATAAGAGCACACCCTTTTCGTCGATTTTGCGTTCAACTGCTACTTTGTCGGGATTGTTGACTAAAGTTTTTACGATGTATTCTACAAATTGCTGGTCAATAGTAGCCATATTTTTCTCCATTTAAAGTTGTTTGTTCTATTATATCACAAAAAATAGCCCGCTAGAGGCTATTTTTATGCTGGTAAAATTACTCTTGCGCTTCTTCCGCTGGAGTTTCTCCCGCAGGAGCTTCCTCGGTGGGGGCTGGTTCCGCAGGAGCCTCCTCTTTGGGTTGGTTCTTGCGGAGTTTGTCGGCGTGTTTGGCAGTAGCTTGCTTTTGGGCAGGCTCTTTGTACCATTTGGGTAGCTTGACGCCGTTTTTCTTTAAGATGAACGCCACGCGTGAAGAGGGCTGGGCGCCGTTACTTAGGTATTTTTCCACCAATTTTTTGTCTAAAGTCAGGGCTTTAGTGGCGGGATTGTAATTGCCGACCTCAGCCACTACGCGTCCCGATAAGGGGTGACGCTGGGATTCTTGGACGACTATCCGGTACGTAGGGTAATGCGCCCGGCCTTTACGTTGCATGCGAATCGCTAGCATTTTTTCTCCTTAAAATTATTAACTCCACTTATTATAGCACAAATTTTGAAAAAGAAAAGGGGTTGCCAGAGTTTTTAAGATGTGATAAGATAGAAACAAGAAGCAGTGTGCCTGGTTTTTGTGCAACTCTAGGAGTAGCGAGGCTAGAGTAAAACTAGGCAGTAATCTTCCGGCGCTAAAGATTATCAACACTAATAAAAAAAGAGGTAGAATGGCTACTAATCGCAAGTCAGGTGAAAGAGTATTTTTCACCGAAGGGGACGTTGCTTTGCCAATTCCGGATCTGACGGCACACCAGAAAGATTCGTGGGCAGACTTCGTCAAGAATGGACTGCGGGAGGTTTTTGCCGAGTTAAATCCGATCGATGATTACACCGGGCAAAAACTGTCTCTTAGGTTCAAAGATTATTATTTTAAAGATCCGAAGGAGACGGAGCAAGAGGCAAAGTATAACTTGGCAACTTATGAAGCACCTTTGCACGTGTTGGTGGAGCTAGAGAACAAGGCTACGGGTGAAAAGAAGGAGCAGGATATTTACTTTGGTGATTATCCTTGGATGACCGATCGAGCGACGTTTATCATCAACGGAACGGAACGGGTGATCGTGTCGCAGTTGATTCGTTCGGCTGGGGTGTTCTTTAATGCGGAAACGATTGGTTTGAAGCGTTATTATGGGGCTAAAGTAATTCCGGGACGGGGAGCGTGGTTGGAATTTGAGACAGCGGCGAACGGAGCGATGTTTGTGAAGATCGACCGGCGACGCAAGATTCCGGTGACGACATTTCTGCGAGCTCTCGGGATGAGCCAGTCGGAGATCAAAAAGAAGTTTGAAAAAGTAGACACGGGCGAAAAGAAATATATTGAGGCGACGTTGGAAAAAGATACCACTTCGACGCAAGGTGAGGCGCTTTTGGAAGTTTACCGACGGATTCGACCGGGGGACTTGGCAACGGTGGAAAATGCACGTTCGATGATCGAGCGAATGTTCTTTGATCCGAAGCGGTATGACTATTCGAATGTGGGTCGGTTTAAGATAAATCGACGGCTGGGTTTTGATACGCCGAATAAGCCTGAGTATCGGACTTTGCAAATGGACGACGTGACAGCGATTATCGCAGAGATTATTCGTCTGAATAATACGCAAGAAGCGCCAGATGACATTGACTCTCTAAGTAATCGTCGGGTAAAGTTGGTAGGCGAATTGGTACAGAGGCAATTCCGTTTGGGGATGCTGAGGTTGCAACGCAATATCCTCGACCGAATGTCAATGGCGAATCTTGAAGAAGTAACGCCGTCGCAACTTTTGAATTCGCGGCCAGTCGTAGCAGCTGTAAAGGAATTCTTTGCTACCTCACAACTTTCACAGCTGATGGACGAGGTAAATCCGTTTTCGGAGTTGGCGCACAAACGACGGTTGTCTAGTATGGGCCCTGGGGGTTTGACGCGGGAACGGGCTGGATTTGATGTGCGGGATGCACACCCGACGCATTACGGCCGGATTTGTACCGTAGAAACGCCAGAAGGTGGCAACGTGGGGTTGGTGCTAAACTTTGCTACTTACGCTCGGATAAACGAATATGGGTTTATTGAAGCACCGTATTTGGTCGTGAAAAACGGTAAGGTGACGGACGAAGTGGTTTACATGGATGCCGACACTGAGAATGATATGGTGATTGCCGATGCTTCGGTGAAACTGGACAAGAATAAAAAATTTGTGGAAGATTGGGTATCAGCGCGGGTGCATGGTACGCCGGCACAGGTGGAAGCGAAGCTAGTAACGCATATTGACGCAGCGCACAAGGAAATTTTGGGCGTGAGTGCATCTTTGATTCCGTTTGTGGAGAAGAACCGGGTAGACCGATCGTTGATGGCCTGCGCGATGCAGAAACAGGCGGTACCACTACTTCGGCAAGATAATCCGGTGGTGGGGACGGGCATTGAGCGCGAGGTTGCTAAAAATACTTCGCAGCTAGTGATGGCTAAAGGTCCTGGCGTAGTAAAGAAAGCCGATGGCGATAGCGTGATTGTGACTTATAATAACGGGGGTGATCAAGAATATAAGCTGCAACATTTTGAGAAAACTAATGATGACCGTTGTTATAATCAGCACACGGTAGTGGCGAGAGGCCAAAAAGTCAAGAAGGGCGATACTTTGATTGAAGGTGCGTCTGTGAATGACGGTGAATTGGCGCTTGGGCGTGACCTTTTGGTGGCGTTTATGCCGTGGCGAGGCTACAACATGGACGACGCGATTGTGATTTCGAGTAAATTAGTTGAGGATGATACTTTGACGTCGATTAACATTAAAGATTTTGATGTGGAAGTACGTGAAACTAAGTTGGGCCCCGAGCAAGTGACACGAGATATTCCGAACGTATCAGAGCACTCTTTGAGACATCTAGGCGAAGATGGTATCGTGACGGTGGGTTCAGAAGTCCGTAACGGCGATATCTTGGTTGGTAAAATTACGCCAAAGGGTGAGCAGGAGCTGAGTTCTGAGGAAAGGTTGCTCCGGGCAATTTTCGGTGAAAAAGCCAAAGATGTGCGTGATACATCGGTGAGAATGAACGGTTCTTCGGTGGGTAAAGTCGTGGACGTGCGAGTTTACACACGCGAACAGGGTCATGAACTGAAAGCTGGCGTGATTATGCAGATCAAAATCTTTGTAGCCGAGATGCGCAAGATTGGCGTGGGCGATAAGCTGGCCGGTCGGCATGGTAACAAGGGTGTGGTGTCGCGAATTTTGCCAGTAGAAGATATGCCGTTTATGGAAGACGGAACGCCGATTGACGTGATTTTGTCGCCGATGGGCGTGCCTTCGCGTATGAATTTGGGGCAGCTGTTTGAAACGCATCTCGGGATGGCGGCAAGAGCTCTAGGTTATAAGGTTGCAACGCCTTCGTTTAACGGGGTGCCAGATGAAAAAATCAATGAGGAGCTAGAAAAGGCCGGATTCAACAAAGACGGCCGGGTACAGCTTTATGATGGCTTAACGGGTGAACCGTTTAATGAACGGACTAGCGTGGGCGTGATGCACATTTTGAAACTTCATCACATGGTGGAAGATAAGATCCACGCGCGTTCGACTGGTCCTTACACAATGGTGACTCAGCAGCCGCTCGGTGGTAAAGCACAAAACGGTGGTCAGCGCTTCGGGGAAATGGAGGTCTGGGCACTGGAGGCTTACGGTGCTGCTACGACTTTGCAAGAGATGCTAACTATTAAGTCGGATGATGTGTATGGTCGGGCGAAGGCTTATGAGTCCATCATCAAACACGAACCGATCGAAGGTCCGAAGTTGCCAGAAGGCTTCAATGTATTAGTGAAAGAGCTGCAAGGTCTGGGGCTGAAAGTGGATCTTTTGGATCACGGTGAATCGGCTGACGCCGGAGATGTAATTGAGCGGACTTCTAGGGAAATTGAGAAGTCTAAAGATGATCAATCAATTTATGATCAGCATAAAAAAGATGCCGAGCCAGAAATTCTTGACCTCGACGAAGACGAGGCGGAGGCAATGATGGCGGAAGAAGGTGTCGAAATAAAGGAGATCGACGAAGTGGACACAGAAGTTGATCTCGGAGAGGAGTTCTAAGATGGCTTGGATGGATAATTCTATTAGTGCTTCGGATTTCGATTCAATTCGTTTGACGGTGGCGAATCGCGACGACATTTTGAATTGGAGCTACGGTGAAGTAACAAAGCCGGAAACGATTAACTATCGGACTCAGAAGCCGGAACGGGATGGCTTGTTCTGTGAGCGGATTTTTGGGCCGACTAAAGATATCAACCCGCATGATTCAAAATTAAAGGGTGTACGAAGTCGTGAACAGGCGGTGGATAAAGAGGGCAATTTGGTTACCAAATCGATTACGCGACGGGAACGGATGGGGCATATTTCTCTTGCGGCACCGGTGGCGCATATCTGGTTTATGCGGGGAATTCCGTCAGCATTGGGATTGCTGCTTGACATCACAGTGAAAAATATCGAACGCGTAGTGTATTTTGCGACATATTTGATCACAGATGCGAAAACTGAGGAAATCCAGAAGACTTTGGAAAATCTGGAAGGTCAGACGATGGCGGCGCGAGATGCGATTAAAATTCGTTACGAAAAAGAAGCCAAGGCGGAAGGCGCCGATGTGAAAGCTTTAGCTGAACAACAGAGCAAAGAAGTTGAAGAGTTAGAGGCGGATTACAACGCGCGAAAGAGTTTGCTAGAGTCGTTTAGAAAAGGTGGAGTAATTAGCGAAGTAGAATATCGTAATTTGCCGGAAGAATATGAGGATTTGATCACGGTAGAAATGGGGGCGACGGCAATCAAAAAGTTGCTAGATGAAATTGACTTGGACAAGTTGATTGAAGGATTGCACGCTGAAGAAGAAAAAGCTAAAGGACAGAAAGAAAAGAAGATTCAGAAGCGCCTGAAGACTCTTGAGGGTATGCAAGCGGCGGGGATAAAGCCGTCAGATTTGGTGTTGACGGTGATTCCGGTGATTCCACCGGATCTCCGGCCGATGATTGCGCTTCCTGGTGGACGATTTGCGACTTCGGACTTGAACGATTTGTATCGTCGGGTGATTAACCGAAACAACCGATTGAAGAAACTGTTAGATTTGAACGCGCCAGAGGTGATTTGTCGAAACGAAATGCGAATGTTGCAGGAGGCGGTAGATGCCTTGATTGATAATTCGGCGGCAAGAGGCTCTAGAGGTGCTAATTCGACTAACGGACGACGAAAATTGAAATCTTTGTCTGACCTTTTGAAGGGTAAGCAAGGGCGGTTCCGTCAGAATCTGTTGGGTAAGCGGGTAGATTATTCGGGTCGTTCGGTGATTGTGGTAGGACCGGAGTTGTCTCTTAACGAATGCGGTTTGCCAAAACAGATGGCTTTGGAGCTATTTAAGCCGTTTGTGATTTCGTGGTTGATTGGTAATGAATATGCAAATAACATTCGGGCGGCTTCGAGATTAATTGAAGCTAAAGAGACTATCGTGTGGGACGCTTTGGATGAAGTGATTAAGGGCAAATATGTGCTCCTCAACCGGGCGCCGTCGCTGCATAGATTGTCGGTGCAGGCTTTCCAGCCACGTTTGATCGATGGTAAAGCGATTAAATTGCATCCTTTGGTGGCGTCGGGCTTTAACGCTGACTATGATGGTGACCAGATGGCGGTGCATTTGCCACTTTCTGATGCAGCACAGGCGGAAGCTAGAGATTTGATGTCGGCAAAGAACAACCTTTTGAAGCCAGCAGATGGTTCGCCGGTTTTGGCTATTTATCAGGACGTGGTGCTAGGGGCGTATTATCTGACTTATGATAAGCCGGGTACGGATACGGACACGCCAAAGGCGTTTTCGTCGATTTACGAGGCGGAGATGGCTTATGACCAGGGGATTATTGCATTGCAGACGCCAATTCGGGTATTTGCGAAGCGAGAAATCCGAGATACTACCCTCGGGCGAGTGATCTTTAACGAGATTTTGCCAAAGGATTATCCGTATGATAACGCCGTGCAAACTAAAAAGCATTTGTCGAAGGTGATGGCAGATATCTTTGATCGGTATGGGTCGGATGTGATGGTGAAAACAGCAGACGCTTTGAAAGATTTGGCGTTTGAATACGAAACGATTGCTTCGATTTCGACGGCAAAAGATGACTACCCGACTTATGACGAGATTGACGATTTCATCGCGGAAGGCGATGCTAAGACGGCGATGATTCAGGAACAATTCAACGATGGATTGGTGACTGAGGAAGAGCGTTATAAGCTGACAATCGCTAACTGGCGGGACATCGACAAGAGAATTTCGGAGTTCTTGGCTTCGAAGTTGTCGGAGATGGACACTGATATTGCGGTGATGGTGAATTCGGGCGCGCGTGGTAATATTTCTAATATTAAGTTGGCGTCGGCAGAAATTGGGATCATGGTGGATATTAATAACAATGAGATTGAGTTGCCGGTGAAATCTTCGTACAAGAAGGGTCTAAACACTTTGGAGTCGTTTATCGCGACGCGAGGGGCACGGCAGGGGCAGGTGTCGACGGCGCTACGTACAGCGGACTCTGGGTACTTGACGCGGCGGCTTGTGGATGTGTCGCAGGATGTGTTTACAACCGATGAAGAAGCGGAAGATCCAGGTTTTGTGGTATATCGCGACGAAACGGAGCTTTCAGGTATTGCCTTTAGTGCGAGAATTGCTGGTCGGTATACGGCGGAAGCGGTGCCGGGTTATTTGGAAGTCGACGAGCTGATTACTAAGGAAATGGCTGATCAGATTGAAGCTGATGAAAAAGTTGAATCAGTGAAAATCCAGTCGGTGCTTTCAACTACGGCTGTGGAAGGAATTCCACGCAAGAGTTATGGTGTAGATATGTCCACTAGGGAATTGGTGGCGGCGAATGAACCGGTAGGGGTGATTGCTGCGCAGTCCCTAGGTGAGCCAGGTACGCAGCTAACTCTAGACACCAAACATGGTTCTGGTGTAGCGGGATCTGGTGCGATTGCGCGAGGTTTGCCACGGGTAGAAGAGCTTCTCGAAGCTCGTACGCCAAAGGGTCAAGCTTATGTAGCGCCGATTGACGGTGTGGTGGAAGTTTCGGAAGATGGCAATCGTTATGTAATTCAGATTGCTCCGCAGTCTGGTAAAATCACTAAGATTGCTCTGGACGGACGGAAACCAAACGTAAAAGACGGTGAGAATGTGAAGGCTGGTGCGACTTTGGTGAAAAAGAGTGGCGATAAGGCAGCAATCAAGGCACCAAGTGATGGTGTAGTAGAGCTAGTGAAAGATGCGATTATCTTGGTGGCAGCGGCGGGGGCACCAGTAAGAATAGAAGTGCCAGGCGAAGCTGAGCTGGTCGTGAAATCCAATGATTTGGTTACGGCTGGCGATCGTTTGACGGCCGGGTCGCTTAATTTGCAAGATTTGCTCAAATATAAGGGCGTGGAAGTGACGCAGCGCTATATTATGAACGATGTTTTGAATGTGTATGCGGCACAGGGGCACGAGATTTCGCCGAAACACTTGGAGATTTTAGTACGCCAGATGTTCTCGCGAGTACAAATTAATGATTCGGGGGATTCGGAGTTTGTCTCGGGCGACATCACTTCAAAGGCGGCTGTATTGACCCAGAACAAGGAGTTGGAAGCGGCTGGAAAAACGCCAGCAACTTTTACGAATTTGTTGCTTGGTATTACCAAGGTGTCGATCTTCTCGGATTCGTTCTTGTCGGCAGCATCGTTCCAGGACACTACGCGGGTGTTGATTAACGCGGCGATTAATGGTCGGGTTGACCATTTGCGAGGTCTGAAAGAGAACGTGATTATTGGACGAAAGATCCCGGTAGGGACGGGAGCAAGACCACTTCCGGATGAGCCGACTCCTGAAGAGCTCGAAAACTTATAAAAAAAGCCCCTGAGGGGGCTTTTTTTATAACGAAAAGTATGTTATTATGGAGTAAGTTATCAAGAGGTTTTATGCATTTTAAGACTATTTTCAAATCGCTCAAAAACAAGGATATGCTGAAACGGGTATTGATTATACTCGGGATTATTGTGGCGTATCGACTTTTGGCGCAGATTCCAGTACCGATGGGCGATGCAGCGACCTTCAAAGAAGCGGTCTCAAACCTTTTGGATAAGTCAGACTTTTCGTCGTTTTTGAATTTGATTTCGGGTGGTGGGCTGGCGTCGTTTAGCATTATTTTGGTGGGTTTGGGACCATATATTACTAGTTCGATTGTGGTACAGCTGCTGACGAAAGCAATTCCGAGGTTGGAGGAGCTATCGAATGACGGGGGCGCAGGGCGGAAGAAGATCAACCAGTGGACTCGGATTTTGACGGTACCGCTAGCGATTATACAGTCGGTGGCATATATCTTTATCCTATATCAGTCGGCGTTGTCAGCAAATATTGCGACGGACTTTACGCCAGGGTTTGCTGATTGGGCGCTTTCGGTGACAGCGATGACGGCTGGGTCGATGATTTTGATGTGGATGGGGGAGTTGATTACGGAGCAAGGGATCGGTAATGGTATTTCAATGATGATCTTTGCGTCGATTATCTCGCAGCTACCTACGACCATGGCGGCGCTGGGTAACGCCTTGTTTGACACGAGCAACGGTACTTTGAGTTTGTTTGGCTGGTTGGAGTTGCCGGTGGATCCGACGGTGTTCTGGATCACGGTAGGATTTGTGATAGCGATGCTGGGGGTAATATATTTCCTGGTGAAGCTGAACGAGGGGCAGAGGATTATCACGGTGAACTATGCGAAGCGGGTGCACGGAAACTCGTCTTATGGGGGGATTAAATCGATTTTGCCGATTAAAATTATCGCGGCTGGGGTGATTCCGGTGATTTTTGCCACGGCGTTTTTGTCATTGCCGGCACTGGTGGGGCAAGTGATGATGTCGGTAAACCCGGGTAGCGAAGTGGGGGCGGGGCTGGTGGCGACTTTCTCGGCACCTTCGGCGAGTAATTTCTCGGCGATTTATCCGAATGGGATTACTGGACAATGGTTTGTATATCCGACAGTTTATTTCTTGTTGGTATTTCTGTTTACCTATTTCTACACTTCGATTATTTTCAACACGAAAGAGATTGCGAATAATTTACAAAAACAGGGTGGATTTATCGAAGGGGTGCGGCCGGGTATGGCAACTTCGAAATATTTGAGCAAGGTAGTGAATCGTTTGGACTTGTTCGGAGCGTTGGCATTGGGGCTCGTGGCGATGTTGCCGTTTATCACGGATTATATATTCATCGTATTGACCGGTTCGCCGATTGGGTTGTCGATTTCGGGTACGGGGCTTCTCATCGTGGTGACGGTGGCGCTAGAGAACTTGCGGTCGATTGACTCTAGGGCACTGATGGTAACTTATGATGATTTTGGAGATGAACTTGAAGATTAAGGGTGGCTGGCGTCGGGTGGTAAAATGGACAATATGGTCGATTTTGGCGGTGATTTTCTTGGTGTTTTTGATTCGAGTAGCGACGTTCGAAAGTGCTTATTATGGCGAAAAGGAGGGGAGTGAGCGAGCGGTTGCAGAGCAAAACGCGGGCGATGATTTGGACGAAACGGAGCCGACGGAACAGGAAGTAGCTGAATATACGGTGGCGCCAGATCGGCCGCGGTATTTGACGATCGAAAAGTTGGGGGTGAAAAAATCGCGGATTTTGCCGATGGGAGTAAACACGGCGGGCGAATTAGATACGCCGAACAATATTTTTGACGTGGGGTGGTATGAGGCTTCGGGCAAGCCGGGGCAAGGTGGCACGATGGTTATCGATGGACATAATGGCGGGCCGCATATTTATGGTGTGTTTAAGAGTTTGCCGAACTTAGTGGAAGGGGATATTGTGCAGGTGGAGCGGGGAGATGGAGTGATTTTTAAATACAAAGTAGTGGAAAACAAGACGGTGCCGCTGGCGGAGTCGGATAAGTATATGACGGTGGCGATGAAATCGCCGGAACATGGGAAAGAGTCAGTGACGTTGATTTCTTGTACGGGGGAGTGGTCGCAGAGCCAAGGGACCTATCTTTCACGGCAATTTACGCGGGCAATTCTTGTTGACTAGTTGAAAAAAGTATAGTATAATGGGATGGTAATTTATGGCTAGTCAAAAGGAAGTGATTAAACTCACGGGTAGTGTCGTGGAGGCTCTGCCTAATACCCAATTTCGGGTGGAACTCGAGAATGGTCATATTATTGTTGCCCACATGAGCGGGCGGATGCGGAAAAACTACATCCGTTTGGTTCCGGGTGACAGGGTCGAGGTTGAGTTAACCCCTTACGATCTTACAAAGGGCAGAATCAGCTTCCGGCTCAAGTAATATTAAATGTTGTAATTTTTACAACAGTTTAGCTTATTTGCAAAAAGCTAAAAAGTTGTGGATTTGCAACGATAATCAAGGAAAGGATTTTAACACGATGAAAGTACGTGCAAGTGTTAAAAAAATCTCCCCTGATGACATTATTGTGCGTCGCAAAGGCGTGCTGCGGGTCATCAACAAGAAAAAACCTAAGAATAAGCAAAGGCAGGGTTAAACTATGGCTAGAATAGCTAGTGTGGTGATTCCTTCCGATAAGCAAGTCTGGATTGGACTGACTTATGTGTATGGGATTGGCCGCACAACCAGTAAAAAAATCCTTGCGGAGGCTAAAATCGAGCCTACCACTCGGGTGAAAGATCTCACCGAGGCTGACGAACAAAAAATCAACGACATTATTTCCAAGAAATACCATGTTGAAGGTGATTTGAAGCGCCTGGTGAGTAACAATATTAAACGAATTAAGGATATTAATTCCTACAAGGGAATGCGTCACAAGGCGAAATTACCAGTCAACGGCCAGCGTACTCGGACGAATGCACGTACTCGTAAGGGTAAGGCGATCGCGGTCGGTGGGGCACAACCTAAGGCGGCAAGCAAGACTTAAGGAGTAATATGACAGAAGAAGAAGTGAAAGATACTGCGGTGGCGACGGAAGCGGGGGAGGCCGTGGAGGCGCAAGCTCCGAAAACGAAGAAGTCGAAGAAGGCGAAACGCATTGTGAATGCGGGTGCTGTACATATTCAGGCCACTTTCAACAATACGATTATCACTGTTTCAGATAAAAACGGTGGTGTGTTGTCGGCTTCGAGTGCAGGAGCGAATGGATTCCGTGGTTCAAAGAAAGGCACGGCCTTTGCGGCAGGGGTGGCAGCCGAGAAGGCTTTGGAAATTGCTAAGAAAAATCACGCGTTGAATTCCGTGGATGTTTACGTCAAGGGCATTGGCTTGGGGCGTGACGCGGCGGTGCGAGCGATTTCTAGTGCCGGGATTAGAATTGACAGTATTACAGATGTAACCCCGATTCAGCACGGTGGCGTGCGACCAAAGGGAGAAAGGAAACCATAATGGCTAGAGATACTGCTCCGATTGTAAAACAAAGCCGTCGTGAGGGCGTGGCGTTGGCGCCAAAAGCTCATAAGGTGATGGCGAAAAAGTCCGGAATTCCGGGTGAGCATGCCAACATGCGGGTGCGAGGCGGCAGTCTTTATTTGACGCAGCTACGCGAAAAGCAGAAAGTGCGCCGGATGTATGGTTTGCTAGAAAAACAATTTGCAAAAATTATGAAGGAAGCTCAAAAGACAGAAGGTTTGACTGGTGTGAAACTCTTGGAGTTTTTGGAGCGGCGGGCAGACAATGTGGTGTTTAGGGCAGGATTTGCTTTGACCCGGCGACAAGCACGGCAGCTGGTGAGCCACGGGCATTTCCTATTAAATGGTCATAAGATTGACGTGCCGTCGATTCGTTTGAATCCGGGTGATGTGTTGGAGGTACGACCAAAATCTAGTAAGACTGAATATTTCAAGAATCTTCCGAATGTGATTGGTGCAGCAAACGCGACACCTTTGTCGTGGTTGAAGGTCGACGCTAAGAAAATGAAGATTGAAGTGACTGGTTTGCCGAAACGCGAAGAGGCAGAACCGGGCATTAACGAACAATTAATCGTTGAGTATTACTCACGTTAAGGAGAAAAGGGTATGACAACAAAAAATATACACGAAGCAAAGCTCGACAGTGTGAAAAACTTAAGCGAGACTAGTGCTGAGTTCGTGATCAAGCCGCTCTATTATGGGTATGGCAACACGCTGGGCAATTCCTTGCGGCGAGTTTTACTTTCGAGCGTAAAAGGCGCAGCAATTACGGCGTTTTCAGTAGAGGGCGCAACGCATGAATTTACCACTATCCCTGGGGTGCGCGAGGATGTAGTGGATATTATGCTGAACCTCAAAAACATCCGTTTCAAAATGCATACGGATGCGCCGGTGGAATTGACGCTGGAGATGAAGGGTGACAAACAGTCCGAAAAGGATGGTGACAAGCGAGTAGTGGCTGGTGATATCAAATTACCGGCAGAGGTGGAAATTGCCAATCCAAACCAAACGATTTGTCACATCGATAACCCAAAGACGGTGCTCAAAATGCGCTTTATTGTGGAGACTGGGCGGGGTTATCTGACGATCGATCAGGCCAGTGAAGACCGATTGCATTCAGATATGATTGCGATTGATGCGGTGTTTACGCCGGTACTAAGAGTACGCTATAAAGTGGAAAACACCCGTGTGGGTCAGGATACTAATTTGCAGCAGTTGACTTTGACGGTAGATACGGATGGCACTTTGTCACCGCAAGATGCTTTTGAGGAAGCTGCGGCAATTTTGGTTAATCAGTATACGGCGCTAGCTGGGGGGACAAAGGTCGAATCAGCGCCGGCGCCGGGGACGGATGAGGACGAGGACGATTCTGGGCTAATGTTGCCGATTGAAGAATTAGACCTCTCGGCGCGGACTGCCAATGCGCTTCTAAACAACGATATCAAGACAATTCGGGATTTGGTGACCTTGTCGGAGACCGATTTGAAGGATTTGAAGGGTTTTGGACAGAAGGCATTGGACGAAGTGAAAGAAAAGTTAACGGAGTTAAATATCTAATATGCATCGCCACGGATACAAAGGTCGAAAGTTCGGCCGAGAAACAGACCAGAGAAGGGCACTTAAACGTGGGCTGATGTGTTCTCTCATTGAATATCAATCTATAACTACGACTTTGGCTCGATGTAAAGAAATTCGGCGGGAAATGGAAAAGCTGATTACGATGGCACGCAAAGGTGGCCTGCACAATCGGCGGATGATTATTGCCCGATTGAATAGTTTGGAGACCGCGAATTTGCTGGTGGATGTGATTGCACCGCAGATCGAGCGAGACAGTGGATACCTTAAAATCGAGCGAGCTGGTTATCGGCGTGGAGACAATGCCGAAATGGGGACAATCAGCTTTGTGGACGAGTTTAAGGTGAAGAAGGAGGACAAGTAATGAAAACTTATTCTCAGAAACAGTCAGAAGTTAAGCGTGAATGGTGGCTGATTGACGCTAGTACTATGCCGCTGGGTAAATTGGCGGTAGTGATTGCCGATAAACTGATGGGCAAGTCAAAGGTGACCTACACCCCGCACATCGACAACGGTGATTATGTGGTAGTAATTAACGCGAAAGAGGTAAAGGTAACTGGCAATAAGATGGTAGATAAGAAATACTACCGGCACAGTGGTTATCCTGGTGGATTGAAGGAGCTAAAACTGGAAGAAGTTTTGGAAAAAGATCCAGCGCGCGTGATTACTTCGGCAGTAAAGGGGATGCTCCCTAAGAATAAATTGGCAGCTGAGCGTTTGAAGCGGTTACGTGTCTTTGCGGATGCAGAGCATGCTCATACGGCGCAAAATCCAAAGGAGATTAAATAATGGCTACGACGAAAAAATATACTTATGGCCTGGGGCGGCGTAAGAGCGCTACGGCTACGGCGCGGCTCTATAAGGGCAAGGGCGAAATTACTATCAATGATAAACCAGCTCTTGAGTATTTGTCAGGGAACAAAACTTATTTGGCTGAAATTACTGACCCGCTAGCTATTGCTGAAAAGCAAAAAGAATATGATATTACGATTCTGGTAAAGGGCGGTGGCCTAGCGGGACAGGTGGATGCAATTAAGTTGGCGATTTCAAAAGCTTTGACGATTGAAGCGCCAGATCTCAGACCGATGCTGAAGAAGGCTGGAATGATGAAGCGGGATCCGCGCGAAAAAGAGCGGAAGAAATACGGTCTTCGCTCAGCTCGTCGACGCGAACAGTTCTCGAAGCGTTAACGAGTATAACAAAAATAACCCCTGCAGGACGGGGTTATTTTTGTTGTTCCCCTGGAGAGGTGTTTGGTGGAGCGTGCGGGAATCAAACCCGCGACCTCGGCAATGCGAATGCCGCGCTCTATCAGCTGAGCTAACGCCCCACTGTGACCATTATATCATATTTTAGACGCCAGGAATAGGGAATTTGCGGGCGAGTGTTTGGACTTCGAGATGGATTTTTTCTAGATCAGAGGTGAAATTGTCGAGTTTGTCTTCTGAACCGGCTTTTTGACAGAGGCGAGCGACTTTTTCCATCCATTCGGCGAGCTTTACCATTTCTGGCTCGCTTAGTCCGCGGGTGGTGATGGCAGGGGTGCCGAGGCGGACACCAGAGGGGCGGAAAGCTCCGCTTTGATCAGAGGGAAGGGCGTTGGCGTTGAGAGTGAGACCGACTTTGTCTAGGGCTTTTTCGTAGATTTTGCCGTCGATGTCGAAACTAGCCTTAATATCGACTAAAATTAGGTGGTTTTCGGTGCCACCGCCTTGCAAGGCGAATCCGCGTTTCAAAAGCTCTGAGGCGAGGATTTTGGCGTTAGAGACGATTTTGGCAGAATAATCTTGGAAATTTGGTTGCAGGGCTTCGCCAAAAGCTACGGCTTTGGCGGCAATAATATGCTCGAGGGGACCTCCCTGGGTACCAGGGAAAACAGCACGGTCGATCAAAATTGGGATGTTTTCGAGAGTTTTTTCGGGTTTTTTCAGAGGTGAGGCGACATTGCCCTTAGAGAGGATTAGCCCACCTCTGGGGCCACGGAGGGTTTTATGGGTAGTAGTAGTGACGACGTGAAAACCGAAATCAAGAGGATTGGGATGCACTCCGCCGGCGATGAGGCCGGCTACGTGAGCCATGTCGGCCATGAACAAGGTGTGGGGTAACTTTTCCTTTAAGGCGGCAATACGGGCGAAATCAGGGATTTTCATAAAAGCAGAGTAGCCGACAAGGAGAATTTTGGGCTGTTCTTTCAAAGCTTTTTCTTCTAAATCGGCGTAGTCGATATCTCCATCGGGGGTGACGCCGTAGCTGATGAAATCGTAGATTTTGGCGCTACGGGTAACAGGGGAACCGTGGGTGAGATGCCCACCGGCGGGGAGGCTCATAGCTAGGATTTTATCACCGGGGTCGCACCAAGCGAAATATACGGCCTCGTTGGCATTGGCGCCAGAGTGAGGCTGGACGTTGGCGTGGTCGGCGTGGAAAAGTCGGCAAGCGCGGTCAATACAGAGGCGCTCGATGCGGTCGATGTTTTCTTGGCCGCCGTAATAGCGGTAATTTTCGAGAATTTCGGTGGCGATTTTGTCTTCTTGCCAGCCGGGAGTGCCCTCAAAACTGGGGTAGCCCTCGGAATATTTGTTGGTCAAAATCGAGCCCATAGCCGTTAGAACAGCTTTTGATACGTAATTTTCGCTAGGGATGAGCTCAAGGCCCTCGGATTGGCGCTGTTTTTCGGCGTCGATTAAGTTAAATACTGGATCTTGCATGGTTTTCTCCTTATTTTTTAGTGTATTTGGATATGATGAAATCTAAATCATTTTCCTTTCCTTTCTGGATTATTTGTCGGGAAAATTGACTGCGGTCGAATGAAGGGAAAAAAGTGTCGGCGTCAGGGGCGGTGGTGGCAATTTCTGTCAGATAAAGATGTTTAGCATGGGGGAGAAATTCGGTGTAAATTGTGCCGCCTCCGATGACAAAAATCTCCTCATCGGAGGTGGCATATTCGGCGATAAAAGCGGGGAGATCAGAGATAGAGAGATCAGCACCCTCGACGGGGTAACGAGAAACGACGATATTGGTGCGACCGGGGAGTTTGCCGGGGAGAGAATCCCAAGTTTTGCGCCCCATGACGATTTTGTGGTGCATCGTAGTGGTTTTGAAAAATTGCAAATCTTCTTTGATATGAAAAAGGAGTTGGCCTCTAGACCCAAGCTCTCTGTTTTTCCCGATAGCGGCGATGAGACTAAACATAGCTACTCCGTGACCGGCATTTTGATGGTGCCGAGGTGTTGATAATTTTCTAATCTGATGTCTTTTAGGTCACGGGAATTGTCAAAAGCGTAAAAATCGGTGATTTTGGGGTTGAGCCAGAGAGTGGGAGGGGGCGGAAGCGTGCCGTCTTTCATGGCGGTGTCGTAACGGGCGATTTGTTCGCGGATGCCGGGGATTTGGTTTTCATAGATGTGGGCATCGTTGGTGATAAAAGTAAATTGACCGACTTCAGAGCCGATAGTTCTAGCGATGAGGTGACAGAGGAGAGCGTATTGGACGATGTTGTAGGGGAGCCCCAGGGGGACGTCGGTGGAACGAGAGGTGACGAGGAGGTTGAGATGGCCGTCAATCAAATTCCACTGGGAATTCCAGACACAAGAGGGGAGAGCGGCGGTGGCGAGCCATTCGTTTTGCCAGAGGGAAAGGACCATGCGGCGGTTACCGGGGTTGGTTTTTAGAGTCTCGATAAGGTTGTCGATCAGATGATACTGGCGGACAATCCAGCCGTAGGCGGTACCGATGGTATGGGCAAAATCTTCGGCGGGAAAACTGGGGTGATTTTTGGTAAAAAGTTGGTTAAAATTACGACCTTGGTAAGTGCCGTTTTTGGCGATTTCCCATTCGTCCCAGATATGAACGCCACGATCCTGTAGCCAGCGGACGTCATTGGAGGCGGCTTGGTAAATCCAGAGGATTTCCAAAATGGCGGACTTCCAGCCGACTTTTTTAGAGGTCAAAATCGGAAATTCCCTTGACAAATCGAACTGAAGGATTTGGTGAGGTAATCTGATAGTGCGGGCCTCGGAGGAGCGCTGAGCAGTATGGTCGGGAATGGAGGCGGCAGAGACCTGACTACGGGTGTCGGAACCGGCGTAATTGGTGATTTTTTCGCCGTGGGACAAAATGCGCTTACAAAGCGCGATGTATTGGTCGTCAAACTGGCTCATAAACCTCCTTTGATACAATTATAGCACACTGCTAAACATAAAAAAGCCCCGAATGGGGTTCGGGGCTTTAAGGGGTGGGGTCGTTATGAATAATATTCGTTTGAGTAGTCGGCTTCGCGCCAAGTATACCAACGGCCATGGACTTGCAGGGTAAACATGACGATAAGGGCGGTGAAAAAGCCGATTTCGTCGTATTTGACCAGGCGCCGGGCCTTGAAATAGTCAATCGTCCACATCTCGCTGGCAAGATAGGCATGATAGGCGATTTCAATATCACAGAGGCGCATTTCGGCAATATCACGCGTGGTGAGGTCGTCAGCGGTAACGTGTTTGGCTGGATATTCCCCTTGAGAATCACAAGCCAAAACAGCGATGACGGCAGAAACCTTATCAGCGAGATAGAGGAGTTTGCCAGTGGGCGAAGATTGCCCGTCCATTTCGGCGAGTAGGCAACGGATACGTTTTTCGCTTTCGAGCTCGCGACTAGGCGAGAGTCGGCTAAATTTGAGCTGATAAGCTGTATCAGACTCGGATTTAGCGACTTCGTCGCGGGCGCCATCGTCGGGTATGTCGCCGGTCTCGTTTTCTGGTAAATCGTGGCGTCGTACGGCTTCCATGATTTCGCGATAGGTGTAGCCATCTTCGGTAAAACGGAGATGAGTCCCATAGCGGTAGACGAGCGCGCGATCGACGATGGCGGACATCAGATTGGTGTGACCGCCGTCGGATTCCAGAGTAGTGCGAGCTTCTGGATCGGTCAGACCGTAGTTCCAGTTGTAGGAACGCAGGACTGTATTAGCTTTAGTGTACTCGAGAATCTGTAGGGTGGTGCCCCACATCTCTTTGGCGTTGACGATATCCCAGTTGTCGGCGTGCAGTTTGGCCTCTTCGGTCATGATGTTGTTATATTGCCTAGCAATAGCTGGGCAGAAAACGCGGAATTTTTGCATATTGATCACCCCTTATAAAAGTACGACCCCCTCTGTTATTATAGCATATATTGACAAAATCGGCAAAGTGTGCTATAATGTAGATATAAATTGGTCATAGATAGGAGTTGTGATGGCTAGACGCCTGTTTTTGTTATTATTTTCAGCAGTGATGGGGATTACCGTGATGCCGGATATGTTGGCATCGGCAGATAGTTTTGAGCTGACTGGGGCAAATTTCCGAGAAGTGGAAACGGTGCCTTTGCCGGAGCCGGAGCCGGAGGTGGCGACGACGGCTATACCGGTGGCTTATGAGGTGCCGGTAAGCGTGTCGCAACAGGTGAATTACACCGTGACGGCGTATAGCGGGGAGATTTTGGCGGACGGTTTGAGCTATTCTGATATCTATAAAACCGGTAATTTGGTCTATGGCCATAACTCGGCGAATTTGTTGGGTAACTTGGGTAGTTTAGGGGTGGGGAGTGAATTTACGATTACCGAAGGGGGTGTGGCGCGAGCTTACCAGGTGGCAAATGTGGTGTTATTTGAGAAAAATGACGGAAAATTGCAGCTAAACGGTCAGGGGAGCTTTATGAAGGCGGTGGCGGGGGCGAAGTTCTATGGGGCGCAATATGATGTGGCGGTGATGACTTGTGCAGGGACGGCGTTTGGTAATGGTGACGCGTCGCACCGGTTGGTGGTGTTTGCCAACGCGATTTAGAAGTTTTTGAAAAAGTTTTGTGATAAAATGGGGATATGAAAAACCGCAAGTGGCTTTTTGTTGTGGGGGCGGTGATTTTGGTGGCGGTAATTGGGGTAGGAATTGGCATCGGGACTTTAAGTCAGGGGAAAGCGGAGGGGCATCCAGATAGAGGTTTGCCGATCGTAGAGCTAGGCTTAAACGGGGTGAGTTTGATAGATATGAAAGAGGGGGACAAGGATACTAAATACGCTGGAAATACGGTGGCGTTGCTTTCTATGGGTAAAGAACAAAAGTGGGAAGAAGTGGAAGTCAAGGGGCGGGGCAATGCGACTTGGGGGCAGGAGAAAAAACCTTGGCAGTTGAAATTTGCCGAGAGAGTAAATTTTTTGGATATGGGACGGAACCGGAAGTGGGTGCTACTGGCGAATTATCTTGATTCGGCTTATATCCGAAATGTCTCGGCGATGGAAGTGATGCAGATGCTAGGGATGCGGTTTTCGCCAGAGGGGGAGTTTGTGGAATTGTATGTGGATGGGGAGTATGAGGGGCTGTATTTAGCGACACGCAAAACAGAGGTGGGGCGAGGGAGCGTGGATTTAAGAGACCCGGCGGGAGTGTTGGTGGAGCTGGACAACATTTATGGACATAACGAGGTTTTTTATACGACGCAGGCGGGAAGTGCGCTGGTGCTAGTTGACGAGGTAGATGAGACGATGGCGGAACAGGCGATGCGAGGATTTTTGAATGATTTTAATAGGCTAGAGATAGCGGCGGAAGCTGGAGACTGGGCGGCGATTGCGGAGCTAGTGGATACACGATCGTTTGCGGAGTATTTTTTGCTGTCAGAGATGGTGGTGGATGTGGACGCTTATTTTACGAGCCAGTATTTTTATAAGGACGGGGAGGCGGACAAAATTCACGCTGGCCCGGGCTGGGATTTTGATATGACTTTTGGTAACGAAAATTGGGCGGCGGCGTTTGGGCCGACGGTGGATCAGGCGCGACACGAAGAGATTCTAGATTGGCCGCGTTACAACGAGGAGACGGATGAGTGGGAAGAGTGGCAACAATACGGGAACGTTTCGAAGGTGTTTTTCCAGTTGATGGAGATACCGGAGTTTCAGGCGGAAGTAAAAACAGTATGGCAAGAGAAAATGGCAGGGCGAAAGGCGGAGTTGTTAATAAGGATGCGGAAAATGGTAGATAAAATTTGGCCGGCGATGGCGGCAGATGCGGAAAAGTGGGGGCGAGGAGATTTTGAGGCGGAAATAAGAGAGCTGCTGGACTGGGTGCGGGTGCGGTATGATTTTATGGAAGAAAAATACGGAGCCGGGGCTGGCTCCGCGAGGGTGCTATAGAAAATTACGCTGGTGGAGCGTATGAGATTCAAACTCATGACCTCTACTATGCCATAGTAGCGCTCTAATCAACTGAGCTAACGCCCCACTTGTTTATATTTTATCACAAATTTGTTATAATGAAAGTATGAAAACGATTTTAACGGGAATCAGGGCAAATTCAGTATTGACGCTAGGGAATTATCTGGGGGCGCTTTTGCCGATGGTGCGGTTGGCCAACAAATATTCCAAAACCGGTGAATATCAGATAAACATCTTCGCGCCAGATTTGCATTCGATTATTTCGGAAGTGGACGGAGATTTGCAGGAAAATATTTTGAGGACGGTCAAATATTATCTGGCGGCAGGGTTGGAGATTAATGACAATGTACATATTTACCGGCAGAGCCGGGTGTCGGCACATTCAGAGCTGTGTTGGATTTTGAACTGTGTGGCGACGATGGGGGAGACAGCGCGGATGACGCAATACAAGGAAAAGTCTGAGGGGCGGGAAAGCTGTAACGTAGCGATTTTTGATTACCCGATTTTGATGGCGGCGGATATTTTGCTCTATTCGGCCTCGTATGTGCCGATCGGGGAGGATCAGTTCCAGCATATTGAGCTAACGCGGAATCTCGCGACGCGCTTCAACAATCGGTTTAAAGAGGTGTTTGTGGTGCCGGTAAAGACGTCGGAGCAGGTGAAATTCATGGGGACGGACGAGGGGATTCGGATTCGGGATTTACTAAACCCAGAGAAAAAAATGAGCAAGTCTACTAAGGCGGAGAATTCGAAGATTATGCTAGATGATGCACCGGAGCGGGCGGCAAAAAAGATTATGTCGGCGACGACGGATTCGCTGGGCAAGGTGAAGTTTGATATGTGGGCTCAGCCAGGAATATCGAATTTGTTACAGATTGAGGCGCTGACGACAGGAGTGCCACTGGCAGAAGTGACGGCGGCTTGGGCGGGGGAGACGCGTTACGGCGAGCTAAAGAAACAAGTGGCAAGCAGCGTGGCGGATATGTTGAGAGATTTTCAGACGCGGCTTGCAGAAGTTTCAGATGCGCAGGTGTATGAATTACTAGAGGTGGGCGAGAAGTACGCTAACGAAATAGCCAATGCGAAATTACTAGAAGTGCAAAAAGCAGTAGGCCTACGATGATCCGGACGGGGAAAAAATTCAGCAAGCCAGAGATGTCGCGGGTGGTGAATGGCGATGTGGTGTTGCCGGAAGAGCCGGAGGCGCCGGAAAAAAAGCGCCTAGATCACATTATGATGGAAATTTATAAGAGCTATAATCGGTCGTCCTTGCAGAAGTTTATTGAGAACGGGTTTGTGAAAGTGGACGGCGAAGTAGTGCAAAAATCTAATGCGAAATTTCCAGATGGAGTGAAGATCGAGCTGAATGTGCCGGAAAAACTGAAAAATGCTGACGTGAAGCCAAAGATTATTTATGAGGACGAAAACGTCTTGGTGGTGGATAAGCCGGCGGGGTTGCTGTCCGAGGCAAAGGGGGAATATTGTCCGGAACGAACGCTGGCGGATTTCGGTTTGATTTGCCACCGGTTGGATAGGGATACCTCGGGGGTGATGATTTTGGCAAAGTCGGAAGAGGTACAGAAGTTTCTGAAAAAACAGTTCCAAGATCGCAAGGTGCACAAGATTTACCGGGCGGTGGTAGAAGGGGAGCTGAAATTACCAGAGGCGCGGATAGATTTGCCGATGATTCGGGACAAAAAGCGGCCGACGACCTTCCGAGTGGATGCCAATGGCAAGGAAGCGGAGACTTTTTACAAAGTTTTGGCGTCTAACGGTGAGCGGTCTCTGGTGGAGCTGAAGCCGACGACGGGGCGGACGCATCAGCTTCGAGTGCACATGAAATATCTAGGGCATCCGATTGTGGGTGACCCGGTGTATGGGGACGGTAACGGTAAAAGGCTGTATTTGCATGCTCAAGAGTTAGAAATTACTTTGCCGGGCGGGAAACGGACGGTTTTTAAGTCAAAGATGCCAGAAAGTTTCAAAAATGTGGTTTCATGACGAAAGTGAAATTCCGCAAATTGCTGTCAGAGGTGGTACCTCTGTTTTTGTGGTACCGGAGGAAGCGCGTATCGAAATCCCGCAAGCTTTGATGCTAGAACCGGAGGAAAAGACCACGATTACGATTGAGCAGGTGCGAAAAGTGACAGCGAGTTTGGGGTTGAAACAGACGACGGATAGGTTGGTGGTAATTCGGCCGGCGGATAAATTAGGTATAGAGGCGGCAAATGCACTGTTGAAAAATTTGGAAGAGCCGGGGGAGAAAGTGCACTATGTTTTGATTACGGCGACACCGGCGAAGCTGCCCCAGACAATTTTATCGCGGGCAGCAGTGTATTTTTTGAAGCCAGCAGAGGGGTTTGACCTGACGATCAAAGCGAGCGAGCAAAAAAAGCAGTTGGCGAAGCGGTTGATTGCGGCGCGGCCGGCGGATTTGGTGGAAATTGCGGAAAATTTGGCCAAGAAAAAACCGGCGCGGACGGCAGCGCTAGAGATATTAGGATTGACGATCGAAATGTTGCAAAAATCATATTTTATCACCGGTAAAGAGGTGTTTATCCAGAAGATTCCGAAGTTTTTGACGGCCTATGAGAATATCAGTAAAAATGGGCATGTGAAGCTACATATTGTGGCGGATTTATGCTAAAATAGGGTTATGTTAGCGGTTTTTGTGATTTTGTTATTTACGGTGTATCTGGTGTTTTTCTTCCCGATGACAAAGAAAGCACCAAAAGAGGAAGAAAAGTCGCCCAAATATAAGGCGCAGATGAAGAAATTGTGGCAGGTGGCGCAGACTTCGATGAAGGAACGTAAGCCTTTTCGGGCGGAAAAGGCGCTTTTGACGATTTTGAAGTTTGACGAAAAGAACGCTGCAGCTTATAACCGGTTGGGGATTTTGTATGCTAAAAGTCAAAAATATACGCAGGCGGTGGAATGTTTTGAGATTGCGCAGTCGCTAGATAATAATCCGGCGTCCATTCATAATGTGGGGCTGATTTATCTGGAGACGGGGGCGTATGAAAAGGCGGCGATGGCTTTTCAACAGGCGATTAAACTGGAGGGGGACGTGCCGGCGCGGTATATTGCCCTAGCTAAGGCGGAAGAAAAGATGGGCAACAACAAAAAGGCGATTGAGGCTTTGGAGAATGCTTATGAGCTAGATCCGAAGACATCTACGCTCAGGCAGATTTTGGCGATTTATGAGGGTATGGGCGATGCGGAAGCGGTGACGGCAACGGCAGCACGAGTAGAAGCACAAATTGTGAAAGAGACTGAGGCGAAGAAGCGGCGGGCGACGACGCGAGCGCGCGGGGCGGCCGCTAAGAAGACTGCTGCTCGGACACGGTCGATGACTGCGAGGCGGACGGTAACGCGAAGTGGGGCAAGCACGACGGCGACGCGAGGCACGACAAAGAATTTGCCAAAAGCAAAAACCGCTCCGAAGGTGATTAAAACTCACGCTGGTCGAAAGCGGATTTAGGACAAAAAAATGGAGCCGAGTATCAGGCTCGAACTGATGACCTACGGTTTACAAAACCGTTGCTCTACCAACTGAGCTAACTCGGCATAGGAATATTATATCACACTTGTAATTAAAAAAGTAAAGTCATTTTCGCAGACGCCTCGCTACGCTCACGAGTCTGCTCAAATTGACTTTGCTTTTTAGTTTAACTAGTAATTTTCCGGTTTTATTTCGAAGTAAGCTTGCGGATGGTCACAGACTGGGCAAACTTCCGGGGCTTCTCTGCCGATCACAATATGCCCGCAATTTCGACATACCCAAATAGTATCTCCGTCACGCGAAAAGACTTTTTTGTCTTTGACGTTCTTCAAAAGTTTCAAGTAGCGTTCCTCGTGGGTTTTTTCGATTGCAGCTACTTGGTCAAACTTTTCGGCCAATTCATCAAAACCTTCTTCTCTAGCTACTCTCGCGAATTCCACATACATATCATTCCATTCGTAATTCTCCCCGTCTGCCGCCGCCTGCAAATTTACATCAGTCAGTTCTACGGCTCCACCGTGCAATTCTTTGTACCACATCTTGGCGTGTTCTTTTTCGTTCAAAGCTGTCTCAGCAAAAATCGCCGCAATCTGTTCATAACCATCTTTTTTGGCTTGTGAAGCAAAGAAATCATATTTTGTCCTAGCTTCCGATTCTCCCGCCAAAGCTTTTTTAAGATTTTCTAAAGTTTTAGTTCCATCGTATTGAGTTTTCATTTTGTTCTCCTTTTAATATATTATATACAAGTATAACCACCATCAACTGGCAAAATTACACCAGTCACGTATGACGCTTCCTCTGAAGCCAAAAATACCACTGCTGCGTCTAATTCTCCTGGTTTGCCATAACGTTGCATCGGCACCATTGTCTTGGCAAAATCCTGGAACCGCTCGGTGTCTAATACCGCTGTGGTCAATTCCGTATAGAAATACCCCGGGCAAATCGCATTACAAGTGATTCCGTCCGTCGCCAACTCTGCCGCCACAGCCCGGGTGAAGTTTACTACTGCGCCCTTTGAGGCGTGATATGCAATGGTCGGGATCTCGGTATTTCCTACCAAACCATACATTGAAGCAATATTGATGATCCGTCCGTATTTATTTTTCTGCATAATCCGCGCAAAAGCCCGCGTCATCTTAAACACACTCGTCTCATCGGTGGCGATGGTGAAATCCCATTCCTCATCTGTCATCTCCACCACGCCTTTATCCTTCGAAGACCCAGCGCAGTTTAACAAAATATCTACTTTGCCAAATTCTTTTTCCACTTCCTCCGCTACTTTGTTGATGTTTTCGGTGTCGGTCACATCACACTTATAGGCTACGACTTTTTCTGCACCTTCTTTTTCTAGCTTTGGTTTAAAATCCTCCAACCGCTCTACTCTTCGCGCTAAAATCGCAAGATTTGCACCTTGTCGTGCTAGCGCCAAGGCCATTTGCTGTCCAAGACCAGACGATGCTCCGGTTACTACTGCTACTTTCCCCTTCAAGCTAAACATAAAAACTCCTTTCTATCATTTATTTCTATAGTATCAAAATTCGTTAAAATAGTCACTACTTACACAGGCAATGCTTATGTTTTTCTTGCAAAAATAAAATCTTTCAGCTATAATTAAGTTAACTTAATTTAAAGGAGTTATTTTATGCAAACTTTAGCAACGACAGCCTTGACTCAGGGCGAAAAAGAAGCCGCTGTGGCGGGTGGTGCGGCTGGTGCGATGGTGGGAATGGTGCTGGCTTTTGCCGTAATGTTTTATATTCTTACCGTAATCGCTACTTGGAAAATTTTTAAAAAAGCGGGTGAGCCGGGTTGGAAATGCTTGATTCCAATTTACAATGTCTACATCATGTATAAAATTGTAGGGATGAAAAGTTGGTTCTGGTGGATGATTGCTATTTCGATCTGTGCTAGTATTATGTTTGCCGTTGACGGTTACAATCCATATACCATGACTGAAGCTCAGCTTAACAGTTTTGACTACGGTGCTCATCCAATGACAATTATTGCTTCGGTTATACTTTGCGTAGCTTGCATTTATGTTAGTATTGTGTATGCTTGGCGGACTTCTAAAGCTTTTGGGCATGGAGCCGGCTATTTCATCGGTTTGCTCTTCTTGCAACCGATTTTCTGGTTGATTCTCGGTTTTGATAAGTCCAAATATAACAAAAAAGCTATCAAAAAGTAACACTTATGGCTTACAGACAAAATCCCGCTTGTTTTCAGGCGGGGTTTTTGTTATAATGAAACTACTGCTGGAGTCGTCTAGTGGCAATGACAAGAGACTGTAAATCTCTCGCGCTTCGCGCTTCGTAGGTTCGAGTCCTACCTCCAGCACCACGTCTTTGCAGACGTGCATTAAAAAGCAGGACGTCGGATTTCGCTTTGCTCAATGCGAGTCCTACCTCCAGCACCACATTTTTAAACAGTGCCGCGATAGCTCAGTTGGTAGTAGCGCATCCATGGTAAGGATGAGGTCACGAGTTCAAGTCTCGTTCGCGGCTCCATTTTTTTATTCTGTGGTATAATGGGGTTATGGATATATTTTTAGGTGTGATGGGGGCAGTGATTATTGTGATGCTAGGGTTTTTGATTTATAAGATCCTTAAGCCAGTCGAAAAGCAAGATTATAAAAAATTAGAAGAAAGGATGATAAGAATTGAGGGAGAAATCGAAAAGATAAATCCTTTAATTGATAGAAATTTTCGAGAAAATAGAAAAGAAATTACAGAAAATTTGGAGCGCTTGCAGACTGGGAACGAGAAAAAGCTGGAACAGATGCGGGAGACGGTGGATGAGAAGTTGAGGGCTAGCGTGGAGAAGCGTTTTAACGAGAGTTTTAAGTCTATTAGTACGCAGCTGACGCAGGTATATCAGGGTCTGGGCGAGATGAAAACTTTGGCGACGGGGGTGGGGGATTTGAAAAAGGTAATGGAGGGGGTAAAGACGCGAGGAATTTACGGTGAGGTGCAACTGGGGGCGATTATTGAGGACAGTCTAAACAAAACTCAGTACGAGGAGAATATTGCGACGAAGAAAGGCAGTAATGATCGGGTGGAGTTCGCGGTGAAGATGCCGGGGAAGGACGAAAACGTATTTTTGCCGATTGACAGCAAGTTCCCGGTGGAAAACTATTCGCGGCTGATTGCGGCGTATGATAACGGCAACAAAACGGAAATTGCGACTTATCAAAAGGCTTTGAGTGCGGATGTGAAGGAGCAGGCGAAAAAGATTTCGACCAAATACATCGATCCGCCGCATACGACGGACTTTGGGATTATGTTTGTGCCGACGGAGTCGCTGTATGCGGAGATTATTCGGATTCCGGGACTATCGGATGAGGTGCGGCAGAAATATAATATTACGATTGCCTCGCCGTCCACCTTGCCGGTGATGCTCTCTGGGCTTTTGATGGGCTTTCGGACGGTGGCGATTGAGAAACGCTCAGCGGAGGTGTGGCAGACGCTGGGGGCGGTAAAGACGCAATTTGGCAAATTTGGCGATTTGTTGGAAGGCGTGCAGAAAAAATTGCAAGAATCGGCGAACAAAATCGAAAATGCTAAAACGACTTCGCGCCAGATTGAGCGGAAGTTGAAAAATGTAGAAGAGCTGCCCGAGTCAGACTCAGTGAAATTAATTGGCGAAGTATGATATAATGGAATTAAGTAAAAGTGGAGGAATATGGAAAACGAGGTAAGTGACTTTTCGAATATGTTTTCGATTTTGCCGATGACTCAGCGATTTGTGCTGAAGCCGGGGGAGACTTACGAAGGGTCGGTTACGGTGGTAAATCCAGCGGACGCGAAAGAGGATTTTGAATATAAAGTGACTGTGACGCCATATAGCGTGGTGGGGTCCGAGTATGCGGCAGATCTGGCGACAAAGACGAATTTGTCAAAAATGGTGGATTGGATCACTATAGAGGAGCCGACGGGTAAACTAAAACCCAACGAAGCTAGAGATGTCAATTTCAAAATTGCCGTGCCGGAGGATGCGGCGGGTGGGGGGCAGTACGCGACGATTGCGGTGAGTTCGGCTGCGCAGGGGATAGAGGGCAACGGCGTGACGGTGAATAATATTTTTGAGATGGCGAGCATTATTTATGCACAGGTGGAGGGGGAGATTAACCACGAGGGGGAGATCAAAGAGAATCTAATTCCGGGATATACGGCGACGGCGCCGATCAAGACCTCGATCCAGTTGACGAACTGGGGAAATGTGCACGAGGATGCAACGATAGTGACGAAGGCTACGAATATGTTTACGGGCGAGGTGATTTGGCCGCGAGAAGGAGAGAGCGGCAAAACCAATGAAATCGTGATGCCGGGGACGGACCATTATATTTCGGAGGAGATTGATAATTTGCCGCTGCTGGGGATGGTGCATGTGGAGCAGACGGTATATTATTTGGGGATGTCGTCGGTAGAGGCGGTGAACGTGTTGATTTGTCCGATTTGGTTTTTGCTGCTGGTGATTGTGACGATCGGGGCGATTATCGCTACAATTGTGCGAATGGTTATTAAACATCGTCGCAAAAAAGCCGAGATAACTATGTAAAAAGGCAGGGGGTTGAAATATTGAATGGGGTATGCTAGGGTGAGGAGCATGAAGAAGTATGTTGTGCATATTGAAGACGAGACAAATGATTGACATAAAATAAGTTTTGCGGTATAATGTGAGTAGTGGCTAAGTATAAGATACTGAATTGAATCAACTGCTTAGCCTAAAGTGAAGTTCACGAGATGTGGACTTCTTTTTTGCGGAATGTAAAAAATAACAAAAAACGAAAAAGCGAGTGAAAAAGCACTTGCTTTTTTGGTGGGGGGGATATATAATGGAGTTAACATAATCTTAATGGAAGAAGGGTATGCACAAATTAGGCAATTTTTTAACGATAGGGGGACTTGTCGGCGTGACGGTGGCGTCTGGCGCGGTGCTTTCGATGTCGACAGTTTCTGCTACAGATGTAGCTAGCGATAGCAAGTCGTCTACTGCTTCAGTGACAGTAAAGGCTACTTGCTCCATGACGGCGAACGTCACTACGGAACACACCGCGACTTTGCCAAATGGTATTTGGTCGGGTGATTATACTAGTGGAGGAGTTAAACCATACGAAAATGGCATAGGTAGTACTACTATCCAAACCTTCTGTAATGATCCTAATGGTTACGGTATCTATGCTGTAGGCTTTACTGGTGGAACTACTACGCCAGCTACGGCCGGCAAGAATACAGTTTTGCACAGTAGTGCCCTAGGCGATAATTACGATATTGAAACTGGCGTTTATTCGTCTGGTGATACTACTTCCAAATGGTCAATGAAGCTGGCTAAGGTCACCGACAGTAGCCAATCCTATTTGCCTAACAACCTTTCCATTCTAAATAGCTATGACAGCTATCACGCCGTGCCGGCTACTTATCAAAAAGTAGCTAACTACTCTTCTGCCACTGATGCTACCCTCGGTTCGAAATTGACTACTACTTATGGCGCCTATATTAGCGGGACGCAACCGGCTGGGACTTATACTGGGCAGGTCAAATATACTTTGGTCCACCCGAGTAGCGGTAGCATGCCGTCAGCGGATAACTTGCAGGATGTCCAATATTGGGGCGGTAGTTTAGTTGTAGGTGAGGAAAAGACCGTGGTGGATGGTCGTGATGGCAAGAGCTACACGGTGGCTCGGCTCTGTACCAACTACGACGGAGATAACTGTACTACTTCGCAACTTTGGATGACGCAGAACCTGGATCTCCAGATCGGTGGTACTTATAATGGCAATCCGATTGAGCTGACTTCGGAAAACACCAACCTAACTACGGCTTATGCGGCAGACGGTACGACCTTGCTAAATGGCTACTCGGTAGATAGTGACACTGGTGTGATTACCTGGACGCCGTCGGGCAACGCCACAGTGACTGGTACACCAGCAACCATTAGCGACTTCGAGTACCATAACGCCGAAGCTACGAACGTAAGTGGGTGGAGTAACCAAAACTACCTGCCATACCAAGCAGAGGGCCAATTAAACGGCAATGATGTGTATATGTATACGTCCGGGACTACTGGCTATGACACGGTTTACGGTACGCTATCGGCTTGTACTACGGCAGGTCATACTGCAGCAGAGTGTGCGCACTATAAGATCGGTAACTACTATAACTTCACGGCGGCTAACGCGATGAACGATTCTACTGCTTATACGGCGCAATACACCGTGATGCCGAACTCGATTTGTCCGGCGGGCTGGAGATTGCCGAAGGGTATTACGAATGGTGGTACTACAATCTCTGAGTTTAATAAGTTGCTGAAGGCCCAGGGTGTGACTAACGGTGAGGACCTAGCTGGCTCTACCAATACTCAGTTCACCACTAATGGCTTTAACATGATCCGGACTACTGGCAAAAACGGTGATCCTCTATACTTTGTCCGCTCGGGCGACGTGAATGGTACTACTCTGTGGAACGCCCGCGTCGGCGGGTACTACTGGTCTAGTACGGTAGCTACTCCTAGTACCCACGGCTACTACTTGAGCTTCAGTTCAGGTGGCGTGTGGCCAGCGTACCAGTACTACCGCAACAGCGGGAGGTCTGTGCGCTGCGTAGCGGAGTAGTCGTAGCCGGCGCTTTAGGCTTGTTGTAGCTTTTCCGCGACTCCTGTCCTTGGAAAAAATAACCCAGGGACAGGATTTTTTTGCAGCTAACTGGAGCCGAAAGAATTTAAAAGCTGAAAAATTAAAAATGTGGTAAAATGAGGATACAGGGGGTAAGCCAATCCGGAACATCGTGCGGGCGAGGCTTGGTCTGAGCCCGGGGCACTAGAGCCCCAGTATACGATAAACTTCTGGTCTGCATCTGGCAGCAGATTGGTCTAAGGACAGGAGTCGGATGGGCACACTTCGCGTCGTGGTAAAACACGAATAACGGAGTTCAGTAATAAACTTGAGTTCTCCAAGGAGGATCCAAGGCAGGAGATGCCCACAAAAGCCGCTTGTTCGGTTTGTCCGCTCGGGCAACGTGAATGGTACTACTCTGTGGAACGCCCGCAACAACGGGAACTACTGGTCTAGTACGGTAGCTACTCCTAGTACCCACGGCTACAACTTGAACTTCAATTCAGGTGGCGTGTGGCCAGCGAACCAGAACAACCGCAACAACGGGAGGTCTGTGCGCTGCGTAGCGGAGTAGTCGTAGCCGGCGCTTTAGGCTTGTTGTAGCTTTTCCGCGACTCCCTCATCCCCCTTACAAAATAAGACCCCTAGAGTGGGGCCTTATTTTGTGGGGATTTTTTATTTTTGTTTTTGATTGGCGATGGCCTGCTGACGAAGGTCTTCGACGATTTCTAAGATCGGGCGAGAATCGGGAGACCTAAGTTCGAGGTAGAGCCGGTAGTCCAGATGATACTTCCGGAACATTCTGGCGACGAATTTGTCACCTTGCATGTGCTTGAGAAACCCTAAGTAAGAAATGAGCGTTTCGGGTTTGAAATTTTCGGAAGGGAGATCATGCAGGGCTTTTTTGAATTTTTGTTGGATACGATTGGACGGGTAGCGGCAGTGGGGATAAATCCGAGTGCCGAGAAACGAAACACCCTTGTAGACTGATTGGAAGTAGCGTTTCTTGGGGTGAAGAGTGAGCTGGAGCTCTTCTTCTAGAAATTTTTCGATTTTTTTGATGTCTTTTTTGGCTTGGGCGTATTGGCTTTTGGAAACGATGAAGATGAAATCATCTACATAGCGACCATAGAACTTGTACCCGAGTTCGAATTTGACAAAGCGATCCAGCTGGTCTAGGTAGATGTTGGAGACCAGTTGGGAGGTGAGATTGCCGATGACTATGCCAAAACCGAAAGGGCGAGTATAAAGACTCTTCTCGGGTGGAAGACTGTCCCAAGCATTCAACGGGCCGCGGCGACGAGACTTGTTGACGGGGTCGTCATACAAGACTTGTTGCCAGAGAAAGCAGCAGAGTTTGTATAGCTCAAAAGCAGCAGGGCGGTTGAGGTATGGCTTGAACTGTTGCTTGAGGCCCCATTTGACGCGCTCATAGAGTTTGACACGGGGAAGCGACATGAAATAGCCTCGAATGTCTAACTTGATGATATAGGCTTCTTCGGTGAAGTTTTTGGTTGCCTGGCGCATCATTTGTTGCGTGCGAAGGACGCCATAGAGGGTACCTTTGTTTTGGCGGCAGCTATAGGAGTCCTCGATGAAACGGTGATCCCACCAGCCGCCCTGAAGCTCGTAGAGGAGATGGTGGATGACACGGTCTACGAAAGGGGCGGCAAAGATTTCGCGAATCATGGGGTCAAAGATTACGAAAGAAATGGAAGAGCTGGGGCGATAATAGCGTTCCAAAACAGCATCGGCGAGTTTGATGATGTTTTCGGACCAGTTTTCTTCGTAAATGTGTTCGTTGAAAGTTTTGAGTTTGTGTTTGCGAGCTTCGCGAAAAGCTTTAGTGAGGACGTCAATGAGCCAAGTACGTATGCCGTGTTGTTCTATCTCTTTGATGATTTGTTCTAAGTCCGCGGTTGGCTTCATTTAGAATTCCCCTTTGCTGATGATTTTTCTGAGGTGAGTTTCGATTCGGTCGCGGGCTCCATAGAGGGATTCTGAGATACTGGCACAGAGTTCCAGGTCCCAAAGTTTGGCTTCGCCGAGGATTTTGACTTCGAGGATAAGTTGATAAATATCCTTACGCATGCTTTCGAGTTGGGACCGGATGCGTTTGCAGTGGTGTTTGCTGAGCATGGTCGTTTGGTGGTACTTAATGAGGAGGCTGTCGATCAGATTAATGATTTTGGTACCGTTAATTCTGCTGGAGAGCTTATCCAAACGAGAGCTACATATGCGGTGTAGCCGAGTGGCCGAAGTGCTGAGTAGGTGATGCAATTCGGGGTCAAGGTTGTTGGCTTGGATTGGCGTGAGATTGTTGAGACGGCGGCCGTGCTCACGTTTTTTGAGGGTGGCTAATTTTTGGTTGGAAAATTTGGCGTTGAGATTAAAGGTGTAGATATTATTGGTTTCACTTTCCGAGAGATAGAGACCGGCCTGTTTGATCCGCTCGCGGATGATGTCGACACCTTTGGAGCGCATGTAGCCGATTTCATATTGGTCGTAATAGCTGTGGTTGTCTGCGAGGAATTTGTTTTTGGTGTCTAGTTTTTGACAGACCTCGTAGTAATATATGAGGGCTGAACGCTCAGCGATTTCGTACCAGCCTTGGTCACCAGAGCAGGGAATGGCGATAATCTTCTGGCAGTTTTTCTTTTCCAGCTCTTTGAGCTTGCGTTTGGTTGCGCGGTATTCCTTGACGGAAATGTCCGGGTTTTCTTTAGCCGGATTTTGGTTGGTATTTGGTTGACTTTCTTCAGTCATATTTACCTCCTTCGGTTTTCTTAATATCACTTATATTGTAAACTGGTAAGTCGAAGATTGAAAACTTGAGCGGAATAAAAAATGGTATAATGGGAGGTAATGAGGGCGACCTCGCGCTTAACTGTGCGGGGCCAAGCCCTCGTTTTTTGGAGTGGGGGCGTGGTATAATGGTAATATGAAAGTAACAATTTTAGGCGCGGGGGCGTACGGTACGGCACTCGGCGGGGTGTTGACTGATAACGGCTACGATATAGATTATTATGATCCGCGGGTGAAAAAAGAAAAATTATCAGCGACGACGGCGCGAGCAAAAGCAATATTGGTTTGTGTGCCTTCTAGCACGATAGCGCACGTGTTGCCGTATTTGCCGAAGGAGTTGCCGCTGATTGTGGCGACAAAGGGGATTTTGTCGGACAGGATATTTGAAGAATTTAGAGATTGGATGGTGATGTCGGGACCGGGGTATGCGGAGGACATCAAGGCGCGAAAAATGACGCATTTGACCGCGACTGACAAGCGGATAATTGAGATGTTTGGGACGAAATATTTGGATTTTGACGAAACGGATGACCGCGGGGGGGTACTGATGTGCGGAGCGTTGAAAAATGTTTATGCGATATTAGCGGGGATGCTAAAATTGCAGCCGAAGACACGAGAATATCGAAAGTTTTTGGCAGATGCGGCGTTTGAAATGAAAATAATTTTGGAATTTAACGATTGCGAGCTAGAAACGGTGGAACTGAACTGTGGTAAGGGGGATTTGAGAATTACCTGTGACTACCCGTCGCGAAATTATGAGTTTGGCCGGCAGGTAGCAGAAAAAGGCTATTTTGAGCCTGAGAAGACGGTGGAGGGATTGACGGCCCTGAAGCGGCTTCGGCGAGGAGAGATTGCCTTTCCGAAGGGCCTGAAACTGATGGGGCAAATTTTACGGGAGAGCGAGAAATGGGGCTAAACGCGGCACAGAAAAAGGCGGTAGAATATTTGTCAGGGCCGCTATTAGTGCTAGCGGGGCCGGGGACGGGCAAAACGCAACTTTTGTCACATAAGGTGGCGTATATATTGGAAAATACCGATACCAATCCAGAAAATATCCTCTGTATGACTTTTACCGAGACGGGGGCGCGGAATATGCGGGAGAGGCTGAAGTCTATCATCGGGAATGATGGTTTGAAAGTAAATATCGGGACGTACCATAGTTTTGGCACGGAGATTTTGGCGCAATATGCGAATTATGCGCCGGATTACGGGCGACGGCTGGACGAGGCGATTGATGAAGTGAGGCAATTTAAGATTGTGAAGAAAATCATGGCGGGATTATCAGGGCGAGATATTTTGCGCAAGGACAATGTCAAGGATGTGGTGAGTGCGATTTCGAGTGCGAAATCGGCGGGGCTGACGAGTGATGACCTGGCGGTGATTGCAAAGCAGAATATGGAAGATTCGCGGGTTTTGTCGGAGGCGATTGCGCCGCTGCTCGCCAATGTTGTGCCACGGCAGTTTCAGGCGTCGTTCGAGGGGGCTTATCAGCCTATATATAATATACTGAAGGATTATGCAGATAAGAATCCGACTATCAAAAATATTGAGCGTTCGATCAGTTTTTTGGCGAGAGACTTAAAAGAGGCAATGGTAGAGGCCGAGTCATCACAAAAGATTAAACCTCTGTCAAAATGGAAAGATGCTTATTTTGAGAAGGATGAGAAGGGGCGGTATAGGTTGAAAGACCGAGTGCGGAATTTGAAGCTGGCGAGCGTGGCGCAGGTGATGAAGGCGTATGACGAATATTTGCGGGCGGAAGGTTTGTATGATTTTGACGATATGATCGAAGAGGCGGTGCGGGTGCTCCGAGAGGACGATGGTTTTCGGGCGACGATGCAGGAATGTTATCAGTTTATTATGTTGGATGAGTTTCAGGACACAAATCCGTCGCAGTTTGCGATTATCAAGGCGTTGACGGATTATGAGCAGCCACAGGTGATGGCGGTGGGGGATGACGACCAGGCGATTTATGAATTTCAGGGGGCGCTTTCGACCAACATGACGGATTTTCAAAACCACTATGGGGCGGAAGTGATGGCGCTGACGGAGAATTATCGGAGTACGCAAGAGATTTTGGACTTTTCGCGAGAGATAATTCGGCAGGCACCGGATAGGTTTGCGGATAAGGAATTGACGGCGCATAAACCTGATCCGGCGACATCGGAAATTCGTCGCTACGAGTTTTTGACGAGCGATATGGAATATGCTTTTGTGGCGGAGAAAATTGCGGAGTTGGTGAAGGCGGGGGTGCGGCAAAGCAAGATCGCGGTGATTTCGTATAAAACCAAGTATTTTATGCCGCTGTTGCCGTATCTAAAGGCGCAGCCCGGAATAAATATTGCTTACGAGCGGCGAGATAATCTGCTGGAAGATGAACAGGTGCACCAGATTTTGACGATGGCGGAGCTGGTGTGGGATTTGGCGCATGAAAAGAGCGGAAATAGCTCGGTAGTGGAAGTGCTGTCCTATCCGTTTTGGGGTTTGCCGATACTGGAAGTGGTGCGGCTGGTGGGACGAGCTAGGCAAGAAAAACGAGCGGTGTTTGATTATATAAGCGCGTCCGAAAACCCCGCAATAACAGAGGTGGCGCGATTTATTGCGGGGCTTGTGGCGAAATCTTTTGACGAGCCGCTAGAAATTTGGCTAGACTATCTGATCGGGGCGGCGGAGCTGGATGGATATCGTTCGCCGTTTCTAGAATATTGGGCTGGCCAGGGAGAATATGCCGAGTTTCGTTTGTATGAAAAAATCGCGGCTCTGCGGGGGAAACTCCGGGCGCATTTTGGCGAGAAAAAACTACGGTTAGATGATTTGATGGAGTTAGTGGCAGATTATACCGAGGCGGAGATGCCGCTAAATATGCTCAGTCCGTACCGGGATAGCGACGAGGCGGTGCAGATTTTGTCGGCACACAAGGCGAAGGGGTTGGAGTTTAAGTATGTGTTTATCATTTCGGCGGATCATCGGGCGTGGGGAGCTGGTAAGGGAAATAATAATCTGCTGGTTTTGCCACAGAACTTGGCCCAGATTCGTCATACAGGGATGACGGATGGTGAACGACTGAGGGTGCTATATGTAGCGCTGACTCGAGCGGAGCAAGGATTATATATTACTAATTCTCTGCGGGATTTTGATGGCAAATCGCCAGAGCGTTTGGAATATCTGGAAGAATATGAAGAAAACGGTGAAATCAAATCAGAATTTTTGCCATGCGGAAAGGTGGAAACAGAGTATGAACTGTCGGCGCCAGAGAAGGTGGTGGGGAATTTGCGAAATTGGTTGAGTCCGTATGCGAATTTGACGCCAGAAATGCACGCGCTCTATCAGGAGCGGGTGGCAAATTGGCGAATGAGTGCATCGGCTTTGACATCGTTTATAGATGTGGCCTATGCGGGGCCGCAAGAGTTTTTCAAAAACTATGTGCTGAGGGCGCCGGGAGAGCCGGAGACGGAAGCTTTGGCGCTGGGAAATTTGATGCATGCGACCTTTGAGGCGGTGACGAATCAAGGATTGTCGGACGAGGCGGCGGCGAAGTTTTTCCTGGACGAGTTGGAGAAAAAAGATTTGCCGGCGGATATTTTGCGAGTGATCCGAGAGAAGGGGCCGGCAGATCTAGCCGTGGCTTTGAGGCAATTTGGGGATATTTTGCGACAGGGCAAAGCTGAGGTGAATTTTGCGCCAGAAAAGCTAAGTGTGGCCGGGGTGCCGGTAACTGGTAAAATTGACCATATTATAATAGACGAGGCGGCGAAAAAGATAGTGGTTTATGATTTTAAGACTGGGAATTACTATAAAAATCAGTGGAAATCACACGCGACGCTATATAAATATATGTTGCAACTGGGATTTTATAAGCTGCTACTCAATAATTCGCCGAATTATGCCAAATATAAGGTAGAAAAAGCCTGTATTTTGTTTGTAGTGCCAGATAAAGACGGCGAAGTGCATGTGCGGGAGTATGAATTTAACGAGGAGGACGAAAAAGAATTGGTGGAGCTGATGCAGGCAGTGTATAAAATGGTGACGACGCTGAAGTTTATCGATGATCCAGAGGTGTTTATCTCGGCGGACGATAAAAAAGGATTGAAGGAAATTAAGGAATTTATCGAGCTTTTGCTTGCAAAAGGTTAGATTTGTTTATATAATATCGGGGATACTGGTTGGGAGTGTAGTAACTTTAGAGGGGGTGAGATGAGTGGCACACGAGACTTGTCCGCATTGCGGATACGTGGCGTATGGCGATAGTTCGGAAATTGGTAAGATGTTGGCTCAGCATATTGAGCGCGAACATAACCAAGGTTACCGAGCCTCGTCTAGCTGGGGCAAATGTGGGTACTGCAATGGTCGTGGTAAAGACGTCTGGGGCATACCCTGCAGCTATTGTAACGGTAGTGGCATTGCCTAGCTCATCAAAAAGGCGGGACTTTGAATGGTCCCGCCGAGTTTTTGGTCTCTAAAGATTAGCGCTTCTTTTCCTTGACTTCGTTGCGACCGAGGTTTTTCTTGGTCTCGACGAAAAGGACGTGCTTGCGGAGCACTGGGTCGTATTTCTTGAGGCTGAGCTTGTCTGGGGTGTTCATGGTGTTTTTCTTGGTATAATAAGCGCGCACACCAGACTCTTCGGACACTAAGCCGACCAATTTTCTTTTAGTATTATTCTTCTTTGCCATAACTGATGACTATTTTATCATATATTTTATTTAGAATCAAGTCTAAATTCGATATCACGGAGGACATTCATAAAATACATAAAAGCTTCATAGGGGGAGGCGTAGGCGGAGAAATAGGCGTGGACGTCGCCATCGTTCCAGTATTTGGTACACATGAAATAGGGGTGATCGGAAGTGGTGAGATGGCGCCAGTCAGAAATGAGCTGGAGATCTTTGGTGGCGAGGACGCGATCGCGAAGAGCGTAAAGATCGTGTGTGGCGGAAGCTTGCATGGCGTTGGAATCCCAGGCAGAGAGATCACGCTCGGTATCAGCCCAAGTGACGATTTCGGGCATGGAAATTTCGTCGACGGGGGGTTCGAAATCGCAAGCTTCGGAGACGGTGATGAATTTGTTTTCGTATTCGGCTAGCCATGAGTCGATAAATTGTTCCATGAAATTGAAAATCCCGGTGTCAGCCCATTGGTGCTCGCCGAAAGTTTCAAAATCCATGAAAAGATTGATGAGATTGCCGCGTAAACAGTCGCCGTTTAGCCACTGTTGATATTTGGGCGCGGTAAGCGGCCATTCACTCCAACCGCGATTAGAAAAACGAAAGGCAATGTCGTCGGAAAGGCGGTAGTTTTTGAGGAGGAGTTTGAGATTTTGACAGCCGATGGGACGATAGACGTGATTGGGGCTACTGCCCGCGAGGATTTTGTCCCAACCTTCGGCGAGGATACCCTTGTAACCTTTTTGCTCTGCCCACTGGGCAAGCTGGTCGTTGTAAGCTAATTCTGTATTGCGGAAAACTTTGGGGGTGACGCCGAATAAGTTGCGGATTTTGTTGGCGTGAATGTTGACTTGCTCGTTGAATTCGTCTAGATTGTAGAAAAAGGCGAGTGAATGATAATAAGTCTCGCCGAGGATTTCGACTTGGCCAGTGGAGACGAGGCGGCGAATTTGCTCGATGAGAGCATAGTCCCATTTTTCGGCTTGTTCGAGCCAGGTGCCAGTAATAGATAAGGAAACTTTGAAATCAGGATGTTTTTTGAGGCTTCGTTCGAGGAGGTCGAGAGTGGGGTGATAGCTCTTGGTGGCGACTTTTTTGAAGATGCGCTCATTGGATTGACGACTGTGGTAATCGTCGTTAAAATAGTTGGAATCGCTTCCGACATCAAAAATTGAATACTCGCGATAGCGGACGGGCTGGTGGATATGCAAATAAAGGCAAATCGCTCGCATTATCAATTCCTCTTATGTTTTACAGTATTATTATAAACGTTTAGGCATTTTTTGGCAACTTTGTCCCACGAGATTTTTTGATATTCTTGACTGACGTTGTGACGGAGAGTGTCCTTGAGGACAGAATTATCCGCGACGGCGAGGATTTCGTCGGCGAGTTTTTTGGTATCCCAGAAATCGTATTTGAGGGCAGACCAGATAATTTCGGAAACGCCGGATTGGTGGGTGAGAATCAAAACGTCGCCGTGGTGGGCGGCCTCGAGAGCGGTGAGGCCAAAGGGCTCGGAGACGGAGCTCATGACGAAAATGTCGGACAGAGAATAAATGTCGCGTAATTTTTGTCCGCGGATAAAACCGGTGAAGATGACGTTCTTCGCGATGCCGTATTCGGCAGACAAATTGATCAATTCGTTACGTTCTTCGCCGTCGCCAGCAAGAATAAAGATGAGTTTGGGGTTTTTGCTGATGGCGAGCTGAGCGGCTTTTAGAAGATTTGGCAAGCCTTTTTGGATAGTGAAACGACCAACAGTAGAAACGATAGTGTGACCGGTATTTTTGAGCTGCTTAATATAATTATATGCGGCAAAATCAAAAGTGTAATCGTCATTTTGATAATTTTGGTCGAGAGAATTGTAGATGACCTCGATTTTGTTTAAAGGAATATGATATTTTTCGTGGACGAGACGTTTAGTGGACTCGGAAACGGCAATAATGCGATCGGCGAGCATGAGGCCTTCGTGTTCGATTTCGTGGATGAGCGGGTTGCCGGTATGCATGCCGGCGCGGTCAAACTCGGTGGCGTGGACGTGAGCGACGAGAGGTGTACCGTGTTGTTTTTTGGCAAAAATGCCGGCTTCGTAGGTTAGCCAATCGTGGGCGTGGACGAGATCGGGATGGTGATTTTTTAGATAATCTTTGACGTAGTCGCAATATTCGTGTTGGATTTCGCGGATGGAGACAGAGGTATTTCTGGTGGAGCTAGTGATGATTTTTTGGTCGATGACGGAAGAAGCGTAGCTGCCGCCACCAAAACGGTGAATCGGGTCGAGGTTGGTAGCGGAGAGGACGTGCATAAAATCTGTGCCTGGATGCTCGGCAGAGTAGGGGATGACAAAATCAATATCGATGCCCTCTTTGGCAAGAGCGCGAGCCATGTTTAGACAGGCTACGCCGAGCCCGCCGCTGTTGTGTGGCGGCAATTCCCAACCAAGCATTAGTATTTTCATCACTTACTATTTTAGCATATTTTGAGAATTTGTGGTAAAATGAAAATAGCACATTGAAGGGGTGTAGCTCAGTTGGTAGAGCAGCGGTCTCCAAAACCGTGTGTCGTGAGTTCAAGTCTTGCCACCCCTGCCATTAATAATATGATATAATAGGTGCATGATGGAAGGTAATAAATCTAAACCGCGCGCACTTTTGGTATTTGGTGCGCCTTGTAGTGGGAAAACGACTTTTGCGGAAAAGTTCGGGAAAAAATTCAAAATTGCAGTTTATGACTTTGACGAGCTGAGAAAGGAACACGGTTTTTCGCGGTCAGAGGTTTTGGTGATTTTGGAACAAATTTTAAAGACCAAGCAGAATATTTTGGTGGAGGGGGAGCTAAACACCGAGAAAGAGCGGATTGAGATACGGAATTTGCTAAGAGAAAATGGCTATGAACCGTCACTAATTTGGATTCAGACGGATGTGGCGACAATTCGCACGAGGTTAAAGTCGAAATTTAAATCCGTGAGTAAGGCTAAAGATTTTTACGATACAGCGGTGGCGGGGATTGAGGCGCCGGGAGAAAATGAGCGAGCAATTATTTTGTCTGGCAAGCATACTTTTGAAACGCAGGCCAAACACGTGGTGGCGGGGTTGGCGGATCTAGCTAATACTAAATGATCATCAAAGACGTAGAGTTTGGGGAGGTGATTGTACGCAAATCGCCTCTGGCTAGGGGGATAAAATTTTCGGTTTCAACTTCTGGGCGACTAGCCATGAGTGTGCCAAAATACACTTCGGATTTTTTGGTAAAAAGGTTTTTGAATTCAAATCGTAAAGTGATTCGAGAAAAACTGCCAATTAAAAATCCGGCGGAGCAGCGAGCGCGGGATTATCAGAAAAAACAACTGGCCAAAAAAGCGCGGGAATATTTGCCATATCGATTGGAGTTTTGGGCAAAAAAATACGGCTACAGTTATGATAAGTGTCGTTTGACACATGCGAATACTAGGTGGGGGTCGTGTTCGAGCAGACGGACGATTTCTTTAAACATTGGTTTGATGCAAGTGCCAGAAGAATTACGCGACTATGTGATTTTGCACGAATTGGCGCACTTAAACCACATGGATCATTCAAAGGCTTTTTGGGCGGAAGTGGGCGAACACGATCCAAAATACAAAATGCACGAAAAAAAATTAAAACTTTTTTCGCCGGGATTATAATTTTCGTGATATAATAGTGGCAGAAGGAGGAGAGTGTGGAGCTAAGACGCCGCGGTGATCCGAGATTGGTTTTCTTGGTGCTGAGTTTGTTGTTGGCTGCTATATATATTATAGTGGGTTTGCAGCCGGCTGAAGCGGCGAATTATGAAATTTCCGCACAGCTTTCGATCCCAACCGTTGGGCTAGATTCTGACGTGACGGAGCTAGCTCTCAATGGCCAGAAGTTAGATACGCCCGATGCGATTGTGGGCGCTTATACGCGAGCTGAGAACAAAACATTATTAATCGGGCATGCGACCACCGTGTTTGAAAATTTGTCGGCGGTGAAGTTGGGGGCAGAAGTTGAATATAGTGGCAAGATTTATCATGTAGTGGCGAGAGAACTAGTGCCAAAAACGCAGATAAATATGAACGAGATTTTGGCGAAAGCAGAAAAAGATACTTTGGTGATTATGACTTGTGCGGGGGAGTTATACAGTGATGGCGATGCGAGCCATAGATTTATGTTAACCGCTGTAAGCGAATAGCGAAACCGCCGCCGGGCGCCATGTAGATGTCAAGCGAATCGCTGCGGCCAACTTTGCGATGAGAAATATCGGTACCAAAGGGATTTTCGCGGTAATGGGCGTCGTCTGAATCGCAATATAAATCGGCAGCATAGACTCCGTTGTCGAGGAAGTCGAGGTTAATGTGAACATGGCGACTGGATTCGTCGGTGACGCCAGCAATAAACCAGTCGGCGCTGTCACGATCTTGACGCGCAACAACGTAATATTCACCGATTTCACCAGCGAGAGGGAGAGTTTTGGCGAAATTGACTGGGACATCGTGAATAAAGTTAAATTCTTTCGGAAAACGCTCTTCATAAATAAACGGGCGATCGGCAGCCATTTGCATGCCAGAATAGATAGTAACAAAGTAGGCTAGTTGGCGGGCAAGAGTGGTAGATATACGTTTGACGCTATTAGTGAGATCCAAAATACCACTGGTGTAGTCCATACCGCCGGACAATAACCTAGTGTAGGGAAGATAACAAGCATGCGAAGGACTGAGGGCGCCGCCTTCGTATTCTTGGCCACGGGCACCTTCGCGAGATAATAAATTTGGCCAAGTGCGTTCAATGCCGGTGCCCTTGATAGGTTCGTGAATATCTAGACAGATATGTTTTTTGGCGGCGAGTTCGACGGTTTTTTGATAATGATTGACGCCGACTTGAGAATGATGATACTCGCGACGACCGTGAATTAACATCATGGAGCCGGCGTAACCGGTTTTGATATAATGAACGTGATTGGCGGCGTAATAATTATAGGCATCTTCTAGCTGTTCTTCGTAATTGTCGACAAAGCCGACGGTTTCGTGGTGGCCGACTAATTCAATGCCATTTTGCTCGGCATAACGAGCAACGGCGGGCAAATCAAAATCTGAAGTGGCAACGGTGAATTTGTTGTGAATACCGTTTTCGAGCCAGTTGCCTTCCCAGCCTTCGTTCCAGCCTTCGATCAAAAGTCCGCTAACGCCGAGACGGATAGCGGCATCGATATATTCGTGGGCGTGTCCGGTAGTAGCACCATGACGTTCGCCTGGCGCCCAAGTCCACTCGCCGACATACATCGCCCACCAAATGCCGATAAACTTGAGAGGTTTGACCCAACTAAAATCTTCGGCGGGTGGATCGTTGAGAGCATAAATTAAGCGGTTGGTGGTGAGCTCGATGGCGGAGTTGGCAATCATGATCAGTCGCCACGGAGTTTGGAAAGGCAAAAGTACGTGGGCCTTGGTATGATCGGAGAGGGGGGTAATATCGGTCGAGAGAGCGCGACGTTCATTAAGTTTTACGGTCATGGAACCATAATTATACAGAGCGGCTTCGTGAATTGATAAATAAAAACCGTTGGGAGTGCGAAGGGTGAGGGGAGTGTGGACGGATTTTTCTAAATCGTAAACTGGAGTTTTTTCGTAGTTGTATTCGTAGCGGTCGGGTTGATAAGCAGGGATTTGCCAAGCGACAGTGTTGAGATCGACGTTGAACTCGGTGATTTCGTCCTGGATGGTGATTTGGCTGAACTTGGGCTGAGGTGGAATTTCGTAGCGAAAGGCTACGCCGCTATCAAAAACCCGAAAACGGAGGGTGAAAATCCGACTTGGTTGTTTTTTCTCGGTGAGATAAAAAGCAGTTTCGTTATAATTGTTCGAGATGAAACGGTCTTCGCCCCAAGGCAATTCGATGGTTTCTTCGTGGCGATGTTTTTGCTCGCGAATGAGTTTGAGATTTTGACCAAGAGGGTCTTCGCCGCAAATGAGAAATCCAAGCCGAGAAGGGCGGATGAGAGTTTGGTCGCCGCGGTAGACGCTATAACTGATATTGCCATTGTTTAGACTAAAATGGCAACGGATGCGGCCATTTGGTGAAAAAATATCTCGCTCGATTTCATTACGGCTAAAAAGATTTGCCCACTTGAACATGCTTCAATTATACCATATAATATATAGTATGAGACGAAGACGGTCGCCGCTGATGGTGTTTGTGATACTTGCGGTGGTATTTGTGGCGGGATTCTTTGGGGTGCAATTTGTGACAAAAACGGGTGTTTTCCATGTACCAGGAGTGGTCTACTATGATGGAGATTTTGCTGACGAAGATTTGGCAGTGCTAAAAGGAATTTTTACGGACGAAGTAGAGCTAGACAAAGATGTGCATATTTCGATCACGAATAGTTCAGCGCGACCAGAGCTGACGGAAGGAGAATATATTTACGAAATCAATGTGCCGATAACGGATTTTTATGATGCGCGGACGGACAGAAATGAATTTGAAGAAGCGGAAATCATACCACTTTCTGAGCTAGATTTTACAAAAAAGTTATTGGCGATCGACGGCGAGTATTATTTGGATACTTTTGATAAAGGAGCGTATTATAAAGTGATCAAATTTGATTCGGAAAAATTTGCCGAAGAGATTAAGCCGTTGGTGGATGCGACATATAACAAAAAGTGGCCGGAAAAATCTAATGTGTTGACTTTGGCGCAGACGGGCGTGACGGCTTTGAGCCGTGGAATGAACCAAAAATTGGATGAGGTAGGAGATGCGACGTATTTTAGCAAAGAGGTGGCGGATTTTCTAAAGAATTTTGATCTGACGCATACTTCGAACGAAGCTTCATTTTCGGATTATGCGACCAGCGAAAATATCTGCTCGGATCCGCGGTTTATCAATACTTTGACGGATATTGGGCTAGATATAGTGGAGCTGACTGGCAATCACAACCAAGATTGCGGTGACGAGGCAGCGCGAAATACGATTGATATTTATAACGAGAACAATATCAAAATCGTAGGTGGCGGAAAGACGGCGGAAGAGGCCGCCCAGCCGTTAGAATTAAAAGAAAAAAATACGGGGATTACGTTCTTGGCATATAATTTGTCAACCGGTGGGGCGACGGACGATGAGACACCCGGGGCAAATCGTTACGATGAAGAAAATGCGGCGAGTGAAATTGCAGCGGCAAAAGAGCGAGGTGATAAGGTGATAGTAGATATTCAATATTACGAGTGTAGTGCTTATGTGTCGGAATATGAAGATAATACTTGCGACTACGCGAATTCAGCGGCGGGAGATCAGGTTGGGTTCTTTCGGCATTTGATTGAGCTGGGCGCGGACATTGTGGTAGGGACAAGTGCGCATCAACCCCAAACTTATGAATTATACGGAGACGGAGTGATTTATTATGGGCTGGGAAATTTGTTCTTCGACCAGGCTTGGTGGCCAGGAACGACACGAAGTTTGATTTTGGGCCATTATTTCTATGATGGGAAACTTTTGCAGACGAAAATTTCACCAACGGCTTATGACGAAAATTATCAAACGCGGCTACTGGATGCGGAAACGAGTGAGTGGTTTTTAAATCGGTTGGCGAGTGAGCGACCGGCACAATAATTTTTAAGAAAATTTAAGGTTTGTGGTGTAAAATAAGGATATGCAAGATCAAAAGACGTTTGATAGGGTCGAGAAGAAGTGTTTGATTACGGCGAAGCAAAAGGAGCAGATGCTCATGGGAATCAAGCAAAATATGGAGAAGGACGATTATTATAAGTCCGAGGTGTTTAACATTTATTTTGATACGGATAATTATGATTTGATAATTCAGTCGATTGAGCAGCCGATGTTCAAGGAAAAATTGCGAGCGCGCTCATACGGGGGGTTTGATAAGGTGTTTTTTGAAATCAAAACGAAACTCTGCGGCAAAGATAATAATGTGGGGTATAAGCGGCGAGTGCGAATTACCAAAAAAGATTACAACAAAATGGTAAAGGAAAAATCGCACGTGCTAGATTTTATGGAGAAAAATGCTGACGGGCCGAATGATTATCGGATAGCCCGTGAGGTGGATTATTTGATTGATGTATTTGATTTGAAACCAAAAGTTTTGGTGTTTTACGTGCGCGAGAGCTACCGGGGCGAAGGGGGACTCCGAATTACTTTTGATGAAAATTTGAAATATCGGCTGAGCGAAGTGAATTTTAGCAAGAAAAAAGCTGACCGAAATTATTTTGAAGATGAGAGGAACATCATTATGGAGATTAAGGCGCACGGAGCGTGGCCGCTGTGGCTAGTACGAAAGATGTCTGAGGAGCGGATTTTCCCGCAACAATTTAGTAAGGTAGGTAAAATTTATCAAAAAATAGGAAAGGAATTACAAAATGTTTAACACAATATTTGACAGTACGGCGACGGGGTTAGATATCACGACGGTGCTGATTTCGGCGGCGGTGGCGTTAGTGCTAGGGGTCGTGGTGGCAATAACTCACATGAAGACGTCGCGAACGACAAAAAGTTTTGCGATTACCCTGGCGACTTTGCCACTCCTGGTGATGGCAGTGATGATTATGATCAACGGTAATCTCGGGACATCGATTGCGATTTTGGGAGCATTTTCGCTAATTCGGTTCCGGTCGATCCAGGGAGACGCAAAAGAACTGCTAAGTGTGTTCTTCGTAATGATGATTGGCCTGGCGTTAGGGATGGGGCATGTACTGTTTGCCGTAGTGATCACGGCGATTGCGGTAGCGGCGATTTTGATTTTTTCCTTTACGCATTTTTTGGAACCAAATGCTCTCAATCGGACTTTGAAAATTGTGGTGCCGGAAGATTTGGACTATTCGGGAGCTTTTGACGAGATTTTTAAAAAATATTGCAAGAAGTCTGAACTAACCAAAACTAAAACCATGAACATGGGGAGTTTGTATAAGTTGACTTACGATGTAACTTTGAAACGGGGGATTAAAGAAAAAGAGTTTTTAGATGAGATTCGGGTGAAAAATTGTAATTTGAAAGTGATGCTAAATCAGCCAGAAACCGAAAAGGAGATGTAGATGACTTGGAAGCATTGGCTAATCGTGGGGGGGCTAGGTGTGGTAGCTTTGATTGCGGCGGTGGCGTTGAATTTGAATGTACCGAAACATTCGGTGGAAAGCGTAGCAAGCACGGTAGCGGTAGACAATAGTGATCTGAAAGTGAATTGGGGGCGCTATCAGACAGTAGATGTGGCGCTGACGGAGAGTTTGAATATTACAGAGTCGGGGACTTATCATTTGACCGGTTCGCTGGATAACGGACAGATTGTGGTGGATGCGGGGGTGAGTGAAGTGCGGCTGATTTTGGATAATGTGACAATCCGAAATGCGGATGGGCCGGCGATTTTGTGTTATAACGCAGAGAATTTAGTGATCGAGCTCAAAGGGAATAATGTTTTGGAGGACGGAGCGAGTTATGATTCTAGCTACGATGAAGATGTGGAAGGGGTGATTTATTCGAAGGCGGATTTGGCTTTGACGGGAGAAGGGAGTTTGCAAATGGTGGCGAGCTTGTCGGACGGGATTGTCGGCAAAGACGATGTGGTGATTCGGGGCGGAAAATATGTGATAGCGGCGAAGGATGACGGGATTCGGGGGAAGGATTCGGTTTACATTACTGACGGGGAGTTTGTGATTAGCGCGGCGGGAGACGCGATAAAATCTACTAATGACACTGATCGTGGTAAAGGTTTCGTGATGATCGAAAAAGGCGAATTTGACGTGATGGCGACAGGCAAAGGCATCAAAACTGTAAATAATATAATAATATATGGTGGGAATTATAATTTGCGCACCTATGACGACGCGATACATTCAAATAATTACGTGGGGATTGTGGGCGGAGATATTTTGATAAATGCGGGTGATGACGGAATTCACGCAGATCGAGAATTGATCGTGGATGGAGGCACGATAGAAATTACAAGAAGTTACGAGGGGCTAGAAGCACAGGCGGTGACAATAAATGCCGGCGAGATTAGCTTGACTACTTCGGATGATGGGATTAATGCGGGGGGTGGGGCGGATAATTCATCGCAAAATCGAGTTGGCGCAAATCCTTTTAATGCGGATGAAGATTGTAGTTTGACGATAAATGGCGGCAATATCTATGTTAATGCTGCGGGGGACGGAATTGATTCAAACGGGTATCTGATTTTTGCTGGAGGCAACGTGGTGGTGGACGGGCCGACCAACAATGGCAACGGAGCGCTAGACGCCGGAATAGAAATTTCGATGCGAGGAGGAACAGTGATCGCAGTAGGAGCTTCGGGCATGGCAGAAAATTTAGGCGCGAATTCGGGTGTATGTAATTTGAATGTTTATTTTGGAACTACTCAGGCTGCGGGGACATTGGTTGAAGTAAAGGACTCGGCGGGGGAAGTAGTTTTGTCGCATACTTCGGCAAAGACCTTCAACCACATGGCGGCAGGGTCGGAAACTTTGACGCCGGGTGAGACTTACACATTATATTTGGACGGAGCAGAATATCAAACTTTTACGATTTCGAACGTAATGACGACGCTAGGAAATGCGAATACTAACCAAAATATGATGCCGGGTGGTGGACGAAGATAAAGTGTGATATAATTAAAGCGGATATGTTAGAAATTCGGAGTGTGACGAAGGTCTACCAAACGGGTGGATTGAAATGCAAGGCGTTAGACAAAGTCAGCGTGAATTTTCGTGAGAGTGAGTTTGCGGCGATTTTGGGGCCTTCAGGGTCGGGTAAAACTACGCTTCTAAACGTAATCGGCGGGTTAGACCATTATGATAGTGGCGATTTGATAATTAATGAAACTTCGACTAAAAAGTTTCGAGATAAAAACTGGGATGCCTACCGAAACCACCGAGTAGGGTTTGTGTTCCAGTCGTATAATTTAATCCCGCATCAGACGGTCCTGAATAATGTGCGGCTGGCGTTGACACTTTCGGGGATCTCTAAGCGGGAATCAGTGCGACGAGCTAAGAAAGTCCTAAAAGAAGTAGGTTTGAAAGAGCATATGGACAAAAAACCAGCGCAACTTTCGGGCGGACAGATGCAGAGAGTGGCGATTGCGCGGGCGCTGGTGAATGATCCGGATATTTTATTAGCCGATGAACCGACGGGGGCTTTGGACTCGGAAACTAGCCTGCAAATTATGAATTTGTTAAAGAAAATTGCAGACAAGAAGCTGGTGATTATGGTGACGCATAATCCAGAATTGGCGGAGGAATATGCGACACGGATCATCACTTTGAAAGACGGCAAAATTACTTCGGATTCAAATCCGTATGACGGTTCGGAGCGAACTGATTTGGATTTGATTGAGTCGGAACGCCGAAGCAAAAAGACCCGGATGTCGTTTTTTACGGCTTTTTCTTTGTCTTTGAACAATTTGATGACAAAAAAGGCGCGGACGATTTTGGTGGCACTCGCGGGGTCGATCGGAATTATTGGGATTGCCTTGATTAGCGCGGTCTCGACAGGTTTTCAGAACTATATTGATAAAATTGAGGAAGATACTCTGACTTCTTATCCTTTGGCTCTGCAAAAGGAGTCGGCGGATCTTACGGGCATTTTGCTTAATCTTACCGGCAATGGCTCTTCTTCGGCCGCAGATGGCAAAATTCACGAAAATCAGATACTTACTTCTACCCTGGGTAGTGTATCGAACAATGATTTGCCGAGTTTTGCCGAATATCTAGAGGAGCATAAATCGGAAATTTGGGATGATATTCGTTTGCTGGAATACGAATACAATGTGGATCCGCTGATTTATACCGTGGATGCTACTAATAAGATCGCTAAAATGAATCCTAGCAATATGTTTTCGTCTTTGGTGGGGGAAACGTCCCTACTTCGCAATTATTCCACTATGACTTCGGTTTTTCGTCAGTATGAACCAGAGAATTTGACGAATGACACAGAGCTTTTGACTGGTCGCTATCCAGAGAATTATAATGAAATGTTGGTTATTTTGAGCAATGAAAATGAGATTTCCGAATTGCTCACTTATTCGCTGGGGTTTCATGATTCGGATGAGCTGAACGGGATTTTGGCTAAAATTATGAGTGGCGAAAAAGCCGACGTTGAGAATGTGCCACTGGAGCTAACCTATGACGATTTGATGAATGTTGATCTTAGATTAGTGCCAGCGACGGACACATATAAATACAATACTAAATATAATATCTATGAAGACATGAGTAGCGATGATGCTTATATGCGCGAGCTTTACGATCGTTCCGAAAAGCTAAAAATTGTCGGCGTAGCTGTGTCTGACGATGCGGGCATCATATCGCAAGGCAGCGGAGTGGCTTATCTGCCGTCACTGATTACGCATATTGTGGATAAATCTAGTCAGACCGAAATCGTTAAGAAGCAGTTGGCTCATCCTGATCTTAATATCTTTTCTAATACTAAGTTTGGCCAGAAGGAAAATAGCTTTAACTTTGATTTGTCGGAACTGATCACCATAGATCAGGCGGCTCTGGCTCAAGGGTTAGCTGCAGGGGATCAAAACGCCATGATCGGAGCTATGCGATTAAATCTGACGGAAGATGAGCTCTCGCGCGTAGTGACAGCGATGTCTTCAAAGCAAGAATCTACCCTGGTTACTAATTTGACCAAATTGGGCTACCAAAATCCAGATGACCCGACCGAAATGGCGTTTTATTTCTCGAGTTTCGACGGTAAAACACGGTTTATTGAATTTTTGGAGAATTATAACGAAAAGATGCGGGCGGCCGGTGAGAATGATAAGGTGATTGAATACACTGATACGACTGGAGTACTAATGTCCTCGGTAAAAACAATCGTGGACGCGGTATCGTATGTGTTGATCGCTTTTGTGTCAATTTCTCTTGTTGTATCGAGTATTATGATTGGGGTGATTACCTATATTTCGGTATACGAGCGGACGAAGGAAATTGGGATTTTGCGGGCGATGGGAGCCTCAAAACATAATATTTCGTCGATCTTTAATGCGGAAACGTTTATCATCGGATTTTTGTCGGGCGTGTTTGGAGTGGGAATTTCTTATCTGATGATTCCGCTGATAAACTTGGTACTGCATCACTTTATCGGCGATGTGCCTTTGAATGCAGCACTCGATCCAAGAATGGCGCTGTTCCTGATTGCGCTGTCAGTGGTATTGACTTTGCTAGGGGGATTGATTCCGGCGAAAAAGGCGTCTTTGCGTGATCCGGTAGAGGCTCTCAGGAGCGAATAAAAATAAGAGAGTAAGCTCTCTATTTTATTTTCTTGGCTGGGATGGAGGGATTCGAACCCCCGAATGGCGGGACCAGAACCCGCTGCCTTACCACTTGGCGACATCCCATTCTTGATGTATTGTATCATATTTTGCCAAATAATGCTATAATACACTTATGGCGAAAAAGAAAACGTTTACTTTGAAAGAGCTGGAAAGCTTGAGCGCGGAGGAAGTGATCGATAAAATCCAGCACGAAAATTATTCATTACTGACGACTTTGGGGTCGGATGACCTAAGGAAGGAAATGGTGCCGGTAGGAAAGGCCTGTAACGCGGCAATCAACTATTTTTTTGGCACAACCGGACCAAAAGATGATCCAGAAAAGCATAATCAGGCGGCACGAAAAAAACTGGTGAAGGTTTTGTCGAAGATTACGCCTGGTTCATACCGAGGGATGCCAAAAGATTCTAAAAATGGCTTGGTGATTGGCTACAATCATCCCAGCTTAGGTGAAATTGCACGGATCTTGACGATGAAGATTGACATCATGGGTGACAAACCGATGTATTTCCCGGTAAATCTGCCGTGGTATGAAGCTTTGGCCCCAAATTTTGAACGGATCCGGCGGCTAGGGATTATTATTACGCCGACCATCACGCCATCGACTTGGCGTAAGATGAAGTTGAAAGAGGGGACTAAAAAATACGAGGTGGCTAATCGTTTGAAACGGGATTTTCGGAATATCTATACTGATTTGTCACATGAGGCTGTTAAAAACGGTGGAGTGATTTTTGTGGCACCATCGGCGACGCGGCAGGCAACGGTGTTTAAAAACGAAGATGTTTATAGTAAGAAGGAAGATATTATCCCGACCATGGCGGTATTAGCAATAAAATTATACGCCGATCCAGAAGTGAAGTGCGATTTTTTGCCGATGGCGGTATTGCCACCAAAAAATTACAAGCGGGGGTTGAACTTTCGGAAAAAATACCGTTTGATACCGGGCGAAGTGATGACGGCGGATTATATTCGTAAAAATTATTTTAAGACGAAAAATCCAAGGCGGCTAGAAGGATTTGACTATGATTTCCACCAGCGGATTGCCGATAAATTACCCAAAGATTTTTGGTATTAGTGTGGTATAATCATAAGCATGAAGGATGAAGATGGGCAGTATTTTTATCACCCGTTAGAGAATATTGAGGATGTAGATATTTTTTACGAGGCGGTGGAACGGGGGCATTTGACGAAAGCGGTTTCAGAAGAGCGGCCCTATACTTATTGGACGATTGAACTATATGATCAACAAAATGGCATCCGTGGGGGCGGGGGACTAGGGATTTTAGCGGCCGACACGAGGCGAGTAGCAGAACAAATGGGGGTACCGTTTGCTCTGATTACGCCGTTTTATCCGTCGGAAGTGCAACAAAAGCTAGAAAACGGCGCGGTAATTGACGAGCACAAACCAGTAGATTATAAGAAATTCGGTTTTCGGTTTGTAGATAAGGTCAATATTAAGTGCAATGGCGGACTTTGTAGTTTGGATGTGATTGAAAAAAAGTTTAAGAGTACACGGATTATTTCGATAACTGAGCCGAATTTTGGTGAATTATATTCTGGTATGAGTGGGGGTGATCACCGTCTGTATCAGGAAGTGGCGCTAGGGTTTGGCGGCTATGCGGCTTTGAAGCTGCTGGGGCTAAAGCCGGCGATCATGCAGCTAAACGAGGTGGCGACTTTCTTCGCGGCATTGGCGCGGTTAGATGAGCTGGCCAGCAACGGGATGGATTTTTACGAAGCAGTGGTTTATACGCGTAAACATACTTTATATACTAATCATACTTTGGTGCAAGCAGCAGAAGCAGAATTTGCCTTGGAACAGTTTGAACGTTTTGTTTTTCCGAATTTGAAATCACCAGCGGTCAAAAAATGGTTGAGAGATAAGTTTGACGGCGAGCATATTAAACTTTCCAGTGTGACGATTGAAATCGCGGAGCTGAGGAGCGGGGTGTCAAAATTGCACGCGAGAGTGGCAAACTATCGAGATATTGCGGGGAATAAAGTTAAGTTCAAGGCAGTGACGAACGGAATCGACATGGAATATTGGGTGCAACCGGAAATTATGCAGTTTATGCGTGAAGCGGAAATCGTGGACGCGGTGGATTATCCCACATCGAATTATCGAGAACAGCTAGATACCCTGACGGCAGATAAAATTCGGGAGTTTAAACGAGCGGGGCGGCGAGTTTTGAATAAAGTACTGGCGGCTCGGCCGGACCAAAATGGTCAGATTTTGAGATTTAATGAAGATGATTTTATCTTTGATTACCGGCGCCGATTTGTGGACTATAAAAGACCAGATTTGGCCTTCCGTGACCCAGTGCGGCTGAGAAATATTTTGGAAAACCACGGGGCGCATTATATTTTGGCGGGACGAGTACACGCGGGGGACAATGTGATGTCTGAGAAGCTAAAGAATTTATTGGAAGTCGTGGCAAAAGACGACTATCTAAGAACCCATGTGCATTACTTGCCGGATTACGACGAGGCTTTAGCGCTAGGGTTATCCTGTGGGAGCAATGTGGCGGTGAATGTACCGATTGTAGGATTAGAAGCCTGCGGGACGTCGTGGATGAAAGACGTGGCGAATATGAATTTGCTAGTTTCGACACACGATGGTGGCGTGGCGGATGGTTCGATGAAATCGTATCTAAATGTGTCTGGCAAAGACGAAGCCGAAGAGCTAGATATGCTCTATCAGCGAATGGAGGAAGCGGCAGAGATTTGGGAAAACGATTTTGATTTGGAATATAGTATGAAGTTGCAACTAATGGAATTCTTGCCGGTGATTTCGGGCGCAAGAATGATGCAAGATTATCTTGACTATTTGTTCCCGAAGTAGTATACTATTGACAAGTCTGGTATCAGACTTTTTTGATACTAAAAAGGAGTAAGATGGCGAAAGTAACAAGAATAAAAGCATCGGATGGTCCTCGTAAGGAGGAGAAATCTGACGAGCCGACAATTACTCGTAAAAAAGTTGTCGTAAAAGACAAAAAAACCGAAAAAGCAAAGCGCGAAAAAGCGAAGTCGGCTGAGAAAAAAGTTTCGGTCGAGCCCAAGAAGAACGAGAAAAAGCCGTTTTTCTTGGTGGCGCCGTTTGTGTATCTTTGGCGATACATCCGCGATTCGTGGATGGAGCTTCGCCAGGTGCGTTGGCCGAATCGTAAGACTACGTGGAAGATGGTATTAGCCGTGATTGTGTATTCAGCGCTATTCATGGTGATTATTTCTTTGCTTGACCTATTCTTCTCGTGGTTGTTTGGATTAATATTAGGTAATAAATAGAAAGGATTTGATAAGCTATGGCAGTAAACAGATATGACGGCACTAGAGCGTGGTACGCGATTTCCACCTATAGTGGCTACGAAGATAAGGTAGCGGATTCGATCAACCAGCGGACTGGTTCAGTAGAAATGTCTGGGAAAATTTTTGAAGCAATCGTGCCAAAAGAAAAACAAATCGAAATCAAAAATGGCAAACGTAAAATTGTAGACCGGAAAATTTTGCAAAATTATGTGTTGGTAGATATGAAATTATCGGACGAAACGTGGTATATTATCCGCAATACTCCGGGGGTGACTGGTTTTGTGGGGACGGGGACGCAGCCGACGCCAGTATCGGAAAAGGAAATCACGAAAATTAAAAAGCGGATGGGCGTAGAAGATCCGAAATTCTCGGTGAAGTATGAAGTAGGCGAAGTAGTGTCGATCACGGATGGGCCGTTTAAAGGTTTTGATGGGTCGATTTCAGAAATTGATGCCGCAAAGGGTAAGATAAAGGTGATGGTATCGATGTTTGGACGGGAAACTCCGGTGGAGCTCGATGCTTTACAAGTTAAGCAATTGTGATATAATATAATAGTTACGCACTAGAAAGGTTTTTATGGCAGAAAAGAAAGTTATTGGTAATTTGAAGCTCCGGATTCCGGGGGGTAAGGCGACGGCTGGGCCTCCAGTAGGTTCGACGCTTGGTCAGTGGGGATTAAACATGATGGATTTTATCAATCCATTTAACGAAGCGACCAAAGATTTGATGGGTAAGAATGTGATTGTGCACATTCGAGTATTTGAAGATCGGACTTTTGACTGGAAATGTCTAGGCCAGCCAGTGGATGATTTGATTCGAGAAGCGATCAAAATTCAAAAAGGCTCCGGCAAGCCAAACACTGATAAAGTTGGCACTATCACTAAGGCACAGCTTCAGGAAATTGCCGAGAAGAAAATGGATCAATTAAACGCAATTGATATGGAAGGCGCGATTAAAATCGTGGCCGGGACAGCACGTTCGATGGGCGTGGCTGTCGAAGAATAATTAAATAATTGTGGGAGGACGAAAGTCTGTTTGCACCACAGAAAGGAAAAATATGGCCGATAAAGAGGCGAAAAAAGAAGAAATTAAAGAAGAGGTCGTAGTTGAGGAGGTCACGACCGAGGAAACAAAGGTCAAAGAGCCGGAGACTTTTGCGAAGTCTGGTAAAAAATCTAAGAAACATGTTGAGGAAGTAAAGGCGGAGGAAGAGCGTCAGGCGCGCAAAGCCGAACGCAAGATAGCAGAGACAGAAGCAGCTGCAAAGCCAAAAGGCGTAGCGCCGGTAACTCGTCCGAAATTAGAGCGCCGAGGTAAGAAATACCAAGAAGTGGCGAAATTAGTCGAGAAGGGCAAGGCCTATAATTTGAAGGATGCTTTGGAGCTAGCGATCAAGACTAGCCCGGTGAAATTTGACGCTTCAGTGGAAATCCACGCACGACTTGGGGTGGATCCGCGACAAGCCGACCAAAATATTCGTACGACTTTAGTATTGCCAAACGGCAATGGTAAAGAGGTGCGGGTAGCGGTATTTGCGCCCTTGGACGTTTGCAAGGCAGCTAAGGCGGCTGGAGCAGATATTGCTGAAGACGAGGAATTTTTGAAACGACTAGAGAAAGGTACAATTGACTTTGACGTGTTAATTTCGATGCCGCAATATATGCCGAAACTTGGTAAGTTTGCGCGTCTCTTAGGGCCGAAAGGTTTGATGCCAAACCCGAAGGCTGGCACGGTGACAACTGATATTGAAAAAGCCGTGAAGGAAGCCAAGGCCGGTAAGGTAGAATACCGAGTGGACAAACAGGCGATCGTGCATATTGGCGTAGGTAAGGTGTCGTTTGGGGCAGATAAGCTGGCCGAGAATGCAAATGCCTTCTTTGACTCTTTGAAGGCGCAGAAGCCGACGTCTTTGAAAGGTACTTATGTGAAGTCGGTTTATGTCACGACTTCGATGGGTCCGTCGATTCAAATCGAAAATCTCTACAACTAGTGTGATATAATAAGCTCATGGATATAATTGAAAATTTTCAAGTCCCTGAGCTTATTATTATGCTTGGATTGGGGCTGGCGGTGTTGTTATTTGGCTACCGACTGAAAAAAATAGCTTTTTTTGCGATTTGGTTTTTGTTGGGTTTTTGTGGAGTGATGTATTTGATGCCGACGATTGAGCAGATGTGGCCAGAAGTGGTGACAACAGAGCTATATAAGAATTTAATTCCGATTGCAGGCGGGTTACTGTTGGCACTGCTAGGGTTTTCGATTGAAAAATTGTGCGTGGGTGGGATTTGTTTTGCGGTGGTGATGCTGGCAGCGGTGCAGTATTTTGGTACAGAGATGCAAACGTTGGCAATTGCGGCGGTAGTGGGGATAATTGCGGCGGGGGCGGCGGTGATGTTGATGAAGCCGGCGACGATTATTGCGACGGCGGTAGTGGGGGCATACGCGATAACGATAGCGATTTTGGCCTTAGCGCCAGATATCAGCCAAGAAACTTATTATTGGCCGCTGATCGGTGGTTTGGGCGTATTGGGCTCGGTATTTCAGTTCTTTACCACCAAGAACGTCAGTTGATTTTTTCGCTGAAGTGTGATATAATGGGGGTAGTTACCAAAGACAGTGGCGGAGTTTACTCTTAATCATGCCACCGAGGAAAATTTCTTACAAGTTATTTGGTGACGCTATTTAACAACTAGCTAACTGAATTTTATCAAAAAAATAACCAAAGGAACTTTTTATGGCAATTTCAAAGAATAAAAAGAACACATTGGTTGCTGATTTGACAGAGTTGCTCTCAAATGCAAAAACTACCGTTTATGCCAAATATCAGGGATTGACGGTGGCAGAATTGCAAGAGCTTCGCAAAAACGCTCGTGAGGCGGGCGTAAAAATCAAAGTGGTAAAAAACCGCTTGGTACGCGTAGCGATGGGGCAGATTGCTGTTTATAAAGATACTGACACTACTGGTTTAACCGGGCAATTGCTTTACGCGGTGTCCGATGAAGACGAGGTGGCGCCAGCAAAAGTTTTGGCGGAGTTTGCCAAAAAACACGATGCGTTGAGTTTAGTGGGGGGATTTTCGGATTTGGGCAAAAATTTATCCGAGGATGAAGTTAAAGAGCTGGCGGCGATGCCGAGCAAAAACGAGCTTATTGCGCAGGTGGTGGCGCAGCTACTTTCGCCGGCGACAGACAGCATTTCTGGCTTGTCTGGCGGTCTGTCCGGAATTGTGTCGGGTCTCGAAGCTCATGCAAAATAAAGCAACCATAGATAATTAGAAAGGAAATATTATGGCAACTGATATCAAAAAATTGGCTGAGGAATTGGTGAAACTCACCGTTCTCGAAGTAAATGAACTTAAAAACGTCCTGAAGGACGAATACGGCATTGAGCCGGCTGCGGCCGCTGTGGCTGTGGCAGCTGGTCCGGCTGCTGGTGGTGAAGCTGCTGCCGACGAAGGCAAATCTGAGTACGACGTCGTTTTGAAGGACGCTGGTTCTCAGAAGATTGCCGTGATCAAGGCCGTGAAGGAAGCTACTGGGCTTGGCCTCGGTGAGGCTAAAGCTATCGTGGACGGCGCCCCGGCGACCGTGAAAGAGAAAGTCGCTAAGGATGACGCCGAAGCGATGAAGAAAGCTTTGGAAGAAGCTGGTGCGACCGTGGAGCTCGCGTAAATATACTGCGGGATTCCCTGCGAGGTTAGCTAGTTACAAAAAACTGCCCGTTTAAAGGCAGTTTTTTGGTGTATAATAATATATATGGAAGATTTTGATTATTTGGGAGCGGGGGAAGTTTATTTGGATAGTGCTTGCCAAAGTCTGAGGCCGCGGGCGGTGATTGAGGCGGTGAATGATTATTACACGAAGCATAATTCTTGCGGTGAACGGGTGAAATACAAATGGGGCGTAAAAACGGACGAAAAAGTTGAGGCGGCACGAGATGCGATGTTGAAGTATCTGAAGTTGCCGAAACGAAAATATAATACTTCTTTTGCCCTGAATACGACTTATGGGATAAATTTGATTTTGTCGCAAATTCGTAAAGGTGCATTTGCCAAAATCATGACTAGTGAGATTGAGCACAACTCGCCGTTTTTGGCGTCGATAGCTTTTGCCCAGAGGACGGGAGTGCCGCGCGAAGTGATGAAGCGAAATAAAGATGGCTCGATCCCGCTGGATGATTATGATTTTGATCGAGCGGTAGTGGTGGTGAATAGTGCGTCTAATTTTGACGGACGAAAGCTGTCGAATATCAAGGAGCTGGTTAAGGTGGTTCATAAGGCCGGCGGAATTGTAATTATTGACGCGGCGCAGACTTTGGCGCATGCGGTAGATGTGGTGCGTGGAGTAGAGGCGGATGCGATTGTGACTTCGGCGCATAAAATGTACGGGCCGTCGCTCGGGGTGATCGTCTGGCGAGATGATTTGATGGAAAAATTGGAGCCATTGTGGCTAGGCGGGGGGATGGTGGACGACGTGAAGAAAGACGAGTATTTGCTGTCAGCGGAGGGGAAGGAACACCGTTATACTAGGTTTGAGTCTGGTCTGCAGGCGTGGGGTGAAATCGTAGGGTTTGGCGCGGCGTTAAAATGGCTAGAAAAGGTGCCAAAATCGACTTGGCGAGATTTTGAAAATAACTACACGGAATTATTTGATTTTTTGCGGAGTTCGGAAAAAGTCCATCTGGTGAATACGATGGCAAACCCGACCATGTCGTTTTATGTAGAGGGGGTGGATTCACATCTACTAGGTTCAGCTTTGTCGCGTGAAAATATCATGGCGCGGACAGGATATTTTTGCGTGCATTATTATTTGGATCATGTACTGGGGCTGCCGCCGTTAGTGAGATTTTCGCTCGGTCTGCACAATAGACCCAAAGATATTGAAAAAGTCAAAAATTCACTCGGAAAATTGCTCAAATAATCATTTTGTGATAACATAAGTATATTATGGTGTGTATTGCAGCGTTTATTATTTTGGCCGTGATTGGTGTATTTGTAGCGATTTTGTCGATTTTTTGGCCAAAAATTGGCAAGAGCTACTGGAAAATGTTTAAAAAATCTTGGGGATGCTTGTGGAAAAAGGTGCGTTTACAGAAATGCGAAACCGGTTTTAAGGAAGACGTAAAAAATACTTTGCTTAGCCGAGTAGTGATTAAACACCCTAAATGGATGAAGCCGCTTTCTATAATTATTGAAATACTGGCGGTAGTAATCGTGATTGTGGCGGTATGGGCGATTTTGACGGCGGTCAAATCGTTGCTGGCGCTCTGGGTGCTGGGGTCCTGCAACGTGACGAAGCCGTCGGCCTGTTCGCTGGGAGCAGAAGTTTGCTCGATCGACGAAAGCGAACCGACAAACGCGCTGGAGGCTACAGGGCGATGGTTTACAGAGTGGGGTGAGATTTTTGCGGCAATTCCGGATAAATTCCAGACTTACAACGCGGAGGATTATGATTTTAATTACATTACAGTGAACAGTGATGCGGCTGATAAGCCAGTAGCGGTGGATATTTTCGATCCAGGTTGTTCAGCGTGCATGCAGTCGTATCGCAACCAAAAAGCAGCAGGGTTCTTTGATAACTATAACGTAAGAATGGTGCCATTTGCGATTCAAGACGCGGATAATACTTACAAATTTAAAAATTCAGAAGTGGTGGTACGGTATATGCTGGCAGCCGAGCAGGTCAAAGCTGGATTGGCACTTAGTTTGATTGACCATATCTTTACTGATAAAAACCAGGACGGGATTAGTTACCAAAATGTGTTCAATGAAGATTATTCGCGCGAGGAAGCGACGGCAAAACTAGAGGCGTGGCTGAAGGATGCCGGAGTAAACGATGAGGGCGTAGCGGAAATTCGCAAGATTGCGAATTACGATGAAACCACGACAAAAATGCAAGAAAACCGAGAGATTATCGAAAACCAGATAAATGTACGCGGTATCCCAACGATGATTTACGATGGGCGGAAGCATACGGGACTGTGGAAAGCAGAATAGTATTTATGTAAAATTTACAACATTTTGCACGCGACCGGTGTTTTGATGGTGGAAAACTTTGCCGAACGATTCTTGACTTTGATAGGCAAAAGGTATAATATAATATTAATACTATATATTAGACAGGATGCGAGGTGATGTCTGAAATACCAGAAAAACAAATAAAAAGATTACGTAGCTTGCTAAGCGAGGCTGAGACTAGCGTTTCGGCAGCAAAGGAATTGTTGATTTCGATTTTGGGTGATGGCGAAGCGATTTCGGCGCCACGCGATACGGTAGTTTCTAGCCCGGACGGAAAGATTATTGAAGGGATTTTCGATGGTCAAATTATGATTGGGCCCGATGGCAAGAATTACCCAGTGCCAGCTAACTATGCTTCGAAGTCGAAATTAGTGGAGGGCGACATCATGAAGCTGACCATCACGGAAGATGGGAAATTTCTATATAAGCAGATTGGGCCGGTAGAGCGCAAAAATGTGATCGGGACTTTGACCCATCATGATGATAAGTATTTTGTAGAGGTGGCAGGTAAAGAATACCAAATTTTGTATGCCTCGGTGACGTATTTCCACTTGCGAGAGGGTTCACAAGTGTCGGTGACGATTCCGGCAAAGAACGAAGATGCGACATGGGCGGCCGTTGAGGCAGCGCTTTAGATGAAGAACCTGTATAGACGGTATAGGCCACTAGAATTAGGCGACGTCGTCGGGCAAGAACAAGTGACTAGTTCGTTGGAAAAATCCCTTAAAGCGGGGAAGGTGGGGCATGCGTATTTATTTATTGGGCCGAGAGGGACGGGCAAGACGTCGGTAGCTAGGATTTTTGCACACGAAGTAAACGGCTTTAAATATGAGCTAGAGGATGATTATGTTGATATTGTAGAAATCGATGGAGCGAGTAACCGCGGAATCGATAACATCCGAGAGCTAAGAGAAAAAGCGTTAATTGCTCCGACTAGTGGTAAATATAAAATCTATATTATCGACGAAGTACACATGTTGACCAAAGAGGCGTTTAATGCGCTCCTGAAGACGCTAGAAGAGCCGCCGGCACATGTGATTTTTATTATGGCGACGACGGATGCCTATAAGGTGCCAGTGACGATTACTTCTCGGGCACAAACTTATACTTTTAAACTAGCCGAGGCTGACGTGATGCTAGATTTTTTGCGGTCGGTAGCAAAGAAAGAAAAAATCAAAATCAGCGATGAGGCTTTGGAAATTATTGTTAAAAGAGGTGGGGGGTCATTTCGGGACTCTTTGTCACTTCTAGATCAGCTTTCGACACTGAGCGACGATGAGATCACGAAAGAGATGGTAGTGGCAGCAATGGGCCTGCCGGAGGACGAAAAAATTGCCGAGCTTTTAGGTGAGTATGCTAGTGGAGATGTTGTAAAAATTACAACAGTTTTGAAAGATCTGCTGGCGGCCGGGATAAAACCGGAAACTCTGGCGGAGGAAATGGTAGCAACGATTATCGAAAATCCGAAACCGGAGTCGATGCCTTTGTTGGCGAAATTGCCAGAAGTGAGAGAACCGTTTGGCGAAGCGAAACTTTTAGTAGCACTATGTGGAGAAATAAAAGTAAAAACTACAATCATAGAAAAAGAAGTCATAAGAAGCAATGAAACGAAAAAAGTGGCCACAAATAAAAAGACTGCTTTTAACTGGGAAGAATTATTAGAAAAAATAAAAGGGGTGAGTGAGGTAATTTACAAACAGCTAGAAAAATGCGAGAGAGAAGTGCGGGGTGGGGTTTTGCATCTTTATCCACGTACGAAAATCATCAAAAATATTTTAGAGAGCAAAAATAACAAACGGATTTTGCTAAATGTAGCAGAAAACATACAAATTGAGATACACGAAGCGGGGGAGCACCCAGAATTGGCAGCAAAAGACGAAACTTTGAGCAAAATTTCTGATATAATGGGAGGAGAGGTAAAAAATGATGGAGGATACGACCCGTTCCAGTAATGGTGGCAGGATACCGCCACAGGATGTCGAGGCTGAAAAATCGCTACTTGGTGCAATGATGCTGTCGGACGAAGCTATGGCGGAGATTTTGACGATTATTAGACCAGATGATTTTTACGAAAATCGCCACCAGACGATTTTTGCGGCAATGGCGGAACTGTATGACCAACATAAGCCGATTGACCTTTTAACTTTGACGGCGAAATTGAAATCACAGAAAAAGCTGAAAGAAATCGGAGGAGCGCCGTATTTGACGGAACTATCGAACTTTGTGCCGGCGGCAGCGCATGCTAAGGCTTACGCTGAGATTGTGGAAAAAGCATCTACACGGCGGAAACTAATCAAAGCTGGAAATAATATTGCGGACAAGGCTTATGCAGAAGATGCGAATGTGGACGATCTAGTGGGTGAGGCCGAGCGAGAGCTGTTTGAGGTATCGGATAAAATTGTGAGAAGCGATTACGTGGCGATGGATCAGTTGCTGGCGGACGCTTTGGAACGCATTGCGGAATTACAAAAAAATAAAGGAGCTCTGAGGGGTCTAAAGACTGGTTTTGCGGATTTGGATAAAAAGACTGCGGGTCTGCAAAAGGGAGATTTGGTGATTATCGGAGCGCGGCCGGCGATGGGTAAAACGACTTTTGCGCAAAATTTGGCTTATAATATTGCGAACATCAACAAAAAAGGCGTGCTGTTCTTTTCGATGGAGATGGCGGCAAATGAAATTGTGGATCGGATGATTTCGGACATTGCCGACGTAGATAACTGGCGGATGCGGACAGGGAATTTATCAGACGAGGAGTTTTCGCGAATTGGAGACGCGCTGGGAGAAATTGACGAACTGCCAATCTATATTGATGATACGAGCGCAATGACAATTGCGGAACTGCGCAATAAGGCGCGGCGGGCAATGCACGACCACGGTATTGGCGTGGTGATCGTGGACTATTTGCAGTTGATGGCTGGCTCGGATCGTTACGCCGGGAACCGAGTGCAGGAAGTGACGGAGATTTCGCGCGGGCTAAAAATTCTAGCGCGAGAGCTGGAAATACCGGTGGTGGCTTTGGCGCAGCTATCGCGTAATGTAACTGGGCGAGACGATCCGCGACCAGTTTTGTCAGATCTTCGGGAGTCGGGGTCGATTGAGCAGGACGCCGACCTTGTAATGTTTTTACACCGAATAGACTATTACAAAAAACCGGAAGAGGAAGATACTAATATTACGGAACTTTTAATTCGTAAACATCGGCACGGGGCGATTGGAGTGATTGAGCTTTATTTCGACGGGGAAAAGTCAAGGTTTATGTCGCTTGATAAAACTCATGAATAATGTATAATTATTATTGTGAAGAAAATTATCATTTCTAAACTTTTTTTGTATCGACATCGGTTCGTGATCGGTTACATTGTGCTAGGCTTAGCATTTGTGATAATGTTATTTATGATGCCGGTGGTGGCGCAGGCGGGGTTGTCTGAGGCGGAAATTGAATCAGCAACTAGTTCGTACTATCTGGGCAAAGAGGGAATCTTGAACGGCGATTTGGTAGACTTGCCGTATCGGTTGGTACAAAAGTTTTCGATTATGATTTTTGGACTGACACCTTACGCAATTAAATTACCGAGCATTTTGGTTGGATTATTACTCGGGTTTCTACTGATATTGTTGTTAAACCGTTGGTTCAAAAATAATGTCTCACTGTTAGCATCATGTTTAATTGTGCTATCGACGCCATTCTTGTTTTTAGCAGGCTCGGGCACGCCGTTGATTATGCTGGTGTTTTGGCCAACATTGCTATTGTGGTTGGGGTCGAAAATTCAAGGCGAAAAGCGGCCGAAGCCGTTATATAGCTTCATGTTTGCGATTGCGATGCTACTGTCGATTTTTACGCCCTATATGATATATTTTGCGGTATTTTGCGTGTTGTTCGTATTGTTCCAGCCACATCTAAGATTTATTTTGAAAAAATTGCCAAAATTGCCATTAATAGTGGTGTGCCTGATTTTGATTGCTGGATTTACGGTGCTGGGAATAAGTATTTATCATCATCCGGAAACGATTTCCGAATTATTATTTACTAAAGATTTCCAGCCTGGCGATTTCTTTGGTAACATCGCTACAGGGTTAGCGCCAGTATTTTCTTGGCACAATACGGTAGAGAGCGTGTTTCTCTCGCCTCTGATTAGTTTGCCGCTGTTCGCGTTGGCTTTGATCGGATTGTTTTCGACCACCAAAGGGTTCTTTGCTTCTAGAAATTCGATTGCGACGATTTTGTTGGTATTTTGTCTGATCATCACTGGGTTTAACCCACAAGCAGTGATTTTCTTCATCTTACCATTTTCGATTTTGGTAGCGCATGGGTTGAAATACTTGTTGGAAAAATGGTACGGGTTGTTCCCGGAAAATCCCTACGCGCGAATTTCGGCGATTTTGCCGCTATCGATTTTGTTTGGACTTATGATTATCCCGGGGCTTTTGCAATATATTTATGGCTATCGGTATAATCCTAATATCGCCAATGAATTTAGCTACACTCTGGAAGTGACACGAGAAAATTTGACAGATGAATATTTCTTGGTAAACGAAGATTATGATTTTTACAAGATTTTGGAAGAGTCTACCGATATAAAGGTGACGGATGAGGTAGAGGGCGAGCGGCTAGCGTTTTTGGGCGAGCCGGAGAAAGCGCCGAAAGATTATAAGTTGGACAGAATTATCACCTCGTCGATGCGAGAAAATTCTGATATAATATATGTATATCAACACGTAGAGGAAAAAGAAGGAGAATAATATGGGCCAAACGATGGACCAAATGAAAATGATCAATCAATTGCGTAAAGCGCAAAAAGAGTTGAAAAATGAAATTGTAGAAGTAGAAGCCGGCGACGGGGCGGTGGTGGTGCAAATTAGCGGGGAGTTAAAAGTCAAAAAAGTAAAGATTGACCCGGAAAAAGTTGATTTGAACGATATCCGCGAGTTGGAGCGCTGGATCGAAAACTGCATGCGAGATGGTTTTGCTAAGGCACAGGAAATTGCCACAGATAAAATGAAGCCACTGATGGGCGGACTAGGTAACCTCGGTATCGGCGGGATGTAAAAATGCTGCCAGCGGCATTGAATAATGTAATTGAAGCTTTGGGACGTTTGCCGGGTGTGGGGCCGCGCACGGCGGAACGGTATGCTTATTATTTGTTTCGGTCAAATCCTAAAGTTTCTGAAAATATTGCGGAGACTTTGGCGGAATTACATACAGGCGTAAAGTCTTGCCCGATAACCTTCGCTTTGATTGACGCAGATGAGGAAGTTTCGTCGTTTTATTCTGACCCGACGCGGGATAAATCTACTGTGCTGGTAGTGGAAGAGCCGCTGGATATTTATGCTATCGAACAAACACATGGTTATAAAGGCACCTATCATGTGCTGGGTGGGGCGATTTCGCCGATTGACGGAATTACGCCGGAGCAGCTGCACATCGGAGAGTTAATCAAGCGCGTAAATGATGATAACGTAAAAGAAGTGATTATTGCGACTAATCCATCGGTGGAAGGGGAATCGACGGCGCTATTGCTCGAGAAACTGCTACATGAACAAAATCCGACGCTGAAATTGACAAGGCTTGCGCGCGGATTGCCGCTTGGCGTGGACTTATCTTACGCAGATCAGATTACGCTAAGTGCAGCACTTGAGAATAGGACGCAATTATAATTGCTCTAAGGCTCGGAAGTCTACTTTGGCGAGTTTGGTCTTGGGGAGCTCGTCGATGAAACGAATCTCGCGGGGGATTTCATATTTAGCAAGGTGTTTTTTGTAGATAGTGTTTAGTTCTTTGCGAACAGCGCGTTCGGAGACATCTGGAGCGAGGACGGCGAAAACTGCTACCTTTTCACCACGAAGCTTGTCTTCTTTGCCGACGACAGCGCAACTGGTAACAGATTTACATTTTAAAGTGACGTCTTCGATATTGGCGGGATAGATATTGTAACCGTTGGAAACAATCATGCGTTTGAGTCGAGAGCGGAAATGGAAAAGGCCATTTTCGTCGACATAGCCGATATCACCGGTGCGAAGATATTTTTTGTTGCCCACTTTGATGAAAGCCTCGGCAGTCTCTTTGGGTTTGCCCAAATATCCCTTCATCACGGAAAGGCCGCGAACAACGATTTCACCGTCCTCGCCGATGGGGACTTCTTTGCCGGTTTTGGGGTTCACAATGATGACTTCATTATCGGGGATGGGGAAGCCGATGCCGTCTGGGTCTCTAGCGACGCTGCGAGGCGAGAAAATAAAACCACCAGAAGCCTCGGTGAGGCCGTAGCCGTTTTCCATGATGGCTTTGGAGCCATGTTCTTTAAGAAAATCATTGATGATTTCTTTAGATGACATGCTGACTACGTCGCCGCCAGAAACGACGTATTTGACATTTTTGAGGCCGTCTTTTTTGAATTTGATTTTGGTGAGATATTCAAAAACGGTGGGAACGCCGACCAAAATATCTACTTTGTATTTAGTGATATAGCTTTTGAACTTTTTAGGGTTAAACTGGGGGATAAGGAAAGCACGGGCGCCGAAGTATAGTGGCATGTGGATGCAGCAACCAAAGCCAAAAGCGTGAAAATTGGGCAAAAAGGCCATGAAGGAGTAGTTGGGCTTAAACAGTTCTGGGACGAGGTATTTGGCGCCGAGGGCCTGGGCGTTGAAATTGAGGTTAGAAAGAACGATGCCTTTGGGTTTGCCGGTGGTGCCGCCAGAATACATGATGATGGCACTGTCGTTTGGATTGACTCTGGCGTGGGGGTTACCGACGAAACGATTGGCCTTCACGAGAAAACGATCCCAAGTAATGACGTGCTGGGATGTTTTGACGTGATTTTTGCGGCCTTTGGTAAGTTTGTAAATAATACGCACCAAGCGAGCCATGGAACGAGAAGGCGAAACTACGATTAATTGTTCGACGTCGGTGTTTTTAATGATGTTTTCGGCTCGAGGATAAGAAACATCGATGCAGAGCATGATTTTGGAATGAGCTTGATTTAGATAATCTTCGATTTCTTTTTCAGAGGAAAGGGGATGAATCATGTTGGCGACGGCGCCAATCTCGTTAACGGCGTAAATCATGTAGACGGCTTCTGGGGTATTGGGCATGCAGATGCTGATGTTTTCGCCCTTTTCGGCGCCGATGGCTTTTAGAGCGGCGGCGACGCGGTTGATTTTTTTGATCATTTCCTTGTAAGTGATCTGGGTATCGAAATATTCGAGAGCGACGTTGTGGGGGTATTTGCAGCTAGCTTCGTAGATGGCGTCATATAGCCCACCGTCAAAATATTCGATATTTTCCGGGAGTTGATCGATATATTTATATTTGGCACTTTCGAGCTTCATGTCGAGCTTGCGTAAAGTGTTTTTGAGTTTGCGATAAATAATTTCTAGAGGCATACAACAATTATATCATGGCAGAAAAAATTGTGATATAATGTGGATATGGATAAGAACTTCAAGGTGAGGGTGACAGTGGGGTTGTCAATGTTCGCGGTAGCACTGATTGCGCTTTATACCTTTGACGCAGTTCCGTTTAGAATTTTGTTTGGACTTTTTGCCCTAGTGGCAGCAGTGGAGCTCCTGAGTTTCTTTAAGAGACGGCACAAGGCCGAAAACGTAATTTTAGCAATCGTGGAGTTGCTATTTTTGGTTTGTAGCGTGATTTTCATAGCCCGGATTGACGTAAATCATTTTTGGTATATTATTTTGGGGGTGCCGGGGTATGATATTTTTGCATATTTGTTTGGCAAATTGTTTGGCGGGAAGGTGTTTAAGAAATCACGACCGTTTCCGCACATTTCAAAAAATAAGACTTGGGAGGGGACGATTTTGGGGATTTCGATGGCGGTGGGGATGGTGGCCATCTTGATGGCGACGACGGGGAACTTTGCAACAGATTGGATGTATTTGCTGTGTGGGCCGTTGGCGCTAATAGGGGATTTGTTTGAGAGCTACCTGAAGCGCAGATTTAAAGTGAAAGATTCGAATGAGATTTTAATAAAGAACCCGCTGTTTGCAAAATTAGAAATGGTGGTAGGTGGCTCGGAAGGGCACGGGGGGTTTTTGGATCGGATCGACTCAACGGCTTTTGCGTGTAGCGTGCTGCTTTTGATTTCGTTGTTGGTATAAAAATTATTTGATAAGTTTTTTGTAACCTTTGAGGAGGTAGTCGCCGCCGGAGAAGATAGTGAGGGCGAGGGCGAGATAGAGGGCAATGTTGCCGAGGATGGCGAATGCTTCGAGATTGACGATCAAATTGAGTAAAATGATGATGAGCGCGGTCATTTGGAAGGTGGTTTTCCATTTGCCATATTTGCTGGCAGCAATAGTAATGCCAGTGCGCGCCGCCATCATACGGAGGCCATCCACGGCAAAATCACGGATCAAAATAACGGCAAAAACCCAAAGCGGGACGACGCCCAGATAGACAAGAACGAGAAAGGCGAGGTTGACAAGCATTTTGTCGGCCAGAGGGTCGAGGAAGGCGCCGAGATCGGTGACGATTTTTTGTTTGCGAGCCCATTTGCCGTCGATGAGGTCGGTCAGGGAGGCAATAACAAAAATGACGAGCGCAGTGATTTTGGCCCAAGTGTCGGGCAAAAGGGCAAAAATTACAAAAATGATCGACAAAAGCATGCGCAAGATCGTTAGGATCGTGGGGCCAGTGAGCTGGGCGGATCCTGCCGTCTGTTTTTTGCTGCTCATACCACCTTCTTTCTGTGTTCTACTTGCCAGGCGCGGACTTTGGCGAATCTGGCAGCGAGAACGTCGGTAGACCATTTGTCGCCGAGCATGACGGTTTCGCTAGGTTGGAAATTATGAGTTTGCATGGTTTCGGTTAGTTTGGCGCTGACGGGTTTTTTAGCCCACCAAACGCAATCGATTTTTAAGGGTTCGCAAAATTTTTGCATCATTTTTTTGCGACCGTTGTTGGAGATGACTACAATCTTAACGCCGGCCTTGCGACAATCTTCAACCCAGTCGTAAAGTTCGTCGGCGGGTTCTTTTTCGGAATGTAATCTCAAGGTATTGTCTAAATCGCACAACAAAAGTTTGACGCCTTCTTTTTTTAGTAATTCCGGAGTGACGTCTTCGAATCTTTCAAATTTTCTGTCTGCGCGAAAAACACTCATGTAACTATTTTATCATGATATAATTATTATATGTATAATGTTTTTACGGAGTTTTTGAAAGATAAGCAGCGGATTTGTGTGATTCAGGCGGAAAATCCGGATGGGGATTCTCTAGGCAGTGCGATCGCGCTAGATTATTTGTTGAACGGCAAAGAGATTTCGTTGTATTGCCCAGTAGATATCCCACGGTATTTGCATTATTTTGAAGACTGGTCGCGAGTGACTAATGAGTTTGACTACTTAGCAGATGGATATATTATTGTAGATACGGCGGCAAAAGTATTGCTGTCTAAATTATTGGATGATGCGGCGATTAAAAACCGCCTATATGGAGCGCCAGTGCTAGTGATCGATCATCACGAAACAGAAGATGACCTTGATTTTCCGCATGAAGCAATCATTGAAATACGGCCGTCCTGCACGGAAGTAATTTATCGAATTGCGAAAGAGCAAAACATAGAAATCAACCAGCCGGCGGCGGAAGCGATTTTTCAGGGTTTGTTGTCCGACACTTTAGGACTGACTAGTGCTAGCGTGACGGCAGAGACTTTTGAAGTAGCGGCAGATTTAACAAGGCTCGGGGCTTCGGTGGCAATTTTGGAAGATCGGCGACGAGAATTTATGAAAAAATCCCCACGGATTTTGGATTATAAAGCGGACTTGATTAAGCGAGTAGAATATTCTTTGGACGGGGAATTAGCGACAGTGCATATCCCATGGGAAGATATTCGGGAATACTCCGATGAATATAATCCGAATGTCTTGATTTTGGAAGAAATGCGGCTGGTGGAGGGAGTGAAAGTGGCGGTGGCAGTTAAAACCTATCCGGATGGGAAGGTAACTGGCAAAATTCGCTGCTCGTCCGATGCAGCGGTAGCAGACAAAATCGCGGGATATTTTGGCGGGGGCGGACACCCCTATGCGGCCGGATTTCGAACTTATGATACGGATTATATGGAGGTGGTAAGTGAAATTATCAAAATAATGCCGGAGGTGCTAAATGAAGCTAGCGAAAACGCATGACTACTGTGCTAGTAAAAAACCAAAACTAACTGTGGCGATGATTCATGGGATAGCGTCCGACTCGCGAACTTATGACCATGCTTTGAAGTTTTTGGAAGAGCAAGATACTTTGAAAGATGTGCGGTTGGTGACTTTTGATCTTTTGGGGTCTGGGGAGTCGTATGCGGGAGATGAATTGAATTATGATTATAATGACCAGCTTGAGGCTTTGCATAATTCGATCGAGGAGCTACGGCTCAGCACGCCGCTGGTGCTAGTGGGGCATTCGCTGGGGACTTTTATTGTAACGCGCTATGCTGATACTTATAAAGATGCGGTGGCGGAGCTGATTTTGATTTCGCCGCCTATTTATACGCCGGGAGATTTTGCTCATCCGGAGTTTGCGGAGGGCGTGAAAATGTTCGAAAAACTGGTGGGGACTGGCAAACCTGGGATTTTGGAGACAAAGGCTTTCCGGAATTCTATGGATGAAATCGTGATGGACAAAAACAATTATGCGGTACTAGCGAATATAGATGTGCCGGCGGTTTTGATTTATGGCGATGAAGACCAGCTGATTGCGTCGTATAATGTGCCGGGGCTTTTGAGAGAAAATCCGCGGGTGACGGCAATTAAAACAGTGGGGCGACACGGAGTCGCAAGAGATAAATACACGGAGCTGGCAAAAGTTTTGGAGGGAATTTTGCATGCTTAAAATATACAATACGGCTACGCGAAAGTTGGAGGATTTTAAACCGCTGGATGAGGTGGTGAAAATCTATACTTGCGGCCCGACGGTTTATAATTTCCAACATATTGGAAATTATGCGTCGTATATATATTGGGATTTTTTGATTCGAGTTCTGAAAGAGAATGGACATAAAGTGCGGCGGGTGCTGAATTTTACCGATGTGGGGCATTTGACCTCGGATGCAGATGAGGGGGAAGATAAGTTGGAGAAGGGTGCGGCGCGCGAAGGTAAAACGGTGTGGGAAGTGGCGGAATTTTATGCGGATGATTTTATGCGGAATTTTCGGGAGTTGAACTTATTGGAGCCGGAAGTGATAGCGCGCGCGACGGATTATATTACTGAGGACATGAAGGCGGTAGATTTGATGACCGAGCATGGGTTTACCTATGAGACGCGTGACGGGGTATATTATGATACTTCTAAGTTTGAGAAATATGCTGAGTTTGCGCGGCTAGATTTAGCTGGCTTGCAGGCGGGGGCGCGGGTAGGGTTTTCGGATGAAAAGCGGAACGCTTCGGATTTTGCGGTGTGGAAGTTTATCCAGCCGGACGAAAAGCACGCGATGCGGTGGGATTATTTGGGGCGGCCGGGTTATCCGGGTTGGCATTTGGAGTGTTCGACGATTATTCATAAAGAGCTGGGGGAGCCGATTGATATCCATACGGGAGGGATTGACCATGTGCCGGTGCACCATACAAACGAGATAGCAGAGACTTTTGCGGCGTATGGGTGTGGGTTATCCAGGTATTGGCTACATTGTAATTTTATTACGATTGACGGGGAAAAGGTATCCAAGTCGCTGGGGAATGTGTATACTTTGGACGATTTGGCGGAGCGTGGTTTCGCACCGATGGATTTCAAGATGTGGGTGTTGTCAGGACATTATCAGGGGACGAGGAATTTTACGTTTGAGTCTTTGGAGGCGGCGCGGGCGCGGAGGCTGCATTGGCGAAATCGGATTGCGCTGTGTTACCAAAGTGAAGTAGTCGGTGAAGAAGGGGCCTGGGAGCAAGTTCTTGCGGCGGTAAATGATAACCTGAACTCGCCGGAGGCGTTTGCAATAATAGACAACTCCGAATTGAGTTTTATGGACTGGGAAAAGATAGATAACTTATTTGGGTTGAACTTAATTTTAGATTCGCCGGATTTACCAGAAGAATTACGAAAACTAATTTTGGAACGAGAGAGAATGAGGGCAAATAAAAATTTTGCACAAGCAGATAAGGTTCGTGATAAATTGCTAGAAAATGAAATTGCAATTAGGGATACAGTACAAGGTAGTATCTGGGAATACGAGTCTTAAGAATTAGGGTAGTACCGGCCGAGGAAAGATTTTTTGTATTCCTGAAAAGTGCCGGCAAGGAGATGTTCACGGATGTTGGCGACAGTTTTAGTGACGAAATGTTCATTGTGAATACTGGCGAGAACTTTGGCGGTGATTTCGTCGGTTTTAAATAGATGGTGCAAATAGGCTCTGTTGTAATTTTTACAACATTCACAATCGCATTCCGGCATGAGTGGCGTAAAATCGTGTTTGAAGCGAGCGTTTTTGATGTTGATACGACCATCCAGGGTATAAAGCGAACCATTGCGAGCCATACGGGTAGGGCCGACGCAGTCAAAAGTATCGCAACCGTTTTCAGCGCCAACGAATAAATCGATCGGCTCCTGGCCCATGCCGAGAAGATGTCTCGGCTTATCTTCCGGTAAAATCGGACAGACGGTCTGGAGCATTTTGTCCATGCCATCAGCAGTAAAAACACCGCCAATACCAAAGCCATCAACATCTTTGCCCGCGCAATATTTCGCTGACTCAGCACGTAAATCCAGAAAATCACCGCCCTGGACTATAGCAAAAAGGTATTGCATCCGCTCAGCGGAACTCGCCAGGCGGTGATGTTCGTCAACGCAGCGGTCGAGCCAGCGATGCGTGCGCTCCATAGCTTCTTTCATGTCGCCATACTTTTCTGATTTAGCAAGCTGATCAAAAGCCATATGAATATCGGCGCCAATTTTCCACTGGTCTTGCATGGAAGATTCTGGGGTCATTTCGAATTTACGACCGTCAATATGGGACTTAAATTTGGCGCCATTTTCAGAAATTTTGACATCAGGTAAGGAAAAAATCTGGAAACCGCCTGAGTCGGTAAAAGTAGGACCATGCCAACTGCTAAACTCTGCCAAGCCGCCGGCCTCTTGCACCAAATCCGCACCAGGCGCGAGAATGAGATGGTAAGTATTAGCTAAGATTGCTTGTGAACCGAGCATGCGCATTTGCTCCATGGTAAGAGCTTTGACGGTAGCACGAGTGGCGGCGCCAACAAAAGCCGGGGTTTCAATATCGCCATGGGGGGTATGGATGACGCCGACGCGAGCCAAATTGTTTGATTTTATAATATCAAAAATCAGCATATCAACATTGAGTCTCCATAGCTTAAAAAATTATATTTTTCGGTGATAGCATGATCGTAGGCGCTCTTGAGATGCTCCCAACCAGCAAAAGCGGCCGCCAACATCAATACTGTAGATTTCGGAGCATGATAATTGGTAATGAGCGCATCGACAATCTTAAATTTAAACCCAGGATAAATAAAAATGTCGTCTTCGCCGCTAGTTTTACCAGTTTCAGCATAATATTCTAAAGTGCGAGCGACTGTAGTGCCGAGCGCCACGACTCTTTTAGCGTTTTTGATGGCAGTTATAGTATCTTCTGGAATATGGAACCACTCGGAATGCATTTGATGGTCTTCGACTTTATCACTGCGAATAGGCAAAAAAGTACCTAGCCCAACGTGCAGAGTGAGATATTTGATGACAATGCCTTTTTGGCGCAACCGCTCTAACAAATCCTCCGTCATATTAAGAGAAGCGGTCGGAGCGGCAGCAGAACCGTCGTTTTTGGCCCAGACGGTTTGATATCTAGTTTTATCGTCTTTTGTCGCTTCGCGATGCAGATATGGAGGTAGTGGCACCGTACCATATTTTTTAGCTAGAACATCTAGGTCCGTTTCGCTTTCAACCTCAGCGATACCACCTCCTAAGATTTTTTTGATAAAAATTTGACTATTACTAATACTCAAAATATCGTTTTCGTGAAGCTTGCCGCGGTACATGACTTTTTGTGGTTCATCACCATGTTTTTCCAATACTACTAGCTCACGCTTACGACCGTCTGGGAGTGTACAAAATAATCTTGACTGCATAACACGGGTATCGTTTAAAACCAAAACATCACCAGGGTTCAAAAATTCATCCAAATTGCGATAAAAAGAATCTTGGACAGCACCAGTTTTGCGGTCTAAAACTAAAAGCCGCGTGGAGCCGCGCTCTTTGGGCGGAAATTTAGCGATTCGCTCTTCTGGTAAATCATAATTATAGTCAGACACTAGCATTTTGTAAATCCTTTTCAATCTGCTTTTTGTAGCGGTCTTCTTCGGAAAAAATGCAGCCGCAATATTTCTGCATGTATAATCCTAGTTCGCGGGCTTTCTTTTGACCTTCGCGAAAGCCGACGCGAAAATCACGGTAAACAAATTTTAGGCCGGCATCGGCGGCTAACTTTTCGCATAATTCTTTAATAGCATCATGTTTCTGATAGGGAGAAACCAACAAAGTAGTAGTAAAAGCCTCGTAGCCGTGTTCGGCGGCATAACGTACCGTTTCGCCGAGACGCTTGGGGTAGCAATAATTTGCGCAACGATTTTTGATATCGCTGGCGACATTGCGGCAAAAATCGTCTAAACCATATTCTTCTTTGACAATCAATTTAGCGTTGACCTGCGCAGCATAATCTTTTAAACAATCGCGACGGGCCTTGTATTCCGTAAAAGGATGGATGTTGGGATTATACCAAAAAAGTGTAGGCTCTAACCCCTCTTCACGTAAACTATCAATACAATAAACACTGCATGGTGCACAACAAGTATGCATTAAAATTCGGTTTTTCATTTACACAATTATAACATTTATGATATAATAATGCCAGATAGGAGGCCTATGTCCAAAAGAATCGAAACTGATTTATCTACATTTATCAAATTTTGGTTGGTGCCGCTGGCGATTTTGGTCGCAATTTTTCTGATCAACAAAGCTTTGGTGGGGTTAATAATAATTGGGGTGTCAATTTTCCTCGCTTTGGCTTTGAAGCCATTGGTGCGCAGAGTGAATAATTTGTTTACTAAGTTGTTTGGCAAAGATAAAAAGCACCAGAATATTTCTGCGATTTTTGCGTATTTGATTGTAGTGGTGGTGATCGGGGGGATTCTGGCCATTGTGGGGCCGGTGGTGGTTAACGAAACGGCTAAATTCGTTCAGCATTTCCCGGAGACTTTTGAGACTACCTTTGGGGGATGGGAAGGGATCAATAGTTTTGGCAGATCGATAGGAGTTGATAACCTGCAAGTGGAAATAAATAATAGTATTGAGGGGCTTTCCAAGAGTTTGCTAGGTATTCTGGGGAACAATTTGGTGTCTAGTGTGAGTAGCGTGGCGGACATCGTGATGAAAGTGGTACTGGTCTTAGTGCTGACGCTGCTATTCTTGATGGAAGGGCCGAATATGCTAGATAAAGCTTGGAAAAATTTAGGGGCGCGGCAAGAATCGCGCAAGTCAGTGGACGTAGCAAAGCGAATAATCTCGCGAATGGCGAATGTAGTTTCGACCTATGTATCGCATCAAATGCTAGTAGCGGTGCTTGATGGTTTGGCTACGATGATTATTGTGTTCATTCTGTCGCTAGTGCTGGGTCTCTCACCAAGTTTGGCTGTGCCGATGGGGATGATCACGATGGTGTTTTACATGATCCCGATGTTCGGGCAGTTTATCGGCGGGACCTTAGTGACGGTACTGTTATTCTTCTCTAATCCTTTTGCGGCACTGATATTTGCGGTGATTTATATTACCTATGCTCAAATTGAGAATAATTTGATCGCCCCAAAGATTCAAGGCGATGCTTTGAATTTGCAACCGTTGATCATTCTTTGTGCGATTACGGTGGGGATGTACATGTTCGGTTTGCTAGGAGCAATCATTGCAATTCCGATTGCGGGATGCATCAAAGTCCTAGTTGAAGAATATCCGAATATTAAAAAAGCACGAGAATAATGGCAGAAAAAACAAAAACCATAAAGGAAGGTGGGGTAAAGGCTCCGCTTGTTCGCAAAATTGCGGCGAAGCCGGTGTTGGTGATTTTGTTCATTTTGATCAATGTCGTGGTGATTGCGTTGACAGCAACGGCAGAGTTTGGTAATTCGGAAAATGCCGCAGAGTTTTCGGAAGTAAAAATCAACTGGTGGCTACTAATCCCGGCGGTGCTGTGCTTTGTGGTGGCGATTACGGCAGAGATTCATAAATATGTGATTATGATGCGAGATATGTCGCATCAAGATAATTTTGACCAAAAATATGCCCGAAAAGTGGCGCGGCGAACAGTGCTACTCGGTAAGTATTACGATAATATCACGCCGGCGGCGATTGGTGGACAGCCGTTTCAAATTTATTACATGCACAAGAACGGGCGAATGCCAAGTGGGTTAGCGACGACTATCCCGATTGTCGGGATGGTGTCGGGGCAAATTGGGTTTTTGATTATTGCAGTAGTTTGTTTCTTGTTCGGTAGTTTGACAATAGATAATGCGGCGTTGATTGCGACGGCATGCTTTGGTTTGTTGTTTTATGCATTTTGGCCGGTTTTGATTATGATAGCGACATTTTTGCCAAAAGGCGCAAAAGAGTTAATTGCCTTGATAGTAAAGGGACTAGCAAAAATTCATTTAGTTAAAAACAAAAAGAAAGCAATTGAAAAAATTGAATATGAAGTGGACGAATATGCTAAGAATGTGCGGAAAATTTTAAAAACAAAGGGGCTGTTTCTGCGAGCTATTGGATTGTCGGTAGCATTTAATGGATTGATTGCAATGATCCCATTTTTCGTGTTGACGGCGTTTGGTGGAGAGATGGACTTTTTGCCGTGCTTTGTGACGACAGTAGCGGTGACTGCAGCCGTCTATTTCGTGCCGACGCCCGGTAACGCTGGAGCAGCAGAAGGTACATTCTTTGTAGTATTCTCAGCTTTATCGCAAGGTTATGTGTTTTGGGCGATGCTGCTGTGGCGATTTTTCTCCTATTATATATATATTATGATGGGGCCGATTATCTATCTAAAAATGCATTTGGAAAATCGACGGAAAGGCAAAGGCCGGCATGGAAGTGCAGTTAAAGTGTAAACGAAGGCGAAAGGTGGCGATAGGCATTTTCGTAGCAAGTGGGGTGATTTTAGTAGGTTTTTTAACTTGGCTAACAATTGCGTTGGCCACACAAAAGGCGGAACTGGAATTGGTGCAAAGTTATAGGTTGCCAGAATTTAGTAACTTGAATGATAAATATAATGTGGATAGTGGAGAGTTTGCGATAGCGATAGACGGTGTAGTGGCGACATGGAACGGAAAGGACGATGAGTTTGAAATACGACCAATGGCCAGTACGGCAAAGATGATTTTAGGATTAGCGATAATGCAGGCAAAACCTTTTGCCGTGGAAGAGAAGGGAGAAACATTGGCTATCAGCCAAGAGGATTATGATAGATATATTTGGTATGTAAATAATGGTGGATCAAGTACTGAAGTAATAGTAGGTGAAGAGATCAGTGAATACGATGCGCTGATGTCGGTATTTTTAGCATCTTCTAATAATATGGCGGATACTTTGGCGATATGGGCGTTTGGGTCTTTGGAAAATTATCACAACTACGCAAAACAAATGTTGGCCGAATGGGGAATCAATAATACTACGATTGGCATAGACGCAAGCGGGTTTGATGCTAGCACCACCAGTACGGCAGCAGATTTAGCGCGAATTGGACAGAAAGTCCTGGAAAATCCAGTGCTGGCGGAAATCGTGAGAACAAAATCTTACGAAGTGCCAGTAGCGGAAACGCTGGAAAACACTAACAAACTGCTCGGACAGAGTGGCATCGTAGGTATAAAAACTGGCTATATTGGCGCTGCATCGGGGTATTGTCTAGTGACAGGATATCTTACGGGAGAACACGTAATCACTACTGCGCTAATGGGGTCAGTGAGCCGAGAACTCTCATTCAGCGATAGTTTAGAGATAGTGACAAAAACGCAAGATTTGGTAAACGAACGAACGCTAGTAAAAGCTGGTGACGTAGTGGGCTATTACAATAGCTGGTGGACAGGCCCAGTTAGAATTACTGCCGATGCGGATTTGTCTGGTATTGGTTGGAATGGGGCGGAAATGAACACGAATTTAGACATGAATGGCAGGACTGGTGTTTTGAAAATCAAGATTGGTGCTAGCGAATACCAAGTAACAGTAACAGCAGAAGAATATACACCAGAACCGAGCTTTGGCAATAGACTGGGACATTTGTTTGGTTGGCAAAAAGAAGGGGGAATAGTAGAAGAGGTAAATGAAGCGTCTACGGAGACTCTAACTACAGAGGAAAGCGCAGAAGTAGCTGCACCAGTGGCTGACACCAGCGTCTTTACCAATGCGCCATCTAGCAACTGCACGATCAAATACGGGGCGCTGATGTTGATTAACCCGAATTTTACCGTAGAAAATGAGTTTATCGCGGCAAGGCGAGGAGAGCTGATTAGTCTAGCGGCAAATTATGGCATTGCTGAAGGAAATGCTGGCAACGGCGACAATCTATTAGACGCAGAAGCGGCGGCCCATATTAGCGAAATGGTCAAAGCTTATGAAGCGGAAAATCCGGGTCATACGATGGAAACCTTGTCTTGCTTTAGGACGACGGGGACTGCATGTGGGAGATTGTGTGCGGCAACTGGCGCGAGCGATCACCATACTGGGTTGACTTGTGATTTGGTAGACCCGGCTTATGGGGTTTCGTTGGACACCAGTACTTACGGTGCGCATCCTGACTGGCAATGGCTGCGCGCCAATTCTTACAAATACGGGTTTATAGACCGATTCCCGGAAGCTTGGGCGGGTGGCTCAATGGACGAACCTTTGAATGTGGATGAAAATGGCTCAACCGGCCTGTTTGAAACTTGGCATTATCGTTATGTAGGAGTGGCGGCGGCTACAGAGATTGCTACTGGCAAATATAACAACGGGGCTTATGACTCTTTAGAGCATTATTTGAAAGCGCGTGGCATGGTAACAAATTTGAAAGTTGGGCTTTGTGACTAAAATTGGGAGTATAATAATATAGTATATGTTTAGGATTTTCCGATATTTAAAACCGTACTGGTGGCAAGTGGCGCTACTGCTCGTGGCAACGGGCGGACAAGTTTTTGCGACTTTACAAATTCCGGCGTTGATGGCCGATATTATCAATAACGGCATCGTAAAAGAAGATGTGGGATATATTTGGCAACAGGGCGCAATAATGCTAGGCGTAGCAGTATTGGCTGCAGGATGCGCGCTGATGTCTAGTTATTTTTCGGCGCGAGTGGGGGCGAACTTTTCGCGAGATATTCGAGCGGATATTTACCAAAAAGTGCTGAGCCTGAATTTGGCGGACACCAAGGAATACAGTACAGCGTCACTGATTAATCGTACTACTGATGATGTGAATCAGGTGCAACAAGCTATCATGATGATGCTGTCAGTGATGCTACTTTCGCCGATGTTTTGCATTTTTGCGCTAGTCATGGCGATTCAGACGGCACCGGATATGAGCTGGATTATTGCGGTGGGGATTGCGGCGATTGTGCTGTCGGCGACGTTGATTTTGGGTTTCACCATGCCGAAGTTCAAAATTTTTCAAAAATTGATTGATAAAGTGACACTTTTGACGCGGGAAAATTTGACAGGTCTTAGAGTGATCCGCGCTTTTGACAACGAAAAACTAGAAAAAAATAAGTTTTCTAAGACCAATGATGAGCTGACGCGGCTAAATGTTTTCTTAGATAAGATCTTGAAACTGATGGGGCCGCTAGTGAATATTATCTTTAACGGGACGACATTACTTTGTTCGTGGGTGGGAATTTCGCTCCTGACTAAAGATTTTGCATACCTTGGTGATATGTCGGCGTTTGCGCAATACGTAAGTTTTGTGATGATGTCATTTTTGATGATGTCGATGTTGTTTGTGATGTTGCCGCGGGCAAATGTTTGCGCGGGACGAATCAATGAAGTTTTGAATATCAAATCGAAAATTTGTTGGCCAGCCGAAACGAAGGGTGTGCCGGCAAAGATGGCGTCGATCGAATTTCGCGATGTGGATTTTCGCTATCCCGGAGCGGAAGAAAAGGTACTAGACAACATTTCGTTCACGGCTCAGGCGGGCGAATCGGTGGCGTTTATTGGCTCAACGGGTTCGGGCAAGTCAACGTTGATTAATTTGGTGCCGAGATTTTACGAAGCAACGAGCGGAGAAATTTTAGTAAATGGAATAAATATCAAAAATTATAATAAAGACGACCTGATGAAGCGAATAGGACTGGTGCCGCAGAAGGGCGTGTTGTTTGCGGGAACAGTAAAGGCGAACATCAAATTCGGGGCGCCGAATGCAACAGATGCAGATGTAAAACAAGCTGCCCAAATAGCGCAAGCAGCAGATTTTATTAAAAAATTGCCAGGCGAATACAATGCCCATATTGCACAAGGTGGGGCAAATGTTTCGGGCGGCCAGAAGCAAAGGTTGTCTATCGCGCGGGCGATTTGTAAGAATCCGGATATCTTCATTTTTGATGATTCTTTTTCGGCGCTGGATATGAAAACTGATGCAAAACTTCGAGTGGCGCTAAAGCCGATTATAACAGACACGGTAGTGATGATAGTAGCGCAGCGGGTAAGTACAATTAAAAATGCTGATCAAATTGTAGTTTTAGACAATGGTAAAATGGTGGGGAAGGGTAAGCATCTAGAGCTTTTGAAAAAATGTGAAGTTTACCGAGCGATTGTAAAATCACAACTTTCCGATAAGGAATTTGCCAAAGAAATGAGGTTGGCGGATGCGTAAAATGAAAGCGTTTAAAGAATTTTTGCGATCGATCAAGAAATATCGGGGTTGGATTATTTTCTCAATCTTGCTAGCGGTAGGGTCGGCGACATTAGCGTTGTTTATCCCGAAGATTTTGGGGGATATGACTAATATTGCGGTGGATACTTATCCGAACATTGATTTCGGAGCAATTTTGGGACTGGTGTGGCTAGTGTTAGGACTACTCCTAGGGTCGGCGATTCTGAATTATGCGCAAGGTTATATTTTGACAATTGTGGCCGCTAAATATACGCGGGACATGCGGGAAAAGATTATTGATAAAATTTCGCGTCTGCCGATAAAGTATTTTGATCGGCATCAGTATGGTGATACTTTGTCGCTGATGACGAATGATGTAGATATAATCACGACGACTTTGTCGCAAGAAGTGACAGATATTTCACTGAGTTTATCTACGCTGGTGGGGACAATGATAATTATGCTGACGATTTCTGTGCCATTATCGCTGGTGGCGTTTGTAGTAATTCCGCTGTCGGTATTGGTAGTAGGAAAAATTATGAGCCACGCACAGAAATTCTTTTTGGAACGACAAAATACGCTGGGGTTATTAAACAATAGCATTGAGGAGGATTACGCGGGACAGTTAATAATTAAGTCAAATTCACACGAAGGAGTGTCGTTTGAAGATTTTGATAAAACTAACCAAAAACTGACAACGATTACGCGCAAAGCTCAGTTCTTATCACAACTATCAATACCGGTGACGCATATTTTTACCAACTTAGGATACGTAGCGATTGCGGTACTAGGCGGGGTGTTTACGATCGGTGGACAATTGACCATTGGAGCGTTGCAGGCGTTTATCCAATATGTGTCGCGGTTTAACCGACCGATTACGGAAATTGCTTCGACTACGGCGACGATTCAAGGTTTACTGGCTTCGTCGGAGAGGATTTTTAATTTCCTCAATGAGCCGGAGGAGGAGCCAGATTTTGAGCCGGCGCAGACTATCCCGCATGTGCGCGGGGCGGTGGAATTCCATGATGTGAATTTTGGCTATTTTGAAGATAAGCCGGTCATCCAAAATTTCTCCGTGAAGGTGGAGCCGGGCATGAAAGTGGCGATAGTGGGTCCGACTGGGGCAGGCAAAACGACTCTGATTAATCTTTTGATGCGTTTTTACGACCCGACATCCGGCTATATCACGATTGATGGAGTGCCGACAATAGAAATGAAGCGGTCGGATGTACGAAAAATGTTTGGGATGGTGCTGCAAGATACGTGGCTATTTTCTGGTACGGTGGAGGACAATTTGCGTTATGGTTGTCAATCGGCAAGCTTGGCAGAAGTAAAAAAGGCGGCACGGGCTAGCAATGTGCATCATGTGATTGAGGCGTTGCCACGGACTTATCATTCGCAGATTAGTGAAGACTCGGATAATATTTCGGCAGGCGAGAAACAGTTGATTACGATCGCGCGAGCGATGGTGGCAAACCCACCGATGATGATTTTGGACGAAGCGACATCGAATGTAGACACGCGAACGGAACAATTGATCCAGGATTCGTTTGAGAGACTAACTTCAGGTAGGACGTCGTTCGTGATTGCGCATCGGCTGTCTACTATTCGGAATTCGGATTTGATTTTGGTGATGCGCGACGGCAATATCGTAGAACAAGGAACGCATGACCAGCTCCTGAAGGCTGATGGGTTTTATGCGGAGCTATATAATTCCCAGTTTGTGGAGGATTAGGTCGAAAATTTCGGGAATGGTGCCGGAGGCGTCGATGAGGTTTAGGTTAAAATCTTGAGCTATTCGTGGATAGGCAGCATTGACTTTTTGTTGAAAATCGTCAGGTTTAGCTTCAAAAGTTTCAGTGGCTTTACCGCGAGATTTTTGCCGTTCTAGGCGCACAGTGTCTGAAACGGTAAGAATGAAGCCATAGTCAGGAGTGAAATATTTATCAGGTAAAGTCTCTTTGGTGATTTTAATAATCTTGCTGCGAGAGACACCTTCGCCGTAGCCTTGATAGGCGAGGGTAGACCAGTAATTACGGGCAGAAATGACAATGCCGCCGCGTTTTAAAACTGGTTCGGCGATTTTTTTCCAAAGTTCAACGCGAGCAGCAGTGAATAATAGGACGTTGGTCATGGGCTCTAGATTATAGCCACGAGTTAGGATCATGTCGTGGAGGTCGTGGGCTTGAGGAAGGTCGCCATCTGGTTCTTCCAAAATCACAACTTCGCGATTTTGTTTTGCAAAATACTCGGCTAACATTTTTGCCTGAGTGGATTTACCGGTGCCGTCTTGGCCTTCAATTACGATGTACATTTTTGAGATACCTTTCATAGCAAGCGGGGCAGATAGCGCGGTATTCGATCTTGGACTTGCCGTCGTCAATCAAAATGTCGGGGCCATCAGCGACGAGCTTGCCATCTAAAAATCTAGCGTTATAGGTAGCCTTACGACCGCATTCGCAAATGGTTTTAAGCTCTTCGATATCATGGGCAATTTGAAGCAGGCGAGTGGCGCCCTCAAAACCGCCGTCTTCACGGCGAAAATTGAGTCGTAATCCATAAGCCATTACCGGAATGTCTAGGTCAATGGTGATTTGCATGAGTTGGTCGACTTGAGCGGGGGTCAGAAATTGGGCTTCGTCAACTAGTACGCAGCGAATATCGGGATATTCTTGTGAAATTTTTTGAAATAAATCGGTGGATTTATCGAAACAAAAGTCAGTCTCACGTTCGGGGCCGATACGAGTGAGAATTTTGGTGCCATTCTTAGTATCGGTGGCTGGTTTGATAACGCAAACTTGATGACCACGTTCTTCGTAGTTGAAGGCTACTTGTAAAAGTTGCATGGTTTTGCCGCAGCCCATTGCGCCATATCGAAAATATAACTTTGCCATGTTATAATAATTATAACATGCACGAGAGTTGGAAACCATTTTTGAAATCAGAATTTGACAAACCATATTTTAAGGAGTTGGCGGAGTTTTTGCACGAGGCATATGAGACAAAGACCATTTTTCCGCCAAAACAGTTGGTGTTTTCGGCGTTTACAACGGATTTGAACGAAGTGAAAGTGGTGATACTGGGGCAAGACCCCTATCATACGCCAGGAGCGGCGGAAGGGTTGGCGTTTTCAGTGCCTGCGTCACAGCCGGTGCCGCCGTCGCTAGTGAATATTTATAAAGAAATTGACAGTGACATTGGGCGACACGCAAATCCGAGTGGAAGCCTCCGGAATTGGCAAAAACAAGGCGTATTGCTCTTAAACACCGTTTTGACGGTGGAGGCGCACCGGCCAAAATCACATAGTGGTAAAGGTTGGGAAATTTTTACTACGGAAGTGATAAAATATTTGGATGAGGAGCGGCCACATCTAGTATTTATGCTCTGGGGGCGGGATGCGCGAAACAAAGCGGAGCTAATTGACACTTCAAAGCATCTGATTCTGGAGTCGCCGCATCCATCGCCACTGTCGGCGCACTACGGGTTTTTCGGCAATCATCATTTTAGCAAATGTAATAACTTTTTGCGAGAGAACGGTCTGGAAGAAATTATTTGGTAGTAACCCAAGCGGCGAGACGGCGGTATTCGGCGGAATCTTTGGAATAGGAATCGAGGATGTCTTCAATGTAAGTTTTGCCGCTGACGAGATTCAGGGTTTCGACTTCGGGCATAGAAGTGAGAAGGCGGATAACGGCTTCGTCGGTCTCAACGGTGGTCATGGATTTTGTAGGGTCAGTGGAATGAGACTTAACGCGGAGTTCTTTATAAACAAAACGTTTGATGCCGGCCTGAAGACAGTATTTGAGACAATTTTCGCAAGTAGCAACACGATTATAAATGGTGCAGCCGGTGAGGTCTTGGTGGGCAAAAAGGATGGCGTTCATCTCGGAATGAATGGCAAAGTAGTATTTCATCGGACGCTCGGTTAAGGTCATTTTAGACTCGTCGGCGCCCTGGAGCATGCCATTATAGCCGAGCGAAACTACACGCTTCTTGGGATCCACGATGACGCAGCCCATTTTAGAAGAGGGGTCTTTGCTTTTGCTGGCTGCCGCCTCAGCAATTTGCATGAAGTATTCATCCCACTCTTTTTGCTTGCTCATATCTTTATTATAGCACGTTTGGGGGGTGGGGGGTTGAACTTTTGGAACGAATGTGCATATAATTCTCCCAAACTTAAAATGGGAGTAAAAATGCGAGGCAAAAAAATTAAAATTCGTTACGTAATAGCGGCAGTGATGTTCGAAATATTGACCATACCGGCGGTTCAAAGCGTGCAGGCTGAGAGTTGTCCAGATCTGCGTGTGGTATTTGCGCGAGGGTCGGGTGGGGAAAGGTGGACGGACAAAAATTATTTAGCATTTAAGGAGGCTTTGCGGGCAAAACTAGCGACTACGAGTTTGAGCTATGAGTTTATAGACCTAGACTATCCGGCGGTAGGAGTGGGGCTGGATAATCTCAGCGTGACGGCGGGAGCGTTCTTTGGGGCGGGGGACGCTTATGAGTTTGGCGATAGTGTGAACACGGGTGTAAAAAATCTTGCTAAAATGGTGAATTCCACGACTTGCCCTTACACCAGATATGTAATTGGTGGTTATTCACAAGGGGCGATGGTGATATCTAAGGCGCTGGGGAGTTTGCGCTCAGACAAATTGATTTATGCGGCGACTTTTGGTGACCCAAAACTGTATTTGCCAGAAGGAAAGGGATTGTTGCCGGCGGCGTGTCGGGGCGAAAATTTGTCGGATTACCGGATGTACGTGCCGGATTGTCAGGCCTACAAGGGACTACTTGGTGCGTATATTCCGTATGAGCCGGAGGCTTTGGCGGGCAAAGTGGGGACTTGGTGTAACAGACGCGATATTTTTTGTAGTTCGCATTTGAGTATCAGCGACCACACGGGCTATGTAGGAGAAAACTTGTATGAAGACGCTTCGCGAGTGATTTTTAGCAAGATAACGCAGTATTTCAAACTACCAAATCGAGTGGCGTCGCCACATGATACGGCGATTTTGTTAGATTCGACTGGCTCAATGTCTGGCATGATTGATAAGTACAAAGCTGAAGCTTTGAGACTGGCGACAGAGACTTTAGAATCTGGCGGACGAGTGGCTTTGTTTGATTATCGGGATTTGGACGACCCGTATGACTTGCACAAACACTGTGATTTTGAGACGTGTACATTGGAAGTGTTCCAAAATGAACTAGAGACGATTTTGACGGAAGGCGGAGATGATTTTGACGAATCGTTATTGTCGGCAGCATTTCATACGATGAAGGCTTTGAATTGGAAGCAAGGCTCGACTAAATCTTTGGTGATTCTGACGGACGCGAACTTTTTGGCACCAGACCGAGACGGAATAACTTTCGATGAGGTGATAAACTTAAGCAAACGCATTGACCCGGTGAATTTTTATATAATCACTAATGAATATACGGCGGAATATTATACTGAAATGGCGAAGCAGACAGATGGTAAAGTGGTGACAAATCTGGACGAGCTGTCGCTGTTGACGGATTATATCATGGCGAGATATGACAGTTTGCCGCGAGTAGAAGAAACGGCAGCGCCTACAGTTTTGCCGACGCTAGAGGTCTTTGATGCGGAGTCGGTAAGCGAAGAGGCGGTAAGAGTGGATTTTGCGACTACGGGGACGCGAACTTTAGTGGCGCTAAATGGGAAAATTTTGGGGATAGCAGAGGGGAATGCGGTGGTGATTTCAGGACTAAAGGCTCCGGCGGATAATGTGATAACTTTGACCCCGCTAGGTGATGATATGCGAGGCGAGCCGGTAGAGCTGACACACGTTTTTGTTTCGCCGCCCAAAGCTCCAAATACAGGGAGGCTATAGGTTGCTCTTTTGATAAGTTTATGGTAAAATATTGTCTATGACTTTGAATAAGGACTTGATACGCAACGTAGCGATTATTGCTCATGTAGACCACGGTAAGACAACGCTGGTGGATGGGCTTTTAAAGCAATCTAATACTTTTCGCGATAACCAGGCAGAAATGCAACAGACGTTGATCATGGATTCGATGGATCAGGAACACGAGCGAGGAATCACAATTACCGCTAAGCAGACTTGTGTACATTATGATGGATATAAAATTAACATTATTGACACGCCGGGGCATGCGGATTTTTCGGGTGAAGTGGAACGAACCCTGAACATGGCGGATGGAGTGTTTTTGATTGTAGACGCACAAGAGGGGCCAATGCCGCAGACAAAGTTTGTACTGCAAAAAGCTTTGGAGCTGAATTTAAGGCCGGTAGTAATTATCAATAAAATCGACAAACCGGCGGCACGGATTGAGGAAGTTTTGTCCGAGATTGAAAGTTTGTTTTTGGAGCTAGCGACGGACGAATCACAGTTATTCTATCCGGTGTATTATGCGGTAGCGCGCGAAGGCAGGGCTGGCCGTACGACCGATCTAGACGATGACCTCAAAGTAATTTTTGAGTCAATCATAAATGATATTCCGGCGCCTTCGGTGGATTCTGATGCGGAGTCAGCGCAGCTGTTGGTGGCGGCACTAGCGGCAGATAATTATCTAGGAAAATATTGCATTGGCAAGATCTTTCGTGGCAAGTTGAAAAAAGGGCAGAATGTAAAAATTATGCACGGGGGAGAAACAAAAAACAGCAAGATTGATAACTTGTTTGTTTACAAAGGATTGGGGAAGGAAGAGGTACCGGAGGCGATAGCGGGGGACATTGTGGCAATTACGGGAGTATCGGAAGCCAATATTGGCGATACAATCGCTACCGGCGAAAACCCGGAAGCTTTGCCGACAATAGAGTTAGAAGCGCCAACTTTGTCTATTTATATCGGACCAAATACTTCGCCGCTTAAAGGGCGTGAGGGGGAATTTACAACTTCTAGGCAAATTGCAGAGCGACTGGAAAAAGAGTTGGAGACCAACATCGCTTTAAAAATTCAGCCAGATGGCCTGGGCTACAAGGTTTCAGGGCGGGGGGAGCTACATCTGTCGGTTTTGATTGAGACGATGCGGCGGGAGGGCTACGAACTAGAAGCGGGGAGGCCAGAAGTAGTCTACAAGGAGATTGACGGACAGAAGTGCGAACCGATTGAGAGTTTGACAATCGAGGTGGCGCCGGAGTTCGTGGGAGCAGTGTCGCAAGAGTTAGGGGTGCGTAAAGCCGAGCTAAGATCGCAAGATTTGACGACAAGTGGCTCAACTAGGTTTGTATATGAGATTTCAACGGCGGCGTTGATTGGGCTACGTAATAATTTGCTGACGGCAACTAAGGGGACGGTGCTGATGTCTTCTATCCCTTCGGGGTATCGGCCGGTGGAAGGGAAATACAAGCCAGAAAGAAACGGGGCTTTGATCGCTGCGGAAGCCGGGAAGTCTACAGCCTACGCGCTGGATTCGGCACAGGCACGAGGAATTTTATATATTCCGCCCGGAGTGGATGTGTATCAAGGAATGATTGTTGGTCTGTCCAACAAAAAAGATGATTTGGATATCAATGTGTGCCGAGAAAAACAACTGACGAATATGCGAACTCACGCTTCAGACGGAGCGATTCAGCTAACGCCACATACGCAACTGTCTTTGGAACAGTGTTTGGACTTTTTGCTAGATGATGAACTTTTGGAAGTGACACCGCAATCTTTGAGGCTCCGCAAACGGCAATTAGACCCAGTAAAACGAAAACGGGAAAACCGGCGATAATTGACTTTTTAGCTTAAGTGTGGTATAATTAGGGGAGTTAGTTTTGGTGGGGGAAACAGTACATTGATAGAAAGGTGGCAAGATGGGTTTCACGGTACTAGCAACTGCAACGGCGATAACGGTTTTTGCTGTCGTAGTCATAGCGTTGGTGATACACGAAGTACGTTTAAGCATAGCAAGGAGAAAACGGCGAGCGGCATTAGAATACCTTTTGAAAGCGACTGAGCCGGTGTATTTTTACGAACGACCGGTGTCAAAATGTCTGGAAAAAGGCATAGTATGGGAACTGGCGTGGGACGGACTCGGTGACTTTACGCGACCGATGGGGTACTTGGTACTTTATGCCCTCGGAGCAAAAGGGAGCGGAAATGCCCAAATACATTGGGCGGAACGTTATGACCGAGGAGTAGGGCAGTGCTATTACTCCGCATACGTGGTTTTTGACTACTGCGGTTGGCAATGGATGCTGGATCTGCGCGGACACGGATTGGACGAGTATAGTTTTAAGCGTTATAAAGATTCGATGAGTTCGGATTTCGCCATTTATGACTATTGGGACTTGTCCAGACGGGAACGCCATCTGGCTGAGAACTGCACCGATCCGGAACGTTCAAAGCTAGCGCCAGATTCTCGTTACAGAGAAATGGACTTCGCGGAGTTCGAGTTTAAAACAGAGCAACTGGTAAAAGCTTTAGTTGCATAAACTCTGCCGATGTGAAACTCTCGCGCGACCCTGGTAAGCCGCCTTATTCTAGTAAGCCCCTGCCTTTGCGGGGGCTTTAAATTTTTTGTGATAAAATAAAGATATGTTGATAGACACACATTGTCATTTGCACGACCGAGAATTTTTTTCCGAAGAGCAGGCCTGCGAGATGTTGGGGCGGGCGCGGCAAAATGGGGTAGAAAAAATTATTTGCATTGGGACGTCGGATGAGGATTCTTTGGCGGCGCGTGAGTTTGCTTCTCGGCATGACGGAGTGTATTGGACTTACGGCATACATCCCGAAAACGCTAATGGGTTTGAATCTACTTTTTCTTCAGCGGGACTTGTCAACCCCCCGGTCGCCGTTGGCGAGGTGGGGTTGGATTACCACTACGAGGGGTATGATCGAGAGGCGCAGATACGGTTGTTTGAGGAGATGCTGCAGCTTGCGGTAGATAATGACCTGCCGGTGTCTTTTCATGTGCGCGAGGCATTTGACGACTTTTTTCCGGTAGTAGCGAATTTTCCGGAGGTGCGCGGAGTAGTGCATTCGTTCACGGACAATAAAAAAGTACTGAAACGGATTTTGACAGAGACAGATTTTTATGTGGGAGTAAACGGTTTGGCGACATATTCAACTTTGCCGACGCCGCCGCTAGAGCGAATACTCTTGGAAACGGATGCTCCTTTCTTGACACCAAAGCCGTTCCGTGGTATAATTAACGAGTCAGCCTATATTCGCAATATAGCCGAATGGCTAAGCGAAAAATTAGAGCTAGACTTCGAGATTATAGAGAAGGAGACTACGAAAAATGCCAGCAAGTTATTCCGGTTTTAAAGTTCCGTCTTTTGCTAGAGCTGAGGCCTATAATTTTGAAGCTACTAAAGATACTTTTGAAATATACCGGGAACTTAGTCAAATTGCAGAGGAGATTGAAGCATGCCGCGCCGAAAATTCTTAAAGCCGAAAAAAGCTCGATCAACTTATACTAATCGGCTGAGTTATGATGATTTGATAAATGCCGAATCGGCGCTGGGACGGACATTGTTTGGTCCAATCCCGGTGGGTCACCAGCGAGAGTTTTTTGCAGCACGCAAAAATGTATGGATTTGGCACGAGAGTTGGGTAGATAATTTTGGGGCCTGGCAAGAATTGACAGTGCGATACGAAGTACGCCCGACAGGGGTGTTTAAGCGAGCGAATAAAGGCAACTACGAGAAAATTGAGGGCGAGGAACTAAACAACTTTCGGAAAGCGGCGCATTCTTATCTAAACCTTGTCAAAACAAAACTCTATTGCTAAAATAGAGTTATGAGCAAGATCACTAACGCGGAGCTCGCGGCGGCGTTTGAAGGCGAGCCAACAAAAAAGGCCGCAAAGAAAACCCAAATTGAATCTAAAGGGCCTGATAAAAAGAGAAAAATTATTTCAATAAGCGTGCTGGTGATTGGTTTGATCACGCTAGTGGTGGGCGTGGTTTTTTTGGTTTTGAATATCATGCAGGCGAACAAGGCCGCAGACGGAGACTTTTTGGTGACGGCGGGGAATTGGACTTTGGAGAACGAGCCTGGCGTAGTGTGGGATTTTACTGAGATTGGCAAAGGGACTTTGACCACGAATAACCATACTAATGATTATGATTTTAAGTGGGCGATCAAGGACGATAAATTGCTGGTTGAGACGGATTGGCTGTATGACCTGGAGGATGAATATACTTATAATTTGGATCAGGGTGGGAAGGTTTTGACTTTGACAACGGAAGACGGAGCAGAGTATAAGTTTGTTGCAGAATAGGCGTAATTCTGTTATAATATTTTTATGATTTATCTTGACCACGCGGCGGCGACGCCGGTATGCCGGAAAGCTTTGGAGGCGATGAAGCCGTATTTTGCGGAGGAGTTTTTTAATCCGAGTGCGGCGTATTTACCAGCGAAAAGCGTGGCAGCTGACTATGAGCAAGCAAAAAATGAGATTGCGCATTGTGTCGGTGCGAAAGGGTCCGATATCGTAATTACCGCTGGGGCGACTGAAGCGAATAATTTGGCGTTTACGGTGGTGGGGCGCAACCATGGTAAGGCTGCGGTCTTATATCTCGAAACCGAGCATGATTCGGTGCGGTGCGTGGCGGAATCTCTCGGTGGTGCTGCTGTCAAAGTCTTGTCATCTGGAGTGATAGACCTGGCGGATCTCAAGGGTAAAATCACAGATGAGACTGAAATGATTTCGGTGTCGCTTTGCAACAATGAGCTGGGGACGATCCAGCCCTTAGCGGAAGTGGCAGCGATAATTCGGGAAGTGAAGATGGATCGGATGAAGCGAGGGGTGAAGCGGCAACTACTACTGCATTCGGATGCTTCGCAGGCGCTGAATTTGATGGATATTAGCGTAGCAAGATTGGGAGTGGATCTTTTAACTTTGAATTCGGCAAAGGTGTATGGGCCAAAGGGGGTGGGAGCACTATACGTTTCGCATGATGCCAGGTTGCGACCTCTGGTAGTTGGGGGCGGACAGGAGCAGGGTCTACGCTCCGGCACAGAAAATGTGTCAGGGGTGATTGGTTTTGCGGCAGCTGCAACTGAAGCTAAAAAACATATCAAAAGCAATCGTCTAAAGTATCGTGAGTTAAAGCGAATTTTATTAGATGATTTACAGGGGTATGAGCTGATCAATAAAAAGCATACGCTTGACAATTTTGCTGTTTTGTGCTATAATGGATTAGATGCGGAGAGGTTGGTTTTCTTGCTAGAAGAGCGAGGGGTATACGTAGCGACGGGGGCAGCGTGCGCAGCGTCGAAGGGCGTGCGTTCGCATGTACTGGCGGCAATTGGTTTGTCTGACTCTGAAATAGCCGGTTCTTTACGGCTGTCTTTGGGCGAACTAAGTGATGCCGAGCAAATGCATGCAGCTGCTCGGATTATCAATGAGGTGGTGACGAAAGAACGTGCGCGGGTTGACGAAAACCCTAGCGCTTGATGATTTTTGATTTTAGGGGTAAACTAGAAACAGGTTTAGTGGGCAAACAGTAAATTATCAGGAGGTGGTTTTATGTCTACTATGGAGCCTTTGCCGGCTAAGCTTGGCGTGAACGTGGAATGTAGTTTGGAAGAATTTCTTAGAACGAGGGAGCTGGAAGATAGGAGGCTGTATCTCAACGGGGAGATTGAGTCGCTCGATTTCGAGAGTAAGTGCATCTATGTAAGCGTGTCGATGACGGGGAAGCTGGTCGAGCAGATTTTTGACTTCAACCGAGCCGATAAAGGACTGCCGATCAACGAGCGCGAGCCAATTCGGCTCTACATCAATTCTCCAGGTGGTGAAATTACGGAGGGCTTTTCACTTTTATCGGCGATTGAGACGTCGAAAACTCCGATTTACACCATCAACGTGGGAGAATGGTGCTCGATGGCGTTTCTGATTGGGATCGCCGGCCATAAACGGTTCGCTATGCCCTACACGACATTCTTGATGCACGAGGGTAGCTCTTTCGCTGGTGGCTCGGCCGGCAAAATGCAGGACCGCGCTAAGTTCAACGAGCGCTTCAAACATGAGGTAATAAAAGCTCACGTTTTGAAGCATAGCGATATGAACGGCGTGGATTACGATGCATTGGAACGCGTGGAGCTTTACATGCTCCCCGAGGATGCATTGGCGCGCGGGTTCATCGACGAAATCGTGACGGATATCGACGACATCTTGTAGGCGTGGCGCTCCACCCCCAAAAGAGCAGACCATAGTCTGCCCTTTGTTTATGTGTCAAAATATTGTATAATATAGTTATGCAGACGGTGTATGTAGGAATGAGTGGGGGGGTGGATTCGTCGGTAGCGGCGCTACTTTTGCTGCAACAGGGTTATAAGGTTGTGGGGGTATATATGAAAAACTGGTCGCAGGATTTGCCGGGCATGAAGTGCCCATGGGCGGAGGATCTGGCGGACGCGAAGCGAGTGGCGGTGAAGCTGGGGATTGATTTTGAGGTGTGGGATTTTGAAAAAGAGTACCGAGAAAAAGTAGTAGAATACATGCTAAATGAATTTCGGGCGGGCAATACGCCAAATCCGGATATCATGTGCAACCAAGAGATCAAGTTTAAGCTGTTTTATGAAAAGGCGATGGAGCGAGGAGCTGATTTTATTGCCACAGGTCACTATGCAAGGACCATAAATGGCGATCTTGCTAGGGCGGTGGACGAGAATAAAGACCAGACTTATTTTCTTTATCGCATATCGGAGGAGGCTCTTGCTCATACGATTTTCCCGACTGGCGAAATGACCAAACCGGAAGTGAAGAAGTTGGCCGAAAAACATGGTTTGCATAATGCTTATAAAAAAGAATCCATGGGAGTGTGTTTTGTGGGAGAAGTAGGGATGAAAGATTTTTTGAAGGAATATATCGATATGGAGCCGGGGGAGATACGAGAAATTGAGAGCGAGAAGGTGCTGGGTTACCATGAAGGCGTGATTTTTTATACGATCGGGCAGCGGCATGGGCTGTATTTGAATGGCGTAGAAGGAGAAGTGAATGACGGGTTGCCGTATTATGTGGTCAAGAAAGATGTAAAAAATAATATTGTGTATGTGTCGAAAAATTTGAATAGCGATGAGCTATGGACTGACGAACTGAAGTTGAGAGATGTTTTTATTAGAAGTCAAATGAAAAAAGAGATGTCAGTTCGTCTTAGGCATCGGGCGCCGCTAATTCCGGCGACGTTTGATGGTGAGGTTTTGAAATTTGCACAAAAAGTTAAGCGCCCGGCCTCGGGGCAGAGTGCCGTGTTGTACGATGGAGAGATTTGTCTAGGTGGCGGAATAATCGCCTAAGAAATCATCATCAAAAGGTTGGCAAAGAGCAAAGTCGCAGCAAGCATGCTCATAGAAATTACAAAGAACATATTGGAGCCTTGTTGTTGCTGCTTTTTGCAGGTGCGAGTGTTGGCGCGGCTGCCAGTTTGGCGCCTTGCACCAGATTTTTTAGCAGTTTTGGTAGTAGTTTTTCTTTTTGCTTGTGCCATAATAATTCCTTTTAGTTATTCTTAAGCTTATTTTAGCACGATTTTTGAAAAATGCAAGTAAAATCTGATATAATTGCCGTATGGATGCAAATGAGATTAGACAAAAATTTTTAGAGTTTCAAAAAGCCCATGGGCACAAGGTAATTCAGCCGGCGCCGCTGGTGCTGGAGGGTGACCCGACGACCTTATTTACCGGATCGGGGATGCAGCCGCTTTTGCCGTATTTGTTGGGGGAGCCACATAAGGACGGGAAAAGGTTATGCGATTCGCAGCCATCGATGCGGATGCAGGATATTGATGACGTGGGTGATCCACGCCATACCACAGTGTTTGAGATGCTGGGGAACTGGTCCTTGGGCGATTATTTTAAGGAAGAACAGATCCGGAATTTCTTTGAGTTTTTGACTAAAGTGGTGGGGCTAGATCCGGAAAAAATCTATGTGACGTGTTTTATTGGGAATAAAAAATACGGCATCCCGAAAGATGAAGAAGCGGCAAAAATTTGGCAAAAAGTGTTTCGTGAGGCCGGACTAGAGGCGAAAATTGCAGAAATTGGCACAGCGGCCGAGGGCGACAAACGAGGAATTAAGCCTGGGGAGAGGATTTTCTTTTACGATGACCACGAAAACTGGTGGAGTCGGGGTGGGGGATGCGAAACCACGCCGATTGGCGACCCGTGCGGGCCAGATAGTGAAGTATTCTACGACTTTGGCGCAGATTTGCAAGATGAGGCTAAGTACGGAAAAGCTCATCCGGCGTCAGATGGGGCTAGATTTATGGAAATCGGCAATCAGGTATTTATGCAATATAAGCGAAATGAAGACGGGAGCTTTTCTGAATTGGAAAAGAAAAATGTGGACTTTGGCGGGGGATTGGAAAGGATTGCGGCGGCGGCGATTGGCTCGTTTGACGTGTTTAAGATCTCACTGATGAAACCGATCGTGAAAAAGCTAGAGGAAATGTCCGGCAAATCTTATGAGAATAACACCGACGAGATGCGAGTAATTGCCGATCATATTCGGGGCGCGTATCTTTTGGCCGCACAAGGCTTAGTGCCGTCTAACAAAACTCAGGGGTATTGTCTTAGGCGGCTACTACGTCGAGCAATTCTTAGGGCGTTAGATCTAGGAATTTCGGCCAACTTTCTATCGGAGATTGTGCCGATTGTAGCTTCTAATTACGAAGAGTTGCCAGATTCGATTTTGACACATCGAGAATCGGCCTTGGACGTGTTGCTAACGGAAGAAAAAGTTTTCAGAAAAACTTTGAACAGGGGGCTAAGGGAACTAAAGAAAATTTCACAAAAACAGTTGTCCGGGTATGACTTGTTTAAACTGCAAGATACTTATGGTTTTCCGTTGGAGCTATCCGTGGAAGAATGCTACCGGGAAGGAATTGAGCTAACGCCGAACTATTTGAAGGAATTTGAGGCAGCCTTGAGTGAGCAGCGAGAGCGGTCACAGACGGCTTCGAAGGGGATGTTTAAAGGTGGTCTGGAGGACCACGGCGAGCAGACGGTGAAGTACCACACTGCTACGCATTTGCTACTGGCGGCTTTGCAGAAACTAGTGGATCCTTCGATTTGCCAAAAAGGCTCTAATATCACTGCGGAAAGAGTGCGTTTTGACTTCAACCTAGACCATAAGATGACGCCAGAGGAGAAGGCGGCGATAGAGGCACAAGTAAATGAGTGGATTGAGGCGGATTTGCCGGTGGTGCATGACGAATATGATAAAGAATACGCACGGAATGAGCTACACGCGCACGGACAGTTCTGGGAGAAATATCCAGAGAAATTGACCGTCTACACAATCGGGGACTTTGAAAAACCTGTCTCGCGTGAAGTCTGCGGCGGTCCGCATGTGGAACATACGGGGCTAATTGGTAAGTTTAAGATCAAGAAAGAAGAATCGTCCTCAGCTGGGGTACGGCGGATTAAAGCGGTGATTGAATAGACTAGTTCTGAAGCAACTTAGCAATCTTGGCGCGGAGCTTGTTTTCGGAGGGGGCGCCCGCAAGAGTGTCTACCCCTACTCGGAGTAAACCGAGAGCTGTGGCAAAAGAGTGATCTAGACCGAAATCTTTTTTAGCTATCAAGTTTGGTAAATCCGCCACATCAATTAGATGGATCAAAGGTCGGCGCGAAAACGGCAAACTTTCATACCAGTCGGAAATCGCCAAAGTTTCTTGTAAAAGTGATAGCCCTGCGCCACCTCCACAGAGTAAGATGTTGCGTGGCAGACTGCCGATGTTTTCGAATTCTTCCAAAGCTACTTCTACACCGGTTAGCCATACTGAAATGTTTCGCGACAGGGCCGTCTCAATTTTTGACTTGATTCTGTCGTCTAGCTTGCCGGTGTCGTAGTCTAGTTTGTAGTTTTCCGCCGTTTCAAAATCTACTCCCAGAGATTCGGCGATTTGGTGGGTAAAACTACGCCCGCCGATGCCAAACATTTTGGTGCCTTCTACGCCGCCGTCTTCTACCACGGCGATGTCCGTCGTGCCACCGCCGATATCCATGACAATGCCGGAAAAACTAGACTCGATATCATCTCCCAGGCAGGCGCGGCAAACCGCAAATGGCTCTACTGCTACTGTCAAAAGGTCCAAATTTAATTCTGCGCAGACTTTTTCGATCGCGGCAACGTGAATAAGTGGGGCAAAAGCCGTGTAGAATTGGATTACAATATCTGAACCTTTAAAACCGATTGGATTAGAGATTTTGTATCCATCAATTGTTAGAGAGACAATCGCTGAGTTGATCAGTCTCACCTCTACATTGTCGTTGCCGGTCTCTAGTGCTACGGTTTTTTTGGCGACTTCGCCAGATTTTTGCTGGACTTTACGGATAATTTGCTCCATTTCGGCATCAGTGATTGGCTTGTTGGGGTTTTTACGAGAGTAATTTACAGTAGTGGTATTACCCTTAATCAGCTCACCAGCAATACCGACAACGGTCAAGTTAGCGCGTTCACCAGCTTGCTCCTCTACTTGGACTAGTGCGTCTTCGCACACGGAAACTACAGCAGGAATATCCGCCACCGCCCCGGCGTGCATATTGCCTTCCACTTGCCTAGCTTTACCTACGCCCAAAATTTCGAGGTCGCCTTTTTTGGCGGGTTTAGCTAATACCGCTTTGACAAATTCCGTGCCAATATCTAGCGCCAAAATAGTGCTCATGTCTTAATTATAGCATATTTTCCTGGCTTTAAGTCATTAAGTTGGTATTTGCCGAACTGAGTGCGGTGGAGTTTGGCAACCGTGTAGCCTAGCGCGGCAAAAGTGCGACGGATTTGGCGGTTGCGTCCTTCTTGCAAGATCACAACGTAATGATTTTTGTCACGAATTACGGTGAATTTACTGGGGCCGTCGTCAAGTATGACGCCAAAATCGGAAATCATTTGTTGGTGAAGGGGCTGCAGGGGTTTGTCGAGTTCGACTTCGTAAACTTTTTCTTTTTTAAATTTAGGGTGAGTTTGCTGAAAAGCAAAATCACCGTCATTAGTGAGGAGAATTAAACCAGAAGAATCTTTGTCGAGACGACCGACGGTTTTGAGTTTTTGGTATCTGGGAGGAAGGAGCTCATAGAGAGTGGGCGCACTGCCTTGAGACCTACGGGAGCAAACGTAGCCGATCGGTTTGTTGAAAGCCAAGTAAATATACTCTGTGTCAAAGGGGATAGTTCTGTTATTATAACATATCTTTGACGTTCTGTCTACTTTATTTCCTAAAGATGCTTCCTGGCCATTCACAGTGACTTTACCAGCGGCGATTAAGTCATCGGCATCACGGCGAGAAACGCCAAGGCGTTCGGCGAGAAATTTATTGAGCCGAATTGGTGGGTTGGGCATGGTCTACCTGTGATTGAGGAGCTGGTTGCGGGGCGGCTTGAGCGGGAGCGGCAGGAGCTGGCGCAGGGTTAGCTGGTGCCGCGGTGGGGACAGGAGCGGCGGGAGCCGGGGCTGGAACAGGTTTGTCACCTAGGACTTCGTGAATGGCGTTGACAACATCTTCAATGCCGACTTGGGATTTGACGAGATAACGTTCGGCGCCAAGGCGTTCGCCGCGGGCGCGTTGGTCGTCAGCCGAAAGGGCGGTCATCATGATGACTTTAATGCCGGCTGTTTCCGGAGTAGAGCGAAGAATGTCTAGCATATCAAAACCGGAAATTTTGGGCATCATCACGTCACTCAGGATCAAATCGGGTTTTTCGCGGACGGCCATGGCTAAAGCCTCTTCTCCATCGCCGGCGGAGACCACCTCGTAGCCTTCGGCGGTGATGCGAATACTGTAAATCTCGCGCAAGCTCGCGTCGTCTTCTACTACCATTATTTTACTCATTTTGCTTCTCCGTTTAGATTGATATTTGATTGAATAGGTTGTTGAATGGGTTGCATCGGCGGAGCAGGTGGGGTGGGTGGAGCAGGCGGAGCGACTGGCTGTGGCTGAAGAACGGGTTGAGGCTGTGGCTGAGGGGCAGGAGCCGGCTGGGGCCGTGGAGTAGGAATAGGCCGCTGTTGTGGGACAGGAGCAGGTTGCGTAGCTGCAGCTTGCATTTGCTGGTTGCGAACAGCGATCATGCGTTTTTCATATTCATCTTGAGTGAGGCGAGGCAGAGAAACATAAAAGGTCGAGCCTTCGCCAAAGGCCGACTCAGCCCAAACGCGACCCCCCATGGCTTCGGCGCGTTGTTTGACTAGATAGAGGCCTAGTCCAGTGCCGCCGATAGTGCGGGTGTCGGAATTGTCAGCACGGTAAAACTTTTGAAAAATGTGGGCGAGGTCGTCCGAAGAAATACCCATACCGGTGTCGGTAACATTGATAAGTACCCGGTCGCCGTCGCCTCGAACGTTGATATAGACAGAACCGCCGGCGGGAGTGTATTTGAGGGCGTTGTCAATCAAATTGTCTAAAATTTCGCGCATGAAATTGACGTCGATATAGCTGTAGGCCACTTGCTCAATACGACGAGTGTCGCCCAAAACTTGAGGCTCGGACGAGCCAAAACTGAGGTTGATTTTTGCGGTTTTAGCACGCTCGGCGTAGTCGCCCACGATTTTAGCTACGAAACCAACCATTTCTGCCGGCACAAAGCGCGGGCGAATATGTCCGTCGTCGAGTTTGGTGACGTCGAGCAGATCTTGGAAAAGCTTGCCGAGATGCTTAGAAGCGGCCTGAGCGGCAGTTAAATAGCCGCGAGCGCGCTCGTCGATCGAGGCGGTTTGGGGGTTAAGAGCGAGAGAAAGGTAGCCGTCGATGGTGGCCACGGGGGTGCGCATTTCGTGTGAAGCGGTGGAGATGAATTCGGTTTGCTCGCCTTCTTCTTCGAGCTCTTTGGCGATATCGCGCAAAGTGATTACGCGGTCACCGTTTAGCCCTTCACCCGGGAGCACAGCGATAGCGACAGGGATGCGTTTGTCGGATTGGCCGACAATGAGATTGCCTTGAAAAGTCTCCAACGGTTGGCCAGTGCTCATAGCTTGGATAAGGGGGTTTTCGGCATCAGAAAGCTCACGCCCTTCTTTAGACTCGAGGCGAATTATGAGGCCGTAGTCTAAGCCCACGGCTTTGTCGGGGGCGCCACAGCCAGTCATGATAACGGCGGCAGGGTTGATGAATTCGACTACGCCGTTTTTATCCGTAATCACCACGCCATCGTGGATGACTTTCAAAGCCATTTCGGACATAGCAGCCTGGTTGCCGGTTTTAGCGGCAGCAGTTGGATTAGCCGGATCAGCCGAAATGGTTTTACGTTTGAATAATTTCATCTATATATATTTTAACACAAGCGTATAAAAATGTGTTAAAATTTATATATGAATAAAGACGTGATTTATATCGAACCCGAAGATGATATCACAGATATCATTGCTAAAATCGAAAAAAGCAAAGAAAAAATCGTCGCACTGGTACCGCCAAAGAAGGCCGGTGTTTTTAGGAGTTTGGTAAATATCAAACTCATCAGCAAGGCCGGGGCGGGCGCCGAAAAGAGCGTAGTACTGGTGACGACGGATCCGTCAATTGTAAAATTGGCCGCGGCAACTAAACTGCCGGTGTCCAAAAATTTGCAGTCGGCGCCGGTGATACCAGAGGCAGAGACTGCAGAGGCGGCTGGGGAGCAGACTATTGAAGACGTAGAGGAGCCAGAGGAGAACGAGAAAGCAAGCGCGTCGGAAAGTTCCGCAGACGATAGTAAAACAGAGAGTAAATCCAAGTCGCACGAGGCCGAGGAGGAAGAAGAGCCGGAAGATGAAGAGGAAGAGGATGACGAGGAAGACGAAAAGCCTGCCAAAAAGGAGAAAAAGCCAGCAAAGTCAGGTGGCAATAAACTATTGAATTGGATAAAAGCGCACAAAAAACTAACCATCGCGGGCGCAATTTGTGCAGTAGGGATTATTGGGTTCTTGATCTGGGCGTTCGGGTTTGCGCCGGCAGCGGATATCACGGTGGCGATTAAGACTGACTCGAAGAATTTTTCAGAAGGGATTACCTTTGTAGATTCTTTGAGCAGTGAAGACGCTAAAGAGGGCAAGTTTTATCTGGAACAGAAAAAGATCGAAAACACTCAAGAGGTGAATTTCGAGGCTACGGGGCAGAAAAATCAGGGGGATAAGGCCACTGGTGACGTAGTGATTTATGGTTATTTCGATGCTAAAGGTGTGATTGCGGTGAACGCCGGCTCGGTGTTTACGGTAAATAACTTATCGTTTGTGTCTAACAGCGATGCTTCGTTATCTTGGGATGGTAAACCGAGTAGCTGTGAAAACTCCAACGATGAGGTAACGGATGGCCATTTCCAGTGTTTGATTTCTGGTCGGGTAGGGGTAACGGCGATGAACGGTGGATCTAATTACAATATTCCGGCTACACCTTCGGGGTGGAGCACTACAGCAAACGTGCGGGTTTATTCCGATAAGTCTATGGCAGGAGGTACAGACAAAACGGTGACGGTGGTGCAGCAGTCTGATATCGAAAAGGCTAAAAGCGAATTGACCACGGCAAACGAAGAGGAGAATAAGAAGAAACTTTATGAGAGCATCGGGGACGAATACTATATCATCGAAACGAGCTTTGAACAATCTACCTCTAATGCCGAAGCTACTCCGGCGGCGGATCAGGAAGTGACAGATGGCAAAAAACCAGTACTAAAAGCGACGACTACGGCCACGGTATACGTAATCAACGAGGACAAGTTGAAAGATTTTATCAAAGCTAAGGCTGATCTCTCTGATGGACAAAAGGTTTACGACGTGAAGGACATCTATATCGAGAATTTCACGCAGAAGGACAACGGGGGTAGCGCCAAACTGAAAGCGCAATACTACGTAGGGCCAAAGATTACCGAAACAGAGGTAGTAGATAAAGTCAAGGGCAAAGGTTTGGGCGATGCTCAGAGAGAGATTCGCGATCTTTATGGGGTATCCAATGTAACTATTGATACTTCTTATCCGTGGGTAATGACAATCCCAGGCGATTCGAATAAGGTAACAGTGAAATTTGAAGTGAAAGATCAAGATGGCAACGAGGTGAAGGAACAGAGCGACGATAACAAGAATGACGACAGCGAAAAGAATGACAGCGAGAAAAAATCTGACGAAAAACAGAAAAATTAGGGGTTAGATGCGGATTTTAGGACTAGATGTAGGGGAAAAGCGCATTGGCATAGCCAGAGCTGATTCGGATACCCGAATCGCAATACCGGTCGGATATGTAGAAGTTAATGGCTCGGAGTGGCAGGAAATTGCTAGAATCGCCAATTTAAATAGCACTGCGTTCTTTGTAGTGGGCTTACCTCGTAGTAATGAAGGTACTGAGACGCAACAATCGCTGTTTGTGCGAAATTTTGCTAAGGTACTGGTAGAAAAAATACCGGGAGCGAAGATTAGGTTTCAAGACGAGTCGCTGACCTCTGTAGTTGCAGAGGAACGACTCAAAAAGAGCGGTCGGGCTTACCAAAAAGGTGATATTGATGCTGAGGCAGCGGCGATTATTTTGCAGGATTTTTTGGAAAATTTTAGCACTAGCGCTCCTTCAGAGGTGCCAGAGGCTAAAATCCCCGATGAGGTTCCTACTGGGGTGATGGCGGGAGTAGTATCTGCAGTGACTGACGCTAGAGATACGGCAGCGAATTTGACCAAAAAACAATCTGACAAAGTGAAATTAAAAACCAAAAAGGCAAAACATAAGATGAAAACAGCGACAAAATGGGTTTCTGGGGTGGCGATATTATTGATTTTAGGGGTAATTGCGACTGGGGTAGCACTCTTTATTAAAGAACAGCGGCATTTGGCGTATCAGGAGTGGGTGGCCGAGCAAGAGGCGCAGATGGAAGCGGATGTGTTTAACTTTACGATTCGGCCAGGGGAGACGATTTTTGATGTTGAGAAAAATCTGATTGCGGTGGGGTATTCGGCCACAGAGGTAAAACAAGCGCTCGAGGCTAATTATGATTTTGCTTTTTTGAAGGGGCGGCCAACGGGGGCGACATTGGAAGGCTATCTCTATGGTGAGACGCACGAATTCTATCGGGGCACCCCAGTAGAAGAGGTGATCAAAACATATCTTGAGGGGATGGGACGAGTAATCGCCGAGAACGATTTGGAGGCGCGCTATGCAGCGCAGGGGCTGTCGCTCTATGAGGGAATTACACTAGCTTCTATGGTACAAAAAGAAGCCACTGCCTCTGATATGCCGACAGTGGCACAGGTATTTTTGACGCGTCTGAATTACGGAATGTTACTGGGGAGCGACGTAACAGTGTCTTACGCGCTAGATGTAGTGGACCCTTATAGACAGGTTTACGGTGACAATGTGGGGGCAGTGAGCGTAGACTCATGCTACAACACGCGACTTTACCAAGGTTTACCCTGTGGGCCTATTTCGAATCCGGGGATAGAAGCCCTGCTGGCGGTGGCGCAGCCAACTGATACCTCTTACCTTTACTTCTTGACAGGAGATGACGGTTTGATGTATTATAGTTATACAGAGGATGAGCATCTCCAGAACGCGGCTGTCCATTGCCAAAACCTCTGCTCAGTTTCGTTATGAGTAAACGCAAGAAATTAGATTTGAAAAATTTTCAGGGGGCGCTTCCGTATGTAGCGGTAGCGGTGTTGACGTTAGGTTTAGTGGCATTAGGTTCAGTGGACAAGCAAAATGCCGATATTAACCTAAGTTTAGATAGTTTTGCTGCCAATGGCTATGATGTGTCGGTGGACCAAATGTCTGAGCTATACATGGTAGCAGATCTTTCTGATGCGCTGGGGCTAGCCAGCGCAGCAGACGTGGCCTCTAATTACGTGGTGACAACCACGATGTATGATTCGGGGCAGACGGCGGCCGGAAAACTAGAAAAACCGTCTCTGACTAGCGTAGATGCCTCGCGCGGAGTAATCGAGCACGTTCTGGCTGACGGGGAAAGTTTAGATACTTTAGCGGCCAAATACGGGGTGTCGACGGACCAGATTCGTTGGTCTAACGGGCTAAAAACTAATGATGTAGCAGTAGGGACGACGCTCTATATCCCAAGTACGTCAGGGATTGTCTACACGGTAAAGGCTGGGGACACTATTGAATCAATTGCCTCAAAATATGGCTCTAACACTTCTGAAATTATTGCGATGAACGACCTTGAAATGTCGGGGATTTCAGAGGGGATAAAGATCGTGATTAAAGATGGTTCTTTGCCAGAGACGGAGCGGCCGGAATACGTAGCGCCGCGACCGACTTATACGGCGCCTACTACCACTGTGGCGACGACTACTTATACTTATACCTATCTAGGTAGCACTTCCGAGCGGCAGAATATTGAGGTAGTGGGGTACTTCTATGGCTTAGGCGGTCCATACGGAGCAGGGCAATGTACGCAATGGGCATGGTATAAGCGCCAAGATTTGCCATCTATGTTGGGCAATGCGAATTCTTGGGCCTACACGGCGCCTTCTTATGGCTACGTGGTAAACCGCACACCGGCGCCGGGAGCAATTTTCCAGACCTCTTCTGGTTGGGCGGGGCATGTAGGATATGTGGAAAGTGTCAATCCTGATGGTTCGATTGTGGTGACAGAGATGAACTATGGCATTCCTTACCGAGTAATTCGTTCGACGATCCCGGCAAGCGCGGTGGGGAATTTTAATTACATCCACTAAAAAATTTGTGATTTTTGTGAAAAAGTCTTGTTTACCCCTTGGGACGTTCCAAGACTTTTTGTGAAAAAAGTCTTGACAACATAGCGTTTATGCTTTATGATAGATTTAAGCTGGTACGCTTCACAGGGGTTCCACTGATTTCTTAGTGGAGTGTGGAGACTTACATTAAAACAAACAGCGGATTAAAACAAACCAATGTGCCCCACGGGTGGGCGCGCATCAGCGCGGGAAAGACCATTGCAAAATGGTCTTTTTCATTATATAATAAGATTATGTTTGTCGATACCGCAAAAGTGAGTTTGAAAGCTGGGAAAGGTGGCGATGGGGCTGTTTCTTTTCGGCACGAGATCTACATCCCAAAAGGCGGGCCAGACGGGGGTGATGGTGGACGCGGCGGGAGTATTATTTTTCGAGCGGATCGCAATACTAACACTTTGGTAGATTTTCGTTTTACGCCGATTTTGACGGCGGAAAATGGCAAAAACGGGGCGGGGCAGCGAGCAGCTGGCCGGAGCGGTCGTGATTTAGTTATTGATGTGCCCGTGGGAACAATTGTAAAAAAGAATGGGGAGATTATCGCAGATTTGACCGAGGATGGGCAAGAAGCCGTGATTGCTCGTGGTGGCGCGGGTGGGTTTGGCAATGCGCATTTCAAATCCAGCACGAGACAGACGCCGGTGGTAGCCGAAGTGGGGGAACCGGGCGAAGAGTTTGAAGCCGAGCTGGAGCTGAAGTCTATGGCCGATGTGGGGCTGGTAGGGCTGCCAAACGCCGGTAAATCTACCTTTTTGTCAGTCGTTTCTAATGCAAAGCCAGAGATTGCTGATTACGCCTTTACTACTATTACGCCAAATCTCGGGGTGGCAACGATTGATGGGCGAGATTTATTGATCGCTGATATCCCGGGGCTGATCGAAGGGGCGAGCGAGGGAAAGGGGCTGGGGCACGCGTTTCTCCGGCATGTGGACCGAACAGCGGTGCTTCTGCATTTGGTGGATGTTTATAATGATGATGCGGGAGAGGCATATGCGACGATTCGGAGAGAATTAGAGAAATATTCCGATTTGGCTACTCGTCCGGAAGTAGTGGCTCTGACAAAATGCGAAGGCGTAGATCCGGAGATTGTTGAGATGCAGATGGCGACCATCTTGGCAAAAAATCCGGAGGCGCAAGTTTTGGCGATTTCTTCTAGTGCGCACCAGGGCTTGGATACTTTGCTGAGAGAATTGAAAGATAAAGTTGAAAATAAGAAAGAAATCATCAAAGAAGTAGAAACCAAAGAAGAATTGCCGACCATAAAACTAAATGACGATTTGCTAAGAGATACTTGGAAAGTGGAGAAGGTGGATGATAAGTTTGTGGTGACAGGGGAGAAGATTGAGAAGTTCGCTCGGCGGACGGATCTCAATAATTACGCGTCTGTGAACCGCCTGCGGGATATTATGAAAAAATTTGGTATCCGGGGGGAGCTAACCTCTATGGGGGCGCAGCCGGATTCGGTTATTTCTATCGCGGGTAAAGAGTTCACTCTGGTGGAGGATTATGATTAAGTTTACTATAATCACATTGTTTCCAGAGGCGGTGGAGCCGTATTTGAAGACCTCGATGATGTGGAAGGCTACGGAAAAGGGGCTGGCGGAATTTGAATTAGTGAATTTGCGGGATTTTGGGTTGGGGCCGCATAAGTCGGTGGATGATACGCCATACGGGGGTGGAGACGGGATGTTGCTCAGATGTGAGCCGGTGTTTGCTGCGATTGAGAGTGTGAAGGCACGCGACTCCGAGGCCAAAGTTATTTTGCCGACTCCTGTAGGAGAAATCTGGAACCAAGAAAAGGCCAGAGAATTACCGGAAGGCCATTATATTATCTTGTGTCCGCATTATGAGGGGTATGATGAGCGTATACTCTCGATAGTAGACTATAAAATCTCTCTAGGAAAGTATGTATTAACGGGCGGGGAGCTACCGGCGCTGATTATCATCGACAGTGTAGTGCGGCTAATACCAGGGGTATTAGGGGGCGAAAAATCGACAGAAATTGAGTCATTCTCTGATGGGGACAACTTAGAATATCCGCAGTATACCCGGCCGGAGGATTTTCGGGGGATGAAAGTACCGGAAGTGTTACTTTCTGGTAATCATGGCGAGATCGCCAAATGGCGCGAAGAACATTCGGGGCGAGCATGAATTGGCCTGGTGCGGTAGAAGATTTGACTGGGGTGGGACCGAAAACGGCGGAGATTTTGCGCAAATATGGCATCAAAACTGTAAAAGATATGCTTTACAATTTGCCGCGAGATTACGAAAATTATGCGGCACCGACCTCTATTTCCGAAATGCGTCCCGGCAAAGTGGTGATCAGGGGTAAAATTGAAAATTTGTCTACTAGGCGAGCGAAACGACGTAATCTGTCGATAACAGAGGGGGTGATTAGAGACAAAACCGGGGCGGTAAAAGTGGTTTGGTTTAACCAGAGTTACCGCCTGAAACAGTTTTTACCAGAGAAAGAATATTTTTTCACGGGGAATTTTGAGTTCAAAAATGGCCGTTATAGCCTAATCTCGCCCTCGGCGGCCGAAGTAGCCGATATTGACCCCCACGCGGGCCTAAGCCCTATCTACGTGGCGCACGGAGCGTTGAAATCGGCCGATTTTCGGCGAATTATGGCTAAGTCGCGAGATAAATTTAGCGGAGTGCCAGATCTTTTGCCGTCGGTACGGTCTGGGACGAGGCGCGAGGCGCTATTCCAGACGCATTTTCCTAGTTCCGCTAAATCGGCCGAAAGGGCGCGTAAATATTTAGCCTATGAAGAGCTGTTTGAACTGATTTTGGCGGCAAAATTAAATAAACGTGAGAATCAAAAGTTAAAATCCGCAGAAATTCCCTTTAACCTAACTAAAATCAAGGAGTTTTTAGGGAAATTGCCATTTGAGCTGACGGGGGCGCAGAAAAAGGCGGCTTGGGAGATTTTTCAGGATATGGAGAAGCCTAAACCGATGAACCGGCTTCTGCAGGGGGACGTGGGGTCGGGGAAGACGATGGTGGCGGCGATGAGCGCATATGAAGCGGTGATAGGCAGGCAACAGGTGGCGCTGCTGGCCCCGACGGCCATTTTGGCTGCACAACATTATGAGGGACTGACTAAATTGCTGGAGCCGCTAGGGGTGAGAGTAACGCTTCTGATTGGGGCGACAAAAAAGAAGGTGGAGCTAAAAAAACAGATTCGTGACGGTGAGTGGGATTTGGTGATTGGCACACACGCACTCCTAACTGATGATACAGAGTTCGCCGAACTGGGGCTAGTGGTAATTGACGAGCAGCACCGTTTTGGGGTAGAACAGAGGCAAAAATTGATGCTGAAATCGCCAGATGGGAAAGCGCCGCATCTCTTAGCCATGACAGCAACTCCGATTCCACGTTCGCTACAATTAACGGTATTTGGCGATTTGGACGTATCGGTTTTGAACCAGATGCCAAAGGGGCGGCAGCCGATAAAAACTCAAATTTTAAGAGAAATTGAGCTAAGGGAGAGGTTGTATCCCAAAATTGCAGATACGGTGGCAGCGGGTAATCAGGTTTATTGGATTTGCAAAGCGATCGATGACGACCCGCGCGCTGAGACTACCTCTGTAAAATCACGCCATGCGAAGCTACAAAAAATGTTTCCAAATCTAAAAATTGAGTTTTTGCACGGGCGAATGAAGCCGGCGGAAAAGGATGAGATTATGGGGCGGTTTGCTAGAGGAGAAATAGAGATTTTGGTTTCGACGACAGTAGTGGAAGTGGGGGTGGACGTGCCAAATGCGACCCTGATGATTATTGAAAATGCCGAGAGCTACGGCTTGGCGCAGTTGCACCAATTAAGAGGTAGGGTGGGGCGAGGAAGCGTGGCATCGGAGTGTTTTTTGCTGACCTCAGGGGAAATGCGGCCGTCACGACGACTGTTGGAGCTAGAAAAATCTTGTGACGGTTTTCATCTGGCTGAAGTGGATTTAAGATTACGTGGCCCAGGGGAAATTTACGGGGCTTTGCAGCACGGGGCACTGGATCTCCGGATTGCGACTTTTTCGGATACGGAGCTAATTCACCGGGCGCAGCGAGATGTGGCGGATTTTCTGAAGGATCCAGAAAATATGCTAAAATATAAGGAGTTAATGGCGGGGATTAATCGATATCAACAGATAACTACTTTAAATTAAAATGGCAAGAATTAAAATTACTTCAGGGGTTTACAAGGGGCGGAATATTGAATCACCGGACTGCGACCGGACGCATCCGATGGGGTCGCGCGAAAAAATCGCATTGTTTAACATGCTAAACGACTATTTGCCGGGTGCGAAGGTTCTGGACGCTTACGCCGGAAGCGGAGCGCTGGGGATAGAGGCGCTCTCTAGGGGAGCGGACGAAGTATTGTTCGTGGAAGAAGGCCATATAGCCATGCGGACGATCGTGATGAACTGCATGTCGCTAGGGATTGAGGAGGAGCAAGTAGCGTTTTACCGAGGCGCAGTGAGCGCTTTTTATGAAAAATTTATACAAAACAAAGGTGTGGCGCTGGACCCGCGAATGGCGATGGCCATGGAGACCTTTCCCGAAGAAGTGGACGTGATTATTGCTGATCCTCCCTATGATGACTTTAAAGTAGAAGACATCGAAAACTTGACAGAGTATTTGGCGGATGAGGGGGTGTTGGCATTGTCTCACCCCGGGGAAGCACCCGATTTGCCGGGTTTGACTTTGGAAAAATCCCATCAATATGCAGGAGCGACGATTTCCATTTACGCCAAAAAGTGATGTAAGCATTGACATTTTGCGCTAAGTATGCTATAATGGTGGTTATCATAGCGATTATGTTTTGACGGTCACTATGTGGAGTTTTAAATCGTTTCTTAAGGTTTGGTATTAGTTCCTCTAGAAGAAAGGAATAGAAATGGTAGAGGAAATCATGGAATTGGAACTGGGCAAGATGGCGGAAGAAATGGAGGATTGGTCTCAGTATAGCTTTGAACAGATGGTCGTGAAGGCGGCCGTGCGTGGGTTCCTGAAGGGGCTCGCAGAGGAAGAAGTGCCCGAAGAGAAGATGCCGGACAATTTCGCGACTTTGCTCGAAGGTGAAGGCTATGAGATGCCGGAAGAGCTGTGGGACGAAATCAACCTCGCGAACTGCGCTCGGCAAGCCAAGATGGCCTACCCGATCTTCCAGGAGGTCCACAAGGGCCGAGCACTAAACGCAATTCGGATCGGTGGTGGTCCGCTGGGCATTTTGAAGGGGCGTGAGCATTTGGCCCTGCCTCTGGAACTGGCCGGCAAATGGCATTTCGAGCAGATGACGAAGTCTCTGCACCCGTTGCTGGTACGCTTTGGCCTGGACAAAGGCGCTACGCAAGACAAGCGTGGCGGGATTGCCTATCCTTCGATGGTGAACCTTTTCCTGAGGCGACGCAAGGAAATGTTCGAGCGCAACAACCTGCAAAACTACGACGCGATGTATCGTTTTATCGCGACGGGGTCGAGTAGGGTCGAAGGATGGCCGAAGGAACTGACGAAGCCGTTTGCCGAGAACTGGGAACTCTGCCTGGACGCCATCAACCAGATGGCTGTTCACTACTGGTAGAGCCAGTCTGCAAATTCCCCTTAAGGGACAAAAAACCGGAGCATTATAGGGGCCGCAAACTCCCCCTAGCTCCGGTTTTTTCTTGTTAATTATTTTTTAGACATAAGCTTGCATTTTTAGCAAAAGTGTGATATAATGGGGGCATAAGGAGTTTTATTAACTATGTATTATCAAGATGAGGCGGATAAAAAGGAACGCCGAAAGATCATTGCAGTCGCGACCGTAGCGGTGGTAGTGATTTTGATTTTGATTGTGGCGATTATTGTGGTGGCGACGAAGAAATCGTCCAATAACGTGGCGACGGTGGCTGAGACTACTACGTCACAAACTACGGAGAACGAACAAAAAGAAGAAGCGAAGGGCGAAGAGAACAAGGAAGAAGCGAAGAGCGAGGAGAATAAAGAAGAGACTAAGGCTGAGAGCACGAACAGCACAAGCGTGGGAAGCCTCTCAAATAGCAGTACGAGCAGCAAAACTAGCTCTAATACCGCGGCTAACAGTGCCGCTGGCAGCAACGACAAGATGCCAAGCACTGGTCCGGAAGAGTTCTTGCCGATCGCACTGCTAGCCGGCACATTGGTGACGTATTTGGTTTCACGGAAAATGGCTGCAGCCAAAGAGAAATAAATTGGTTCCAGAAAGACGAGCTCGACCGGCTCGTCTTTTTGTGCGTCTTATGCTATAATTACTACATGCCCGGGTGGTGGAACTGGTAGACACGCATGCCTTAGGAGCATGTGCCTCACGGCTTGCAGGTTCGATTCCTGTCCCGGGCACCACAGGAATAAAAATAGCCCTTTAGGGCTAATTTTATTTCTGTAATTTCTGCGACAGGAAGCGAGCCCAAGGTTCGCCCGCCGAAGGCGGATAGCGAGCGCCAGCGAAGCGTCTTCCTGTCCCGGGCACCAGATCCAGACTTTATTGTATTACTATTGACAAAAATAAGCATGTATGCTATAATATAAAGATGGAGCAAGAGTTTTTGCTTTGCAGTTTTCAAATCTGTTAGGTTAGTTGTTTAGGCGATTGGGCGTAAAGCCCAGAGAGGAGTCATCGTGGAGACGACGAAAACACTAAAAACGGCGGATTTTTCTATTCGCCTGGCAGCCAAGATTTTGGCTGCCATCAACCCGGGGGAGGTTATCTACACCAAACTTGACCCCTTCGGCATGTGCAGCGACCCCAATGGCGTCCTGGTCTCCTACGTGGAACCGAGCGAACTCACCTATCCCGAGGGATGGTATTTCGCTAAGGGAACATTTAGGAACAAGCACAATACCACCAAAGGTCTTTATGAATCAATGCCGATTCATAAGCCCGGCGGGCTACTCTGGAAGTAAAATTCCAGGAAAGGAGGTCCAGATGCACTGGCCCTAGCAACAATTAAACAGAAAAACACCCGAGGAGAGCGGCATCTTTTGGCCTCTACTAACTCGGGACATGACCCCGAGACGGTTTGCGCCCTCCCAGCGCCCTCAATCTCGGGGTTTTTCTTGCTGCTTCATTAGTCTGCGTATTCAAATAGGATGCTCTGGGACGTCTTCTTCGTGTCGAGCGACGGAATTTCTTTTTGCAAGATAAAATCAATTTTGCGAAATTCACCATTGTCGAAACGTAGAAGATGAGGAAAATGGTCAAAATCGAAGTCCATATAATCAGCAGAGATTAGAACATATTTCTTGCCTCCCGGATCTTTGAAAAGATATACCCACGTATCAGGCTCAACCTGATAGTGAGTGTCTTCTATGAGATTTTTGCAATCATAAGACTTTATAATTTCTTCTCGCTCGGATTTGGACAAATACATAAGTGGATTATACCATAAAAGTGAGAGGCCGGCAACTTAATGCCGGCCTTAGTATTTGGTTGCAATTGTGACTAAATTTTGTGGTGTTGCTATTGACCTTTTATTCCGTTTGTGTTATAATTAGGGCATAAATTGGTTTTTCGTGCCTCTAGGGGTGCGTGAAAATCATAAAGAAAGTCGACATTCCTACATATGGAACCGACAACATGGTTCTCAGAAAATTGTGTGAGGACTACGGACTTGAAAGTTGGGAGTCGATCGGCCTTTCTTTGCTCTATGAAAAAGAAATTATACCATCGACAAGGGTCGTTAAATCCCTTGACGGGAGCAAAAATAACGACGTTGGGGGAACTGGCAAACTCGACAGATGAGCGTCTGCGCGAAATACCAGGATTTGGGCGAAAGTCCTTAGAAGAGGTTCAGAAAATGCTGGAAAGCCTAGATCTTTACCTCAAAAAATCTTAGGACGCTAACGGAAAAGGACGTTTTAGGCCTTTCCCCAAGCGTCCTTTTCCATGCTAAAATTTTTGCGGATTTTGGTGGGTGTGATATAATAATAAGCAGGATGGGGAAAATTGCGAGGTATTTGAATCAGCTGACGGTGGGGAATGTTTTTGACAATCCGGAAATTTTGGAAGAGTATTCGACGGACCGTTCGGCGTTAAAGATCAAACCGAAATTTGTGGCGTTTCCGGAATCTACGGACGATATTCGGAAGTTGATGCGGTTTTTTGACCAGCTGGCGACTAAAGACATCAAGGTCGCGGTAACCGCACGAGGCTCAGGGCGAGATACCGGGGGAGCAGCGTTGAGTAACGGCATTATTGTCTCGACCAAAAAATTAAATAAATTACTGGAGATTGACCCGCGAGAGCGGCTAGTGCATGTACAGGCGGGGATTACTCTAAAAGAGCTAAATACAGCGCTGTCGGTATCAGGATTGACGATCCCAGTAGATGGGCACGACGACGAAACTATCGGAGGGCTAATTTCTAATAATTCAGCGGATAATTGCGCTGGCAAATATGGCGGGATTGAGAATTTTGTGGAACGAATAGAAGTAGTATTGGCGAACGGGGAATGTCTGCAGACCAATCGTTTAAAAAAATACGCCGTAGCGAAGAAAGTAGCCGAAAAAACTCCAGAAGGAGCACTTTATCAAAAGATTGCTAAAATTGTACACGACAAACGGGATTTGCTCTACGAGATTGAAGAGGATAAATACACTCTTGCGGGCTATCCTGGTATTGCTAAAGTGCCGATGAAAGAGACCCTGGATTTGATGCCGCTGTTCTTTGGCGCACAGAGTACGCTAGGTATAATTTCGGAGGTAATTTTGAGAGCAACGCCGATGAAAGAACGGCCGCAACGCGTAGTGGCAACTTTTAAAGAAATTGGACCGGCACTACGTTATATGAAAGAAGTGCAGGAATTGAAGCCGGAAAAACTAGATTTTTATGATTTGAGGATTATTCGCGAGGCACGGGAAACGGGCAAAAATCTGGACGGCGTGATTAAACGACTAGAAGATGGCTACGTGGTGTTTGCAAGTTTTGCGGAACGAGCGAATAGTCGCATCAAAAAAATCATGTTGCTCAAGGAAAAATTGCCACGCAATACAAAGTTCATCTTTGAAAAGCCGGACAATAAAACTACTCTGAACGAGTTTGAAAATTCGCTGGTCAATTACCTGGGGTACGTGAAAAATGGTGAGCGGGTACCGATTTTGACAGATTTTTATTTGCCGTCGTATAATATCGAAGGGTTTTTGCGAGATTTGAAGGTTTTGGCAGAGAAATTGGACCTGGATTTGGCGCTCTATGGGTCTTACGCGACGGGGATTTATCATCTAAGGCCGAAGTTCGACCTCGAAGCGGATAATTTTAGCAAAAAGGCCACGACTTTCCTAAGAGCGGGGGCATACGTGATAGATCGACAGGGCGGTAAATTGACGGGCGGGACGCCAGAAGGACGCCTAAAGGCAGTAGCCGTGAATGAGGAAATGCCGGAGCCGCGCAAAGAGCTTTATGCTGAGATCAAAAAGATTTTTGACCCAGACGACATTATGAATCCAGATGTGAAGTTGGGGGCGAGTTCGCGCTTTACTTTGACCCACTTTAGGGATACCAACCAGCCCAAAATTATGTTATAATTGTAGTAAATAGGAGTTATTATGAAAACCAAAGTGAAAAAACTTTCTGATTCTCGGGTAGAGATTACTGTGACGCTGGAAGCTAAGGATTTAGCAGCGGCGCGGGAGAAAGCAGTCGAAAGATTGTCTAAAGAAGTTAAAGTAGAAGGATTCCGCAAGGGTAAAGTCCCAGCAAAAGTAGCAGAGAAATTTATCCCAGAAAATGATCTGAATATGGAGACGATTGACTTGGCGGTGCGCGAAACAGTGGTTGAAGCCTTTAAGAAAGAGTCCAAATCCCCGTTGGCAATTCCGAATGTCAATGTGACAAAATACGTACCGGGCGAATCGGCGGAATATACGGCTACGGCGGATATTTTGCCCGAAATTAAGTTGTGTGATTATAAGAAGTTAGGCGTGAAAAAGCCCGAAACAAAAGTAACCGCAAAAGACATCAACGAAGTACTGGATAACCTGGCTAATTCCTTTGCCGAGAAAAAGGTGGTGCGCCGAGCGGCAAAGCTGGGTGACGAAGTGGTGATTGACTTCGTTGGCAAAAAGGACGGTGAAGCTTTCAAGGGTGGCTCGGCCAAAGATTTTAAATTGACGCTAGGATCTAACACCTTTATCCCTGACTTTGAAGACGGCGTAGTAGGGCACGAAGCGGGAGATAAATTTGAGCTAAAACTAACTTTTCCGAAAGATTACGGCGTGAAGGATTTGGCTGGGGCAAAAACTGTGTTCGAAATTTTGGTCAAACAAGTGAATGAAGTGACGAAGGCAAAAATTGACGACGAAATGGCGAAAAAGTGCGGACCTTTTGAAAATCTGGACGCGTTAAAAGCAGACATCAAGAAAAATTTGCAAGCACAGAACGAACACCGAGCGGAAGAGACGTTTAAGGACGAGCTGGTAAAGGCTTTGATCAAAAAGTCTACCGTGCCAGCGCCGGAAATCATGATTGAGGATCAAATGCGAGCAATTCGTGACGATATTAGTCGCAACGCCGCTGCACAAGGGATGGAATTTGAAGAATTTTTGGAAGCTAACGGCGAGACGGAGGAGAACTGGGAAAAGGAAGCTCACGAAGTTGCCGAAATGCGAGTAAAGGGCTCTTTGGCTTTGCAGACTTTGGCAGTAAAGGAAAAAATCTTTGCCTCAGATGAGGAGGTCGCGGCGAAAATTGCCGAGTTAAAAGATGTTTACAAAAAATCTCCGGAAGCGATGAAGTCTTTGAAAGACCCAAATGTCAAAATGGATATTAAAAATCGCTTGACGATTGAAAAGACATTGGATTATCTAGTGAAAATGAACAGCTAGACTTTTGAGATCGCTTGTGGTATAATAGGAGTAAGAGTTTCAGCTGGTTTGTGATTGCTGTGAGCAAACTGGCAAGTCGTGACCACTAGATATGGTGTTTCGATGGCAGTTTTTGGCCGTTGGAACGCTACATATGGTGTAGGTGGTCTACTATATATAATATATAAGAATAAGGAGTGCATTTAATGCCAACTATCAATCAGTTGATTCGCAAGCCGCGCAAAAAGGCTCACAAGAAATCGAAATCTCCGGCTTTGGGGTCTATCGTAAATACCCTAAAGACTAAGCGCTACGAGAAAGCAGCGCCTTTGAAGCGGGGAGTTTGTATCAAAGTTACAACTAAGACGCCAAAGAAGCCGAACTCCGCGATGCGGAAAGTAGCTCGTGTGCGCTTGACTAATGGTCAAGAGGTTTGGGCATATATTGGTGGCGAAGGTCACAACTTGCAGGAGCACGCAGTGGTGCTAGTGCGCGGTGGCCGGGTGCCAGATTTGCCGGGTGTACGTTATCACATTGTGCGCGGAGCTTTGGATCTCCAAGGCGTGCAGGGTCGCAAGCAAGGCCGCAGTAAATACGGCGCGAAGAAGGAGGATAAGTAATTATGCCACGCAAAACTACTAAATCTCTAACTCGTAAAGTTAGCCCTGATCGTAAATATCAGTCGGTGCTAGTACAAAGATTAATTAACAAGTCAATGCTCAATGGAAAGAAACAAGTTGCGGAGCGTGCGGTTTATGCTGCGATTGAGGGTGCAGCGAAAAAGTTGGACTCGGAAAATCCGGTCGAAGTTTTAGAAAAAGCGATTGCGAATGTGTCGCCAGATTTCGAAGTGAAATCTCGTCGGGTTGGTGGTGCGAACTATCAAATTCCGTTCCCGATTACGGGCCATCGGCAATTGCATTTTGCTTTTTCGTGGTTGGTGCAGTCGGCACGGGCTCGAAGTGGGATGCCATATGCCAAGCGTCTAGAAGCGGAAATTGTGGATGCCTATAATGAAACTGGGGCAGCCTTCAAGAAGAAGGAAGATTGCCACCGCATGGCGGAAGCAAACCGTGCTTTCGCACACTTCGCTCGGTAAAAATTGCATGCAATTTTTAATCTACTTATGTTATAATATACATAAGTAGATTTTTTAGGAGGTAAAAATGGTAAAGGTGGCGATAAACGGCTTCGGGAGAATTGGCCGAAATGCGCTGAAGATTTTATTAGAGCGACACGACACGCAGGTGGTGGCAATTAACGACATCACGGATGCCGGGACTCTGGCGCATCTTTTAAAGCATGACTCTACTTACGGAAATTATGACAAGAAAGTCAGTGCAAAAGATAACGCCATCGTAGTAAACACACGCGAGATTCCGGTATTTGCCGAAAAAGATCCGGCAAAATTGCCGTGGGCAAAGCTGGGCGTGGACGTGGTGATTGAATCAACGGGATTTTTCACTAATCCGAAGGACGCCCGGGCGCACATCAAGGCGGGGGCAAAAAAGGTGGTGATCTCGGCGCCGGCTAAAGGTGCGGGGGCGAAGACCGTGGTGATCGGAGCGAACGAAGAAGTGGTAGATGGGAAAGATGAGATTATTTCCAATGCTTCTTGCACGACTAACTGCATTGCGCCGGTGATGAAAGTTCTGGAAGACGAGCTAGGCATAGAAAAGGCGATGATGACCACAGTGCACTCCTACACTGGGTCACAAAAAATTTTAGATGCACCGGCCAAAGACTTACGCGAAGCTCGCTCGGCAGCCGAGAATATTGTACCAACTTCTACGGGCGCTTCAAAAGCAGCGGCACTAACCATCCCGAGTTTGAAAGATAAGTTTAACGGTCTGTCAGTGCGGGTGCCGACGCCGGTGGTTTCATTATCTGATATTACGGCAGTCGTTAAACGAAAAACAACAAAAGAAGAGCTGGCAAAAATTTTCAAAAAGGCGGCCAAAGAACCGTATTATCAGGGTATTATTGGTGTGACGGAAGAAGAGCTGGTATCGTCAGATTTTATCGGTGATCCACATTCTTGCATCGTAGATTTACCCCTGCTTGACGTAGTGGATGGTAATATGATCAAGGTGGTGGCCTGGTATGACAATGAGTGGGGATATTCGAACCGACTGGTAGAGCTGGCGGTAGACTTTGGAAAGGGGAACTAATGGAGTTATTCGTCGGGGCAGATTATCGGGGATTTGAAAAAAAGAAGGCGCTATTAAAGTTTTTGGCGACTAAAGATTTCACGGTGACTGACGTGGGAGCGTATAGTTACCACGAAGGCGATGATTTTAACGACCCGGCAGTGGCGGTGGCGAGAGCAGTTAGGCGCGAGCACGAAGCAAAGGGAATTTTGATTTGTGATTCGGCACACGGAATGACGATGCAGGCTAACCGTTTTAAAGGCGTGCGGGCAGCACATTGCGATTCGCCGGAATCTGCTAAGTTGGCGCGCGAACATGACGATGCGAATGTTTTGTGTCTATCGGCGCATTTCATGGATGACGAGAAAATCCAGAAAGTGGTGATGGCGTTTTTGGAAACTAAATTTGATAATTTAGAGCGTCGCGTAAAGCGAATTAATCGTTTAGACGAAAGGGAAGATTATGATTAGGCAAGTTTCGATTGTGCCGGCAATTTTAACGGACAATAAGCAAGATTTTCGGGCGCAGGTAGAACGGATTAACGTTTTTACCCGCCGAGTGCAGATTGACGTGACGGACGGAGTATTCGCGCCGACGCAAACTTTGGACATTACTAACATTTGGTGGCCAAAAAACTGGGAAGCCGATGTACATTTGATGGCAACAAATCCGTCACAACATTTAGACACAATTTTGAAATTGGGGCCTTCGCTTTGTATTTTGCATGCAGAGGCGAATGAAGATTTAACGCCAAGTTTTCAGGCTCTGAAAGAAGCTGGGATAAAGACCGGCGTGGCGCTTCTGCCACCAACTTATCCGGGCAATGTTAAACCCTATATTGACATGGTGGATCATGTGCTGATTTTTGCGGGGCAACTGGGAATGCAAGGGAACCCGGCAGATTTGATGCAAATGGAAAAGATCGCCCTAGTCCGAAATATGAAGCCCGAAGTGGAAATTGGTTGGGATGGAGGTGCGAACATGACTAACGTACGAGCGCTAGCACATGCCGACCTTGACGTAATCAACGTAGGGGCGGCGATTTCACAGGCAGAAAACCCCGCGGCGGCTTTTCAGGAATTAGTAGCGGAAATTGACAAAAGCGGAGTGGTATTATAATGGCGCGGATTGTGTCTTTGGGCTCGGCCCTGCAAGATATTTATTTGATTGACCATGACGATTTAGTGCCAACCGAAATTGGCGAAGCGGCGATTTTTGGCAAGGTTTTGGTGGGATCAAAAGTAGATATTGACCGAATTTCCTACGAAGTGGGGGGCGGAGGAGTGAATTCAGCGATTACCTTTGCACGGCATGGACACGAGGTAGTGTTTATGGGTAATATCTCGCACGATTCGGCTGGAGCGGCAATTGTGCGGACTTTGTCAGACGAGGGAGTAGACGACAGTTATATTAGTTTTTTGGAGAGAAAGACCACTGGGACTTCGGTGATACTGCTAGATTCAAAATCAGGGGAAAGGACGATTTTGACCTGCCGAGGAGCGAGCGAGCAATTTGGCAATTTTTCGGAAAATGATTTGGACTTGGTGCAACCGGATTGGCTATATGTGACGACTTTGAGGGGCGATATAGATACTTTGGCGAGGTTTTTCAAAAAGGCACACGAAGTGGGGGCGAAGGTGATGTTTAATCCGGGCGTGAAGGAATTGGAACAGGCGTCGGAATTGACGAAATTATTAAAATATATTGACGTTTTGAATGTTAACAAATCTGAAGCGGCAATGTTGGTGCCGGGTAAAACTTTGGTGGAACTGGTTTATCATTTGCAAAATTATGTAGAAACGGTGATTATAACCGACGGAGCAATGGGCGGAATTGCAAAGAGCGGCGAAGAGGTTTATCGGTTTGGGATCTATGAGGATCGGAAAGTGAAGGACGCGACAGGGGCAGGCGATGCTTTTGGTTCGGGGTTTTTGGCTCATCTAGCAGCCGGGCGTTCGTTCAAAAATTCACTGGTGTTTGCTTCGGCTAATTCTACTGCCGTGGTGTCACAACTCGGCGCGAACAAAGGTATTTTAACGGGGCGCGAGAAATTGCATCCGATGCCAATACAAAAACTATAAGGAGGAATATGTTAAAAACCGAAGAAGAGCTACTGAAAAAGTTGTCAATTGAAGATTTGGAGCGAGCGAGTGCTTACGCTCGGGATTTGGGGCGAGGGTTACAAACCGTGCGATCTTTACCACAAGGCGTGACGGTTTTTGGATCGGCTAGATTAACCCAGGACAATGAATATTGCCAGATGGCTTATCGGCTGGGTGGGCTGTTGGCTGAAAACGGACACGCAGTGGTGACTGGAGGTGGGCCAGGTATTATGGAGGCGGCCAATCACGGGGCCTACGAAATAGGTGGGCGCTCGGTGGGGCTAAATATTACTTTGTCACACGAGCAATTTCCGAATCCATATTTGACTACTTGCATCACCTTTGAATACTTCTTTGCGCGGAAGGTGTCGCTAGCGATGGCGGCGAAGGTATTCGTGTTTTTCCCAGGCGGGTTTGGTACGATGGACGAACTATCGGAAATTCTGTGTCTGATGCAGGAAAATAAAATGCCACAGATGCCGGTCTTTTTGGTGGGTTCAAAGTTTTGGAAGAATTTTGACAACGTAATAAAGGGGATGTTGAAGCTTGAACTAATTGGAGAAAAAGACCCGGGTATCTTTAAAATCACGGACGATGTGACCGAGGTGGTAAAAGCGGCAAACAAAATTGGGCATCCGAAAATTTCCGAAAACTTTTATGATGGGTTTAAAGAGGCTTCAGCCTTTGCGGAGAAATAGTTAATTATTGGAACGGGTGGGCGAGGCCGAGGCGAGAGTTGGTTTCGGCGATGCGAATTAGCTCGTTGTATTTGGCAATGCGTTCGGAGCGGGAAAGGGAGCCGGTTTTGATTTGGTCGGTGCCGAGACCGACGGCAAGGTGAGCGATGGAGACATCTTCGGTTTCGCCGGAGCGATGAGACATGACCGTGTTGTAGCCAGATTTTTTGGCGTTCATAACGGCGGTGATGGTTTCGGACAGGGTGCCGATTTGGTTAGGTTTGATCAAAATAGCGTTGGCTACATGTTCTTTGATGCCTTTTTCTAATAATTCGGCGTTGGTGACGAATAGGTCATCGCCGACTAGCTGGATGCGACCGCCGAGACGTTCGGTCATGATTTTCCAGTTGACCCAATCGTTTTCGGCCAAACCATCTTCGATGGATACGACTGGATAGTTGTTGATAATCCAATCATACCAGTTAATGAGGTCATCAGCGGATTTCCAATCGCCGTTGGTCTTGAGCACGTAATGATCGGTGTCGTAAAATTCGCTGGCGGCAATGTCCATGGCGATAGCTACGTCTTCGCCAAATTTATAGCCGGCGCGTTCGACGGCAAGTTTAATGCATTCGAGAGGCTCGTTATCGCCATCGCGAAATCTGGGGGCATAGCCACCTTCGTCGCCAACGGTAGTAGGGTAATCGCGTTCGGCGAGGACTTTTTTTAATTCATGAAAAACTTCGGAGCCATAGCGAATTGCCTCATTAATATTACCGGCGCCTTTGGGTATGATCATGTATTCTTGAAAGTCGGTAGCCCAAGCGGCGTGGGCCCCACCGTTGATGACGTTCATCATTGGCATGGGGATAGACATTCCTCTAGCGGTACCAGCTAACTCGGCGACATATTGATAGAACGGTAGACGGTTGGCTTTGGCATTGGCTTTGGCGTTGGCCAGTGATACGGCCAAAATAGCGTTAGCGCCGAGGTTGGATTTGTTTTCGGTGCCATCGAGATCACACATCATTTGATCGACGGTTTTTTGTTCGGAAGTATTGCCAACTAGGACGTCTTTGATGGCAGAATTGACGTTCCAAACGGCTTTTAAGACGCCTTTGCCACCAAAATCTTTTGGGTCGCCATCGCGAAGCTCTAAAGCTTCGCCGGAGCCGGTAGAGGCGCCGGAAGGGACAATAGCGCGACCGAACCCACCACCTTCGAGCCAAACTTCGGCTTCGACAGTAGGGTTGCCACGAGAATCTAAAACTTGACGAGCTTTGATATTTGAAATTACAAAATTATCCATAAATTCATTATATCATGTTATAATAAACATAAGTACTAATAATTTTGAAGGAGTTTTTATGGAGCAGAAACCTGAGGGGACGCCAAATCCTTTAAATCCGAATCCGGAGACCGAGGCTTTGGACGCAAACCCATCTGAACCGATGCAGCCGGCAGAGGAGCCGGTAGAGGCGCCGGTTGAGGCGGCTGCGGAACCAATCAAGATTAGTAGACCGGCTAATTTTGGTAAACCGGTAGACCCGATGATTCCGGTACGGCCGAGCCGACCGGTGCAGCAGCCCGCACAGCCAGTGCAGCCAATGCAACCGACAGAGCCAGTAGCGGTTGGGCCTGTAACTGAGCCGGAGCCAATGCAGCCGATGGGCGTGGTGACAAATACGGACGGGACGATGCCGGCACAACCGATGATGGATCCGATGGGGCGTCCGATGCAAAAAGCTGTGGAGGAGCTTCCGCCCAAACCAAAGAAAAAGAAGACTGGCTTGATTATAGCTGCGGTGATTTCGTTGTTTGTCGCGATTGGCTGTGGTGTGGCGGCGGCCTTGATTCTGCTCAACAGTAATAAAGAAGATGCGGTGGCAATAGCTTTTGGTAGGTTAATTTCTGGCGATGCCCCGACGAACTTAGCAGTTGACGGCACGGTCAATGTGGAATTTAATGATGCGTCTTCGGTGATTTCTGATATGCAAATCAATTTAAAGGCCGAAGGAGTGGTGAATTCGATGATCAATACCGCTTCCGCAAAGCTTAATGCTAATTTGAAAGACGGCAAGAGTTTTTCGGTGGATCTGGATGAAGTATATGCGGCAAATGGCGATTTGTACCTGCGCATTGACGGCGTGACAAATATGATGGACAGTTCCTACCCTGCGGGTGAGGTGGTGACTGAAGAGACTGAAGTGGTAACGAATGATGGGACTCCTAATGTCGAAGCTGTAGAGGGGGAAGTAGTCGCAGGAGAGGGCACGAACTCAGCTGAGGCGCTAGCAGGGATGCTACAACTGTTAGAGATGCTTGACGGCGAGTGGATCCGGGTGTCTACGGATGACCTAGGGACAATTGCTCCGACGGTAGAAAACAATACTACGGTTTGTCTGACGAATTTGGCTAATGATTTGACCGCCAACAGCAATACTATTCTAGGGATTTACAACAAGAATCCGTTTATCACTTCGACTACGGATAAATTGCAAGTACTAAGCGAGAAAAATCCGATTTATCGAGTGATAGTAGACAACGAGAAGCTGACCGGCTTCTTGAACGAGGCAAGCAATACGACGCCGATGCAGAATTTCGCTAGCTGTACTGGCAGCGAAAGCGCGGAAGTGAGTGCCGATGCCATTTCAAAAATCTTAAGCGAAATGCCGGCGGTGTATGTAGAAATAGATGAGAACTATAATTTCACGCGGCTTTACGCGGAATACGATAGCGGTGATATGAAGATAACGGCGGATTTGAATTTTAACTTCCCGAGCAACGTCAACGTGCCTGAGCCGACAGAATATAAAAATTTGTCGACTATGATGCAAGAGCTAATGACTGGTATGTTTGAAGCGGGCGGAGTGGAAGTAGTAGAGGTTGCGCCAACTGAATAGATTGGCTCAGTTTGACAATTTACGCAAAGTGTGATATAATTGAAAAATGAACGAAGCCCTCAAACAAAAACTAGCTAAACTCCCGGTGGACCCGGGAGTTTATTTTCATAAAAACGCAGCGGGGGAGGTGATTTACGTGGGGAAGGCGGCAGTTTTAAAAAATCGGGTGCGACAATATTTTCAAAAATCGGCCAAAGATCCAAAAACTGAGGCTTTGGTGCGCGAAATCGCAGACACGGATTGGATCGTAGTAGATACTGAAATGGATGCTTTGTTTTTGGAATCAGAGATGATAAAACGCTACAAGCCGAAGTGGAACATATTGCTGCGCGATGATAAGGCGGTGAGTTACGTACGAATCGATATGAAGTCGGAAGTGCCGTATGTTTCATTTACGCGCAACCCTATAGATGATAAAGCGACGTATATCGGTCCGTTTTACGGCAAGTCGGCAGTGGAAAGGGCTGTGCGGAGCCTACGGCGGATTTTTCCGTATTATATTAAACCTTATACCGGTAAAAAGAACTTGGATACAGATCTTGGATTGACGCCGGGGATTGAAGTGGAGCGGATGACCGCTAAGGACTATAAACGTAATTTGCGAAAATTAATCCGCTATTTGGAGGGAGACCGAGAAAAGCTTTTGAAGGATCTAGAGAAGACGATGCGGACGGAAGCTGCGGCGGGGCATTTTGAGCTGGCAGCGGAAGCACGGGATCAATTGCGGGGGCTGAAAGAGTTGAAGCGGAAGATTGTGTTTAGCGACAAAGAGTTTTTGGATATTTCGTCGGATCAGGCTCTGCGTGAGTTGCAAGAATTGTTGGGACTAAAGGAGCCACCGCGCCGAATTGAAGGATATGATATTTCGCATCAGTCAGGTAGTGATACAGTGGGGAGCATGGTGGTGTTTATCAATGGGACGGCGGCGAGGAGTGAATACCGCAAATTTAAAATTCGTACTTCGACCAACGACGATCTAAAAAGCATGCAGGAAGTACTAACTAGACGTTTGAAACATAAAGAATGGGATTTTCCGGATTTGATTATTTTGGATGGGGGAGCTACACAGGTGAAAGCAGTACTGCCGCTGGTGGAGCCGTATAATATACCGGTGATTGGTAGAGATAAATCTGGTAACCATAGTAAGTCGTCTGGGGTGAAAATTATTTTCAATAATACAATGACACCTCTGCTGAACAGTTCGCATATTGCGCGATTGATTGCCAGAGTAGATGAAGAATCGCACCGGTTTGCGGTGACTTACCACTCTTTACTCAAACGAAAGAACATGCTAAAATAGCTGTAGGAGTTATTTTTATGGATATCGGAAGTTTTCTGGAAATTGTAGTTTTCGTCACGGCGATTTTGACAGTGCTTTTGATTTTATTGCAGCAAAGAGGTGCGTCGCTGGGGGCGGGTTTTGGCAGTTCGAGCGAATTATATACCACGCGGCGGGGGCTTGAGAAATCATTATTTATCACGACGATTGTCACCTCGGTGATTTTCACGGTGTCAATTCTAGGATTATTAATCATTCCGGCATAATATGGCAAGTTCTTTCAAAAAGCGTGGGCAAAAAATAGCAAAGAATTTTACGCGGGCAACGGTGCGAGCCGGTGTAAAAAGCGGGGAAAGAATTCGGAAGAATTTAGTGGAGCGGATTTCGCATATACGGAATGTGCGGCTTTTGGTACTAGAGTGGGGGCTTTTGACCGTGGCTCTAATCATGTTGGCATTGACACAGGCGTTTTGGTTTGGCGATTCCTATGCAGAAAATGTTTACGTGGCGGGGGGGACTTATACTGAGGCGACGATTGGAGAGGTGAATTCGATGAACCCGTTGTTCGCGACTACCAATAGCGAGAAGGTGCTAAGTAAATTGATGTTTGCAACGATTGCGACGATTGATTATTCGGGGCATCCCGGGAACCAGCTGGCTGAGTCAATTATAGCTACAGATAACGGCGCTACTTGGACGATGAAGCTGCGTGAAGGTTTGAAGTGGTCGGACGGTGAGCCGATTACCAACAAGGATGTGATTTTTACCACGGAGTTAATTAAAAATCCGGCAGTGAACACAATTTATGGAGCCAATCTCGCCAACGTAAAGGTGACCGAAAATGAAGAGGGGGCAATTGTATTTAATTTGCCGGCGCCGTATGCAGATTTTATTTCGGCTCTAAATTTTCCAGTGGTGCCGGAACACATTTTGGGCAACTCTGACCCGAGGAATTTGATTGAAAATAGTTTTTCGAACGCGCCGGTGACTTCGGGAGCATTTACTTTTAATGCTACGCAGTCGAGTGGGGCCGGGAATGAGCGGGTGTTTTATTTGTCGGCAAATCCAAATTATTATCTAGGGCGGCCGCTACTCAATAGCTTTGCAGTGCATACCTATAATAATAAAGAGGATGTGATTGGCGCGGTGAATGCTGGGTCGGTGACGGCGACAGCGGAACTTTCGGGGGCAGACGCCGAGCGTATAGCGGCGAGCCAGTTCAACGAGCGGAGCTCTAGCCTGAACTCGGGCGCATTTATGTTTTTCAATGTAGCGCATAAGTCGGTGAGCAAATTAGAGATGCGTACGGCGATCCGACAAGGTTTGGACTTGGAAAAAATCCGGGCAGAAGTGTCAGAAGTCATAGCGCTGGATTATCCGTTGGTGGATTCGCAAATTCAAATTTCTGAATATCCGACTTTGTCAGAGCGAGATTTCGAAGCGGCAAAAGCACGAATTGCTGAACTGAGTGGCGAGGAAACAGTGCACCTTGATATTGCAACAGTGAATTCGGGCTACTTGCCGAGTGTGACCAGGGTGTTGGCGGAAGAGCTGAAAGCGTTGGGCTTTGACGTTAATGTGTCGGTTTACGAGGAAAATCAAGAATTTATCAATAACGTAGTGTCACGACGAAGCTATGATATTTTAGTTTATGAGATTGAGCTAGGGGCAGATCCGGATTTGTTGCCTTATTATCATTCTTCACAGGCGACGAGCGCGGGCCTAAATTTATCAAATTATAAGAATGCGATGGTGGACGATTTGTTGCTGGGGGCACGCGATACGATGGACTCGGAGCTTAGAACCAAAAAATACGAAGCGTTTTTGCAGTACTGGGTGAGGGATGTGCCGGCGATCGGGCTATACCGGCCAAGTTTGACTTATTATTATAACAAAAATGTGCGGACATTTAGTAATGACGTGCGGCTAGTAACGGCGATTGATAGGTTTTCGGACGTGACGGATTGGGCGGTGAACAAGGCGACAAAAAATAAAACGCCGTAAGGGCGTTGATACGTGGTGCGCGCGACTGGACTTGAACCAGCACAGCCGTAAGTGTGGCCACTACCACCTCAAGGTAGCGTGTCTACCAATTCCACCACGCGCGCTTGAACCTGTTACTATTATATCATATTTCGCAAATTTGATGCCTATAATTTCGAACTTATGATATAATAGAGTAAACAAAGGAGGTAAATGAGACGGAAGATTACTAATACACTACTGGCGGGTATGCTTGCTATTTTGGGCTGCGGTTTTTGGGCCCTGAGTGCCTATGCTGATGACGACTCGGAGCAAACGGATGCACCGAAGACGAGTTTGACTTTATCACCGGTCAGCCGAACTTTGACAATCGCCTCTAACTCTACATATGATGGCACGATGAACGTGACTAACGATGGCGACGGAGAGATGAAGGTCGAAATACATGTTTCGCCATATTCGTATATTTATTCTAGCGAAGACGACCTTTATAAGTTAGGGTTTAATAGCCAGAATAACTTTACCCAGATTTCGCGTTGGATTACGATAAAGGATGCCGACGGGAATTATGTGGAAAATCCGAGTTTTAAGATACCGGCCGGAGAAACGCTGATAGTAGAATATAAAATTACTACACCAGATAATATCCCAGCAGGTGGTCAATATGCGGTGATTTTTGCACAGACAGTGTCTGATGACGCGGATGCGAGCGGGATTCGAACCGAAGCCAGCGCTGGGATGGTGGTTTATGGCCACTCTTCGGAGGGGGAAGTGCAGCTGTCAGCGGAAATTCGCGATATGGAGATCGGACAGGGGGCTATCACGGATGAAAGCGTGAAAAATAACAACTTTTATGGCAGGGCTAAAGTCAAAAATACCGGTAACGTAGATTTCTTTGCTAGAGGAAAGTTAAAAGTAGAGCCGATTATTGGCTTCAGTTCCTACGAGACAGCAGATAATGTTGGCTCTAGCACACCGTCTATTATTCCGGAATCAGAGCGAGTGGTCGAGGACGAGTGGACGGAAACCCCGGATTTTGGTTTGTTTAAGGTGACTTGGACAGTGTCAGCGGGAGAGACTGTGGAGACGATTGAGCGAGTAGTGTTCTTGATCTCGCCGATTGCAATAATTATTACCATAATTGTCTTGACAATTATTATCGTAGGCATTATAATTGGGATAAGGAAGCGTAAAGAACGCCGTTCTCGGCTAGCTATTTAGCCGAAAAGCGACTTTACAAAACCAAAATAAAAACATAAAACATTAAAAAATAAAAACGGGTGTAGGGTATGAAACGAACACACAAAAAAATAGTCGGCTTTCTGGGGCTGCTGACGGTGGTAGCAATCACTGCTGTAGCGATTTTGATGCCGGCGCCGCAAACTCAAGCGACGACTACGTCAGTGACGGACACGATCACTGTGCGGGTGGTCAACAACGTGCCAAATGTGGACATTTTGGGCATCAATAATGGCGAGGTTATTGTAGTCCCAGATCAGTCTTTCACAGCACAATGGCAAAACGTTAAAACATTAACTGCAAAATTGAAACATACTGATTTGTCTGGAAACGAACAATATTATACCTTGGATATAGTTGATACGGATTTTTACGACGGAGAAGAAGAATATATCATACATTTTGTAAAGTAATATGAGAAGGACAAAAAATATGAGACAAATCAAAAATAAAATAATTGGAATGTGCGGGGCACTACTGCTGATAGCGGCAGCGTTGGTGCCAGTGGGGTCGGTTGCAGCAGCGAAAGATATTTATATTGCTGCTTCGGATTACGGCTATGGTGAATATTTAGTAACTTTGCGCGGTGATGCTTTGGATGGAGTTTACGATGAGGATTCCGTGGTGTTTTACTATTTGCCGGTTTATGCCGAGGTGACGGAAGAGAATGGTAGCTATTACTTAGATGTGCAATATGATGCGGATGATGGTTCGGAAGACCCTGATATGACCGGCGCAATTGCAAAAGTTGAAGTAAGTATTTACGACGCGAACGGAAAGGAGTTACCGTTTTCACCAATTACTATTACGCCGCCGACTACCCGAGTGGAGTTGCCGTTCGCGGAGTATGGCATGGAGAGCGGAGATTACAAGATAGTACTGAAGGGCTACAACCGAAACGGTGAGCAAATGGGGAACGACTACACCTTTACGGTAACCTACGATTCGGGCGAGACGCCAGTGCCAAACACGGGTGGATTGACCGGAGACATGAATATTTCTAAGACTGACTATCTGATTACTGGCTTGATTATCTTTGGCCTAGTGGCGATTGCCGGAGTGATGTTTATCATCCGGAGCGATAAGCGCAAAGCAAACGCGAAGTCTCGTCGCCGCGAATAAATAAATTCATACCCTACAAAAAAATCGGGCGCACCTAACTGCGAGGGCGCCCGACTTTTTACTCAGATACCCCAAGTTCCAATCTCTTAAATTGCTTGATGGTGATGTTCTCGCCAGTTTTGGCAATAGATTCTTTGATGAAGTCAGCTACGGTTTTGGAATCGTCCAAAATGTAGGGCTGGTTCATCAAGACCTTATCAGCAAAAGCTTTTTTCATTTGGCCTTCCAAGATTTGGTCTTTCATATTTTCGGGGCCTTTGAAATTGGTTTCGAGCTCTTTGAGTTTGGCCTTGCGGTCAGCCTCAGGAATATCTTCCTCGGAGACATAGAGCGGGTTCATCGAGGCAACTTGCATGGCAATTTGGTGAACTAGGGTCTTAAACTCATCGGTTTTAGCCACAAAGCTAGTTTCGCAGTTGACTTCGACGATGGCGCCGAGACGACCATCGTGGATATAGGCGTCGATGAGACCTTCGCGGGTTTCACGGTCGCCGCGCTTTTCAGCTTTGGTAAGGCCTTTTTTGCGCATCGCTTCGAGAGCTTTGTCAAAATCGCCTTTGGCTTCGACTAAAGCTTTTTTGGCATCGGTCAAACCTACGCCAGAAAGTTCTTTGAGTTTTTTGATTTGTTCGATTGTGATTTTTGGTTCTGCCATATTTGCCTCCTATTTTTTACCTTGTTTAATGGCCTCGACTACGTAATCGAGGATGAGTTTGGTAGCCTTAGTTGAATCGTCGTTGGCCGGGATTACGTGCGTAATCGGGGTGGGGTCAACATTAGTATCAACCATAGCGAAAACTGGAATGCTTAAGATGTTAGCTTCCTTGATGGCGTTCTTTTCTTCGTTAGCATCGACCACAAAGAGAGCAGCTGGCTGCTCGGCCATGTCCTTGATACCGCCGTAGCGCTCGTTCAAAAGATCGATCTCCTCTTGGAAACGTTGGACTTCGAGCTTAGAATAACGGTTCTCCAATTCGCCGGAAGCCATCCGACGTTCTAAATCTTTGAGTTTTTTGATTTGACGGTTGACGGTATTGACGTTAGTCAAAGTACCACCGACCCAACGTACGGTGACGTAAGGCATTTCAACTGATTCGGCGGCCTCTTTAACGACGTCTTTCATCTGCTTTTTGGTGCCGACGAAAAGGATTTTTTTGCCAGATTTAGCGATGTCCGTAATCTTGGGCAAAGCCGCTTCTAGAGCTTCGACGGTTTTTTCAAGGTTGATGATGTGCGCTTCTTGGCGCTTTGAGTGGATGTAAGGCGCCATCTTGGGGTGCCAACGGCTGGTTCTGTGACCAAAATGGGCACCGTTCTCGAGAAGAGCCTTCATATCGACAGTTACTGCCATAGATTTCCTTTCTCTTTGCTTTCGGGAACTAGCACTATATATAATATAGTTAGGAAACCTCCCAAAAGCTGTTTCGTTTAATAATATATGGTTCTATTATATCACTCCTTTACAAAAAAGTCAATCTCTGATATAATGGGTGGTAATTATGAGTAAACAAGAGCTACACCCCAAAGATTATCGAGATGTCGTGTTTTCTGACGAGGCAGCGGGTTTTGCATTTTTGACTAAATCCACCGCCAAGAGCGACGATACCATCAAATGGGAAGATGGTAAGGAATACCCATTGGTAAAGATCCAGATTTCTTCGGCTTCGCATCCGTTCTTTACGGGCGAGGAGAAGATTATTGATACCGAGGGTCGTGTGGATCGCTTTAAGGCGCGAGCCGAGAAAGCAGCCAAGATGAAAGCTGCGCTGGAAAACAAGGCCAAGAAAGCAGCAAAAGAGGCCGAGAAAAAGGCCAAGGCAGAGGACGGCAAGATCGAAAAATAATAATTCGGCTCTACGGGGCCGAATTTTTTTATGATATAATGGTCTTAACTAATGAGGAGTTTTTATGTTTGACACGACAGAAGACCGCAAAAAGATGGAGGGGGCGATTGAGCGGTTCCAAAAGGAAATGAAAAAGGTGCGGACGGGACGAGCGCATCCAGATATGCTGTCGGGGGTGAAGGTAGAGGTTTATGGGCAGATGATGCCTTTAAACCAGGCGGCGTCTATTACAGCGGCAGACGCAACACTACTAGTAGTGACACCTTTTGATCCGGCGAATATTGCAGCGATTAGCAACGCAATTCGGGCTGATCAAGCCTTGGGGCTAAACCCAGCAGACGACGGACGAGTGATTCGAGTACCGATACCAGCTTTGACCGAGGAACGACGGAAAGAAATCGTGAAAACCGCTTCTAGCAAGGTCGAAGAGGCCAAGGTGGCGCTACGGAACGTGCGCGAAGACGCTCGCAAAGCCATCAAAAGCGCCGAGGAGTTAGGTGAGGATGCCAAAAAACGAGCCGAAAAGGAAATCGAAGAGTTAACCAAGGAATTTAGCGATAAAATCGACGCCGAATTTAAAGCTAAATCCGAAGAAATAATGAAGATATAGATATGGAATTGACGCATTTAGGAATTATTGCCGACGGCAACCGACGTTGGGCTAAAGAGCAGGGTTTGCCAACTTTGGAGGGGCACAAGAAAGGTTTGGAGGTAATAGAAGAATTGGTAAACGAAGCTATTAGAGTAGGGATTCCCTATATTAGCTTTTTTGTTTTTAGTACAGAAAACTGGGACAGGAGTGCGGCTGAAGTGTCGTATTTGATGAAGCTGGCCGATAAACATATTATGCGGATGGCGGAAAAAATGGTACAAAAAAACGGAAAGTTGGTGGTATTAGGGTCAAAGGACAAAGTGCCGCCAAAACTTGCGAGCACGATCGAGAAAGCCGAGAAGATGACGGCGGAGTGCGACGGAATTACGGTTTGTTTTTGTTTTAACTACGGTGGAGAACAAGAAATTGCTGACGCGGCGGCTATCGCTAGCGAAGTGGAAAAAGAGATTACACCGGAGACGATTCGCAAACATTTGTATCATCCGGAAGTGCCGAATGTAGATATGGTGGTAAGAACTTCGGGTGAAGAACGAATTTCGGGTTTTATGCTGTGGCGAGCGGCTTATGCGGAGCTAATGTTTGTAAAAAAATATTTTCCGGAAATGACTAGCGAAGATATTCCGAAAATCGTAGTAGAATATAAAAAACGTAACCGGCGTTTTGGAAAATAGTGTTATAATATAATATATGGATATTTTTGTAGGTGTGGTTATAGGGTTGTTGGTGCTGATGGCGCTAGTGACTTTGCACGAGTTTGGACATTTTATAGCAGCTAGACGCAATGGGGTGCGGGTATTGGAGTTTGGAATTTGTTTTCCGCCCCGAGCTATTGCCTGGGTAAAAGACCCCAAAACTAAAAAATGGAAACGTTTGCCGCGTAAGGACTGGAAGAAACCGCAGGAAGGGCTAATTTTTAGCTTGAACTGGTTGCCGATTGGGGGGTTCTGTCAGATGGACGGGGAATCGGCTGCTGATACTCGGAAGGGGACTTTTGGAGCAGCGAGTTTTTGGGCGAAGACTAAGATCCTATTCGCTGGCGTGGCGATGAACTGGTTGACGGCGTTTGTGATTTTTACGATTTTGGCATGGACGGGAATGCCGGAGTTCTTGGAAGGACAGTTTACGATACCAGCGGATACACGAGTGGATGCAGTGCCGGTACAAATAACGACGGTGGCGGAGGGCTCGCCGGCGGCTCAGGCAGGGCTGCAAAATGGTGATTTCTTGGTAGCGGTGGATGGACAAGAAGTATGGAAAACTAGCGAAATCAACGAATACAACCAAGCGCACGCGGGAGAGGAAGTAACTTATACAGTGCAACGCACGGAGGAGACTTGTTTAAACCAACCAGATTGCTATCAGGAACCTTGTCCATGCCTAGAGACTGGAGAGGGTGAAGTGAAATTTGACGTGAATGCAACGTTGAATCCGGCCGATGCGGATTATTTGTTGGGTGTGACAATGGCTTCGACGCAGTCTTTGTCATATTCGACGTGGTCGGCACCGCTGGTGGGGGTAGGTCTGACGGCGCAATTGACCGGCGAAACGTTCAAAGGAGTGGGGATAATGCTGGGAAATTTAATTTCCGGCGTAGCGCAACAGTTTAGTTTTGATGAAAACGCGCGCGAAAGTGGCCAAGAAGCGATTGAGTCGGTGGGTGACTCAGTAGCGGGACCAGTAGGGATCGTGGGGCAATTGTTCCCGGCCTTTACAGCGGCGGGGCCAAGCAATTTAGCGTTTTTGACGGCGCTAATCAGTGTGTCGCTCGCCTGTATGAATGTGCTGCCGATCCCGGCTTTAGATGGCGGACGATGGCTGCTGATTGCAATTTATAAATTGCGTAAGAAAAAGTTAACGAAGGAGACTGAAGAAAAGATTGTATCTAGAGCAATGATGGTGCTCTTGGCATTAATCTTTATCGTGACGGTGTTAGACATCGTAAGGATAGCCAATGGCGGATAAGGATACCAAACTTAAACAGCGCGGAAAGTTAGCTTTAAAGATTTTTTTGATGATGCTCTGGGTAGCTGTTTCGGTGATAGCCTCACAGTTAGTAGTAGGGTATATCATGATTTGGATTTTAGGGAAAGACGCTTTTGTGGAGCCGGTCTGGACGGCAGTCTATACGGCGATCTCTTATGTCTTAGCGGTAGGATTGACGCTTTTGGTATCGCGAAAAAAAGTGGGGCGTCGGCAGCTAGGGCTTCACGGGTGGCCAACCTGGACAGACATTGGCTTGGCGGTGATTGGTTTTTTGGCGCAGCTTATTCTAGCGGCAGCACTGACCGCGCTATTTATGTTTTTTCCGTGGTTTCAGGAAATTGCCGACCAAAGTCAAGACGTGGGATTTAGCGTCCTGAATTCGGGCTTAGACCGCATAGTAGCTTTTGTCTCTTTGGTGGTGATTGCGCCGATCGCCGAAGAAATTATTTTCCGCGGATGGTTGTATGGAATAATGCGGCAAAAACTATCCGAACAGGTCTCTAACGTCGCGGGGATGATAATTTCAATTTTATTGGTCTCGCTGTTGTTTGGATTGGTACATATGCAATGGAACGTGGGCGTGAATGTATTTGCGACATCGGTGGTGCTATGTGGTCTGCGCGAAGTCACTGGCACAATTTATGCCGGCATATTGGTGCACATGCTGAAAAACGGAGTGGCTTTTTATTTGCTTTACGTAGCTGGGATATAATTGTGGTATAATAGGGGGCATGAGATTATCGAAAACTTTTGTAAAAACTTTGCGTGAGGCGCCAAAAGATGAGACGGCAGCTAACGGCGCGCTTTTGACGCGGGCGGGTTATATTCACAAAGAAATGGCGGGGGTGTATGACTTTTTGCCGTTGGGGTTACGGGTGCTAGAAAATATAAAAAATATCATCCGTGAAGAATTGAACAAATTAGATTGTGAAGAAGTGATTATGTCAGCCCTGCAGAATCCTGAACCTTGGGAAAAAACCGGTAGGTTTAGCGATCAGGAAGTCGATATTTGGTTCAAAACAGAGTTGTCGGCCGGTGGGACACTGGGTCTCGCACCGACACACGAAGAACCGATGATCGAAATGGTGAAAAAATACGTATCTAGTTATAAGGATTTGCCGTTTTCGGTTTACCAATTCCAAAATAAATTCCGCAATGAGCTGAGGGCGAAGTCGGGAATTTTGCGAGGACGCGAATTCTTGATGAAAGATTTGTATAGTTTTCATACCTCAGAGGAAGATTTGGACAAGTTTTACGCTAAAGTTGAAGGGGCGTATGCGCGGATTTTTGAGCGAGTGGGATTGGGGGAAAGCACATTTGAGACTTTTGCGAGTGGTGGGATTTTTTCGAAATTTTCGCACGAATATCAGACTTTTTTACCGGTAGGGGAAGATACGGTATATTACAATAAAGATAAATCGTTGGTGCTGAATAAAGAGGTATTTGAAGATGAGGTACTGGAAGAATTTGGCGTGAATAAGGCTGATTTTGAGGAAACGACGGGGGCAGAGGTGGGGAATATCTTTAAATTAAAATTCAAATATTCTGAGCCGCTGGGGCTAAAATATATTGACGAAGGGAACAGCCAACAAATAGTCTATATGGGTTGCTACGGAATTGGCGTGTCGCGTTTGATGGGGGTAATCGTGGAAAAGTTTGCCGATGAGAAGGGGCTGGTTTGGCCAGAAGCGGTGGCACCTTTTAAATATTACTTAGTGGGGATCGGAGAAGACGGCGAGAGAAAAGCGGCCGAATTGTACGCTGGACACGAGGACGAGATAATTCTGGACGACCGCGATTTGAGACCGGGAGCGAAGTTCGCTGATTCGGAGCTAATGGGGATACCCTACCGAGTAGTGGTTTCGGAAAAAACTTTGGCGAAGGACTCGGCGGAGATTACGGAACGGTCAACTGGCAAAACATCGATGATTAAGCTTGACAAACTGAGTTTTATCAAGTAAACTTCTATATGTTAGCAAGTGGGAGTAAATATGATAAAGAAGAATATCAGTTTGACGGCTGATGGTAAAAAAGAATTAGAAAAAGAATTAGATGAGCTAATTAAGGGGCGGCCGGTGATTGCAGAAAAAATCGCAACGGCAAGGTCTTTTGGGGACTTGTCGGAAAACGAGGAATACAGCTCGGCGCGCAACGAACAAAAAATTGCCGAGGGGCGGATTTTGGAAATCCAAGAGATTTTGAAGAATGCTAAGGTGATTCGAAGTGGTAAAAAAGATAAGGTTGCGCTAGGAGTGACGGTGGTTTTGACTTTGGGCGGTAAAAAACAGGAATATACGTTGGTCGGGCCGACAGAGGCGAACCCGCTCGAGGGCAGAATTTCTAATGAGTCGCCGATTGGTAAAGCTTTGTTGGGACATAAAGCCGGTGACGAATTTGATTTTAACGGCAAAAAGGTAAAGATTGTCGAAATCAAATAGCATGATATAATAGAGGTATGTTACTAGAAGATTACCGCAAGGAGCGGTTGAGGAAATTAGAAGAAATTCGGGCGCGGGGGATCGAGCCGTACCCGTCGAAGTCGGAGCGAAATTGTAAAATTTCGGAGATTGTGGCTCATTTTGACGAACGTCAAGGGCAAGAGGTGACGATTGCGGGGCGGATCGTGGCGATCCGTTCGTTTGGCAAGTTGGCTTTTGTCAAAGTGCGAGATTATTCTGGTGAAGTGCAGATTTTTATGAAGGCAGACGGAGCGGAAGTGCCAGCGGGACTGCTAGGAGTGAAAGATATCAAGTTACTGGACGTGGGGGACTTTATCGAAGCGACAGGCTTAGTAGATAAGTCGCAAACGGGCGAGATTTCGGTGTTTGCAAATTATGTACGTCTGCTGACTAAGACTTTGCGACCGTTACCAGAGAAATTTACTAACAAGGAAGAACGTTACCGCCGTCGTTATGTGGATATGAATGTGAACCCAGAAGTGAGAGAACGGCTAGTAAGGCGATCTAAATTCTGGCAGGCAACGCGAGATTTTATGAATGTACATGGGTTTGTGGAGGTGAATATTCCGGTATTGGAGCATACGACAGGCGGGGCAGATGCGACGCCGTTTACTACTCATATGAATGCGTTGGACGAGGATTTTTATTTGCGGATTTCGCACGAATTGCCATTGAAGCGGCTACTCGGGGGTGGGTTTGAAAAAGTTTATGATATCGGGCCGAGATTTCGCAATGAAGGCGTAGACGATGAGCATCTACCGGAGCACATTGCCTTTGAGGCCTATGCTGCTTACGAAAATTACGAAGACGGGATGAAGTTTTACGAGGAAATGATTAAGTACGTCTGCCGTGAGACTTGGGGGACGTTGAAATTTAATGTAGGTAGGTTTGAGATTGATTTGGACCAAGATTGGCCGCGAGTAAAATATGCGGATTTATTGCGTGAAAAATTTAATGTGGACGTGTTTAACCCGGACCGGGAGCAATTGATCAAAGTTTTGCTAGAAAATTGGGAAGCGAAAGATTTGAAGCGGGAAGATTTTGTAAAGAAACTGGAGAATACTTCTACGCCGCATTTGATTGACGATGTGTGGAAGCTGATTCGCAAGACTTCGGCAGGGCCGTATTGGCTAATTGAAGAACCGTTATCACTGTCGCCGTTGGCGAAGAAGTCATCTGAAAATCCTTTGGTGACGGAGCGGTTTCATCCGATTATCGCGGGGACGGAAATGGGGAATGGGTTCTCGGAGTTGAATGACCCGCTGGACCAGTTGGCACGATTTGAGGAACAGCAAGCCGCGCGTGACGCGGGAGACGAAGAGGCGCAGATGATGGATATGGATTTTGTGGAGATGTTGGAGTACGGAATGCCGCCGGCCTGTGGCTGGGGCAACTCAGAACGGAATTTCTGGCTACTCGAGGGGGTGCCAGGTAGGGAAGCAGTGCCGTTTCCAACTATGAAAACTCGCGAAGAGCAGCTGTAGAACCCCTGTAATCCTTGACTTTTTGGCATAAGTGTGATATAATGATGGCAAGGTGGGAGTTTTTTACCATCGTAGTTGTATATTGCGGGAAAAAGGAGAAGAAATGGAGCTGAAGAACTGCCGCACAAACTGCAACCCTGATACTACGCTGTACAAGGAAGAGGTGAATGTAATTTTAACCGTAGTGGAGGATGCACTACGCAAACTCCAGCGTCCGATGACGACTGGATCGCTCCTTTTGGTGGGGCAAAAGGACGGCGAAGACAAAATCGAGAACGTGATTATGGAGTTTGACTTTGAAGGGGGAGCGGTAGAAAAGCGCTATGAGGAAAAGTCGAGCAGTTGGGTGGTCCACCGTATGGCGACGACAATGTCGGCAATCAGGGCCGAAGAAAAGGGGATTATTGTTTGTTATCCGGAGGATGGCTTCGACGAGGAAGTCTTGCTGCTCAAGACTTCTCTGGGCCGTTTTATCTGTACGGTCTGCATCGGCGAATATCCTTATTGCGAGGTGGAAATTTACCTCGCAGTAGCCAAGGCTCTGGCCGAAATGCGTGAAAGTGACACTGTGTTGCAGGAAGCCTACGCGGAGCTATTGCACGAAGAAGCGTGCTGCTCTCCGGGCCTGCATTTGCTCGACGACTATATTTCTAGCCTGTTTGGCAAGTGCCACAGAACGCCCAATTTGAAGACCTGGAAGGAGTGGTCAAAGACACACGAACCGAATCTCTACTTTGAGTAGGGTCCATCCGCATATCAAGTACGAAAAGCCGTCGCTTTTAAGAAGCGGCGGTTTTTCTATGGTTTGCTATGTTTTTAGAATTCAATAGTCTTGAGGCGAGATTTGGCACCATGAGTGATAGTGATAGTGGTTTTAGGGATTTTGAAATGTTTTGATAATATTTTGACAAGAGCATCGTTAGCCTCACCGTCATGAGGCTTGGCGCGAAGGTAGATCGTAAGCTCATGGTCGCCGGTTTCGACAATTTTCTCTTGTGAGCTGCCAGGTTTAACAGTGACTCGATATTTCATAGGTATATTATAGCGTGTTATAATTAAGAAGTGAATAAGTTTAAACTGAAATCGAAATATGAGCCGATGGGAGACCAACCAGAGGCAATAAGGCAGCTGGTGAACGGAGTATTATCTGGAGTGCGGGAACAGACTCTGCTAGGCGTGACGGGGTCAGGTAAAACTTTTACCATGGCGAATATTATCGAGAAAACGCAGCGGCCGACGTTGATTTTAGCGCATAATAAAACTTTGGCGGCACAGCTTTATTCGGAGTTTCGGGAGTTTTTCCCGGAGAATGAGGTGCACTATTTTGTATCGTATTTTGATTATTATCAGCCGGAGGCGTATATTGCGTCCACCGATACTTATATTGAAAAGGACTCAGCAATAAATGATGAGATTGATCGGTTGCGGCATGGAGCGACGGAGGCGCTTTTGACACGGCGGGACGTAATCGTGGTGGCGAGTGTATCGTGCATTTATGGTATTGGCTCGCCAGAAAATTATTTGACCATGTCCTTTGAAGTTTCAAAAAATGATAATTTGTCGCAGTTGGAGTTTATTCGGAAATTAGTGTCGATACAATACCACCGGAATGATTTGGCGTTTGAACGAGGGAATTTCCGGGTGATGGGGGATACGATAGATTTGTACCCAGCGAATGGGGAATATGCCTATCGATTTGAGTTTGGGTTTGACACGCTGGAGGAAATAAAAATCGTGGATCCGCTGACCTTTGAAGTGCGGGAAAAGCCAGACCGTGTGCATTTGTTCCCGAATACGCATTATGCTACGCCGAAAAGTCAGTTAGAGCATGCCTTGACGACAATTCGGGCGGAGTTTGAAGAGAGATTGAAATATTTTGAAAAACATCAAAAATACTTGGAGGCGCAGAGGTTGTCGCAGCGGACTAAATATGACCTAGAGATGTTGAAGGAAACGGGATTTGTGAAGGGAATTGAAAATTATTCCAGGCACTTGGAGGGGAGAAAACCGGGAGAGCCGCCTTCGACACTACTGGATTTCTTCCCGAAAGATTGGTTGTTGATGGTGGACGAATCACATATGACCTTGCCGCAGGTGCGAGGGATGTATAATGGCGACCATGCGCGAAAATTAAATTTGGTGGAGTATGGATTTCGTTTACCGTCAGCTTTGGATAACAGGCCGCTAACTTATGGCGAATTTCAAAAACATATCAATCAGGCGATTTATGTTTCAGCGACACCAGGAGAATATGAACTAGAGCACAGTCCGAAGCCGGCAGAACAGGTGATTCGGCCGACAGGGCTTTTGGACCCAGAAATTGAAGTGCGAAGTAGCGACGGACAAATTGACGATTTGATGGAAGAAATTGACCGACGAATCGCTAAGGGACAGAGGACTTTGATCACGACTTTGACTAAACGGATGGCGGAAGATTTGACGGATCATTTGAAGGAGCGGGGCGTGAAGACGGCTTATATCCATTCGGATATTGATACGTTGGAGAGGGGCGACATCTTGCGGGATTTGCGCGAAGGTGTGTATGATGTATTAGTGGGGATTAATTTATTGCGCGAGGGGCTAGACTTACCGGAAGTGTCATTAGTGGCGATACTGGATGCGGATAAAGAGGGTTTTTTGCGTTCGGAATCGGCATTGATCCAGACGATTGGCAGGGCGGCACGACACGAAGAAGGAAAAGTGATCATGTATGCGAATTTTATCACGGAAAGCATGGAAAAGGCAATTTCGGAAACCAACCGACGACGGGAAATTCAAAAGGAATATAATCACGTACACGGAATTACACCAAAGTCGGTGAAGAAGGAAATTTCTAAGGGGCTACGGGCAATTATTCCGGAAAAAGAGAAGGAAAATAAGTTAGACATCAAGCGAATTCCGAAAGATGAATTGCCGGCACTAATCAAGCAGCTGTCTTCCGAAATGCAGCTAGCGGCGGCGAATTTGGAGTTTGAAAAGGCCGCACTGCTGCGTGATGAGATTGAAAAGATCAAGGCGTATATCGACGGAAAATAAAAAGTTTATGGTATAATGGATATAAGTATGAGTGGGCAGAATAGTTTTGAGGCGATGCAAAAAATCCGGCGGCGGGTGCGGCTGTGTGATTATTTGACGGTAGCACAACTCTATCTGCAAGATAATTATTTGCTAGAAAGGGAGTTGACTTTTGACGACATCAAGCCGCGTTTGTTGGGGCATTGGGGAACATGCCACGGTATCAATGTGGCCTATGCGAACTTGAAGAGTTTTTTTAGAGATGATCCGGATTTTGTTTTTATCCTGGGACCAGGACATGGGTTCCCGGCGCTGAATGCAAATTTATGGGTGGACGGAGAGTTAGAAAAAATTGACCGTTCTGCAACTAGAGACGCAAACGGCATCGCTTATCTTTGTAAAAGATTTTCGTGGCCCGACGGTTTTCCAAGCCACGCTAGCCCAATGACACCAGGGATTATTACAGAGGGGGGGGAGTTGGGATATGCTCTAGCTAATGCTTACGGCTTGGCCTTGGGGCATCCAGAAAAGACCATTGCAGTGCTGATCGGTGACGGAGAATTAGAGACGGCTACGGCGCTAGACTCGTTGAATCTGCGAAATTTGCTAACTAGTGAAAAAAATGGACGAGTGTTGCCGATTTTACATTTGAATGGATATAAGATTTCGGCGCCGTCAATTTATGCGCGGAAATCGGAAAGGGAGCTAAAGGAATTGATACGCGGGTTTGGGTTTGAGCCGGTATGGATCCGGGGGGATAAGCCAGAGCATTTCCAGGCGGCTTTGAATGAGCCACACGAAGCGCCATTTTATATTTTGGAGACGGAAAAAGGCGAGACGGGGCCGAATCGTCACCAAGTAGCGCACCAAATACCACTAAAAAACCCGAAGACGGATAAATATGAGTTAGAAGAGCTGACAGAATGGCTAAAATCATATGATATGGGAGAATTATTCAGCCGTAAGAAAGGAATTACGTTATGATTGAACAGGTAGACAATCCAGGTACAGAATTGTATTCGCCGGCAGAGAAGATTGGGCAGCTTTTAGAAACGCAAATGCACGAGGACCCGCATTTTTATTTCTTTTCGCCAGATGAGACGACATCGAATAGGTTTGAGGCAGTGTTTGAAGCAGAGAAGCGAGCGTGGAGTTTGCCAACGGAAAAATGGGATTTGCCCGAATCGCCAGACGGCCGGATAGTAGAAATGTTATCGGAAAATGTGCTGTTTTCTGTGATGACTGGGCATCTTGCGAATGGGGAACAGGCAATGATGGGGAGCTATGAGGCTTTTTATCCGATTATCACGTCGCAGCTTTTACAGCAAATGAAGTTTATGAAGCAAGCTGGGCGAGTAACTTGGCGAAAACCGATGCCGGCGGTAAATTTGTTGTCTACCTCGACTTGCTGGCGACAAGACCATAACGGCTTCACGCACCAGTCACCAGCATTGATATCTGCATTATTGTCAGTGCCATCAAATTTGGCGAACTGTCTTTTCCCGGTTGATGATGTGGCAGCAGAAGAGGCGTTTTGGTTTATGTTAAATTCCCGTGATGTTGTAAATTTGACAACATTTGATAAAAATCCGCGGCCGCGCTATATTGATTCGCACCACGCGAAATTCCAGTTTGATAACGGCGGAGCTTCGTTGTGTCAGTTTGCTTCGGATGAGAAGCCAGATTTTGTGCTGACGGCGGCGGGCGATATCGTAACGCACGAAACTTTGGAAGCGATGAGAATAATTCGTGAAGATATGCCGGAGGTAAAGATGCGCTTTGTGGGAATCAGCGCGCTCAGCTACCGAGGAATAGGGACTACCAAGAATAAGTTGAGCCGTGAGCAATTCATGGAGCTGTTCACGCCAGATAAACCGATTTTGGCAAACTTCCACGGCTATCCGGAAACGCTGGAAAATATTTTGGAAAATTATACTGAAAGACGACGATTAAGGGTACACGGGTTCAATGAAGAGGGCTCAACTACGACGCCATTTGAAATGCTACGCAAAAATGCGGCATCTAGGTACGATTTAGCAATAGATATTGCACTAGTGGTAGGGCGAAAAGATTTGGCGAAGAAATATGAGGCATTTTTGGCGCAAAATCATTTGCATGCTATGAAATTTGGCGAAGATTTGATAAAATAGCAATATTATGGAATTATTTATTTTAATCATTACGTTAGTCATTTTGGCGGAAACAAGTTTTTTGACCGTCAAAAAACTCAAGCCGCTTAGGACTGGCAAACGAAAAATATATATTGACACGTCGGCACTGATAGACGGGAGGATTTTGAACGTGGCGCGGTCGGGATTTTTAGACGGAGATATTATTGTCCTTAAAAGTGTGCTGAGAGAATTGCAACTACTAGCTGACGGGAAAGATTCCGAAAAACGTTTGAAAGCGCGAGCTGGATTGGAAGCGGTGGCAGAGCTGGAACGTGTAGTGCAAGTCAACACGGAAGTTTTTGATGACGGAGAAGGGCGCAAAAAGGTAGATGAAGAATTATTGAAATTTGCCAAAGAAAATAAGGGTGCAGTATTAACCATAGATTACAACTTGATTAAGGTGGCAGAAGCGGAGAAGATTGAGACTTTGAACGTCAATGATTTGGCGTTGGCAGTGCGCACGGAATTTTTGCCAGGTGAAAAAATGGAAGTAAAAATTACCGAAAAGGGCTCAAATCGGGGTCAAGGCGTAGGGCATTTGAGCAACGGCACTATGGTAGTGGTAGATCGGGCGGCAAACAAGGTGGGGCAAACCGTCAATGTGGAATTTGTAAGATTCCATGAAACTTCAGCGGGCAGAATAATCTTTGGGAAAATTGCCCGCAAGAAGTAACTAGTTATTATTTTTCTTCTTGTTCGTACTGCTATCATCAGATTTGCAAGAGCTGGCACCGGTGATATTGATTTCGCCAGAAGCAGTGTAGCCAGAAGAGTCTGAAACCGTGAGGCGAGCGGAAGTCTCGGAACCGTCTAAGGTGTAGATAGTGCCACCGCTTAAGGAAACGCCGCCTTTTTCAACTCCGTTGATATAAAGTGTAGCGCCGGAAAGATCGTAGGTGCCACGACTAATATTAGCATTCAGTTTGCAGCCGCTGGTAGATAGTGAGACGCGGGGCGGCTCGAAGTCGCAAGTATCGTTTTGATCGCGATTGTATGGTGCAGGCACGCTGTAAACGGCGTTGCCGGTCATCGGATCAATGGTTTTAGTGACTTCGACTTCGATTTTGTATTCTTCTGGAGTACAAGCTGCGGCTAGCAAATGATTGTAGCGGTTGAAGACGAGCTTTTCTTTGCTAACGCCGGAATTCTTGGAGTTATACCAGCTGGGCCAAATATCGGTCTGACCATTGACGGTGAGAGTTTGAATGCCGGCAGGTCTAGCAGGTTGGTCGCCATAATGCCAGCGACCGTCTGGTTCGTAAACTTCCTTGTGGACGCGCTCCATGTAGTTGCCGACGGTGTAGCGGACGATGTCGTTGGTGTTGGAAGTGAGGCCAGCACCGTCGTGATTACCATTCCAGACAAAGGTGGAGACGGCGGTGGAGTAACTCTCAATTAAGGAATCCTTGGTGACAGCAGAGTTAGTAGTAGTGGTGGTACCGGTTTTAGTAGCAGTCCAGACATCCGGAACGACGAATCCTTCGTTGTTGAACCAGCGGGCAGAACGATCGCTGAGGATGCTAGAAATCATGTAGGCAACTTGCTCATCCACTACGGGAGTGGCTGCTGGGTCGTTCCAGGATTCGATAGTCTCACCGGCGGAATTTTTGAGCTCGAGGACGTAAGAGAGGTCTTTGTAGGAGCCACCGCGGGCGAGAGAGGCGTAAGCATTGGCGTGTTCAACCATGCGAACGTTACAGCCGGAGCCGATGGCGATGGAGAGGCCGTAGCCTTCTTTGCCGTCACAATAGGTCTTGTCGCCAAGTTGATGGGCAATTTCGAGAGAATTATCGATACCGTTGATGTAAAGAGCTTTAACGGCGGCGATATTAAGTGAGTGACCTAGAGAAAAGCGGATGGTGACATTGCCGTAAAAGGAGCCGGTGGCGTTGGTAAGTGAACAACTGCCCGAATAACCAGCACAGTAGAGGCTGTTGATGTTTTCGTCTTTTAGAATGCTGCCGGGGCCGTAGTTGACGCCTTCGCGCTGCATAAAGAGCGGGGCGTAATCGAGAATCGGCTTGATTGAAGAACCTGGCTCAATTAAGGAGTCCGTAGTGGCATTCATCTCGCCGTAGGAGGCGTTGAAGAAGTCGATAGAACCGACCATGGCCATGACCTGAGAGGTCTCAACGTCCACGGAGACTAGAGCGATGTCGTCGCTGTTGTTTTTGTAAGTATGGGCGGCGCCAACTGCAACTGCATCTTCGGCGATTTTTTGAGCGCGGTAATCAAGAGTAGTCTTGATAGTCCAACCGCCGGCGCGCATGGTCTGAATGCCGTATTTATCTTCAAGCTGTTTCTTGACTTCGAGAACAAAGTGAGGAGCCAGCATATCGGCGTATTGGCTGGACTCGGGTTTGATGGAATCCAGAATGGCGACTTGTTTGGCCTCTTCGGCTTGTTCGCTAGTGATGTAATTCATTTCGACCATGTCGTCGAGAACTTTGTGTTGACGCTCGATCAGCATGTCGTTGCCGTATTCATTGTAAGGGTTGAGTACGCCAGGGTTGTTTGGGATAGCGGCGAGTAGGGCCGATTCGGCCAAGGTGAGATCTTTAGCGTGTTTGCCGAAGTAAGTTTGCGCAGCAGACTCTACGCCATTACGCCGACCGCCATAAGGCGACTGGTTGAGATACATGGTGATAATTTGGTCTTTGGAATACATTTTTTCCAATTCAACCGCAAGAATCAGCTCTTTGATTTTACGGGTGAGACCACCACGGTTTTCACTAGCGGCTTCGTCAGAGAAGTACACCTGCTTGATAAGCTGCTGAGTGAGAGTGGAGCCGCCCTGAACACCATGACCGCCGAGAGTGGAAAAGGCGGCACGAATTAGGGCACCAAAATCTACACCGGAATGATTGTAGAAGTTTTTATCCTCAATAGCGACGGTGGCTTGATACATATACTCGGGGATTTCGGAGGCATCGACCACAAGACGATAATCGTCGCTACCGGTGTCTTTCCAGAGAACGGTGCCGTTACGATCTAGATAAGTGTTGACGGTCTCGGAGATGGACATTTCGTCAAGGCGGATTTCGTCGAGATCTTTTTTGTAGTAGAGGAAGAGGCCGCCAAGGAAGATAATGAAAATCAGGATACAAGCTGCGCAGAATTTAAGAATGGCTTTTTGGCCGCGCCAAGAAAACCACCACTTGAAAACTCGTTTAGGATGCAAACGCGCAAAGAAGCGTTTGACCGGTTCCTTGGGGAGTTTAGCCAATTCTTCAGCCCGACGGCGAGAATTGGTTTCTTTCTTTGCTCGGTAGTTGTAAGCCAAACTCGAGTAAAGGTTCATATTCTTTTTCGCAGTTTTTTTAGAGGATTTTTTGCCACTCTTGATGCCCTTTGATTTTTTGGCTTTTGACGGCAAAATCACCTCGGATTTCTTTTTAGCCATATATATATTATACATAAAAATTCGAAAACATAAAGTTTTTTGTGTGTTATTATGGTATATATGAGGAAATTCAAGTTCCGATCGGTTGTGGCGCTGGCACAGGCTAAAATGTCGGTGAAATCAGCGGCGGTAGTGTTGGCATCGTCGACGTTGATTTCGGCGCTACTAGGGCTATTCCGAGACCGGCTTTTAAACTCGTACTATCTAGGGACTTACCCGACTGGAATTGACGCCTATACGGCGGCTTTTACAATTCCGGATTTTATGTTTTTTATTTTGACTTCGGGAGCTCTGTCGGTCTCGTTTATTCCGGTATTTAACCAACGATTGGTGACGGGGAATAAGAAATCAGCGTGGGAATTATCATCGTCACTTTTGAACCTGATGGCGATTTTGACCTTGATAGCATCGGTTTTGATCATGATTTTTGCGGATCCGCTAATTCGTTATGTGGTTTCGCCAGGTTTGGACGAGTCAGGCATGGTGCTAGCGATTAATATGACCAGGGTAATTGCAATTAATCCGTTTTTGTTTAGCATCGCGACCGTAATCACGTCGATCCAACAGGCGGTGGGGAGATTTGTGTTTTACGCATTTGCGCCAGCTATATATAATATAGGGATTATTATCGGGATTACGTGGTTTACGGGCGGAATTAATCTATTCGGAGTGGAGATTTTTGAGGGAGGGATTATGGGGGTAGCGATTGGGGTGATTTTGGGGGCGGTGATGCAGCTGATTGTGTCTTTAGTCGGGCTGTTCGGGCTGGGGATGGATTATCGATTTAAGATTAATTGGCGGAATCAAGGATTTCGCTCGATTTTACGACTTTTGCCAGCGCGATCGTTAGACCAGGGGATAGATTACGTGAACGGAATCGTAAATACCAACTTGTCGTCGCGGATGGGAGCGGGAGCGGTGCGGTCGTTTAACCAAGCGTCGACCTTGCATCAAATGCCGATTAGCTTGATTGGTGTGGCGATTTCGACAGCGTTCTTCCCGAAATTGACCGAAGAGCTAGGGGCGGGAGATAAAAAGGAATTTTACCATACTTTTAGGCAGGCGCTGAGAACGATTATTTGGATCGCGCTGCCGGTGACGATAATTGCGTTTTTTGCCCGAGGATACGTAACGAGTTTTATTTCTAATATTGGTAATAACGACAGTAACGGCACAATTGCTTCGGTGTTGGGAATGCTGTGTATCGCAATTTTTGCAAGGAGCGTTTTTCACATTGCTTCGCGAGGATTTTACGCTTTCCAAGATACAAAAACACCGTTTTACGTGTCAATACTAGCGATTGGGATGACTATCGGGATGTCGGTGTGGTTTTATACATTAGGGCTGGGGGTGGATGGGCTAGGTATGGCACAGTCGATCGGGGCAGTGATAGAAATTGTAATATTATTGTATATACTACAAAGACGAGCGGGTGGGGAGCTCCTGAATAAGGCTTTTTGGCGAGCGGCAGGAAGAATGGCGTTTGCAGGCTTGATTACGGGCTGCGTGGCTTTTTCGATGACTAAATTCGTGCCGCTGATGGCTACTGACACATCGCTAGTGATCACGATTCCAAAATTTTTGCTGATTGCGGGAGTTTCGTTTGGGGCATATTTGATTGCTAGCTATTTCTTGAATTTGAAAGAAGCCAAGCCGGTATTTGAATATATTAAAAAGATTTTATTCCGGAACGCAAAATAGTTTGGTATAATTGTGTGTATGGAGATAAAACGCGAGGATATTTTGCATTTGGCGGATTTGTCAAATTTTTCGCTTTCCGATGCGGAAGTGAAATCTTTGGGCGGTGATTTGCAGAGTATTATTAAATATATTTCGCAACTAGACGAATTGGATACGGAAAATGTGGAGCCGACTTATCAGGTGTTTGAGATGGAAAATGTCTGGCGGGCAGATGAGATTTTGCCACAGGACGCTTCGAGAGAAGAGCTGCTAGCTTTGACGGTAGAAGCAAAAGATAATCAAATAAAGGTGCCGAAAGTATTATGAAAATAGCAAATAGAAAAGTTACAGCGGAGAGATTGGTACGGGATGCTTTGGACAAGGCTAAACATTTTGCGGACTACAATATATTTACGTTTTTAAACGAAGAGGGAGCGTTGAAAAAGGCGCGGGAGATTGACGCAAAGATTGCTGCCGGCGAAAAGGTGGGGAGGTTGGCTGGCGTACCTTATGCGCTGAAAGATAACTTTATGAGCCCAGAGGGCGACACTACGGCTAGCGCACATATTTTGGAGGGTTGCGCTTCGCCGATCACGGCTACGGCGGTGGAGAAATTGGAAGCTGAGGGGGCGATCATGATTGGGCGGACGAATTTGGATGCTTTTGCGCATGGTTCATCGACAGAAAATTCGTATTTTGGACCGACTCTGAATGCTTACGATCAATCTCGTGTAGCGGGTGGCTCATCTGGTGGGTCAGCAGTAGCGGTGGCACTGGATATTGTGGAATTTGCGACCGGGACGGATACGGGCGGCTCGATTCGCCAGCCGGCATCTTTCAACGGCGTATACGGATTGAAGCCGACTTATGGGTGCATTTCGCGTTATGGTGTGGTGGCAATGGCGTCATCGACAGATTGTATTGGGTTTTTTACTAAAACTCCGGGAGATATGGACCTTTTGATGAGCGTAGCTAACGGCAAAGATAGTAAAGATTTGACAACGCTAGACAATTATTATCATGATAGTAAACTTAAAAAAGCTAAAAGAATAGGAGTCATTAAAGAATTTGATAATGATAGCGTAGACAAAAACATCAAGAAGGCACTGAAAAAGAAGTGCGAATTATTGAAGTCTAAGGGGTATGAAATTGTAGAGCTGGAGATGCCGGCTTTGAAGTATGCGCTGGCTGCGTATTATATTATTGTGCCGGCGGAAGTGGCTTCGAATTTGTCGCGTTACGACGGGGTGAGATATGGTTTCCGGTCGAAAAAGTCGGAAGATTTGGACGCGCTTTATTCTGAAACCCGCTCAGAAGGTTTTATGCCGGAAAATAAACGACGAATTATGATTGGTAATTTCGTGTTGTCTAGTGGATTTTATGATGCGTATTTCTTGAAGGCAGCAAAAGCGCGAACTTTGATTGTGGAGGAATATGCCAAAGCCTTTGAGAAATGTGATTTTATCCTGACGCCGGTAGCGCCAAATCCGGCCTTTAAACTCGGCGAAAAAACCAACGACCCGGTAGCGATGTATCTAGAAGATGCGATGAGCGTGCCTTTGAATTTGGCTGGCGTGCCAGGTCTGACGATTCCGGCCGGCAAAAATGCCGATGGGCTGCCGATTGGCCTGCAGCTAATTGGCCCGCGTCGGAGCGATAAAAGTTTGATTGAATTTTCTAAGGAGTTGACAGAATAATGGACGGTGGCGTGGTAACTTTTGTCATTGCGGTTTTGATTGTGGCGGTATTTGTGTTTGTCGCAATTCTACTAACTGGTAAACGCGGTTATACTTTCAACCGGGAAAATTATCAGGCAAGATTTTTGGCGGTTGAAAATGGACTAATAAAGGAAAGCCCGGCGACTTGGAAAATGACGATTATTGAGGCAGATAAGTTGTTAGATAAGGCACTAGTTGAAATGGGCGTGCCTGGCAAAACGATGGGGGATAGATTGAAACGATCGGGAGATAAGTTTGAAAATTTGAATGCAGTGTGGCGGGCGCATAAACTGCGTAATGCGATTGCGCATGAAGCTGGTTTTGAGATAAGCTACAAGCAAGCGTTTAATGCGCTGGCGATTTACAAACAAGCGTTAAAGGATTTGGGAGCGATATAAGATGAAATATGTGCCGACAATTGGAATTGAATGCCATGTGCAGCTAAAGACTAAAACGAAATTGTTTTCGGAAGTGGATAATGATGCGCGCGGGAAAGAGCCGAATTCTTGTGTGTCACCGGTGGATTATGCGTTACCGGGGATGTTGCCGCGTTTGAACGGCGAGGCAGTTCGGCTGGCGGTTTTGGCGGGACGAGCGATGAATTGTGAAATAAACGCTGAATCGCGCTTTGATCGGAAACATTATTTCTATCCAGATTCGCCGAAGGGATACCAGATTACGCAATTTTATCAACCGATTATCGGCTCCGGCTACGTGGAGTTGCCAGATGGCGAAAAAGTGCGAATTGAGCACGCACATTTGGAAGGCGATGCGGGGAAGTTGACCCATTTTGATTCATACAGTTTGGTAGATTTAAACCGCGTGGATACGCCGTTGATTGAAATCGTGTCGATGCCGGATATCCATTCGGCTAAAGCGGCGCATGATTATTGCAAAGAACTGTGGAGACTAATGCGGTTTGCGGATGTGACATACGGGGATCTTTATAACGGAAATATGCGGTTCGATGTAAACATTTCGTTGGCGCCGGAAGGTTCTGACGTTTTGGGCACGCGAGCGGAAGTGAAAAATTTGAATTCGTTTAGAAGTGTAGAACGGGCGACGGAATATGAAATTAAGAGGCAGTCTAAATTGTTGGACGCTGGGGAAAAAGTGGTGCAGGAGACCCGAGGCTGGAATGATGATGCTGGCAAAACTACCGGTCAGAGAAGCAAGGAAGAGGCGAAGGATTACCGCTATATGCCGGAGCCAGATTTGCCGCCGGTTAGACTGTCTGCGGAATTTATCGAAAAGGAATCTGCGAAATTACCGCCGATGCCTTCGGAATATCGCAAGAGGTTTAAAGGCATTATCGCGAATGAGATTTTGGAAATCTTGCTGGACTATCCAGAACTAACGAATAAATTGAATGAAATTGACCAAAAATATGTCAAAAATATGTCAAATTTGTTTACGTCCGTATTGTTAGCAGAAGAAAAATCGGCAGAATATTTGAATGATTTACCGAGCGTGCGAGATTTGAATGAATTGGCGGCGATGAACGAGAAAAAAGAGCTGTCCTCTACTGCGACAAAAGAGGTGTTTTTGCGTTTGTTTGACCCGCAGATGAAAGGACACGGGACAAGGCAGATTGCGAAAGAACTGGGTGTAATTCAGGAGAACGATTTGGGGGCCTTAGAGAAGATTGTGGACGCTGTGCTAGCCAAACCAGAAACTCAAAAGGCGCAAGAGGATTTTAGGGCCGGCGAAGAAAAAGTGATTGGATTTTTAGTGGGGCAAGTGATGAAAGAATCGCACGGCAAAGCTAATCCATCTAGCGTACAGGATATTTTGCGGAAAAAGTTGTCGTAAACCCGGAATATATGGTATAATGTGGTGAGAAAAACACGTCTTTTTGAGTGTGGAACTTCAAGAAGAAACGAAAAAATAATAAATTGTAAAGGAGCGTATGGCTACGAAAACGGATTTGGCGAATATGCGCAATGTCGGGATTATTGCTCATATTGATGCCGGCAAGACTACGACCTCGGAAGCGATTTTGTATCGGACGGGGCTTAAGCATAAAATTGACTTAGTAAAAGGTGGCACTGGTGGTGCTGATACCGACTGGATGGAGCAGGAAAAAGAGCGGGGGATTACGATTACGTCGGCAGCGGTGACGGTGTATTGGAAAAATCACCAGATTAATATTATCGACACACCGGGGCACATTGACTTTACGGCAGAAGTAGAGCGATCGCTCCGTGTCCTCGACGGTGCTGTAGTGGTGTTTGATGGCAAGATGGGCGTAGAAGCTCAGTCTGAGACGGTTTGGCGCCAGGCGACCAAGTATGGCGTGCCACGAATTTGTTTTGTGAACAAAATTAACCAGATTGGTGGAGATTTTTATAAATCTTTGGAGTCGATCCACAAGCGTTTGTCTAAAAATGCGGTGGCGATTCATTTGCCGATTGGTTTTGAAAAAGATATCTGTGGCGTAGTAGATTTGATTGATATGAAAGCCTACACCTACAAAGATTACGCTGACCATGAATTGACCGTGGGCGAGATTCCGGCAGATATGGTGGAAAAAGCCAAAAATGCACGTTCGATGCTAGTCGAGGAAGCCGTGCAGGCGGATGAAGCTTTGATGGAGAAATTCTTCAACGAAGGCGAAGAAGCTATCACTGTGGATGAGTTGAAGGCAGCGCTCCGGAAGCGGGTGTTGGATGGCGACTTCTTCCTAGTGACTGGTGGAGATGGTCGTGGGGTGATCGTAGAAAAAGTGCTGGATTTGATGACGGATTATCTACCGTCACCGCTAGATCGTGACCAAGGTCAGACTGTAGGAACCGATCCAAAGACCGGCGACCAGATAATTCGCAAGGCTGATGATTCCGAACCTTTGACGGCTTTGGCATTTAAGATTGCAACGGATCCGTTTGTGGGTAAATTGATCTTTATCCGGGTTTATGCTGGTAAGTTGAAATCTGGTGATACGGTATTGAACGCTTCAACTGGTGACAAAGAACGGATTGGGCGTTTGGTGCGGATGCATGCGAATGACCGAAAGGATATTTCTGAGATTGGTGCAGGCGATATCGCCGCAGTGGTGGGATTAAAAAACTGTACTACTGGTACGACGCTTTGTGCGCCAAATGCGCCAATTTTGCTAGAGTCGATCGAATTCCCGGATCCACCAGTATCTATTGCTGTGGAACCGAAGACCAAAGCTGACCAAGAAAAAATGGCTCTTGGTTTATCTAAAATGGCTGAAGAAGACCCGACTTTCCGTGTGCATACCGATGAAGAGACCGGCCAGACGATTATTTCTGGTATGGGCGAACTGCACCTTGAGATTATCATTGACCGTTTGAAGCGAGAGCACAACGTGGAGGCTAACACCGGTGCGCCACAAGTGGCCTACCGCGAAACGATTCGGGGTACGGCTGAGGCTCAAGGTAAACACGTCAAGCAGTCTGGTGGTCGTGGTCAGTATGGTGACGTTTGGATTAAATTTGAACCGAACGAAGCGGGGAAGGGCTTTGAGTTTATTGATCAGATTAAAGGTGGCGTGGTGCCGCAAGAATACCGCAAACCGGTACAGAAAGGTGTCGAAGACACTTTGGCGGGGGGCGTGATTGCTGGCTACCCCGTGGTAGACGTCAAGGCGACTTTGTACGATGGGTCTTACCATGACGTAGACTCCTCCGAGTTGGCCTTTACGTTGGCTGGTTCGTTAGCGACACGTGAGGGTATTGCGAAGGCAAATCCAGTACTTTTGGAGCCAGTAATGAAACTAGAGATTACCACTCCAGAAGAATTCATGGGCGACGTAATCGGTGACGTTAACTCTAGGCGCGGTCGAGTGGACGAAATGGAAGATTTAAACGGTGGGGCAAAGTTGATTAGAGCGTTCTGTCCTCTGGCAAACTTGTTTGGCTACACTGGGGATCTTCGTGGCATGACGCAAGGTCGAGCGGCCTCATCGATGGAGCTGTTTGCTTATGAGGAAGTTCCACCGAACGTGGCGCAGGAGATTATTGAATCGAGGAATTCAAAATAGCAAAGCTATTTTGTGCGGAGCATGCTACCGCGAAGCGGTAGCGAATTCCGAGATCCTCGAAGCGCAACTCGAAGTAGAAAAATGTGCTATAATGAGAGCTCGGGGGAGCTCTTTTTATATTGGGAACAGTTTGGACAACGAAAGGAAAGGTGGTTCTAGTGGAGTTCAAACAGCAATACGGATGTTATCGGCACGTGGCATCAGGAAAGGTGCGTGAGATTTACGAACACGAGTTCGAAGGCACGCTGGCCCTGGTGGCGACGGACCGAGTGTCGGCATTTGACAAGCAGCTGGGGGTGAAGATCCCGGACAAGGGTCGGATCTTGACGGCGATTTCGACAGAAATGTTTACCCTGGCGGAGACGATGTGGGGGATGCCCACGGCCTTTAAATGGGGCAGTTTGATACCGGAAAACCAAGGTGGTCTCTATATCGAGGGGGATCTGGAGGACGAGTTCGCCGGCGCCGACAGGCTGGTACCACCAGAGCTGGAAGGTCGCGTGACCGTGATGAACAAGCTCGAGATGCTAAATGTCGAGTGCATTGTACGCGGACATATTTCTGGCAGCGCCTGGAAACTTTACGAGCAAGGTCAGCGTGAGATTTGCGGCGTGCCACTGCCGGAAGGATTAAAAAACGGCTCGAAATTACCGAAACCGATTTTTACTCCGACCACCAAGGCGCCGGTGGGGCAACACGACGAAAACATCACCTTTGGCGAGATGGTGGAGATCATTGACGATCGTTCGATCGCGGATGAGGTGTTCTGCCTCTGCATGGAGATGTTTGAATGCGCCTATGCGCATCTCTCTAAGCTCGGCATCATCTTGGCGGATACCAAGTTTGAGCTGGGGTTAGACGATATGGGCAATGTGCGGTTTGGCGACGAATTGCTGACGCCAGACTCTTCGCGCTACTGGGATGCAGCGACGTTTGTGCCGGGTGAAGAACCGCTGTCTTTTGACAAGCAAATCATCCGAAACTACTTGGCCGGTTGTAAGGTGCGCGGCGAGGACGTGTCGGTGCTGCCCGGGACGATTATCCGGCAAACGCGCGAGCGTTATATCCAACTCTACGAAATAGTCACTGGTTATCCTTGGCCAAGTTGGCTGCGGTAGATTGAGCCCTGACGAGATTCCCAAAAATTTGCGCCTGGTTTGCCGACCGGGCGCTTTTTATATATGATTTTTGCGAAAAATCCCCTCTTTACAACTTCGCAAAAATAGTCTAAAATAGTAGAGTAGAGTTTTGGAGCTGGTTTTTATTAGCGCTCCAACCGTAATTAATAAAAAGGAGAAAGAATGGCAAATTTTGACCGTTCCAAGCCACATATCAATGTGGGTACTATGGGTCACGTCGACCATGGTAAAACTACTTTGACGGCTGCAATCACTAGCGTGCTCGCTAAGCGCTTGCCGTCCGACGTAAATAAGCCAGTGGCTTATGATCAAATTGATAACGCGCCTGAGGAAAAGGCTCGCGGTATTACTATCGCGACTTCTCACCAGGAATATGAAACTGACAAGCGTCATTATGCGCACGTCGATATGCCAGGTCACGCTGACTACATTAAGAATATGATCACCGGTGCTGCCCAGGTGGATGGTGCTATCCTCGTAGTAGCTGCCAACGATGGCCCGTTGCCGCAGACGCGTGAGCACGTTTTGCTAGCTCACCAGGTAAACGTACCTAAGATTATCGTGTTCCTCAACAAGATGGATCTCGCTGATCCAGAACTCGTTGAGCTAGTTGAGATGGACGTACGTGAGCTTTTGAACAAGTATGGCTTTGATGGCGACAACGCTCCAATCATCAAGGGTTCTGCTACTAAGGCTCTCGAGGGCGACAAAGAAAATGAAGACGCCGTGATGGAACTCATCAATGCGATGGATGAATACTTTGACGTGCCTGAGCACGATTTGGACAAGCCGTTCTTGATGCCGATTGAGGATGTCTTCTCGATCAAGGGTCGTGGTACTGTGGCTACTGGTCGTATCGAGCAGGGTGTTGTGAAATTGAATGACGAAGTGGAAATCGTTGGTTTGAAAGATACTCAAAAGTCTGTCGTAACCGGTATTGAGGCTTTCCACAAGACTTTGGATCAGGGTCAAGCTGGCGATAACGCAGGTTTACTCCTCCGTGGTATTGAGCGTGACCAAATCGAGCGTGGTCAGGTGATCGCTGCCCCTGGCACTATCACCCCTCACACCGAGTTTGAGGCTGAAGTTTACATCTTGAAGAAGGAAGAAGGTGGTCGCCACACTCCGTTCTCCAAGGGTTATAAGCCGCAATTCTACTTCCGCACTACTGATGTGACGGGTGAAGTAGAGCTTCCGGCTGATAAGGAAATCGTTATGCCTGGCGATCAGGTCACCTTTAAGGTGAAACTCTTGCAGCCAGTGGCTATGAACGATAACGACCGTTTCGCAATCCGTGAAGGCGGTAAGACCGTTGGTTCTGGTGTGATCACCAAGGTTATCAAGTAGGGTTTTATAGCCTAAAGAAAGCCGCCCCCGTGTAAACAGGGGCGGTTTTTGGTTATGTGTGTCGTTTGGAGGTGCTAGTCATTCTTGGGCTGCAGCTCCATAACATCAAAGAAGGTGCGGCATTCGTCGGTATCACACCATTCCTTGAACGTCTTGTCGACGGGCACGCCTACGTCATCGTGGTCGAGGGCGTAAAGGTGATACTGGTAGCGCAGCTCCAGTTCGTGGAAGGACGGGAGTTTGTAGTCCTTGCCTTCCAAGATACCCTTGCGGCGATCCTGGAGAAATTCCAGGTAATAGCCCCTCCGGGTGAAGCTGGTAGCCAGAGCACGAGCCATGGCCCGAATCCGCCGGTAGTCCACGTGCTCGGCAAAGCCAGCGTCTACGCTGGCGTGGTGTAGCTCGCCCAACCAGAAATCGTGGAATTCGATGAATTCCTTCGGAGTGTTGTACTCCGATATCGGGATGGACCTCTGGTCGAGGAACATCTGCAACTCGGCGTCGACATCCCACTCATCGACTCGCTTGATCAGATCGATTGCGGTATCCAGATAACCTAAAGCTTCCTCCTGTGTTGCGTGACCCACAGCCAGGACCTCTACATAACCATCAGTGTGCATGAGCATTGCAAATCACTCTCCTTTATCGTATGACATGCTCAATACTTTCAATTATAGCACAAAAAGTTTAATTAGTCAAGAGCAGGTAGCTCGTGCCAGCCTGGATTTGACTTTTTGCCTCTGGGGTGGTATAATGACGCCATAGTAAATTAAATATCTATCTCTAAAAACTCACTGGCGGCCTGTCTAGGGGCGAACCTGAGGTTATAGAGAGGAAAGGAAAAAATTATGGCAGAAAGCAAAAAAGATAGCGGGCTGAAAATCCGGATCCGGTTGAAGGCTTATGATCACCGGGTGATTGATCAGAGCGCGCGACAAATCGTAGATACGGCGATCCGAACTGGGGCGAGCGTGAGCGGGCCAATTCCGCTACCGACTAAGCGGTCCACCTTTACTGTGGTAAAGTCGCCGCACGTCTATAAGACTGGTGGGGAAGCGTTTGAGATGAAAGTACATAAGCGGTTGATTGACATCTCCAATGCCACGCCGAAAACGATTGAGAGTTTGCAAAATCTCTCTTTGCCAGCCGGGGTAGACGCCGAAATCAAGATGTAAAATTCTTGTAAATATCTGGTATAATAGATATATGAGTGTTTCTAGTTGTAAGAAACGGTTTTATTTCGTGGCTGCGAAGTATTTTCGGCATTTTGCGAACCGAGTTTTGAAGAGGTGGCAGCCACGGGTAATAGCGGTGACTGGTTCGGCGGGGAAGACCACGATGTTGAATATGATTGAATATGAAATGGGCGACGAAGCCCACTATTCGCATGATGCCAACTCGGCTTTTGGCGTGTCGTTTGATTTATTGGGGCTAAAGGGTGTCAGAGGGTCAAAGTGGCGCTGGGTGCACTTGTTTGTGGCGGCGCCTTTTAAATCGTTGTTTAAGCGGTTCCCTCAGAGGTATTATGTGGTGGAAATCGACGGAGAACGGCCGCACGAGGCAGAGTTTTTGGCTGAATGGCTAAAACCAGAGGTGACTATCTGGGTGTCTATTGGGCTATCACACGCGGTACAGTTTGAAAAAGTGGTAGAGGAGGGGAAATTCAAGGATTTATCAGAGGCGATTACGGCGGAATTTGCTAATTTGCCAGCGAATACAAGTAAGCGGGTATATATAGATGCGGACGCGAAATTAATGGTGGAGGCGACAAAGGGGATTGTGGCGAAAGTGGTGCCGATAAAAAAGACTGATATGAAAAAATACGTGGTTTATCCGGATTCAACGGATTTTACCTACGGGGATACGACTTTTCATTTTGACCGACCGGAGCCGAAGGATGTGGCGTTTAACCTGTTTGTGCTGCAAGATTTGATGAAATATTTGAAATTGAAGTTCAACCCGGATTTTTCTGGGATGAAGGCGGCGCCGGGGCGGAGCTCGCATTTTAAGGGGTATAAGGGGATTGATATTGTAGATAGTAGTTACAATGCGCACATGATTTCGATGGCTTCGACACTGGATATGGCGAAGCGGATGCACGCGGAGCGCAAATGGTTGGTGATTGGGGATATTGTGGATCAGGGGTCGCTGGCAGAAGAAGAACACCGGCGGCTGGCAGATTTGATTGCTAGAGTGAAGCCGGAAAAGGTTGTGCTAGTGGGGCGGCGCACGAAAAAATATACCGCACCGGAGCTGAAGAAACTGGGGGTGTCGGCGGTGGCGACTTTGGACCCGCGCAAGGCTTTGGAATATATCCGGAAAAACGTGACTGGGCAGGAAACGCTGATTTTCAAGGGGAGCCAATATTTGGAGTGGGTGATTGAGAAATTGCTGGCGGATCCGGCTGACGCTAGTAAATTATGCCGGCGAGAGAAAGCGGCGGTGGCGCGACGCAAAAATTGGGGGCTAGACTCATGAGAGGAGGGTTTTAGTGGCGGATCTTTACATTGTGCACGGATGGACTTACACGGTGGAACCGTGGAAAAAGACAATTGATTTGCTACGCGAAAAGGGGATTAGCGTAAAAATGTTGCACGTGCCGGGGCTAACCGAGAAATCTAATAAGGTGTTTACGATTTATGATTACATGAAATGGGCAGATAAAAATATTCCGAACGGGGCGGTGGCGCTGGGACATTCAAACGGGGGTAGGATTTTGCTGAATCTCTGCGCAGCGCGGCCGGAAAAGCTGAAATATTTGATTTTGCTAGACTCAGCGGGGGTTTACGAGCCATCTGTACGCAAAAAAGTAGTAGAGAAAGTGGCAAAAATTGGCAAGCCGCTGAAGAAGATTGCGGTGGTGGACAAGGCCTTCCACCGGTTGACTGGCTCAACGGACTATTCGCGAGCACCAGAGAATATGAAGCAGACTTTGGCAAATATGCTGGAATCCGACAAAGAATTAGATTTCTCTAAGGTTAGGACGAGGACGTTTATTCTTTGGGGGAAGAAGGATACGACTACGCCGCCGCGGCAGGCTACAGAGATGTATGAGAAGATGCCAAACGCTGAGTTGAAGTTTTATGCGAATTGGACGCATGCGCCATATATTTCTGCGCCGGAGGAATTGGCGCGAGCACTAGGCGGGTTGATAGAGAAGATAAAAAAGGAGGAGAAAAAGTGAATCCCGCGCAGAAGGTCGTTTTCTGGCTAACGGCGAAGGGGATGGCTTTTGTGAGGCGGCACTATCTGGGGATGGCGGCAGGATATTCTCTGGAGGAGGTTTGTGGGCATACTTTCACTGTGGGGCGGCAAAAAGATTGCGAGGCATTGACGGATTATCTGGGCAAACGCTACGGAGGCGAGGCGATTTTGTGCAAAAACGGGCGATCTGGGTTGTGTTTGGCCTTGAAAGCCTATTTTGAGCCGGGAGATGCAGTAATTGTGAATGGGTTCACTTGCTATGCGGTGTATGAGGCGATAAAGGCGGCGGGGCTGAAGCCGGTGTGGGCGGATATTGATAGGGGTGATTTGAATTTTGATTTGAAGAATTTAGAAAAGAATATAGATAAAAATACGAAAGGAATAATAATCCAGAACTCTCTGGGCAATCCGGTGGATATTGTTGCGATTGAGAAGTTTGCGAAGAAACACAACTTAATAATTATTGAGGACTTGGCGCACTGCGCAGGGGTCAGGTACTCGGATGGGCGGGAGGCTGGCACGGTGGGGGCGGGGGTGGCGTTTTCGTTTGGAAAAGATAAATCAATTGATACAGTATCGGGTGGAGCGGTGGTGCTACGCGCTCCCTGCAAGCATAAGATTAAAGCGCCTACAAAATCTCCGCGACCGTCGGACCACTTGCGGGCTAGATTTTATCCGATGTTGGGGGCAACTTGCCGAGGAATAATGGTGATACGAGCAGGGGGAGTGTTGATGCGGTTTTTGATTCGGATTCATTGGGTAGAGAGATCGGCGGATAATAAGTTAGATCTCACGCGTAAAATTAGCAAATTTGAGGCGCGACGAGCATTGACCCAGTTCAAAAATTTACGGAAATCGGGCGAACCGGCCCTCAGGGAATTTTATCTGGTGGAAAACAGAGATGAAGTGCTGAGAGAGTTGCGCTTAAATCGGTATTTCTTTGATGGATTGTGGTATGAGAAGCCAGTATCACCAGAGAGGTACTATAAAAAAGTGCATTTCCCGGAGGCGAAGTGCCCGGAGGCGGTGTTTATAAGCGAACATATTATCAATTTTCCAACTTATTATTCAAAAGATAAACTAGTCCGGGCGCGGAAGATTGTGGAGAAGCATTTGATTGGAGGTGAGAATGGGTGAAAAGTGGCCAGGGATAGTGAAAAAATTCCCGGAGGCGAATTTTTTGCAGTCGCCCGCCTATGGCAAGATGAACGAGATTTTGGGCGAAAAGGTGATAACAGAGGAATTCGGGGGTAAAAGCGGGGGTTCCGGACGCGCTTTGATGATAGTGCGAAACGCCAAAAGAGGGCGATATCTGGAGATTCCGTGTGGGCCGTTGATAGACTGGAGCGATAGGGGAGTAGCAAAAGAAGCGATGGGGAAAATTACAGAGGTGGCAAGAGACGAAAAGTGCGTTTTTGTGCGAATCCGGCCGCAGCTTTTGGCGAATAGAGAGAATTTGCAAATTTTGGCAGATTTAGGATTAAAAAAATCGCCGATGCATCTGGCAGCAGAGCATACTGTGATGATAGATTTGAACTTGTCAGAAGAAGAGTTGTTGGCTGGGATGCGGCGACAGACCCGCTACGAAGTGCGGCGAGCCGGGAAAATGGGAATTACCGTGCAGAAAGAGAACTCGGAGGAGATCTTCAGAAAATTCCATCAGGTGCAGCTAGAGACGGCGCGGAGACAGGGGTTTGTGCCGCCTAATCTGAAGACTTTGTTAGCCGAAAGAGAGGCTTTTGGTGAAAATATCCAGATTTACACGGCGCGGACTGTCGAGGGGGAGCCAATCGCTTATGGGATGATTATTAAAGATGGACACGAGGGAGATTATTACGAGGCGGCCTCGACACCGTTAAACCGCAAAATGCCGGGGGCGTATGCGCTCTTGTGGCAGGCGATACGGGATTTGAAAGCGGAGGGGTACGAGCGGTTCAACCTCTGGGGGATTGCACCGGCGGGACAACCAGAACACCGCTATGCCGGGGTGACTACCTTTAAAACTGGGTTTGGCGGATCTGTAGTAGAATATGTGCCGGCGCACGATTTGGTGATTTCGCGCGTGGGGTATTTGAAAGATTTGGTGGTAGAGAAAGCGCGTAAGAAACGGAGGCATTTGTGAAAATAGTCGATATTTTGGACAAGAGCGAATGGGACAAGTTCGTAAGCAAACGACCAGAGGCGAATTTTTTGCAATCGTGGGATTTTTACGAGTTTCATAAGTCGCGCGGGAAAAAGGTGGTGCGGAGAGGGGCTTTGGATAATGCTGGCAAGATTATAGGGGCGTATGCAGGTGTGGTAGAAACGGCGCGGCGGGGAACATATATGGCGATCGCGGGAGGACCCCTGTTAGACTGGAAAGATACCAAAGTCGTACAGGTGATATTTTCCGACATTAAGCGTTGTGGACAAGAGGCTGGCTGTGCCTTTGTGAGGGTGCGGCCACAATTAGAACTGTCTGAGAAATCTCTGGCGCTAATGCGAGAATTGGGGTTACGACCGGCACCGATGTATTTGTCCGTGGAATATGCCGGGGTGCTAGATCTCACTAAGTCCGAGGAGGAGATTTTGGCGGGAGCATCACAGGGGTTCCGACGGAAATTGCGCAAGGCTTCTAAAAATGAGATCGAGATTAGCGCCGATGCTTCAGATGAGGCAATTGAGGAGTTTTGTCGGTTGGAGAAACTGCATGCTGAGCGGCAAAAATATGTAGCGTTTTCTTCGGATTTCTTGCGGAAGCAGTTTGAGGCGTTTCGTGAGGGGGGAGAGGTGCTGATTTACACAGCGAAAAAAGACGGGGAAGTATTGGCGCAGAATTTTATGATTTTTTACGGGCCAGAAGCGAGCTATCATTATGGAGTGTCGTCTCAGCTGGGGACGAAGTATTCGGCGGCACCACTATTGCATATGGCAGCGATGGAAGAAGCGCGGAAGCGTGGATGTGTGCGGTATAATCTGTGGGGGATTGTGGATGTGGATGACAAGGAGCATCGGTTTTACGGGGTTTCAGAGTTCAAACGGTCGTTTGGCTGCACTGAATTGAAATATACGCCGGCGCATGATATGGTGCTGAACCCGCTGAAATATGCGCTGACTTGGGCAGTGGAGACTGCGCGGAAAAAACATCGACATGTGTAACTCTTTGGACTTTTCTTGCAAGAAAAGTCCAGCAAAAGAACTTTAGCTCAAAAATTCTCGGAGAAATGAATTCCCCGAGAATTTTGGATTATTGATTGTTGACTATGCAACGAACTGACTGCCCAGTCCCACGCTGCGCTCCGGCAATCACATTAATACTTGATGGGCTAACGACCAGATAATACATTTGACTATGACTAACTCCGAACCGAGTAGAGGACCAAAAAACGCCATAAGATCCCCAGTCGTACAGTTGTGTAGAATAACTTCCTGATGTCGGAAGATGAAGCGCATTACGATACCCTGTGTAATTATTGTATGCGTCAATGGAATATAGGGCTAAATATTCTCCATTGTTTCCGCCAATTGGCAATCTCCAATGGATTGGGCAAACGTCATGTTCGGCATTACCGGTTCCACTTTCAGAATCATAGCAATATGTTCCAGCAGAAGCAGAGCAAAAATTATAATGTACACCGGCCCTCCAATTACCTCTTTGGCTTATTTCATCACTTGGTACACTGTTTTTATAGGCAGCATTAATCTGAGCTGTTGTGTATGAACCAAAGTTACTAGTGATCCCTCTCGGCAACGTCCACGCCTCTGCTATATTAGTATCTTGTGGCGTTAAGTCTATGGAATAGTCATTACTGCCCAGTCTCAAGTTATCTAACAACCAACATCTATTGTCTTTTAGCTTACCTATCCAGTATACTTCATTATCTCTAGTGTCTATTAGTTGTATATGACTATTATCATCATATAGATCTACTGCACCACATATATCTGCTGTCATATCCTGCATCTTATAGTAACCATTAAGTTGGGTTATAGTAGAACCTGGTTGCGATGCTGCCGTTACGAAGGCATCATAGAAGGAGGTAGGAGTAGGATTACCTACAGCTAT
>JAFWLB010000002.1 GCA_017514025.1 Candidatus Saccharimonadota bacterium | reverse complement strand
TCGGAATCATTGGTTATTCTCTTTTCCTGGACCTACTAAGATGATTCAGTTCGGCCCGTTCCCGTCCTCTACCCTATGTGTTCAGGTAGCGACAATGTGGCATGACCCACATTAGGTTTCCCCATTCGGCAATCCCCGGATCATTTCTCGCTGTCAGATCCCCGAGGCTTATCGCAGACTTCCACGGCCTTCATCGGTATTGATTGTCAAGGCATCCACTATCAGTGCCCTTAATTACCTTTTTATGCATTGACTTAACTAGCAATCGAAGTTTGATTTCAATCGCTAATTCCGTCTTAAAATCTTTCTAATCGTTCCAAATTGTTAAACCGAAAGCTACAAGATTTCGAAGTCACAAAGCGACCTCAATTTTCCTCGCTTTTCTTTTCTTTTTGTAGAGGTCGGAATGCCGACTTGCTTAAACTCCCCCAATTATATCAAACTTCCCCCAACTTTGCAACCCCTTTTTTCCTACTTTTTCTTTTTCCCGAAATCTATGGTAGACAACACCTGTATCAAAGGTAGAAGGCCCGTACAAAAAGCTTCTATATTTTTGCCCATTATTAGCAATATAAACGCAAGTACTATCAATACGTAAATTATCATCTTGTTCAGCAACATAGAAATAAAAACCACCACCCGATATCTCCTAGCATCTTCCACCTCCGCATCTAAGGATTTTTCGGCCATTTTCATAATTCTATCGGCCGCCCCAGGCAAAACATCTTCATACTTCCTAAATTCCGTAGAAGGAGGGAGTGGACCATGATACTCCTGGTGCATCAAGACAGACTTATCTCCACCTTTAGTTTCATCGTTCTTTTTCAAACCCCTCTTGCCATCGCTATTTTTAGTCATATAACATCACCCCCTAATCTTCTCATTAGATAAATCCGCAAAAGCCTTTACGATGCTTCTGCTCACTCTATCCCAAGAATCATTCAGAAGTTTTTCGCGAGTAACTGGTGGATAATCCGGTTTAGGATTATACAGAAAAGTATATCTCTCCAACCCCCGCCTTCTGCCAAAAACATACTCTTCCTTCTGCATTTTCACACAACTATTATACAACACAAAAACTAGCGAGTCAACGCGCTTCATCTTCTGCTCTCCAACTTACCACTCTTGCAATCGCCAAACTCTTGTACGTAAACATTATTTGCGCCCGCGCCGCAACGTCAAACTTATCATAAATCCGGCCAGCCGAGCGCGTCCCCCGCACCACCGTCCGCACCGAATTAGCCACAAAAGCATACTGGCATCCGCCTTCGTCTACGCCATCTACATAAGCCCTTATTGTTTCATCGTCAAACTCGCTGCCACAATCTTTACGCAGAACCACATAATCTCCAACCTTCAAGGCAGAACCTGTCCCCATCAAGTCCACCAACGTAATATACACCGGCTCCGGTTCGTTCGTCACATCCTGCGCTAAATACAATTTACGGATCTCCGGTATCAACGATTTCTGCGGCGTAGTCCTCCCATTGATCCACGAATTCACCGTCGCAAAACTCACTCCCAACTTCGCTGCTAACTGCTCCTGAGTCCAATGCGACTCCGCTAACACCTCTTTTAACATTTCAGAATATTGCATATTTTCATATTACACCACTCATTCTCAAAAGTCAATATTATTTTATAAAGAACATCAAAAAACCTCTAACTACCCCAATACAAATCCTTATAAAAAATCTTCCCGCCTTCTAAGTTATCCCTCAAAAGTTCCTAAACTAAATTTCACCCCTCCTCCCCTACTATTTAAATCGCTCAATATTCGCTCCAAATCGTCGACTTTTTCATCACCGTGCAATGCTAAAAACAACTCTTTACCAGCCCTAGATAAGACATAAACTGGTATTCGTACGCCCATCGACTCTTCGCTGCCTTTATGAGCAAAAATCGCCCTGCTATCGGACCTCGACACAACTACAGGAAATTCAATAGCCATGCTATTGTTAACAGTTAAATGCAATAGGTGGTTGTCCGAGGCCAGCACTCCACAATCTGCAAGCGTAATAACGTCATCCATGCCTTGAGTATCTTTCGAATAGCGATACAAGCAACAATCATCATTCAAAGTAAAAATACTACCAAACATAGATTGAAAAGTCAGCGCCTCCTCTTTACTCATATGTTTCAAGGCGTTCAAAGTCCTAGGGGCAACAGATCCCGAGGACTCTACTTCTGATAATAAAAGTGAGGCCCACATATCTTGCAAGTCACCATCATCCTCAAGTGAAGCCCCCTCCAAAAAAGGAACCAAGAACTTCGGGGCAACACTTTCCGCATCTAATTTATGTTCCTCACATTTCTTTTTAAACTTTTCAGCCGTCCTTACTAAATTATTCCACCTCCAAAATCCAATCTGCGTCGACACTAACTGCCCAAGTTCAGTCTTCGACACCTTACCAATTGCCTCTAAGTCCTTTTCATTCATCTCAAACGCGCCATCAGCTGCAGAAATTTTCATATTTTTCCTTTCCGCCACCCGTTCTACTTATTCCCTACCATATTACCACCAAAAATAATTATAGTCAATCAAAAAACGCTATATCTAGTGTTATAAGTCAAACATATACACCAGATATAGCGTTTTGACTCACCATGGGCTATTCCGACGCCTTCGCCGCCTCCGCACGCTTCGCGGTCTTTTTTCTCCCCCTCGCCCGCATCACGATCCAGATAATAATCGCCGCAATCACGAAGAAGATAATAAACAGTAACCACACCGGGCAAACAATCACCATCTTAGATACCTGCGTAGTCACCCCTTCAAATTCCACCGTATACACCACATTGAAAATTCCTACCGTCGGCGTATTTTCCCATGCCGTCTCATTATAAAGCGTCCTGTCCGGCAAAATCGTATGCGTTTCCGGATCCTCTACGTTAGTATAAACTTCTTCGTCACTAAACAACGGAAACACCTGTAGCTTGTACGTAGCTACACCATGTACATTCCCCGTATTTTTAATCGCCGAAGTCCCAGCAATATTCCCAGATAACAAGAACGAAGGCACATTTGCGTCAACTATCTCCCCCTGCCGCACCGTATTACCAGCAATCTCTGCAAAAATCAAGTGCCCGATCCGCCGTACTTCATCAATCGTCGGACTAACTCCGTCCCCACTCTGTCCTTTCGAATGAGAAGACGCCAACACCGTCGCATACTGCCCGCCAGCCGGCGCGTCAGACGGCACATTAATCGTAAACATAATCTCCGCCGTTTCATTCGGCTTCAAAGTCCCCGTAGTCGGCGAATCAATCGTAATCCAATTTGTCATCATCCCCCGATTGCCCACATTTTCAAAAATCGTCGTATAGTCATCATTTACATAAAACGGCTCCACCGAAATTTCATATTCCACATCAGTAGTATGCGTCCCCGGATTATGTATCTTCAGCGAGCTAGTATAAGAATCTCCCGGCTCCAACACGATTTTTTGATCCATCGGCGACATCGAAAACCCTACCATATTGTCATCTTCCGCCACCGCCACCGGTACTGTCATCACCGCTGCCATCAATACTGCCGCAAAAACCCCCATTATCACCCTTTTTGTTTTGCCAAAATAACTTTTCATTAACCTCCTTTTCCTATTAGATATATTATACCAAATTTATCAGTTCTTGGCTACACATCCAAAGCCTTTTTGCTCATAAGCCGTTCGAAGTGTGCCCAAATCATATTTGCTGACATTGTCTAGCTCAAAATATTTTACCGTTCCGCCATTAAGCGCCGAGGCATCGGCATATAAACTCATTTTCATACTGTCCGCCAACCTCGCAAAATTCATCCCCAGCGCATCCGGCCCTAATCCCTCATCCTGCATCCTCAGATTCATCGCTGCATGGTTTTCCGCCTCACTCCGCTCGATCTTGCTGCTATCACTATAATACAACTGATACACTAAAGAAATAGTCCTTAACTTACCATTATTTAACACCATGCTGACTTTAGTCGTTTTTCGATCGGAATTATCATATTTAAAAAGCGGATAGGCCAACCCTTCCACCTCACACGATAGCGATTCTGAAGTTTCCAGCTCTGGCCAATCCCCGCTCGTTTTTGTCTCCCCCTGCATAAAGAAACAGATCGCCAATACAACCGCTGTCAACAGCAAGCTAATTCCAATCGTTAAATACCAATTAGTCTTACTCTTCTTTTTCACCTTTTTCGTCTTACTTATGGAACTCTCCTCCATGCACCTCCTTATCTTCTCTATGCATTATACCATAATTTCTTGCCAAAAAACAGATAGTTTTTAACACAAATATAAATTAATTCTGCTTAAATGCAGGAGGAGAAAATTAACTATGAAAAAATCATTAATCGCAGGTGCAGGTGTAGCAGCTTTGGCTTTCGCAGCTTTGCCGTTTGCTGGGGTGTTTGCTACGGATATCACATCCATGGAAGATACGCTTACCATTACCGTTGAACCAACCTGTTCGTTCGATGCAGCTTCGCACTCTTATAGTGCTACGATGACCGCTAACGATTTGAACACTAACGTTGGTACTACCACGATGACGATCGTCTGCAACCAGTACAATGGTTATGCTGTTACTGCCAATATGACCAGCCTTAGTGGTAATGGTTCTAATGCTATTTCCTACAGCGCAACTACCCCGACTGCTGGTTCCGGTACTTGGACTGCTTATAATACCCCAACCGTGGGTGGTCAAACTGGCACAGCTGCCAATATCGCGGCGACTGCCGATGCAGCTGTGATTTCAAACAGCGTGCATACTTCTGCTGCGGGTGACCAATCTGTGATTGTTTACAAAGTTGGTACTACTAATAACCAGGCTGCTGGCGCCTATACTGGCACCGCAACTTATACTTTGACTGCTAATAGCTAGTTTAGTTAGTCTTGGTAAAATCAAAAATCCCCCAAATGGGGGATTTTTGATTCTGTACCTTTTCACTATTAGCTAGCTGGAGTAAGGGTGTAAACAGCAGTACCCTGATATTGGCCAGCAGCTTGGTTGGTGGTTGTAGATACCTTATAGGTAATAGTCGAAGTATCACCAGCAGCCGGAGTCATAGTGTTACTAGTCATCAAAGTACCACTCTGAGGAACCTGACCAGTCGTAGCGGTACCACCGTTAATTACATTAGAATAACCAGCGGAATACTTACCAACACCTGCAGCTGATAAATCAGTTGCGCTATAGGTGATCTCCTCGTTACCAGAACCAGCTTTGGCCGGACCAGTTAAGGTATTCATTTGAGAACCTACCGTATAACCTTTAGCATTGTTACAGGTAACCGTCAAAACAGTTTGACCAAAGCTAGAATCAAGTTGATTGGCTGTCATCGTTTTCGTGTAAGCATGAGTGCCGGCATCAAATGTACAACTTGCCTCGATATTAATGGTCAAAGTATCAGTTACTTCGGTGATATCAGTAGCTGACGCAAAGCCAAACGGCACGGCCGCCATAGCCAAAGCTGCAACACCTGCACCTGCGATTAATGATTTTTTCATAGTTAATTTTCTCCTCCTGCATTTAAGCAGAATTAATTTATATTTGTGTTAAAATATGACCTTTTAACTCTTCCATTATAACTAACCATAAACCCGATGTCAACATACTTTTTAAGCTTTTTTTAATTTTTCTTGCCCGACTTTTCCACCACTACACGACAAAAAACTAGGTGGATGATCCACCTAGTTTTTTATTAGTGCGCTTTTTTTATTCTTCTTCCTTGTTACTCCGCGCTAAGGCAATCGCTCCCGCTACTCCCGCTGTAGCCAACACCCCAGCTGCTATTAGCGGCATTGGATCTGTTCCCGAATTTTTACTCGACGACGACGATGATGATGTGTTCGTCGTTACGCCCAATGGTTGCTCATAGTCATCATTTGCTTTAGAACTACCTTCGCCATCATTATTTCCACTTGTTGTGCCGTTCGTATTCCCGCTCGTCGTAGCTTGCGTGCCAGTCATACCAGTTCCACTACTAGTATAATTTGTGGTACTATATGTGCTGGAAGTGCTATAAGTATTATATGTATTATTTAAGGCGAGCGGTGCATTGTTTGGGGTGCTCTCTGGCGTATTACTAGAATCACCGGAATTGGCATCACCAGAACCGGCACCTGAGCCAGAATCGCCCGCATCACCACCGTTATCGGTGGCATCCGTCGTTTCATTGTCAGAATTGGCACCGCTACCGCCACCATTATCACCATTGTTATCACCGTTGTCGTTATTCTGGTTAGTTCCACCCGAACCTGAGCCACTACTAGTTGAAGTCCCTGACGCAGTCAGGGTATATACTATCGTTCCCGTATAAGTTCCCGCCGGCGTCTCCGTTCCTACATAAGCACTATAAGCCGCGGTGAAACTTACCCCCTCCGCTGTCGTACCCGAATCAGACGAAATAATCTCCCCGCCGCCAACTGGCACCGGACTCGTCACCGTCACCCCTGCTGCCTCAGACGTTATCACTGCCGTCCATAAACCATTTGTCCCACTAGGTGTATAACTATCCGTATAACTGATCTTACGATCTATACCCGTCGCTTCCAGATCATACGGTGTCGCCGTCACGACATAACCATTGCTGCCGTTACAAAAAAGATTAAACTCATGTATACCTGAATCATTGAAATCATTTACTTCGGCTCCGTTCGCCGCTGACCCAGTATAGGTCTTGTTAGTCGTGCTGTTAAAAGTACAACTCAGCTGCACCTCCACGCTAAGAGTGTCCGTCACTGAAGTTATATCTGCCGCCGCAACTTCGCTCGACGCCAGCCCCATCCCAGCCATGCCAAGACTAGCAGCTACCGCCAACGGCACTACACATGCTTTGCCCTGCAAGTTAGTTTCTCTCATTTTTATCTTACCTTCCTATTGTATGACCTTATATACTTTCATGATACACTACTTTTCGTTTTAGCACAAGTGTTTTGAGTATTTTAACACAAATATAAATTAATTCTGCTTAAATGCAGGAGGAGAAAATTAACTATGAAGAAATCAATAATCGCAGGTGCAGGCGCAGCCGCTTTTGGTCTTGCAGTGATTCCGTTTGCAGGGGTTTCTGCCTCGACGCAGACTATCACGATCACCGATACTATCCAACCGACCGTGTCTACGGCTTGCGAGTTTACACGAACCGGCGAGGCATATTCCACTGCCCAAACCGGTGTGTCCAATGTGGCATGGTCCGACGCTACTGGCACTAACACTGGTACTTATTCTGCCACAATTACTCCAGGTAGTCTAGCAATTCTTGGTACCAGCGAATTTACTGGTTATTGTAACGCAACGAATGGTTTCTCCGTGACTGTAGCCGCCCCTAATTTGACAAAGGGTGAAGATACGATTCAATTGAGCACTGCTCAACTTTCAGCTGGCGATGAAGGTTACACTGTCTATCGGACAACTGGAACTGCCGCATACTTGGCTAACGGCGGCACTTTAATGAGTGCAAATGCTGCCACCACTTCTACTAGTGCAGTGACAGCATCTGTTCAATATACGGTAGGTACTGCTACTACCACTGAGGCTGGCACCTACTCTGGCAATGTGGTCTATACCTTTAGCTACGATGACCCGAATGTTAGCGGCAGCTAATTAGATCGACAATCTTTCTAAAATCCCCCATTTCTAGGGGGATTTTAGAAAAAGGGGATTTGCAATTTACCGGTGGGCAGAATATTAATTAAACAGATGGAGGAGGTGTGGTGAGTAGTCAGAATGACCGACAAAGAATTGAAAAAACGTGGCTAGTGGTAGCCGGAATGACTTTAATTATAATAGCAATTGTGCTAATTTTTTATTTTTGGTTAAGAGGCGAAACCAAAGTAACCGGCGAATGGGCTGGGGCTCAGGCAACTAAGTCGTTGACTTGCGAGGGCGAAGGCATAGAATACCCAATTTTTACCTATGACAATACCGTAAAGAAGACAACCAAAATCAACGCCGTGTTTACTGAAACAGACAATTTGGATATGATTTCGCTTCGTCAAGCGATGTATTATAACGACAGCAACGCGATTAACGCAAGCGAAGTTTATAATCATGCAGCGATGAATTTAAGCTTCGCGGATAGTGGCATGAATCCAGACGCTTTGAATGCTAGCTATGCAGTTTTACCTGATGGCATGAAGATGACACTTTATGCTTCTAGCAGCCAATTGGGTAGCCCGGCTATGAAGTATTTTCTGCTAGGTAATTTGAGCAATAGCACAAATTATACGCTATCGGAAATCCAAGCAATTTATGAAAAGCTTGGCCTTACCTGCACAGTGTCAGAAGGAGAACAAAATGATCAATAATCAAAGGAGGATAATGAAAAATATCAAGGGGAATAAAATAGCAGCGGTGGGACTTGCAGCATTGCTAAGCTGCGTAGGAGTGTTAAATGCAGCGGCAGATGCTTTTACGGGTTTCGTAATGTCGCCAATGGCCCAAATGCTAATTTTGGACCCCGGGGATACCTATACTGGATCGTTGACTTTATCTAATCCAGCGAATAATGAGATGGCAGTAGGATATCAGCTAGATGTAAGAAGTTTTTACCGAGATGATAGCAATAATGCAATTTTTGAAGACGTGGACGGTAGAGGGCAAATGGCGGACTGGATTACAATCGATTCACCACTAACTGGCAGTATTGAACCAAACCAAACTATGAGGGTCAATTATACTATCAATGTACCTACAGATGCCCCAGCCGGCGGACAATACGCTTCCATCGTAGCAACAACCATGTCGCCAGAAAATGACAATCCGAACAACGCAACGATGATCAAAGAGTCCGTAGCAATGGCCTACATGATTTATGCAGAGGTCACTGGCAATGTGGTGCATCAAGGCAAAGTAACCAATGTCGACGTCCCTGGCTTCATTTTTAACGGCAATATCACCGGCTCAGCCACCATCGAAAATACTGGCAACGTTCATGATATAGCTACTTACACCATGCAAGTTTATCCTTTATTCAGCGACGAAGAAGTTTTCACCAACGAAGAAGATCCTGCTAGCGCCACAATCTTGCCCAATCGCACCAGATACATCGAAACCGCCTGGGAAAACACCCCGACTATAGGCATCTTCAACGTCGTTTACACTGTAGAATTTGAAGGCGTAACCACGCAAGTTTCCAAAATGGTCATCAAATGCCCAATCTGGCTCCTCTTCATCATCTTATTCATCATTGCCGCTCTGATCATCTGGATCGTCATGCGTGTCCGCCACCACAAAAAACCCACCAAAAAGAAAACCGCCACTCCTGTAAGTACAGAATAGACACAAATACAGATGCTAACCAATACCACTCGTTAAGGCGAGTGGTATTTAACGCTCATAGATCAACACTCTATCCTTTTCAATCAAATCAAAAAATCGCGACTTCATTCCGTTCTAATCCCACAAGAACTACTATCTCACAATCTCTCAATCCGAGAAATAATCTCATCCAGCCAATGGTTCGTACTTCTCGCCGCATCCAGAAAACTCTTAGGGAAATACCGCGACCATTCGACGTCGTCGTTTTCACTCTCTAAATTAAACTCAATTTGAAACTCCTTTTTCGCGGCATGCGCACCCGTCATCGCCCGCGAAAGCCTCCTAGCACTCACTCCACGAAGTTTCAAAATTTCACACTCAATATTCTTCTCAGACAATATGCAGTATATCCCATTATTCTTTGCCAGCTCCAGCGCCTCATTAACTTCCTCCTCTCCTCTATCAGTGTCAAACATGGCAGTCCTGCGATCATAAAATTTACGCTTTGCCACATCAATCATATCCTGAATCTGCTTCGTAGGGCTACCGCCACGAGCATTGTCCGCCCGCACCCTAATCGCTTCAACATGATACAGCCCATACAAATATTTTATCCAGCTCCAATCTCGGTCACCCTCTCCCCAAAAATCGCTGGTGATATAAGATTGCCTCAACGCCACTACCTATCCTCTCGCGGCACAGCACCATAAGCTCCAGCCATATAGCGTGCATAAAAATTATCTCTTGCCTGCACACCCTCTACCTCGTCCAACCTCCAAGCTTCCGTCTCGCCAGCATCATTCCGTTCCGCCAAGAAAATCTGTTGCTTGTCTAGTTCATTCAAAGTCGTATAATTGTGCGAACATAAAATCAACTGGGTATTATTTTTGTTTAGCGATGGCGACATAAAATAATTAACCAGTTTTTCATAAAGATCTGGATGTATAAAAGCGTCCATATCGTCCAAAATCGCTACCCCACCTTTTTCTACTAACAGAGCAGTCGCTATGTCGTCAATTATACTAATCAACCTCTGCGTGCCAGTTGATTCAACTGGCGACAAAATGTCAAAAACTCCACTTTTTGGATAAACATGCCTGATGCCGTATGCAACAGGAGAATCATCCCCAGGCCCCTTGAACTCAAAAAATGATTCATAGCCTATGTCCATCTCTTTCAGCAAAGATTTTGCCTTTTCTTTAATCGGCGAACCTTCCCTGTATTTTTCCAGTACCCTATGAGCATTCATGGACACAGAATCGTTGACAGTAAGCGGGGAAACATTAGTGACCAAATTATCCCAGAAGATTGAAACTTCCCGCAAAATTCCGTTTATAGAATCCATGTTTGACGTAACTGCGATAAAAGAGTTACATCTGTTATTCTCAGTATCCAGCAAGTCTCCAATACCAATAATCTTCTTAATATTCGGGATACTATTTGCTATATTGACAACATATTTATCGTTTTCCCACTTTCTCTTGAAGACATTCGTGGTAGACGAGCGTTTTTCAACTTTCTCAGTAATATCAAGCTGCTCTTCCAAAATCCGCCTAAAGGTAAAAACAACCTTGTAATCGTAGATTCTTTTAGTGTCAATCGAGAAACAAACTTCAATACTAGATTCCTTCTTCGGATCGTTTCCCAAAAACCGCATATAGTCTAGACGAGAAGGATCTTTCGCCGTAAGCGGCTCAGTAATTATCTTTTTCACAAACGATAATGCCCTAAGGATGCTAGTCTTTCCAGACGCATTCGGACCACCAATAAAGGCAATTTTTGTGGTTTTTCTGCCAAGCGGAGCATCTAAATAAAGCTCCGGCGCAGTAATGCCACCTTCCTTTGCATCAAAATTTAAATTGACTTCTCCCCCAATAGAGAAATAATTTTTGACCTTAATTGAGTGTATCATAACTTAATTGTATCAAATTTTTACAAATAAGTCAATAATACGCAAAAAATTGCGCAAAATTAAGTTATACTGCTACTTCCCCAACGTCCTAATCTTCTTAAAATCCACGCCCATCACCGCGGCCCTTAAAGCTTCCTCCGAGCCATAACTCGTCTGTTGCCCCGGCGAATCAGACAGCATATGCTGCGCAAACGGAAAGCTGACCACTCTATCTAATACCGCTCCAAAACGACCTGTCCTAGAACTAGACACACCATAATGCGCCACATCTTTCAAAGGCACATCCAAAGCCGCAGCCATCTCCTCCGGGAAAAACGTTAAAGAAAACAAATCCCCATCCGGCTCCCCCGCCAGCCGCCCATAAGCGATCGAGGTATTCCCCTCTATCCACAGCCGCTGATTCAGCGGCCGCATCTTAGCCCCCAGCAAAGACGCCGTACACTCCACTTTCTTCGCACCATCCAAACTCCGCATCTCGCACACAAAATCCCCCTCACAAGTCGTCGTCATCACCGCCCCCACGCAATCCGGCGACTTTAGCCCATGCGCCTCGTCATAGCTAATCGTATCGCTAATATAGTCCATCATCACCCACGACAACAGCCCCGTAGAAGTATTCTCCGCCACCAAATAATACTCCGCCCTCGCACCCCAAAACACACTCGTATGGATCCGAAACATCGACACAATCCCGTAATATTTCTCTTTATCCCCCGCAAAAACACTAGATTTCGCCGGCACAAACCCCTCTGGCATAAACTTCTCCACCCTAGCCGGCTCCGGTATCTCATAAAACAAAAAGGTACAATACGGCTCCACCACAAACGGCATTTTCCCTGCCTTCGCCGAAGCAGAAGTCACAATCTTTCGCTGCAAAAACACCGGCAACTTAGCTAGCCGCGTCTGCAGATAGTGCGTCTTCCCCACCATCATCGGACCCACCAATTTTTCCACCCCTTTAGCATATTCCAAAACGTTCATACTTTTATTATACACCACGGCCGCCAAGCAAAAAACCCAAAGCCAAAACAACCCCTACCCCGCATACTTATCAAACAACTCCATCATCCTCCCCTCAAACCCATGCAAATACCGCTCCGTCGTCGCCACCGATTCATGCCCAATCATTTCTTTGATCTCAAACACACTCGCCCCCTTTAACTGCAGCCTCGTCGCAAACGAATGTCTCAGCGCGTGCGGATAAAAATCATCAAATCCAGCCTTAAAAAACGGCCTCCTAAGCCTCTTCCGCACCGTCGCCACCGTCGGCGGCTCTCCGTTCAAAGTCGCAAACAAATACCCTGACACCAGCCCCCTCTCTTGCATAAATTCACAAACTTCTCTCAAAGTATCCTCCCGAATATACACTTCTCGCGGCTTCCGCCCCTTCCCTATAAACTGAATTCTCCGCCCTGTAAAATCAGATACCTTGAGGTGCGTCAACTCCGCAATCCGCATCCCCGTCTCAAACATAATCCGGATCATCAGCCCCGTCTCAAAACTCGCGTAAGAAATCGCCGTTTCCACCTCATCCGCAGTATAAAACCGCCGCCGCACCTCCCCCTCCCGCAATTTCCCCACCAGAGACAACTGCAAAGGCACCTCCACCCCCACTCCCCGATAATACCGCACCATCGCTAGTATCACCGCATTATATGTGTTGATAGACCTCGGCGCCACGCCCCGCTCATTTAGTTCAGAAACCCACCCATTAAACACCTCGTTCGTCAGCTCCCCCAAATCGGCCAACCCAGTCACCCGCACAAACCTCTCCAGCACATTCCGTTTGGCGTGCAGCGTCGTCCCGCTCATCCCCCTCACTTTTTCACAATATTGCAAATATTCCCCCACCTGCTTCTCAATTTTTCGCATAACGCATAAAACTCCTTTCTGAAGTTTATTATGCTACAAATATCTCCCTATATATAATTACACGCCCACCGCTGGCTCTTGCGGGCAATTAGCTAGAACCCCCTTAATCGCCTCTTTCTCAGCCGAAGTCACCCACATCCCATATTTATATTTCACGGACACCTGCCTCGCCACATACTGACAGCGAAACTTCTTGTTCGGCGGTAACCACGTCGCCGCATCTCCGTCCGACTTCCCCTGATTCGCCGACGCATCCACCGCCAACAAGTTCAACGGATCCGTCGCAATCGCATACCGCGTCGCAGCCTCAAAATACTGCGCCCCCTTTTGCCATGCATCAGACAGCGCCACCACATGATCTATCTGAATGCCCTTGCTAATCTGCTCCCGCTCCGTAAACTTCAAATGCTCCCCCGTATACGGCTCGTCATACTCCCCCGCCAGCACATTACACCCATCCAGCACCGCTGTCTCCCCAAACTCCCGCTTGATAATCCTCTGCCGAAGCGAACACCCATCCACCGTCGGCCAGCCATTATAAAACTGATCTCGCGAATATCCCGTCTTCGGCGCCCGCCCCTTTACCTCTAGCTTCTCCAAAATCTCCGTCGCCAACGGGGAATTAACGTCCGGCTCCGTCACCGCCTCCGCTGCATAGTCCGCCCCACTATCTCCAGACGCCACAAAAACCGAGTCATAGCTCGCCGGATTCACCACCAGCCACACCACTACCGCCGCCAAAACAAATCCCACTACCGCCAGTCTCCGCCCCTTTAATTTCACTCTATCTCCTGCGGTTTCGCCGCCGAATTGATAATCGTATTCAATTTTTCCTTCTCCAAAACATCCGCATTATAAATCTCCACCTTCACATTGTAATCCGCCACCAAACTATTTATTTCCTCATACATCTCCTCAAGCGCCAGCTGTTCCGCTACTAGCGCCTCTCTCCGCTCGTAAAAATCCTCCTCTCTCTCAAAACATCCCGCCACCTCCGCACAGCTATTAAAACTCACAATATCCGCGTTTAATTGTGCCGCCCTCTGTTCATACTCCGCAATTTTCGCATTCACCTCTTCACCAATCGCATCCATCTCTGCCTTTAGCCCATCCATCTCCGCCGCGAGCGCCCTAAACACCTCAATATAACTATCATAAAAATCCACAATCAAATCCTGATCCCGAAAAATCTCCGCATAGTGCTTTTCCAAAACCGCCGGCAAATTCTTCACCTCTGTCCCCGCTCGCACATACAGCTCTTCTTGTTTTTCATTGACATCATAGTTATCAATTTCATTCCCCAGAAAATCCTGATTTTCCTCAAATACCCGCGTCAGCGGCTCCACTAATGCTACTTTTTCTTTCTCACTCATCCGCGCCCACTTTGCGTGCAAAAGCTCATGCGCCGTCGTCAGCTCCCGAATCCCATTTAACCGCTCGTCCGTAATGTTGTAAACATGGATATTCCCACCCACATAACACCCCAGTACCGCTGTCTCTGTTTCTCCATCTCGGCAATACGCATTAAACTCCGTCGCCTCTTCCAAAGCCGGCTGCGCCGTATTAAACAAACTCGTCCCCCGCTCTGTCAATTGCAAGTCAGTCCTAATCCTTGCCATTTCGCTAGATGGCTGATAAGTCACTCCCCGATAATATTCATAAATCGGCTCTCGGTTCAAATACACTCCCACCCCTATTACAATCAAAGCCATTAGCAAAATCCACCCTCCAAAATGCCGTTTCCGCACTTGCTCCGTCATGTTTCTAGTTTACCACACTCTCCCCTAAAACCCAACTAGTTCAGACCAGCCCCTCAGCCACCACCCTTGCTTTTTTACCATTAGTGTGATATAATAGAGGGACGTTTCGGACCGTACCTTACCTTAGGAGGAAAATAATGAGTGTTAACTATATACACGATCGGCTCTCCGCTAGCTTCATAAATTTGACTGACTCAACAGTCTGTCTTTATGAATCTTGCTCAGGCCAAATGTGGACTTTTCCACCCAGTACTGACCCTCTGCCGGAGGCACCGGCCTTCGAACCCGGCGCGCCTCTGCTTCACTATATCGTAGAGCCAGAAATGGCCAAACAACTTGAAGAATCCGGCCGTTCGCTCGAAGACATCGCTATTGTCGTCGGCAAAACAACCGGGCGTCACAATCGTGAAATCACCAAGCTAGTTTGGGGCAAAAACCCCACCATCAACGCTCGTCTCTATCGTGATTTCAAAAAAGATCCACACAAATCATACAAAACCCCGAAACGTCTTTAACCCAGCGGGGCCCTAGGCCCCGCTTTTTCCATAAATATGGTATAATTACAGATATGAACTTGAAAATCGGCATCATAGGCCTCCCGAACGTCGGGAAGTCCACATTATTTAACGCTCTCACCAATGCTGGCGCTCTCGCCGCCAACTACCCTTTTGCTACCATCGAGCCAAATGTCGGTATCGTTCCCGTTCCTGATGAACGTCTCGACATTCTCGCCAAAATCTACGATACCGACAAGATAGTTCCCGCCACCGTCGAATTCGTCGACATCGCCGGCCTCGTCCAAGGCGCCTCCAAAGGCGAAGGACTAGGGAATAAATTCCTCGCCCACATCCGCGAATGCCAAGCCATCTGCCACGTCGTCCGCGCCTTTAAATCAAGCGATATAGTAAGAGCCGACAACAAACCCGAAGACAACATTATAAATCAAGCCAAAGACGACATCGACATCATCAACTTAGAACTCCAGCTCGCCGACGACGAAACGCGCGAAAAAATCGCCACCAAACGCAAAAAATCCCCCGAGGACGAATTTATCCCCTACCTCACCGACAAACCCGTCATCTATATGTTCAACGTAGACGAGGATGGTCTCACCGACAAAACCTTGCAAAGCAAACTTAAGCAACTAGTCTCCCCTAGCCAAGCGATTTTCGTCAATGCCAAATTAGAGGAGGAAATGTCTGGCATGGACCATGCCGAGCGCAAAGAATTCCTAGCAAGTTACGGCGTAAACCACGACGCTCTAGAGGAACTGATCAAAGCCGCCTACGAAACTCTAGGATTGCAAAGTTTCCTCACCGCCGGTAAAAAAGAGTGCCGAGCCTGGACTATCAAACGCGGCTCCACCGCCCCCGAAGCCGCCGGCACCATCCACACCGATTTCGAAAGGGGTTTTATCGCCGCATCTATTTGTAATTATGATGACCTAGCCACCCTCGGCTCCGAGCAGGCAGTGCGAGCCGCCGGCAAACTCCGCACCGAGGGTAAAACTTACATCATGCAAGACGGCGACGTCGTCGAATTCAAATTCAACGTCTAAAAAACCAACCTTCTCCAATCATTAAATCACCGGCACCCAATCTCGCACCACAAAATCTTCCCCCGCTACATCCGCCACCGTCAAAATCGGATCATATTCCTTAAACTTCCGATTTTTCTTCAAAAACATTTCCGCCGCAAACCCCATCTGTTCCTGTTTTGTCTTATCCACCGCTTCTAGCCCCCCTCCGCGCCCATCATCTTTCCGGTATTTCACTTCCGTAAAAAAGATTTTACCGGTCATCACGTCCACCGACACCAAATCAATCTCGCAATACTTATTTTTAAAATTCTGTGCGATAATCATATGTCCGTGTTCCTTCAAATATTCCGCCACTGCTCGCTCGGCCTTTTTCCCAATCTCAGTCGTATTTTTCTGTTTTTCCTTCGTCCAAACTTGACTCAGATCTTCCCCCTCTCGCTTAGCAATTTCGTATACCAATTTCACCAATCGCCGATGCTCCGGGCACAGCCCAAATTCCCGCATCCTCATCCGGTGCATCTCCGTCCCATATCCCATATGTTGTTCAAAACCGTATTCCGGATATTTTTCTCCCAACTCTATCATATAGTCATCCCGTGCCACCTTCGCCACAATAGAAGCAGCCGAAACTTCCCTGATCAAATCATCTCCTCTTATCACCGTCGTCGTATATGGCGCCAGCCTCGTCCCCTCCAAAAAGTTTATATTTCCATCGATCACAATCTCCGAAAACGCCTTCTTTTGGGCCTGCACCTCCTCCACTGCTCGTCTCGTCGCCAATCTCAAAGCTTCCATCATCCCCATCCGATCAATTTCGTCTGACTCTACCCAGCCCAAACCTACCGCCTCCGCATATTTATTGATCGTCCAAGCCAGTTCTTTCCTTCGCCTAGGTTTAATTTGTTTAGAATCCCTTAATTCTTCCACCCATTTTGACCTCTTTTCTGGCAAAATCACCGCCCCCACAACAAGCGGACCCGCCAAGGGTCCGCGCCCCACCTCATCTATTCCTAGTATTGCCATTAGGCCTTAGTCTCTTCGGACTTTTCTTCTTCCGTCTCTGCAGTTTCTGCTGGAGCCTCTGCCGGCTCAGCTTCCTCTTCTACAGTCACGTCATTTACTGCCGCTCGGTCAAAATCTTTTCCAGCCAAACGTGCCGATTTACCAGACCGCTGACGCAAATACGACAAATTGTTTCGTCGCACCTTTGCCCGCTTGGTAATTTCAATCTTTTCCACTAGCGGCGAATGCACCAAGTACGACTTCTCCACCCCTACGCCAGAAGTAACCTTCCGCACCACAATCCGCTCAGTGTGCGAATTTTTCCGTTCCACGCGAATCACCACTCCCTCAAAAGTCTGCAAACGGAACTTATTTCCTTCCTTAATCTTCTGAGTCACTCTCACGGTATCACCTGAGCGCACATCCACCACGGCCTTCTTTTTCTGGGCATCACCAATTTCTTTTAAAATCGAAAAACTCATATTTTACCTTTGTTATTACTAAACTACCTGTTATTTTACCACACTTCTTCTAACTTTTCAAGGGTTTTTCTCATCCCTTCAAAGCTAGCCGCACTCGCTCTTCTACTGGCAAATCCGCATCCACCTTTTCTAGAGCCGCCGTCGCCTCTTTCAAAGGAAAACCTAACGCAATCAACGCATCCAGCGCCTCATCCGGCTCCGCCCCTATGCTCTTTCGTACTTCTGTCGCCCCATAATGCGACGGTATCCCCACCTTATCCGACAAATCCACAATCACCCGCTCTGCCGACTTTTTTCCCACCCCCGAAGCTTTCGCAATAAAGCTCGCATCCGCATTCGCAATCGCATTCCGCACTTCTTCCGCTTCCGCCAAAGACAAAATCGCAATCGCCGCTTTCGGCCCAATCCCTTGCACGCTCGTCAAAAGTTCAAAAATCTTTTTCGCCGCCAAAGACGAAAAACCATACAACTCCTCCGCATTTTCTCGCACCGCATGATAAGTATAAAACTTTCGCTCCTCTCCCAAACTACAATTCTCAAAATCCGGCGTCGGCACTGTCACTTCGTACCCCACCCCATTTACATCCAAAATCAGCGAATTACCAAACTTTTCCTCAATTTTCCCAAAAAGATGCGCAATCATATTATTATTCTATCACTTATTCCTTGAATTAGAAAACTTGTATTCCCCATTTTGCCCCTGCCGATAAAGAAAACTACACGTAATCGCTACTGCCAAAGCATCCGCTGCATCATCTGGCTTCGGCTTTTTTTCGAGTCCTAAATGCACTCGCACCATTTCCTGAATTTGCGCCTTTGTCGCCGCCCCGTAACCAGTCAGAGACTTTTTTATTTCGTTCGGCGTATATTCATACACCGGCAAACCTTTCTGCTCCGCCGCCATCAGTATTATCCCTCGCGCCTCTGCTACCGCAATCCCCGTCGTAATATTTTTCGAGAAAAACAATTTTTCCACCGCTACCACTTCCGGCTTAGTTTGTTCAAAAACTTCCTTTAAAGATTCGTATAATTCCAAAAGTCGCGCCGGCAATGGTGCCGCCACTTCCGTCGTTACCGCCCCGTAATCCAACGCCCGCGCCGACGCCCTAGAACTCGTCTCAATCAAACCAAACCCACAAATTCCAATCCCTGGGTCAATTCCCAATATTCTCATTTTACATACTTAATTAAAGTTTCACGCAAATCTTTAGCCGGAATTACAAATTTGTCCCGCACCGTAGAAGGTCCAATCGCATGTTTAAACCCTAATTTCTTCGCTTCTGCAATTCGCTGATCCGCCCGAAACGCCGAGCGAATTTCGCCTCCCAGCCCCACTTCGCCAAATACCACATATTCTTCCCCTAATTTCCGTCCCGCCACCGCCGACGCTATCGCCATTGCCACGGCAAGATCTGCCGCCGAATCATTTAATTTCATCCCTCCCACCACATTCACAAAAATATCTTGATCCGATAGTTTCAACTTCGTCCTTCGCTCCAACACCGCAATCAACAAATTCAGCCGGTTGATATCAAACCCCGAAGCCGTCCGCTTCGGATAGCCATAATTAGACTTGTTGCAAAGCGCCTGAATCTCCACCAAAATCGGCCGATTTCCATTCAGTGTCGCGAGTATCACCGACCCATCCGTATTTGTCCGCTCCGCCAGTAGCGCTGCCGACGGATTTTCCACTTCTTTAAGTCCCGAATCCGCCATCTCAAAAATCGCCACCTCGTTCGTCGAGCCAAACCGGTTTTTCACTGCCCTCACCGTCTTAAACCCGCCATACCTATCTCCCTCAAAATTTAGCACCACATCCACCAAATGCTCCAAAACTTTCGGCCCCGCCAAAGTTCCTTCCTTCGTCACGTGCCCCACTATCACTACTGCCGTATCTGTCGCCTTTGCCGCTCGAATCATCAAATTTCCACAATTTGTCACCTGCGATACCGTCCCCGGCGCCGAAGAAATCTCATCCATCGCCAGCGTCTGAATCGAATCCACTATCACCAAGTCAAATTCCCCCGACTCAATCGTTTTTGCAATATCATTCCCACTCGTTGAAGCTGCAAAACTCAAATTATTGCTCTCCGCTCCCAATCTTAGGGCCCTTAACTTCACTTGCCCTGCCGACTCTTCTCCCGAAACATACAACACTTTATGTTTTTTTGCCACTTCCGCACAAATTTGCATCAAAATTGTCGATTTCCCAATCCCCGGCTGTCCCGCCAGCAGCATCACCGACCCCAGCAATATTCCTCCCCCCAAAACCGTATTCAAATCATCAAATTCCGTCAAAAGTCGCGCTTTCGCATCAGACGGCACGATCGAAGATAATTTCACGAAGTCCAATTTTTTACCAGATACCTGCCCTTTTGCCACTGCCGATTTCCCGCCCCCACCAGTCGCACCAGCACTAACTTCCTGCTCCACCAGTGAATTCCATGCCCCACAGTTTCCGCATTGCCCCGTCCATTTCGTATACACCGCCCCGCACTGCTGGCATACAAAATTAGTTTTACTCTTCATACCCCCATTATATCACACCCCTAGAGTCTCGGCGCCAACTCAATCTGGTAAGTAGTATCTAGGTTAATGCTGGTATCACTGGTCTCTTCTGTTTCCATAGAGCTAGAAGCTGTAACTTCGCCCCAACGGTAAAGGGTAGGATCAAAGTCAATGATTTCAGCTGGAATGATAGAGTTAGCACCAGTAGCGGCACCATAAGTCCTGTTGGCGAGCAGATGCCCAGCAATAACTGCACCATTAATCTTGAGTTGTCCCTGGGAGCGTTCCTTAGCATTAATATTGGTTGGTGTAGTGCCACTAGAATTTGTACAAGTATTCACATCACCAGTAGCAATTAGAATCGCATCAATCCTAGTCACATTACAAGCAATATTGATATTACCTTCAGCATAGACTACTAGTTTTGGTACATCACTGAGTGAAATGTAAGTATCCTCATAAGTTACATTGCCATTAATTGTGATATTGTTACTAGAATGAACCACTTGGATAGTACCACGTTCTATGGTTGAAGTTGGAATGATTAGATTGTTGCCGTAATAATAGTAATTATCATCTCGGAACTTGGTAGGATCATTGAGAGCTACTGTGCCAGATACATTAGGAGTGCCGCCATAGGCAAATTTAGTAAGGATATCATTCTTATCACCATTCATGCTACTACTAACTATGGTACTGCCTAGCAACCCAGTGGTGCCATCACAAGGATTATTGGCAAAACTGAGTGGAGCATGATTGCAAAGACCAGTCTTAGTAGCACCACCTGGATTAGAAGCACTGCTGGCTGTATTACCAGTGGATGGGCTGGCATATGGATTTGGTGACAATACGCCATTGCTGATACCGCCATAACCTAGACTAGTGCCACTAGCGAAACCACTGACTGTGCCATTAGATAATACGCCTAGTTCGCCCCATGAGCCGAAAACAAACCTTTGATTCCCACCTTCTACGGCATAAGCTTTATTGCCACTATAACCATCTAGGCTCCGTTTATTCGCATCTAAAGTACTGATCACACCGTTAGAATATACGTTGCCGCCCCAAACCTGGATAGAAGGTTTCTTCGCCACCGTAAAACAAACCGGATCTGAATACTCCCAAGTATGGTTACCCTCCTTGTCACTCCAGTTAGTCTCCGCACCACTATTAGCCGGATAAACCGCAGATTTTACACACATCTTTGTACCTGCCGCGACATCTGGAATGTTGAATGTAATAGACTTATTTTCCGGACTGCTTTCGGTCCCATTATAATTAGCGTTGTTTAGAGTCGTAGCATTCAAATCCACAATTGTCCCATTGCTAGTAGACGGGGTGGTCTCACGATTAGCTCCCCCATATCTCCCAGCATCGCAATCGCCTGCCCCCACACAAAACACCAACTTCATTTGAGCCTGGTGCACAATTGTAGCATAAGTACCGTCCGTCACCGAATTTGACTTAGGATGCACAATCACATCAAAACCCATTGTAGCTGTTTCGCCCGCATAGAAAGTCTGAGACTGAGCCGGTTTCGTATAATCAGCACAGCTCATACCATATCGCTCTGCATCCTCCGCATTACAACTGGTCATCCTTGTGGTATTGATAAAGTTATACGGAACCCGCGCATAGGCAATATCGCTCATCGAAGTAGTATCTACATTTGCCGCATTATAACAATTTTCTACAGTTTCGCCATCTTTCACGCCAGTCTGACACACTTCATGGAAATTTACCGACCTCGGAACTGTCCGCACCCCACCCGAACTGCCGCCTATCTTGTTCAAATTCGTCACTACCGCATCATTCAAACTCCGCCCCACTTCATCACCATGGTTCAAAACATGACTTTTTGTCTCCGTCTTAGTATCCGCACTACCGAGAGTATAAGTATAATTTTGCGTATGTGATCCCCGCAAGAAATTCTCACTATATAATCTAAAACCATTATTCCAAGTCTTCCCCGCGTAAGTCTGCATCATCTGCCCAGTATTTAACGATGTGTTATAGGCATCATAAGCCGTCGGATATACTGTGCCACCATTTACTTGTATCTTCTGCGGAATAATGCTGTATGCTTTTTGTGCTTGCGGACGATATATCGCCTTATAAGTTATTGTATCAGTAGGTTTAACATAAACTTCTTTAGACCACCCAGATTCCACGCCCGCCGCAGTCTTTTTCTTTACATTAATCTCCAAAAACGCCCCGTCCGAAGTTTCGGTTTCATAAGTCCCATACGCTGTTGCGCAAACAGTAGTATTCACGTTTCTTGTATCAACATCGCTGTTGAAATACATCGTTTCGCACACATATTGCCCCGGCTTCAAAGTATAAGAAGTCTGTCGTATTTGTTTAGCTGTATCATTCGCAATACCACTAAAACTTTCCGTCGTTTCTCTCACCACAGTACCAGTACTAACACCAGGTATATTTGATTTTCTCGTTATATGGTACTTAGTAGAACCAGCCCCGTATTGGCGTTTCAAAGCATGCCGAATCACCGCCGTACAACCACTATCCCTATCGCAGTCGTCGATATTCCATGTCGCTGTCGCATTTCCAGTTTTTAACCACCCTCTACTAGGTGCATTTTTCACAAAATTACTTGTACTTGGCCCCACCCTAGATCGCCCCACAAAAGTATCCTTCCAATAATACACATCTAAAACCTGATCCGCCGTCAAACTCTTCCAAGTAATATCACGCACCGTATTCGATGTCTGATTTGTCAAAGTTCGCATATCACTATTAGTAATCCCCCAATTCGCAAACGTATAACCAGTAGGATTATAGCCGCTGCTTTTTGCATCTACCGAACTACCGTGATTAGCCTCGACTGGCCCATAAATTGGATTACCGCTATTCAAATAATCCCCAGTTGAATACCCCGGCCCGGAATTATTGACTTTGGCATATACCGTCATTTTATGTTTATTGGGCACGCAGAAATAACCCACATCATCTGGTATACCTGTCGCATCTCCATGCAAGCGTTGATATAAGCTTAGTGCAGTAGAAGCAGAAATTCTAGTATTATTTGGGAAATTATTATCATTCAACCACTCTTCGCTCTTATTATCGTAGTCATTATAAGTTGCTGAACGAATTAAGTTTCCTTCATTTCTGTTGGCTGGCCCAATTTGAAAGACATAGTCGCTGTAGCCATAGTTGCTACCTTTCATGCCATCCCAACCAAAAGATGCGAACCAACCTTCGTCGCTACAGTCGCTCATTGCTGAACCTTTATACTGCTCCTGAAGGATACTACCACCATAACCAGTATAATCATCTAATCCCCAGCCGTCATCGGCTTTAAAAATTTTCCAGCTAGCACCACCACCAGCAGACCCCGCCGGATCACCGCAAAGAGAAGTAAGCGCGTTATTAGAACAGCTCGCAGCGGTACCACTAGAATCACTACCGCCACCTTCATCACCATAAACACTTCCGCCTACAGTTACTCCAACTCCAGCCAAAAACATCGCACAAGTCAGGATTACTTTTGTATACCTTTTATTCATGATTATTTCTCCCTCGCATCATTGTAAAGAGCTTCCCACTTTGCCTGCAATTCTCCGCCACTGCATCCTTCTGCCATTGAGACTACATAAGACGCTAGGTAACTTTTTTCTGTCGTTGAATAGGGAGACAAGTCTACGTTGTTTACATATTCCTTCGCTTCTGCGCAATTACCTTCTATCACTGCAATAAAGTCCATCTTTTGGATTATTATTCTCATTGCCAAATCAGTATTTCCGCTCATTAGGGCATCTGCAATTACTCCATCGTAATATGCTTCAATTTCGGAGTTGCTAACATTCGGATCTTGAACCATCAGGGTAGTTTCCTTGATTACCTGATCCGTAGGAGAAAGGTCGTCACCTTGTAACTCCTTGGGCAATGAGTACTCTACATTGCCCTCATTTTTCTGCACTCCGTTATTCGCATTTACCACCACAATCCCAATCACCAACCCCACAATCGCCACGCACAAAAAAACCAATATCCCTATGAATACTCCGTTTTTTTCTCTTTCCACCGCACCATCCATACTACCCCCATTTTACCACAAGCAAGTTAAAAAGCCAACTAAATTTTAAAATTCTCCCTCAACCATTCATCCGCCGGACCAGCCGTCATCAAAATCACCAAATATCCCTTCTCCAAATAATCCCTTAACTTGCCCGCCAGCTCATCCGACAGCTCCGCCACTTCCGCCGCTTCCGAATTGGACAATCCGCCAAACAGCTCTTCCGGAGTCAAGATTGCCAAATCTGGATTTTCTCGTACCAAATACGTCGGCAACCAAAATACCTTTTCCGCCCCCACGAACGCATCCTTATATCCATCTCGCACTTCATGCTGCCGAGTATTTTGATGCGGTTGATAGACTACCATCACACCAGCCCGCCCCAACAAATCCGCCTCTTCCTGTGCCACTTCCATCGTCGCCGCAATCTCCTCCGGATGGTGCGCATAATCCGAATACACCCCCTCCGCAATTCTTTCAAATCTCCTCCCCACTCCCGGGAACTCATCCAAAATCCGCACTATCTCAGACTCATCAACCTCCGGCGCCGCCATCTTTATCGCCGCCACTGCCAATCCTGCATCCGCCCTTCTCACTTCCCCCGCCAGCTTAAACTTTTCCGCATCCACTCCCGCCTTTATCACTTGTTCACTCTGCGCCTCAAACTGCCTAAACGCCGCCTTGTAATCTTCCGGCGTCGGATAAATATCCGGATGGTCATAAGACACACACGGTATCACTGCCAACCACGGATGAAACTTCAAAAAGTTCCGGTCATATTCATCCGCTTCATAAACAAAAAACTTATCTCCGGCGTGATACGCTCCGCTCGGCGCAAATCCCAAAGTCGTCCCCACGATATAAGCCACCGGCAACCCCAACTTCAACGCCGCCCACACAATCATCGCTGTCGTCGTCGTCTTGCCATGCGTCCCCGCCACTGCAATCATCTTCAAACCCAATTTTCCTACCAAAAAAGCGGTCAAATCATCTCGTTTTGTACATTTTACCCCCGCCTCCCGCGCCATCACTAGCTCTGGATGATTTTCGGACAGCGCCGAAGTATACACAAACCAATCCACACTCTCTTTAAGTCTAGACTGCAAAAACTTCCCATCCTGCTCCCCGATATGTACCTCAATTCCCGCCTTCACTAGCTCGTCATAAATCGCGCCCTTCGTTAAATCTGACCCGCAAACATTAAACCCGGCATTTTTCGCCATCAACGCCAACGGCCCCATCCCCGTCCCCGATATTCCTGAAATATAGATATTCATGATATAATTATTATATAATGAATATCAAATCTGAGCAAGAGATGCTAAACTTTGGGCGAAATTTTGCCGAGCAAATCGCAAAATCCCAACAGGACTCGCCCCATTCTATAGTCATCGAACTTATCGGCGACGTCGGCACCGGCAAAACCACCTTTACTTGTGGTCTCGCCGAAGGACTAGGCGTCAAAGAGTCCGTCACCAGCCCCAGCTTTACTATTTCCAAATCCTATCCCTTGCCAGAAAGTGGAAACCTCATCCATTACGATTTTTACCGTCTTTCCGACCCCGGTCTCATGCTAGACGATTTAGCCGAAAATCTCAAAAACCCCCAAAACATCATCGTTGTCGAATGGGGCGAATCCATCGCCAACATCCTCCCACCGGATCGCATCAAAATCAACATTAAATACCATGACCAAGGCAGGGAGATAACTCTATGAAATTATACCTAGACACCAGCACACCAGAAGTCATTCTAAAACTAAACGACAAAGAATACCGCAAAGAGCTCGGTCACGATATGGCAGAAAAATTGCTAAAATTTATTCATGACAAATTGCAAGAAAACCACCAAGGTTGGCGCGACATCACCGCCATCACTTTTATGTCTGGCCCCGGCTCCTTCACCGGACTTCGCATTGGCGCTTCCATAGTCAACACTCTTGCTCACGAATTAAACGTCCCTTTGTACAACCACCATGATCAAAAACAAAAAATCATCCTCCCCGACTACGGTCGCGGAGCGAATATCACTAGTCCCAAAAAATAACTCACTTATCCTTGTTTTTTATCAGCGCATGCGCCGTAATCACCGTAAACATCGCGCAAGTCACAATCGCCACCGCCAGCACCGTCGCCATAATCAAATACCCCTTCGTCCCATCAGACCGCACTACCGAACTCTCCCCTAGCGGCCCCATGTAATCTGCACCGTCAGAACTACTTGGGTCATGCACTACTGCTACTTGCACGTCATTCATTCCACTTGCTAATTGCGTCTGCACCACATTCAAATTCATTTCCGTTAATTTCACCTTAAAAACTGCATCTTTCGCATCTCGCTCTGCATGAAAAATCCGAATCACTTCCTCCTGACCTTTTGCCACTTTGATTCCGCTATACGCCAAATCCGCGCTCTCCACCCCTGTATAAACTTCCCCGTTTTCGTTTACCGCAATCTTACCAGTTGTCGCTGCATGAATCCCCCCCATATCCAGCGCCAACTCTTTCCCTACAAACACAAAAGTATCATCATCAGCCGTAATTTCAAAACTCTCCGCCCCACTCGCCATCACCGTAAACGGCACTGCAAAATTCATCGTCCACAAATGATTATGCCCATCTTTGTTCACTTCGTCTTCAGCACTAAACTCTGTCCCATCCAAAGGATAAAAATCATTGCTCGCAAACGAAAATTCAGCCGCCTCGTTTACTTTATAAGCCAATTTCAAATTCCCAGTATATTCTTTGCTCTTACCTTCTACGTTTTCAAACCATCTGCTCATATTGGTCAAACCTCGATTCGGAATTAGCTTTCCGCCCTTTGCCACCGGCAAAAGATTTTTCCCTAACTCATATTCCACTAACCCCTCTTCGATCTGCCCATATTCATACCCACAACTCGTCCACTCAAACTGCCGCTCCTTTATCGTCCTGCTCGCCCCCACATCATATAAATTCACACAAGCATCTTGCTTTTGGTCAAAATACGTCACCGCCAAATTCACATCGGCACCATTCTCTACTCCCGCACTAGCCAACACCGCTTCTGGTGTCCGCGCGATCGCTTCTTCGTCAATCTTCACAATCGTCTGCGACATTCCAAATACTGAAAAAACCAGCCCCAACCCAAACAACCCTAGCGCTGCTAAGGTTATCATCTGCGACTTTTTTTGTCGTTTCATATTTTAAGTATAAGACTTTTATCTAAAATAGTCAACGGTTTATGTCAAGCATCATTCCGTTGGAAGCCCTAATCTGTCGTCACTCAAAGCCTCCGCCCCGAACGGTTTTTCATAGGCATCGATCGCCTTCACCTCTATATCCAAATTTTTCAAATATTCTTCCAAAACTTCCATATCTATCTTCCCACTTTTTTCCAACTTATATTCCAAATTTTGCTCTTCTCCCTCTTCAATCTCTGCCTCATCCGGCAAATACCCCGGCCGCGACCGATCCAAATAAATATCCCCCGAATTATGATATATAGCCAGCGACACTCCCGTCGTCGCTCCCGCAATCACCACAGCCAACACCCCCAATATCACCAAATTCCAACCGCCTTTATTCAATTTCTTTTTCATTTTACAACTTCCCCTTCAACTGATTAACTAGTTTCACATGCTCCGAAATCAAACTCCGCATTTTTAACACATCCTGCTCCACAATTTTCCGCTTTTGTCGCACTCGCACCAATTTATCATAAAAAATCTCCGGCTCCTGCTCGCAATTCATATCCACCAATTCTTCCAAATCCTGCTGATAACTCACGAAATCATTCGCAAACAGGATTTTCGTATCTGCTATCTTATTCTGATTTTCTACCAAATCCGCCGACGATAAATTATTTTCCACTAATCGTACATTGAGAGGCGTCACAAAATCCGTCAAAATCGTCTCATAAAATCCGCCTAAATACACCCGCGTCCGTGCGTCCGTCCTTTGCGTATTTTTCAAACTATCTTTTATCGCCCCGCAATGTTCTATAATCGCATCTTTTTTGCCATCCGAAATCGCACTAACCGGCAAAGCTACAAAAACCGACGTCAAACACAAAACCGAAACTATCAAAAAGCGTTTCATAATAAAATTATAACACGTTAGTCCCGCTTTAGCATCACGGTAAACGCCTCGCTCGGGATATCGACCTTACCAAATCTTTTCATCCGCGCCTTCCCCTTTTTTTGTTTAGAAAGCAGCTTCGCCTTCCTGTCTCTATCCCCCGTATGAATTTTCACCGTCACATCCTTGCGGTATGCCCCAATCGTCTCCCGCGCAATAATCCTCGCCCCAATCGCCGCCTGGAGCGCCACCTCAAAATTCTGGCGGGGAATTACTTCTTTTAATTTTTTCGTTACTTCCCGCCCAATCGCCTCCGCCTCACTCCGGTGCGCCATTACGCTCAGCGCATCCATCTTATGCCCCGCCACCAAAAAATCCACTCTCACCAAATCTTCCGCCCGATAACCGTTCAACTCATAATTAAACGACGCGTAGCCACTCGTCACCGACTTCAACTGATCATAAAAATCCGTCAACAAATTCGCCATCGGCGCCTCAAAATCAATCACTGCCCTCGTCTCAATATATGACAAGTTCGTCTGATGCCCCCGCTTCTCATTGATCAAATTCAACACCCCACCAATCATTTCTTTCGGCACAATTATTTCCCCCTTCACCCATGGTTCCCGAATTTCTGCCACCTCCGTCACATCTGGCAAATCCGCCGCCGACTTAATTTCAATAATTTCCCCATTATTCATCACTACTTCGTAGTTTGTCGACGGATTTGTCACAATCAAATCCAGCCCAAATTCTCTTTCCAGCCTTTCCCGAATAATGTCCATGTGTAAAAGCCCCAAAAATCCAATCCTCAGGCCAAATCCTAGCACCGGCGAATTCTCCGGCTCAAATTGCAAAGCCGAATCCGACAAACTCAATTTTTCAATTGCTTCTTTCAAATCTTTGTACTGGTCATTCGAAACCGGGAAAAAGCCCGCATATACAAACGGCAGCACCTCTTTATACCCCGGCAATGCTTCCGCCGCCGGTTCTCGTGCCAACGTCACCGTATCGCCTACCTTCGCATCCCTAGTCGTCTTTAGATTCGTCACAATATAGCCAATTTCCCCCGCCTTCAAACTCTCCCGCGGCGTCATCTTTGGCGTAAGCACCCCTACTTCCAACGCCAATCCCTTAGTTCTAGCCGCCATCATCAAAATCTCAGAATTTTTAGCAATCTCTCCCTCAAACACTCGCACATACAGCACCACCCCCCGATAATCGTCAAAATACGAATCAAAAATCAAAGCCTTAGTTTTACTATTTATATTATTATCTATTTCAATATTTAAACTAACTAATCTATCCAATATCTTATCGACGCCAAAACCAGTTTTCCCAGAAACCTCGATAATCTCCTCGCGTGAGCAACCAAGCAAATTCATTATCTGCGCCGCCGTCTTCTCCACCTCCGCCGCTGGCAAATCAATCTTATTTATCACCGGAATAATTTTAAGATCTTGCTCCAAAGCCAAATACACATTCGCCAGTGTCTGTGCCTGAATTCCTTGCGTCGCATCCACCACCAAAACCGCTGTTTCTACCGCCTGCAAACTTCGCGAAACCTCATACGAAAAATCCACATGCCCCGGCGTATCAATCAGATTCAACGTGCAGCCTTTCCACTGCATTGTTACCGGCGCCAACTTAATCGTGATCCCCTTTTCCCGCTCCAGCTCCATCGAATCCAGTAGCTGGCTTTGCATCTCGCGCTTGCTAACCGTCCCAGTGAGCTCCATCATCCGATCCGCAATCGTTGACTTCCCATGATCAATATGCGCGATAATGCAAAAATTTCTTATCATTACTGTTCTATACCAATCATCGACAACGACAACTTCCCCCTGTCATCAATCGCCACCAACTTTACCTTCACCTTGTCACCTTTGTGTAGAACTTCTTCCACCTTTTTCAATCGCTTCTTCTCTGTAATTTGCGAAATATGTAACATCCCGTCAATCCCTGGCAAAATCGTCACAAACGCTCCAAAATCTTTAATCGCGGCAACTACGCCTTCGTAAATCTTCCCCACCTCTGGCTCTTCCGTTAAACTCCTCACCCACGCTACAGCCTTTTCGATACTCTCACTGTTCGTCCCCGAAATTGTCACGAGACCGCTGTCTTCAATATCCACCTGCGCCCCCGTTTCCGAAGTAATTTTATTGATCGTCTCGCCCCCCTTACCAATCACCGAACCGATTTTCTCCGGTTTAATCATCAATTTTTCAATCCGCGGCGCATATTCGCTCACTTTGCCAGGCTCAGGAATCACCTCTTTAATATGTTCCAAAATAAATATCCGCCCAGCGTGAGATTGTTTCAGGGCTTTTTCCATAATTTCCACCGGCAACCCGTGCACCTTCATATCCATTTGCAGCGCCGTAATCCCCTGATCCGTCCCTGTTACTTTGAAATCCATATCCCCGGCAAAATCCTCCGCATCCATCAAATCCGTCAGCACATAAGCCTTATCAATATCTTTTTCGGTGATTTCTGCACCTTTTGGCACATCCACCATTAGCCCCATCGCCACCCCTGATACCGGCCGCGTGAGCGGCACCCCGGCATTGAGAAGTGCCATACAAGAAGAACAAGTCGCCGCCATCGAGGTCGACCCATTTTGAGACATTATCTCAGTCACGCTCCGAATTGCATAAGGGAAGTCCTCTTCCGACGGCAACACCGGGATCAAAGCCCGCTCCGCCAGATAGCCATGCCCAATCTCGCGCCTGCCCGGAGAACCAATCCGCCCCGGTTCACCTACCGTATAAGGCGGCGCATTATAGTGATGCATATAACGCCGTTTCCCCTCAGTTATCTCCATCGTATCTACCTCTTGCGAATAAGACAAAGGCGCCAAAGTCACAATATTCATCGCCTGTGTCACCCCTCGCGTAAACAGGGAAGAACCGTGCACTCTTGGCAAAATCCCCACTTGCGACGACAGCGGTCGCACCTCATCCAATTTTCGTCCATCTGGCCGCACCCCTTCCTCTACAATCCCCCGCCGCACCTCTTTATGCACTGCTAGCTCAAACGCCTGATCATACACATCCCTGAGATTTTCATCATACCATGCCACTTTTTCGTTGTCTGTTTCGCCCTCACCCTTAGAGAGAGCAAACTCATCGTGCATCGCATATTTGAGGTCGTCTAAAATCTGCGCCCGTTCCATTACGTTCCCCCGTACTTTCGAGCCAAATTTCCCCGCCGTCCAGGCCTCAACCTCTTTCAAAACCTCTTCCGACGGCAAAACCAGCTCATATTCCTGCTCTGGTGTGTTCACCTGTTTAGCCAATTTCCTCTGCAAATCCAGCACTGGCTGCACTTTATCCACCGCCCAATGCATAGCTTCGATGATCATCTCCTCTGGCACTTCTTTCGCTCCCGCTTCCACCATTACTACTTTGCCATCTTTACAGGCAACCACGAGGTCTAACGGCGATTTTTCCCTCTCTTCTGGCGACAAAAATCCCTTAAACTCACCCCCAATGCGCCCAATCCGGATCCCTGCTACCGGCCCGTCAAACGGCACCCCCGCATTCATCAGAGCCGACGAGGCTGCAATCATCGCCACGCAGTCCGGCCGAAAACTCGGATCCATCGAGAGCACCGTACAGACCACCTGTACCTCTTGCCGATACCCCTTAGGAAACAGAGGTCGAATCGGTCGGTCAATCAACCGCCCAATTAGTACTGCCTCATCCGACGGTTTACCTTCACGTTTGATAAACCGCGACCCGCTGATTTTCCCCGCTGCGTAAAATTTCTCTTCGTAACTAATCGACAGAGGAAAATAGTCCATCACCACTGGTTTTGTCCCCACTACCACCGACCCCAGTACCACAGTATCCCCGTAAGTTACCAGAACCGACGAAGTAGACCGAAACCCCACCCTGTTTACCTCTAGTGTCAACTCCCGCCCCAGCCACTCAGTAGAAAGCCGCACCGTTTTTTTGCCATTCGGATTGATAATTTCCATAAAAATACCCTTTCTTGGGAAAACCTCAGATATCTGCCCCTGTCAGGTATCCGCTGTCTTCCCAAATGTTAATGTTATTCTTATTATATCAAAACTTGCTTTTTTTCGCAAAGTATGCTATAATAGAACAGTTGTATTGTTCTTGCATGCTTTTAAGCAGCAACCGAAACCGAAGGGAACAAGAAAGCATGAGCACATTAACTACACAAGCGGAAAAAATGGCACGGGAACTGGTTTACGAAGAGCACTGCGAAAACGGCATTGGGAGCCTCGTCATCCGAGGACTCTCTTTTCCGGAAAATCCGGTCTTCAGTCCGCTGGACAAAATCTGGTCCAGCGTTCGGAAGCGCAACGGCGAGACCTACGCCGTCTACACGACGGCCGTCTTCACCATCAACGAAGAAGCCATCGTCGGAGAGTTTTATCCGAACTGCGCCGTCCTCGTCGACGACTCCAAGGCAAATCAATACATCAGCCGTTTTGAAGACACCTTTAGTCATCAAATGCTGCTGTTCATTGACGCACTCGAGAGTTTTCTGATGGACTTCCAGATAGGATACGTGGCTTACTGCAAATATCTGCAAAAAGCCGGCGAAAACGTTTCTACCGAGGAATGCAGTACCCTGCTCGACGCCTTCCTTCGCCAGTATAAATTCAAAACTGACGAAGACGACGCCGAAAAACAGCGCCGCGAAGTTCGCAGCAAGGAGCTTTTGAAAAGTAAATTCGAAAAGCTCACCGACTTCTTCGGTTTCTAGTTCCAGAACTCCGCCATTTTCCGTCAAAAACCCGCCGGTTCGCCGACGGGTTTTACTTTTTCTAACTATTTCCTGAGGCCCAATTTCGAGATGGTCTTCTTGTATAGCTCAAAATCAGTCTCTTCCAGGTATTTCAGCAATTTCTTGCGCTTCCCCACCATCTGAATTAAACCTCTTTTGGCCATAAAGTCATGTTTGTTATTCTTCACGTGCTCAGTCACCTCTTTGATGCGAGACGTCAAGATTGAAACTTGTACTTCAGGAGAACCAACGTCATTCTTGTTCCGAGCGACCTTGGCAATAGCCTTGTCTTTATTCTCTTTTGTTATCATTGCCCCATTATATCACATCTGTTATAATATTGCAATGGAAGACCAAATCATCTTAATTGACAAACCCGCCGGTATTTCCAGTTTCGGCGTTGTGGCCAAAGTCCGCGTCCGCCTACGCGACGATTTTGGCCACAAAGTCAAAGTTGGACACACCGGCACCCTCGATCCCTTCGCCACCGGCCTCCTCATTCTCCTCTCGGGCAAAATGACCAAAAAATCCTCCGAATTCTTGAAGCTCGACAAAGTCTACGAAGCCACCCTGAAACTCGGTTACACCTCCACCACCGGCGACCCCGAAGGTGAAATTACAAAATTAGATAATGAAAATATTGATATTATTGAAATTAAAAATATTCTCAAAAACTTCATTGGTAAAATTAAACAAACTCCCCCGAGATACTCCGCCATTAAAATCAACGGCCAAAGAGCCTACAAACTCGCCAGAAAAGGCCAAAAATTTGAAATCCCCTCGAGACAAGTTGAAATCTATTCCATCGAAATCCTAGAATATAATTACCCCGAACTCAAAATCAAAACTCACGTCAGCTCCGGCACTTACATCAGAGCTCTCGCCGAAGACATCGGCAAAAAACTCGGAACTGGCGCCTATCTCACCGCCCTTCGCCGCACCAAGATCGGCAAATATAGCATCAAAGACGCAAAAGTGTTATAATCAAAATATGCTAGTGTATAATTCACGTCTCTTCGGTACTCCAATCCTCAGCGTCCAAGCCGGTGGTGCCATCGCTACCGTCACCGCTCCCATCGTTAATCCCGACAATCTCCAAATCATCGCCCTCCAGCTCGAAGGCCCCGTCATCAATTCCAACAACTATATTTTAGACACCGCTTCCGTCCGCGAATATTCCCACCTTGGCATGGTCATCGACGACGCCGACGAACTCGTCGGCCCCGAAGACGTCGTCAAAATCAAAGACATCCTTGCTCTCAACTTCAACCTTATCGGTCTCAAAGTCGAAACCAAGAAAGGCTCCAAACTCGGCAAAGTCATCGATTTCTCCTTCACTCCCGAAGATTTCACCATCCAACAAATCATCGTCAAACGCCCCGTCGTCAAAAGCTTCGTCGACCCCGAACTCGTCATCCACCGCCGCGAAATCGTCGAAATTACCGACTACAAAATTGTTGTTAAAGATGAGGAAAAAGTCCTCAAAGCTCGTGCCGAAAAAGAAGATTTTGTCCCTAACTTCGTCAATCCTTTCCGCGAACAACCCGGCTTTGCGCCAGCTGATACGAAAACCCCTGCCGACAAAGATAGCTAATCAGCTTCTCATCGTCGTATTTATCCCGCTTTTTGGCAATAATTTTATCAATTTCCTCCTCGTCATCCCTGCCAAAAATCACTTCGTCTACGATTTCTTTCGCTACCCCCTTTTTTATCAATTCCATCTTCAGTCTCTTCCGTGAAATCCCCTTCTTCACAAACCGATTTTCCACATAATACTCCGCAAACTTCCGATCATCCACATATTTTTTTTCTTTCAATCTTTCAATAATCAAATTAATATAATTTTTATCTAACTTTTTTTCATACACCTTCTTATATAAATAGTCGTAAATCTCTTTCTCACTTCGTGGCCGCACCAAAACCCACTCCAGCGCCCTCTGATACAACTTCCCAAACTCCGATGCCCGCCTCAATTCCGCCAACTGTTCCTCCGAAACCTCCGACCCAATCTTCAACCTAAAATCCACCACCTGCGCCACGTCCAAAGAAAACGCAAACTTCCCACCAATAAACACATTCACCCGATTCGGATTTTTTACTCCCTGCCTCAAATCCGTGATAGTAAACTTATCAACTCGCAACGACACCGCTCCCGAAACGTCATCACTCAACTTATATATTTCCATTATTCTGCTTCAGCCGCGACACGTACTTTCTCTTCAATCTCCGCCATCAATTCTGGTTTCTCTCGGAACAATTTCTTCACCGCTTCGCGACCTTGGCCCAAAGTCTCACCGTTATATTTAATAAACGCTCCGGCTTTTTCCAAAACCCCATACGTGACCCCTAGATCCAGCACATCCCCCGGCTTCGAAATCCCCTCATTATACATAATGTCAAATTCCGCCGTCCGGAAAGGCGCCGCGATCTTATTTTTTACCACCTTAATCTTCGTCCGGTTCCCAGCAATTTTATCTCCGTCTTTAATCTGGCCAATCCGTCGAATATCTACCCGCACTGACGCATAAAACTTCAAAGCATTACCGCCCGTCGTCGTCTCCGGATTACCAAACATCACGCCAATCTTCATCCGAATCTGGTTGATAAACACCACCGTCGCGCGAGATTTCGAAATAATCCCGGTCAGCTTCCGCATCGCCTGCGACATCAGTCGCGCCTGCAAGCCCATCTGCGCATCCCCCATGTCGCCGTCGATTTCCGCCTGCGGCACCAGCGCCGCCACCGAGTCAACCACGATTAAATCCACCGCATTAGATCGCACCAAAGTCTCACAAATCTCCAGCGCTTGTTCCCCGTTATCCGGCTGCGAAATCAGCAAATTCTCCGTATCTACCCCAATTTTCTTAGCATAAGCCGGGTCTAGAGCATGCTCCGCATCAATAAACGCCGCCTGCCCGCCCTGCTTCTGCATTTCCGCAATCGCGTGCAACGCCAAAGTCGTCTTTCCCGACGATTCCGGCCCATAAATCTCAATAATTCGTCCCTTCGGCCAACCCCCACCTAGTGCCAAATCTAGCGACAAAGACCCCGAAGGCAACAATTCCACATCCATCTTCGGCGCCTCCCCCAGCCTCATGATCGAACCATCTCCAAACTGTTTCGTGATCTGTGAAATCGCTAGCTTCAGCGCCTCGCTCTTCCCATCCTCAGTCGCTTTAGTATTTTTCTTCTCCACCGCATCCTTTTTTGCCATAATAGTATTACCTTTCTGTATACAATTATACATTATTTTGCTATTATTGCATCCTACTTCTGCACCCCTGTATAACATGAAACAAAACATTTTACAACCCTCCACCCAAAATGCTATAATAAACATATGAGACTAAACGAAAATATCTTAATTTCCAGTTTAACCACTATGAGCCTCGGCGGCCCCGCTCGCTACGTACTAGAAGTCGAAACTCCTCGCGACATCGCCGACGCCTACGGCTTCGCCCGCACTTTGAAACTTCCCACCTTCGTCCTCGGCTATGGCGCCAACACCATCGGCCGCGATGAAGGTTTCAACGGCGTTATTATTATCAACCGTATGCAAGGCATGTTCGAAGAGCCCATCGAAAACGGCATCCGTCTCAAAATCATGGGGGGCGAATATTGGGATCACGTTGTCGAATACGCTTGCAATAAAGGTCTCACTGGTATCGAAGCTTTGTCCAAAATCCCCGGCCTCACCGGTGCCGCCCCTGTTCAAAATATCGGCGCCTACGGTCAACAAATTTCCGACGTCCTCACCGAAATCGAAGTTTTTGATACTCAAACCGATTCCGTCAAAACTTTATCTCACGACGAGCTCCAATTTTCCTATCGCCATAGCATCCTTAACACCACCGAATACGGCCGCTACTTTGTCATTTCCATCACCTTAGAGCTCCACGTCGGCGTCATGCCCCGTCCCTTCTACAATTCCATCGAAACTTTCATGTCCGACCACGCCCTTACCGACTTCAGCCCTGCCGGTATACGCGCTGTCGTTTCCGCTATTCGCACCGAAAAGCTCCCCGACCCCTCCGAAAAAGCTTCCGCCGGCTCCTTCTTCAAAAACATTTATCTTTCCGAAACCGACGCCGAAACCGCCGAAAGCAACGGCATCCCTATCCGCCGTGGCGATGATGGCATCAAAATCAACTCTGCTTGGCTCATCGAACAATGCCATCTCAAAGGCAAACTTCTTCACGGTTTCCGCGTTAGTAAAAGCGCTCCTCTCGTTCTCATCAACGAATCCGCCCAAAGTTACGCCGATCTTAATGCCGCCCGCGCCGAAATTGTCAACAAAGTCTACGATAAATTCGGCTACTGGCTCGAACAAGAACCCGTGGAGATTGTTAATGCCGAGCAACCAAACCCCGCTGCTGCTCCCGGCACCACTCCAATTCAAAACACACCCATCTACGGAGCTAACTAATGAAATCTTTAAACGGCTCCGAACTAGCCAGCTTTATCAAAGAACGCCAAGCTCACCAAGTTCGCTCACTCAAACAAAAACCCAAGCTCCTAATCATCCGCGATAGCAACGATCCCGTCATCATGAAATACGTCGGTCTCAAAATTCGCTACGGCGAAAACATCGGCATCAACGTCGAAAATTTTAAAGCCAAAAATTCAAATGAAATAATTCACAAAATTAAAATTGCAAATGACGACCCAGCCATCAATGGCATCATCATTCAATTACCCCTTAGCGACAAAACTAATACCGACGACCTTTGTAATCTCATCGCTCCCGAAAAAGATGTCGACGGTCTCGGAAAAAACGCCAAATACGACTCCGCTACCGCCACCGCTATTTTATGGCTTCTCACTGGCTACGACATCAACTTACAAAATCAAAAAATTGCCATCGTCGGTCGTGGTAAACTCGTTGGTGCCCCTCTTTTTAAAATGTTCACCGCTTCAAATTACGACGTCGAACTCTTCCATCGCGGCTCCGACTTGACAAAACTTAAACAATTTGATATAATCATAAGCGCCACCGGCGTTCCCGGCTTGATTTCTGATGAATTCGTCAAACCGGGCGCCGTTCTAGTTGACGCTGGCACCGCCAGCGAAGATGGAATTCTTAAAGGTGATGTCGCACCCAGTGTCAGAGAACGCCAAGACCTCACAGCCATCACCCCGGAAAAAGGCGGTGTTGGCCCCCTCACCATCGCCGCTCTCTTTGATCACGTCCTTCAGTCAGCTATCTAGCATTAAACTGCGTCGGGTCTATCTCAAACCCACCTTCGTCTGACACACCCCCATTAATATTTCGGTGCACCTTGTAGGTATTCCCCTGCGGATCCGCCACGTGCCCCGCTTCACGTACATCCAGAATATCATTTGTAATATTTGCGTTAACATCCTGCGGCGCCGGCTTATAACCAGACTCTGCCACCAATTTCTCCAAAGCCGCTCGCCGATCCGCCTTGATATTCGCATTCTGATCATTCAACGCTGCATAAGCCGTAGCTCCAATCGCTTCCCGAGCCTTCCTCGACCCCTCGTCGTCGCCCCTCAGATTCGCCGGCATCAAATCGCCGTTCGCATCCGGGCTAAAGGTCTCCGCAAATGCCGTATCATCCATATTGCCAATCGTATTCGACGTAACTTTACTAGCAAGCGCTTCCTGCCCACCGTTAGCCAAATATTGTCCCGTAGTCTGCACGGCGCTAGCTCTATCCTGATCGCTCGCCGCATTAATCCCTTGCGCCACCGCAAACATCGCTCGGTTGTTGTTCTTATAATCTGCCGCATGGTTCGCCATAATATTATCCGCAAACGCTTTTGCTGACTCACCACTCATTCCGTCTCCCACTGCCGCATTATATGCCGCCTTCACCGCATTTCGTCCATCTTCGCCCTTTGCCGACAGCGCATCCGTATAAGCCCGGATCTGCGCCTTATTTCCGGACATCAACGCACTATATAGCCCACCAGTCAAACCAGAACCGCCGCCGCCAATATAATTTCCATTTGCATCTGTGTTCATCTTGCCCATCTCGTTGATCGCCCCCGTCGCATTCAGCTCTTTCATCACATTCGCCGTTTGCGTCGCCGTCATAAACTCCGGTGCGTCCGCTGCCTCTAGCGACCCCCGATCGGCCACCATCTTTTGATATTGCAAAGCACTCCGCTGCCGACCCCTCTTGCCCCCACTCAAGAAACTCGCCACTGCTCGTCGTCCCCCAGTCACCGGCACACCATTTTTATCAATTCCACCCCGAATCCGCGTCCGCCGCTCCAACCCTCGCTCTTGCGCATTTTTGTAAGCATTGGAATCTCGCATCTTACCCGTTGCCCAACCGCTGGCGCCTTTGCCCATCCCCGCCAACTTCGCCCCCACCGTCCCCATCGCCGCAAATGAACTCTTTAGTACCGTTGGGATAAAGAATATCGGCACGATTCCAATAATCATCGCCGTCACCGCGCTAAAGATCCCACCGTCTCCCACACCGCTCGCCAGGAGCAACCGCGACACATAGTTCCCACCCCCGATTAGTAGCCCACAAATCGGATACACTAGCAGCAGCCCCTCAAAGAACTTCAACCACTTGTCAAACATCGACTTCGTATTCGGCAACATATAACACACCACCGCCAGTGGCGAAATCACCACCAGCACTACAATCGCCGCTTCCCGCACGGATAACAGCACAAACAAGAACAAAATCGAAATCACCACCCCAATCGCCCCCACTACCATCGCCAGCAAAATTGCCGGGTTTAGCGCAATCGCTACTCCCGCTCCTGCTACAATAATCCCAATAATAATCACGCTCACAATCGTCGCCCCCGCCGATTCAAACGCTCCCGACCCCACCACCGTCGATGACGGATTTAGCCCCGCTGCCAATCCGTTAAAGAGCGCCTGGAACGAATTCCCCAAAATATTAGACAAGTCCACAAACACAATACAAATCCAATAGGACAAATTAATCAAAATCGCTGAAATAATCAATTTTGGCAAAATCTTTTTGATCCCGTAATTATCAATTCCTACCCCTGTTAACTGCGAGAAAATCACCACCATAAACAGAATAATAAACACCACGTTCGCAATGTTCCGGAACGTCTCCCAACCTTGCTTTGTCCCCCCGTTCCCACCGGTAAACAACTCCGGTTCCACTTGCAAACTATCTTTCACCACCCCGTTATACAAATCCTGTGCCGCCCCACCTAACCAATCCATAATCGGACACACAATCCAACCCAGCGAACCGGCCGCCCCCGAGCTCGCGCACGTCACATCTGCGCTCCCCCCAGAGTCCGTCGCATCCCCGTTCGTCACCATATCCACGTCCGTCAATTCATCCGTGTTCACATTATTCAGCCAGTTAATCACCGTCGCCAACGTAATCCTCTGAATCTTCGGCCCACTCCCAATCGTGTATACCGTGATATCACCCGGACTTCTCCCGTTGAAGCTCACCCAGCACTTCTTAAACTCCCCGCCTGTCCGCCATTTCTCTAGCACGGTCCAATTAGACCCCGTCTGTTCCTCTTCACAATTAATACTTCCACCTTCCGTTGCCGCCGCCTTTTCTACATAATACTTATACAGCACATACTGCTGATTCTTATCTAATACCAACTCATCCGCCTTCACCCCAGACATCTCTTTAATCGCATCATCTGTCTTATTCTCCCACTTATATTCCCCCTTCTGCCCCGCATCTACTACTTCTTTCGTAAACGAATACTCGGAAGTCGAGTAATTCGTCCCACTGGTGGTGCCGTTGTTGCAAGTATAAGCCCATTTTTGCCCATTCATTTTGTTTACAATCTCCCCTGCAAAAGCGTCGATGTCTTTCCCCTCAAATGAAATCGACACCGAATCAACGCCTCTCGGCTGCGTCCAATTACACTGCGGGGGCAATCCTCCCTTTTCTATCACCAAATTCTTGCCCGAAATACTCAACTTAATTGCTTCCATGTCTCGACTTCCTAGTTTATAAGTGTCGCCATCTTGCGTAATCCGCCCCGATCGCGTCGTCACCGTAGGTCCTTGATAAGTTCGCTCTCCAAACCCGTCCACCATCGTATTTTCAGTACTCCGCGTCGCTGTCAAAGTAAAATACTTCTCCCCCTTAGCTTTAAATTTATACTTCAATTTTCCTTCCAAAATACTCTTCGTTCCCGTCGCATCGCTCCATTGCGTCGATCCGCTAATTCCGCCATAATTAATCACTCCTGTCATCCCACCAGATCCCAAGAAATTCTCTTTACAATTTATCGATGTCCCGGACACTCCTCCAAATCCATACGAAGGCAAGTTTACCGTGCCTTCCGCCTTCATTACCGCATCTGCCACCGATCCACTTTGCTCCGTAGACAACGGCGAATTGATATTAGACTGCGCACACGTCCTGAACCCTACAAACGTCCACTTTTTCAAAATATCTTGCGTATTCAAAGCCTGCGCGTCTCCGCTCGCGCTTAACAGCCCTGCCACCACCACCATAGCCAAAGCCAATACTACTAATAATCTTCGCCAAATTCTCATTCCTCACCCTCCGCGTTCACTGGATTATACAAATCATTATAAATCGTCTCTAGCTCTCCCATTGCCGCCCAATATAATGCATTCTTCGCCTCAACCGTCCGTATAGTTTCTGTCGCAAAAGCCTGCCCCTCACTCTCCGTCAAATTATAGCAACCCTTTACCAACGCTCCATTCTGCACACATCCTGCCGCCTCTGCTTTCGCAATCAATTCTAGCCTCATCACCGCCAAACCATTTTCCGCCTCCAAATACTCCCGCAAATACTCATTTCCCACATTCGCCGTCGTATATTGATTAGAAATCATAAATCGCGTCCCCTCTTGCCCACCTTTCACATACGCTTGCAAAATCTCATCTTCCCCCACCAGTGTCACCTTTACAAAATCTTCAAAAAACGCTTTCAAGGTAGTCATGTCGCCCCCTATTGTCACCTCCGACTCGCCATATTTCAATTCCAAATCCCCATATTTTTCATCCGCTCTCGCCACATACGCATCCAGTTCGCTGGTTTCTAAACCTTCAAAATACGGCCTCGCCGCCTCAATTGCCTCTAAACTCGGCCTCGCCACATTTTCCTCCCCAAACAACACATAGTTCGTATAGGCATTGTAGGCTTCTTCCAAATTTGCCGTCGCCACTTGCTCGCTCCCCCCACCTAGACCAATATTCCTAAAAGCTCCATTCTGCCACAAAGCGTAAATCCCGCCCAGCACCAGCGCCAACACCAAAAAAACCGCCAAAATAATTATCCCTTTGTGCGATTTCTTTTCCGGGCTAGCCCCACCAGACAGCACCACATCCCCCGATCCAGAACTAACCGGAGTCTGCATCCCCGCTCCGCTCGAAATAATCGGCGCTTGCGGCATCTGCCCACTGTTGTATGACGGATTCATATATACGCTTATTATACCATAAGCTCTTTGTTTTTTACAACAAAAATCTCCTCCCGATTGCTCGAGAGGAGATTTCCGATTTTCCCGCCCTAGCGTGTGTATGAAGCGGTCAATCTACATAAGTTTACGACGGCTAGCGATGTAGTAACCAAACGTAGTTACTGCAGCACCTGCCCCCACAGCCCCCATCACGATGGTGCCAGGACCAGTGCTCACGATCGTAGTCGGAGTGTTACCTGGGTTATCCGGAGTAGGCGTCGGAGGAGTCGGATTGTCTTTACAGGTCTCGTCATCCTTCGTCACAAACACCGAAGCATCGTCTTTGTAAACATTGCCATTCACCGTAGCGCTCGCCCAGTTTACCAACTGGTTATTACCACAAGCCATAGTTTTGTCTACAACTTTACCGGTAAACCGCACATAGGCATTACCCTTGGCATTATAAGTACCAATGTTAATACCAGAAGTAGTTACGGTATTATCCTTAAGAAGCACCCCATCTTGGTGGCTTTCGTTAAACAAATAGGTGGAATTTTGCACATATTCCACGTTGGTCGGCAAAATATCCCGAATCATCACGTTCTTTACCTGATCGGCAAACAAGTTCTTATATTCGATCTGATATTCCACTTCATCACCAACTTTGGCTTCCACCGATTCGCTCCAAGTCTTGGTACCCTTAATCCGGACCATCTTGGAAAGTTTAGCACCCACCGAAGAGTGCACCTTCACGTTGATCGTCACCACGCCAGCGTATTTATAACAACCCGGGATTTCACCATTCATCGTAGTGTAACCAAGGTTCGCACCATTGATGATGATATCGTTAGACAAGCTAAACACCCCTACGTTGTTATTGTATTGCGCCGAACCGTCCACATATTCCAAATAGAAATCTTGGTCAGAAGTCAAAGTTACTTCATCCCAGTAACGGGTAGGCGTAGCGTTTGTAGAGTCAAGATAACCCACGATTGTATGCGATTTTGCCACGTTAGTCGGCAAACTAAACGTCGCTTTTACACCTTTTGCAATCATCTTTTCACCTAAACGGTTGTTGTTATGCACGTAAAGACGGATCGTATAAGTCTCACCATCTTTTACTTCAATGCTGTTGGCGTTCCACGTTTTCACGGTTTCACCAGCCACCTTTGCCCCCACGAAGTTCTTTTCATCTCCAATCGAAACATCCTGATTGGAAATAGAGTTAAAAGTAATTTTGTCGTCAATCGCCCCCGAATTGATTTGATCCAGCGTATAGCTCGGACGACCTTTACCACCAGCGGTATTGTCACCCCAAGCGTTCACAATCGCCGGAGTTAGCGAAGCGCTCACCACCGCAATCGCCGCAGTCACGCTCATCGCTGCCTTAAAAGTTTTACCCATATTGAATCCTTTCATTAAAAAATAAAAATTGATTTGTGCTAGCCGTTCAAATTGTTAAACTTCTTCTGCACAAACAACCAAATCATCTCAAATCTCAATTTTTAAATCTTGAATGAGCCCGGCGACAAAAGCGCCGCCGGGACATTTTTAATAATGTTCTAGGTCAAATGCCCACCCAGACCTCATCCTGCTATCTATGTAAACTATTCTGGTGGGGTACCGTCTCCCCAGGCGCCATCGCCACCAGGTTTTGTCACAGCTGAGCCGTCAGACGTCTCTGCTGGTTTGGAAACTTCAGTCGGCTTATCAATTCCACCGTTACCAGTGCCGTTCTCGGCATTGTTATCCACGGTAGTGCCGGAAGGTGTTTCAGTCGAGGGCTGGTTCGAATCCCCACCGACCTTTTGGTCGTTGTTGATTTGTTCCTTCTCCTCAATGTCCGCACGATAATCGTCGTAGCTATCATAAGACGTGGAATTATCATCCCGGTCTTTAATGCTATGCTCAGGATCATCGGGGTTATTCGTGTCCGGACCCGGACCCGTGTCATCGTTGGGCTCGGTGTTAATCGGAGTCAGCTCACTTGGATCCTTCTTCGGTTCCGGCTCTGGCGGAGTCGGAGGATCCGGCTGCGGCGGATCGGGGCTCGGAGGATCAGGGCTCGGCGGCGTCGGCTCGGGTGGAGTCGGCTCGGGTGGAGTCGGCTCGGGTGGAGTCGGCTCCGGTGGATTCACCGGGTTATCCGGATTACTTGGTGTACTCGGTGTGCTCGACGTGCTCGGCTGGTTTTGAGGAGTAATCCCCATCACTGCCTGGACATTTGTGGGCTGGAACCCACATTCAATCCTAAACGCCACCTCAAAGGTATTTCCCTTGATTTCAAACGTGTACACCAGCTCATGACCGACCTGATTATCCGTGAGCAGCACGATTACGTCGGGCACGCCCGACTTCGTGAACGGATTCATATACATCTGATCTGTCACGTTGCTGCACTCACGTACTTCCACCTTTTTGGCATGATCCAGATACGCGAAAAACGCATCCAAATTCTTATAGTACGCCTGTTGATCCTGCGAGAAGGTATAAGCGGCGTCATTGATAGTCAACGCCCAATCCTCTTTGCAAGACTCATAGAACGTGCCTAGGTACCTGGTCCCGACATTCGCGTCGAGCCAAGCAGTATCCGCAGCGGCTAGCGCCGTATCCCACTTCATACGTTCGCGGAGTTCCGCATCGTAATCAGCAGCCGACTTGCCATTTTTGTAGGGGTTCGGTCCGAAATTGAAATCGTTCGCATCGTCCCCATCGTTCTGCAGATCCAGATTGTAGTAGTGCAACCACTTTACTCGTTGATTATCTACCACTGCACCAGTTGAAGCGTGCGCTTGCTGTGGCACTGCCGCCTGCGCGACATTGCCAATTTTGCCCCACGCAATCCCGCCAAAAATCATGGCCAAGATAAACATGAGCGCAGCCAGGCCTGTCGCCACCCAGAAAAAGATCTGGTTGCGAGTTCTAGCCACAGCTGTTAGGCCACCAGTAGAACTTGCCGCATTGTTGTCCCGCCACCGATAAAACGCCACGCTTGCCGGCATAAATCCCAGCAAAACGATCAGCATCAAAAGCGGCAACGTGCCAACCACGGAAGCCCCAAAGGCATTTTCTGCCACCAACACCTTTGCGTACAACGCAGTCCTGAATAGCGCCACCATCATTGGGATCAGCAAGATGATAAAAGAAGGGAGTTCCTTCCATTCGCCACCTTTACTGCCCCACCAGATCATCACATAGATGATCATTGCCACCATCACGATGAAACAAACCATCGAGACGCCTGGCACGGTGCGCGCGCAGAATCCAGAGAAAAACCAGCATACGCCAGTCAACACTCCAAATCCTACTGCCATCAGCCATTCACTGGCTTCAACTCGGTTCAAGCCTGCGAATTTACGCCTACTGCTGTCGGACTCGGGGACATAGGTGAGGTCCCCATTGGTGTGCAACGCTTGTGTTGCACAGGCGGTGAAAAACGTCACCGCCAGAGCGAACAATACGCTCATAATAATGTCAGCCACCAACATTTTGTGGCCTCCTTTCTTTTTCCTGCGGGGAGTTTTTCACTTTCCTTACAATAGATAGCATTCAGGTTCCAAAAACATCTTGAAACCTGAGATGATTTGGCTGTTAATGGTCTTCGTCGTTATTACACACACGCAAAACTCAGACTGCCTTCATTGTATCACACTTTCGCTTTTTTGTCAATATGTATAATGCTTTTTTGCGCTTATGTCTAATTTATATTAGAAAAGGGCGACCGAAGTCGCCCTAATCCAAAGTGCTATGTAGTTGTGTAAGGGGAGAGGTAGCGCTACTGCGCATACCTCTCCATTTCATCCGGCGTCAACGGCGGCCCAATCGGACCATCCGGTGCCCCCCAACAGAGGCGCACCTCGCACTTGCCAAGCGGCGAAGCCTGCTCGGCCAAATGCGGGCTACCATAAGGGCGGCCCAGCGAACCATCAGCCATCTTCGGAAGGAAAGCCTCCCGGAACTGACCGCTCTCCTTGGCCTTCGCGATAGCCTCAGCCTTAGCCTTCTTGGCCGCCTCTTCGGCCGCCTTGGCCTCTTCTTCGGCCTTCTTGGCTGCAGCGGCTGCCGCTTCCGCAGCTGCCTTGGCTTCCGCCTCGAGGCGCTCAGCCTCCTTGCGCTTGGCTTCCGCCTCCGCACGCAGCTGTTCCGGCGTCTTGCCAGCCGTGTCGAGCGGCTGCGTCACCGAAACGTCGATACCAGAAGTATCCGGGACGGGCGGCGTAGCCGTCGTGGTGCCATTGTTACCATTGTTCCGATCGTTCGTCTTGCTCATAGTTTTTCTCCTTCCCTTGAGCACGGACATTGAAACACACATTGTAAAACTACATACCCCCATTATAGCACACTTTATCAAATTTGTCAATTACTATACAATATCTTGGTGCGGGTAGGCGGAATCGAACCGCCATCCTCAGTTTGGAAAACTGATATACTAACCGCTGTACTATACCCGCAAACGTGGGGTGGGATAGCGGGATCGAACCCCGTTTGCCCCTTGGGACGCTCCGGCGGTTCCAGCCACAACGTGCTGAACTGGAGCTGATGCATGGGGTGGGATAGCGGGATCGAACCGCCGACCTTCGGGACCACAATCCGACGCTCTAACCATCTGAGCTAATCCCACCAGATGCCCACTAATTATACCACATCTTTTCCCGAATTGCCAGGGCTAGGCTTCTGAAATCGCTCCCGAATCTCCGCCCTCTTGGCCGCATCTTGCGTTGCGTCAAACCCTCTCGCTCGCTCCACCGTATTCCGAGAATCTCCCACTTCCGAATCTCTATACCGCCGCACCACTTGCCGATTCGCTTCCATCGCCTGTCTCGCCGCAAAACTCTCCGCCGATGTCGAGCCAATTCGCTCACCAAAACTCGCTCTTGCATACCCCGAAGAATGCAGCGCTTCCTCAGTTTTCGCCTTCATTATCCGGTGAAGCAATGGATTTTTATCTGCCGCTCCGTTTACCATCTCAGCTCTTCCCAAAATTACTTCGGCAACAGCAAAAACGCTACCGTCCCCGCTGCCGCCCCTAAAATTATCGTCAAAATAATTGTCACTATCATTCCTACATGCGCCTGCTTTTCCGGCTTACTAATTATCGTCACCGGGCCCTTCGGCTCTTCTATCGGCATCACCACTTTCTCCGCATACACATTTTTCGACAGGGGTCGCTTCTGCACCTTCCCCTGATTGATAAACGGCGATTTCGGAGTTTGATACGTTCCCAAATCACTCTTTTTCTTCGACTTTTCCACAGGTTTTTCCACAGGCCGCACCACCCCTTGTACCCCCACTTTCTTGGCCTTCACCGCCGCCACCCCAGTTTTTTTCGTCGCAAAATGCGATGCCGAACTTAGTGGCCGTTTCGGCACATCCGTTTTCACAAATTTCGGATTCAAATCCTCTACCGTTCCTAATCTCAATTTTTTCTCACCCGCAAAAGCCACCGTTCCCGTCTTTGGTGCCACCTTCACAGTTCCTCTCTTAACAGGCTCCTTGACCGGCTCTGCAGCCACTTTTTTTACCACCTTCTTAGTCGCAGTTCTCTTTTTTGCCGTCCCTGCCGGCACAAAATCCATATACTGTTTTTTCATGACCTCACTCTCTTAGCCACCTCTATTATACCAGTAAACTCACTCAAAATCAAACTCGCACCCCCAACTAATAACCCGTTCACCCCCGGTACGGTCAAATACGCCCCCGCATTAGACGAATTTACGCTCCCCCCAAACAAAATCGGCACTTTTTCTCCCTTTTCCGCCCCGTAAGTTTCCACCAAAATCTGCCGAATCATTCTCACTACCTCTGCAATTTCATCAGGGGTAGCCAACTTTGCCGCTTTCACCGACGAAATCGCCCATACCGGCTCATAGGCCACTATCACCTTCTCAATATCATCCTCTGCAATGTCCATTAGCCCGGATACCAACTGGTCCTGAATCACGTCCGCCGTCTCGCCAAACGCCCGCTCGCTCTCTGTTTCTCCGATACACAAAATCGGCGAAATCCGATTTCGCACCGCCGCCGCCACCTTTTTCGCAATCATCTTATCATCTTCCCCAAAAATATACCGCCGCTCCGAATGCCCAATAATCGCATAGTCCGCCACCCCTCTCAGTTGATTAAACGAAGTTTCCCCCGTAAACGCTCCGTAATCCCGGTAAAATGCGTTCTGCGCACACAGCTTCATCTTATGCCTATCTACCTGCAAAGACAATGGTTGCAACGCAATCGTCGAAGGCGCCACCGCCACCTCTACATCTCTGTAATTTGACATTTTCCTCAGTAGTTTATGCAAATAAATCGAAGCCTCCCCCACCGTAAAATTCAGCTTCCAGTTGCCCACGATATATGTTTTCATAAAACAATTATAACACGCCCAAAATCCCACGCAAGGCAAAAGCCGTATCTTCGTGGCTGCGCACCGTAATCGTATCAATCCCCATCGCCACCACTGGGTAATCATTCCCGCCCGGCTGCGTCATATCACCAAAATAGAGAATGTCCTCTTTTTTCACATTCAATTCCTCCAAAAGGTGTGTCATACCAAATTCCTTGTTCATCCCTGGCGTAATCGCATTTATAGAAGTCGTACCCCCGATCTCATAATCAAACTCCGGCGCCAACTCCTTGCAGCGTTTCACGATTTTTTCCCGCTTTTTGCAATCCGGATCCCAAGCGTATTTCGCCTCTGTCCCAGCTTTTTGTCCCAGAGCCGAAAAAGTCACCTGCGAAAGCCGATTTTCAATAATCTCATCCCCCTCCATGAGCTTATCCTCTTCCCAAAAACCCAGCTCTCGCGCCGATTTTTCGATCGTCTCCGAAATCTTCGCCACCTGTTCCTCTGTTAACGGATAATTATAAATCTGCACCCAGTCGTTTTTCTCAGTATCAAATTTGTAATATTGCGTTCCTTGGGCCACAAACAAGTGCAGATGGCTTAGTTGGGCCGGGGTAGGATTTGGCAGCCTATCCACAATTTGAATCAAAAATTGGTCGAATTTTTGCCCCGAAATCGGACAAACCTCGAAATAATCCAAACAATTCACCAAAAGCTCCCCAATCTCATCCGTAATCGGCGTCTTGGCTACGTTTAATGTTTGGTCTATATCAAATGCTAAAACTTTTTTCATAATAACTCCATTATAACATGTTAAAATAGAGATATGAATATCTTAGTAGTGGGCAACGTCACCAAAGACGTTTACTTAAATCTCGACTCTCGCACCGAAAACTTCGAAACCGACAAATTCGGCACCAAATGGCTCGACTTTAGCTTCAACGCTTCCGAACACCGCTTTTTCCACCGTGAATCCAGCCTCGGCGGTGCCGCCGTTTCTCTCGAAGTTCTCCAAAAATTCGGTATCGACGCCGCCATCTCTGGTTCCACTCTGAGTTTCAAAGACGACAATCCCACCGCTGATACCGCCACTCACCGCTACATCCTTGTCTCTGATGGCGATGTTTCCTATCTCTCCCCCACTAATTTCACCAAAACTACTTTCACTCCCCCTAGTCAACCTGCAGACTACCTCTATTTGGATCGTTCCGCTACTCTCACCGCCAAAACCACCGAAGCCATCCAAAATTACCTCAAAAACTCCCCCAATACTAAACTGGTCATCTATCTTCGCGAGCCCAACAATCATCACTTAAACTCTCTCCTAGAAAAAGCTGATCTAATTTTTGCGGAAATTTCAAACGCGCCCGCCTTAGACACCATTGACCCCAATAAAATCATTCATATTTCCGCTGAGGCTCTCTCTTATGCCGATGTCTCCGAGACCATCTCCGTAAACCGCATCAACGTCGCCACTCACCTCTCTACTTATTCCATCGCCGCTGCGACCATTCTCGCCAGCTTCGTCCTCGGCCACTCCGTCGAAATCAGTCTCCAATTTGCCCGCCTCAACATCGAAAAATCCCTCCTCAATTCCACTCTTTCTCTTCCCCAACTCCAAGAGCTCGCCACCTCTTTTACCGCCAAAAACAACCTCGAACTCATCGCCAAAAATCTGGTTTTGTACCCCAAAGGCATCCTCGCTGCCGATGAATCCGGTGGCAGTATCCACAAAAAATTTGGGCAGCTAGATATCCCTGATACTTACCAAAACCGCCGCAATTACCGCAACCTCTTTTTCACCACCAAAGATCTCGAAAAATACATCAACGGCGTCATCCTCTTTGACGAAACTGCTCGCCAACTCGCCGACAATGGCCAAAATTTCGTCGACTATCTCACCGGCAAACGTCTCATCCCTGGCATCAAGGTCGACCAGGGCCTCGCCCCCATCGAAGCTGCCGACCCTAAAACCCCAGATTACACCGAAACTTACACCAAAGGCCTCGTTGGTCTCGACGCTCGCCTCGCCGAATACTACCAAATGGGTCTGCGTTTCGCCAAATGGCGCGCCGCTTTCGAAATCCACCTCGACGACCACGGCAACCCTCTCACCCCCACTGACTACGCTATTATCGAAAATTGCACTCGCCTCGCCGAATATGCCGAAAAATGCCAATCCGCCGGCCTCGTCCCCATCGTTGAGCCCGAAGTCGTCTACGACGGTTTTTACGACATCCATCAGTGCGCTGAAGCCACCGCTAAAATTCTCGACTGCCTCTTTGCCAAACTGAAAGAACGCCATGTCAATCTCCGCGGCTGTCTCCTAAAATGCAACATGGTTCTCGCCGGCAAACAACAAGAACACCAATCCACTCCAGAAGAAGTCGCCAAAGCCACCGCCAAAGTCTTAAAAAACCACGTCCCCAAAGAACTCGCCGGCGTAGTCTTCCTCTCTGGCGGACAAACCGTTGAACAAGCCACCGCCAATCTCGCCGCCATCATTAAAAACGGCCCCTTCCCCTGGCCAGTCACCTTTAGTTTTGCCCGCGCTCTCCAAGATCCCGCCCTTTATGCTTGGGCTGGCTACAACCAAAACGCCGAAAAAGCCCGCCAAGCTTTTCTTGACAGGCTTATCGCAAATACCAAAGCTTTGCAGTAATTTTTATTTCTCTTCCTGCGTTTCCTCAGATTTTTCTTCAGCAGTCTCCGTAGCTTCCCCTGTCGAAGCTTCTTCGCTGGCCTCAGTCTCCGCCTCCGCCTCCCGCTTTTCCGCTTCTGCCGCCGGGTCATAAAGCGACGCTACTACCTGTTCCATATCTAGTTCTTTGCCTGCTAGCTCCACTCCCGCCGGCAGTTTCACATCAGCTAGCACAATTTTATCCTCTACACCATTTAAGCCTGATGCGTCTACAGTCAATTCTTTCGGCAAATCCGCCGGTTTTGCCTTCACCGCAATTTCCGTCATCGCCTGAGTCATCGCAAAATGATAAGTCTTTGACGCTTCTGACGCTTCAAAATCTACCACCACAATCGGTGTCGTTGCCACCACCGCTTCCTTCGCCGAAATTGCCTGAAACTCTACGTTCAAAATTTTCCGGCTCACCGCATCTAACTGCACATCCTTCACGATTGCCATCTGTTTCTTGCCAGCAATATCCAAATCCACCGGCGAATGATAGCCAGCCTTTTCCAAAACTTTCTCCGTTGCCACATATTCACTAGCCGCCAAAACCGGCTCTTTCCCACCGTAAACCACCGACGGAATCATCCCCGCCTCTCTTAAACTTTTCAATTTTTTGCCAGTCAACTCACGCTTTTCCAGCGTCAACTTATATTCAGCCATAAATAATTCCTTTCTACTTCTCTTAATTATATCATATTTTTTTAACTTTTACCATAGCCGGACGCAGTACCTCTCCTTCGTAATAATACCCCGGCCTGAGAGTCTCGCCAATCACTTCCTTTTCTCCCTCCCCCTCTACCATCACCGCATCATGCAAATCCGGATTAAACTCCACTCCTTCCTCTGATTCTACCTTCTTCAAATCCAATTCTTGCAAAGTCTTCCCTAATGATTTTTCTAGCGGCTTCAATTCTTCGTAGCTCGCAATCGCCCGATCCAAATCGTCAAGCAACGGCAACAATTTCATAACCGTCCCGTATTTCGCGACCTTCCGTTCCCCAGCTTTTTGCAGTTCCACCTGCTTACGAAAATTCTCAAAATCCGCCCGCGTCCTCTGTAAATCCGCCGTCAGCTCTTCTATCTGCACCTCAGTTTCTTTTTTCTTTTCCTTCATTTTCCTCCTTTATAACATCTCCTCTAATAAATCTCCCGCGTGTCGCACCAAAGCCGTCACCCGCGAATAATTTTGTCGCGTCGGCCCTAATACCCCAATATAACTCCGATCCGAATACGGCGATTGAAACTTCGAAATAATCAACGCCACATTCGAATTTCTCCCGATCGGATTTTCCCGCCCAATAAAGATATTCAGAGCCTCTCCCGGCGAAGCCTCTCGGAGCCACGGCTCCAAATTATCCAAAAGTTCCGCTACCGCCTGCACTCGTCCTCTATCTCCAAACTCCGGCTGCATAAACAAACGTGAAATTCCCGACAAATATAATTGCTCTCCAATCGTCGCAAATCCTAAATTTCCCGTCAACTCTGTTAGTACGTCCGCTGCCCCCTTAATCGCTGCATCAGCTCGTGACTGCGCATTTGCCCTCACATCCAAAGCATGCATCTCTCTCCCCCAATCCCCGCCAAAATCCTCATCGTAACAACTGTCTTTCACATAAAACCGGTATCCCGCATCTGTCGGAACTCTCCCCGCCGAGGTATGTGGCTGTGTAATCAGCCCCATTGCCTCCAATTTTGCCATTTCCGACCGAATCGTCGCCGGAGACACCCCAAAAAGCTTCGCCAACGTCACGCTCCCCACCGGTGACGCCGTTTCCGCATATTCCTCTATAATCCGATACAAAATCTCAGTTTGTCGCGGTGTTATATCCATACCTTAATTATACAAAATTAGCACTAAAAACGCAAGAGTGCTAACTTTCACAATATGCTATAATAAAATTATTATGGAAGAAAAGATTGCTTTAATCAAAGAGTGGCTCGGCACCGGCTCCATCAACATCTTTGGCCTCCCGATGTCCGGCAAAGACACTCAGGGCATCAAACTCGCCGAAGCCCTCGGCGCTAAATTCCTCTCCTCTGGCCTCATCATCCGTGCCATGGAAGAGCAAACCAAACAAGATTATTCCAAAAAAGGCGCCCTCATTCCCACCAACATTTTTTACGAGTGGGTTCTGCCTTATTTCGAACGCCCAGATCTGTTTGAATTCCCCTTAGTTCTCTCCTCTATCGGTCGTTGGCACGGCGAAGAAGACCAAGTCATGTCCATAGCTAGCGGCGCCGGTCACGAAATCAAAGCCGTCGTCCTCCTCAACATCTCCGAAGCCGACGTCGAAAATCGCTTCAACGCTGCCCAAGTCCTAAATGACCGTGGCGACCGCGCAGACGACAAAGACCTCACTATTTTTAAAACCCGCCTTCAAGAGTTCCGCGAAAAAACCCTTCCTGTTCTCCAACATTACAAAACTCTCGGACTCCTCATCGACGTCAACGGCGACCAAATCCGCGAAAACGTCTTCAATGAGATCGTCGAAAAACTCTACGCCAAAGCTTTGCAATCTCGTGCCTAAATTCGTAGATCAAATATATCCCACCCACACCTAACACTCCTAGCACTGCATACAGCGCCACAAACGAAGAATTCTCCTCGTAATTTTCTGGCTCCAAACTATAATCCGCCCCTGTATTATCCTGAATTTTCCGGCACCGATTCGTTTCCGGATTCAAATAATACCCTTCTTTGCAAGTTTTTTCCGTTATACTTTCCGTCTTTCTACACCGTCCCGTCAAAATATTCAAATAATACCCCTCCTTACATACTTTATCCGCCACACTCGTTACTTTTACACAATTTCCCGTCACTTTGTTAATTACTTTCCCCTCTTCACAAGTTTTAAATTCCTGATAATTATTTGGTGCTCCTGGCGTCGGTGCATAAGTTACTCGCCAAATCTCCTTCCCCTCCGCATCCACTCCCAAATACGCATAAGCAGTCCCCTTTCTCTGCCCATTCGGATACTCCAGTACATCCACCACCGTCTCATCCACATCCACCAGCTCCAACTTGTTTGAGTTTGTCGGATTTTTCGTCAAACTAAACCCCACCGGATAATACACAAAATATCCTTCTGCCTCCACCATTCCATTCAATACATAATTTTTATTTTTATATCGCACCTTGCACCCATCCAAAGTCACCGCACTTGCCCCCGCATTATAAAATTCGATAAACTGCTCGGTTTTCAAAACCTCGTAATAACTCAAAATCTCCGAAAACTGCACTCCCTTACACTGCGCCGTTCTTACCTCACCTTTCCCGCCCTCCTCCGCCTCTTCCTCCACATAATAATTCCCCTCACTATATTCTGGCTCATAAACCAAAACGTGTTCAAACTCTCCCGTCGAAACATCCCGCACTAACGTCGTCGGATTAGTTGAACTAAACGCTTTGTAGCATCCCTTCTTCCCCGTCCAACATACCTCATCCACCGCTTCGCCGTTCATCACGAGCTCCAATTTCGCCCCCATCGCCAACGTCTTTTGATAAAGCGTGTTGGCTAGCTCAAACCCCGGTGAGCTAGCCAATCGAAGGAGGATGCTTTCGCCGGTCAGCCAGCTGTGCTCGGGAAATTCAAACAAAATCGAATAATTCCCGCTTGAGTTAGTATAGCCTATGGCTGTCCCGGCGAGCGAAATCGGTGTGTCGGAGTTTTCCTTTCGGGCAATTTCTATCATTTCCCCGACATTATTTATGCCGTCAATCTTATATCCCGGATTTACGGCTTTTATGTATAATTCTGGCGGTTCCCACACCGCCTCGTCATTTTCATCCAACAATTCCCCCTCTGTAGTTTCATTCGTATCCCCCTCCGCAAAAACATCCACACCCAGCAAAATTCCGCTCGTCTGTCCTATCCAGCTCCCCACCAAGCTCAAACTCAAAGCTAAAACTAAAACTTTTTTCTTCATGGCGCCCAGACTAGCACGAGCCATCTAGAAATGCAACCTTTTTCATGCTATAATTTAAGCATGAGTGATTTGACCTCTTTGGGAATTTTGTTATTGTCTATGCTTATCATGGCCTTTTTGCAGCTCGTTCCCGGCATTTTTGTCCTTTTTTCTCATTACAAATTCGGTCAATTTTTCAAACTCAAAGCTTCCGACCTCACCGTCTTTTTCATTCTCGGCGCCGAAACTTCCGTCGTTATGTTCTTCCTTGCCATCTACGCCATTTTCTACGCCTCTCCCCTCATCTCCCTCGCCGTAGACAGCGACATTTTTGCTTGGATCATGGCCGGCATCCTCATTGCCATCAGCCTCCTCTTCTTCTGTCTCTACTATCGCCGCGGCAAAACTAGCGAACTTTTCATTTCTCGCAACTTTGCCGCCCACTGTCGCACCCGCATCAAAACCGCCAAAACCCGCTCCGAAGCTTTCCTGCTCGGCTTCTTCGCCGGCATCCCAGAGCTCATCTTCACTCTGCCGCTTTACGTCCTCGCCGTCACCAGCGTTGTACACCTCGGCACTAACGGTTTCGAACGCGCCGGCCTCATCATTCTCTTTGCCCTTGTCGCCATCGCTCCACTTCTCATTTTTTACAGCCTCACCTCTGCCGGTCGCACCCTCGCCGACTTTGCCCGTTTTCGTTTCAAAAACAAATCCTTCTTCCGCTTCATCATCCCACTGCTCTATTTCCTCATCGCTGTTTTAATTATTTTAGGAGTTTTATTATGACCACCGACCAACCTTTCGATCCTGCCAAAATCAAAAAATCTCTCAAAATCCATGCCAAAGCTCTTGGTATCCCTTCCGGCGCCGCTAATGTTTTTATCGACCGCGCCCTAAAAGACGCCACCAAATCCTTAAAATCCAAAAAACTCATCACCGACCGAGATCTCGATCGTGCCATCGTCAAAGAACTCAAAAAATACCACAAAGATTTTGCTTATGTTTATCAAAATCGTGATAAAATAATATAAAGATGGGTAAAAAATTTGATTTTGAATACATAGTTATTGGCAGCGGCCCCGCTGGATCTGCCGCCGCTTTAAAGCTCGCCGAAGCTAAAAAATCCGTCGGCCTAGTCGAAAGCCGTTTTTGGGGCGGTTCCAATCTCAACACTCGCGACATCCCCTACGCCGTCGCTCTAAATTTTTCTCACGCCTACTCTCGCATCCAGTCCTACCCAGAGCTCAAAAATCAAGATTTTCATTTTAATTTACCGACCGTCCCCGCCTGCCAACTCAAAGCCATTATCGAATCCGGCGGCAACAACAAAAAAATCTACGAAGACGCCGGCATTACTTGCATCAAAGGCTTCGCTAATTTTCTCGATCCTCACACCATCGCTGTCGCCGAAAAACGTTTCACCGCTGGCAACTTCATCCTTGCCACCGGTTCGCATCTCAAAACCACCGGCATCGCTGGCACTAATTTCGTCAAACATCTAACCCCCGAAACTGCCATCAAAATCAGCCGCGCTCCCAAAGTCGTCGCCATCGTCGGCGGCGGCAGCACTGGTGTCGAAATCGCTTCTTATTATGCCGAACTTGGCATCAAAGTCATCATCCTCGAATCATCCAGCCGTCTCCTTCCCCATGAAGACCGCGAAGTCGGCGATCTTCTCGCCGAATACTTCTCGCAGCGCCTCGGCATCAACATCCTCTTAAACTCCAAAGTTGTCGCCCTCGAAGAAGACGAATTCAGCAAACGCGTCATCTTCCGCCACGACAATACCGAAAAAATGGTTCGTGTCGATTGCATCGTTCTTGCTACCGGCAGCGAACCCACACTCGACTACGGTCTCGAAAACGTCAAAGTCAAATACAAAAACAGCGGCATCACCACCAACAAATATTTTGAAACTTCTGCCAAACACATCTATGCTATAGGCGATTGCACCGACAACGAATCTTCCACCGATCGCGCCGAACAAGCCGGTCTCACCCTTGCAAGCAATTTGATCAACAAAGTTAAAAATCCTGTCAATTATAAAGGCTCCGTTCGCACTGTCAACACTTTCCCGCAAATTTCCGTCGTTGGTCTCAGCGAAGACGATCTCCTTCGCCGTGACCGCAAATACCAAAAATCCCTCGTTCGCGCTAGCGAAGCCCATATCAGCAAAATCGACAATTTCGACTACGGTTTTGTCAAACTCCTCGCCGACCGCTCCAATCACGTCCTTGGGGCCTGTATTGTCGCCCCTCACGCCGAGCTCATGGCTTCCGAAATCTCCCTCGCCATCCGCCACAACCTCACTGTCATAGAGTTGGCCAGCACCCCCCATCCCGTCAACAATTATAACCATCTCATCAAGCTCGCCGCCAAAAAGTTATTGACTAAAAAATCAAAATAATATATAATATATACCACATCGCGGGGTAGAGCAGCCTGGTAGCTCGTTTGGCTCATAACCAAAAGGTCGCTGGTTCAAATCCAGCCCCCGCAACCATAAGGAGCAGTCTGGTAGCTCCTCTTTTTTATGTACAATTACTTGCACCAATGAAATTATTCTCGCACTTCACCGTCATCGTCTTTTGCAAAGTATATCCTCCGCTCCCACTTCCCCCTCCGGAACCACCAATTAATTCCAACGGTCCCATCACCGTCAAATTAGCATCATTTGCTGCCGATTCTAAACGCGTTTCAATTCGCCGATACAAATCATTCGCCCGTCCCGTCGAGTCTACTCCAATTTGCACCCCATTCAAATTAGCCTGATTCGTTTTTTCTTCTACCGTTTTACCCGCCGCATCCGTATAAGTATTTGTCGTGCATTGCGTATCACAGAAAAACTCCAACGAAAAGTCCGTTGTCGGTTTGCCATAAGGCATCGCCACTACCATCAAGAACGTATTGTCGCTTCGCGCTCCCCCCACCGGATCTGGTATTTGTATTGTCGCCGAGCAAGCAAAGTCGCTTCCCCCATTCGGATCACAATACACCGCATACGGCACGTTTGTGTTCGCCGATGTCTTTTTGTTCGAATTCAGGAAACCATTCACATCAATATAATTATGCGACCCTTCGTGCAAAGCCCCAGAAGAATCATAGGCTCCTTTGTAATTTCCCGCCGAACTACCACTTGCCTGTGCCACAGTCCTCACCGGTGTCAAATACACCATTCCTCGATTCGTAGTATTTCCCACCGTCGTGCTAAACTGATCGTAATTAAAGGTCTTCGCCGTTTGCACCAACGCCACCGAAATCGTCGGTGGCGTCGCCCACAAAGCCGTCCCAGTCTTTGGGAATATCACCTTATTGGATGCAAAATTCGTATATCGAAAAGTCTTTGCGTCCCGATCCGCATACCAACTCACTTTCACTCTTTTAATTTGCGAAGCGTCCAACTTATCAAATTTCAATTTTACCACCTTATATTGCACCGCACTCGACAAAGTCGAACGGTAATCATCCAGCACCGTATCCACCTTCACACACGTATACGCCTGCTGCATATTATTACCGCTGCTCGACTCTTGCACTATTACCTCTCCATTCACATCTGCCTTTGTTCGCCCCAAAATATGTCCCACCATATCACAATCCGGATTCGCCATATAGTTCATCACGGCCTTACAATCCACATTCGCCGAAGTCCCTTGTGCTACACAGTTTTGATAATTATAAAACGCCAATTTCGCATCTTCCACTCCGGCGAGCGCCGAATCATATGCCGACTGCGACAAATCATCGTTCGAAGTCCGCTCAATCTCCGAAATGATAATCGCTGCAAAACTCGTCGCCACAATCAAAAGTATCAACGTCGAAAACGCCACAATATAAAACGATGTCGCCCCTTTTCTAAATTTCCTCTTTATTCCCAAACTCATTTTTTTAACCTCCGGTCGCCTGAGCGGCAAAATTAAATTTGTTGATCGCACAATAATCAAAATTCTCCACACTGGCATTATAACCTTCCGGCGTAGCACAATAGTTACCAGATGCCGAAACATTCACACCTCCTCGCACCGTCCCCAAAATAAACGAAACCGCATAAAACATATTATTCGTTCCTTGACTACTCGCTGGCTTCGCCGCCGTCAAATCATACAACGCCAAACCTCCATACCCAGAATTCATATCTATAATATCCGTATCAATCGTACTCGCATCAATCGCCCCACAAATATCCACCGGCCGTTTGCTTTCATCAGTTATACTATTGCAGGCAATGTCAAACGCATTATTATTTAAAGTATTTCGCGCATCGTTATTTTTCAAATAGCTCCCGCTTGCTCCCCCCGCCGCCGCTTTACAAACCGCTCGATTATCATCCTCCACCTTCAAAAGTTTAAAACCAGTTTTCGTTTGCACCTTCCTGCTGCTATCAGTTAAACTCCGATAGCTAAACGTCGCCATCTTATCCTTCAGGCTAGAATCTATCGCATAGTCCTCCGTGTTAAAGAAATACCCCGAATTCCAAATATACGAATACTTCCCCGTACAAAACGCTCCGTATAGTGGCACTCTAAAACTCTCCGAACTACCAGTAAAACTCACATTCCCATACCTTTCGATAAACGTGAAACTCGCCGCTTTATCAGTCTTGCACTGTTCCAGCGCATTGCCCCCCACTCCATCATACACTGACTGGCAATCGCTTTCATAATTAAACCGCCCCGGCGAACTCTGCACCGCCGCCCGCATGTCATCCACTATTGCCATTCCTACTGTGTTAATTTGATTCAAAGTCAACCCCCGATGATACGCCGACACCGCATTGCTAATCATCAATACCACGATAATCGACAGCACTCCAATCAGCGCCAACGCTAACGACAACTCCACCAAAGTAAACCCTTTTTTCATCCTCATATCTTTCTCGCTCCACACAAATTATCATAATCCGGCACTTGCTCAATCGCCGAAGCATTATGCGCCCTATTCACAATCCGCACGTCCATTCTGTCATCCACATTGGCCCGCCCTTCTGGGTTCACACAAAAATCCACTTGTTGCAAGCCGAAACCGCTAAAATCGCCCAGTATCACCGATGCGCCACTCTTTCTCAACGCGTTCACATCAATCACCCCAGACTTATAATATGTATAAACTACTCCCGAACTCGGATGTCTCACTACCAAAAGCGACGCCTTAAGCGGTTTATAATCACAACCTGACCCCGACGGACAAGCCGGATCAATCGTCGAGCCCCACTTCGGAATAAACGTCTCCGGGTATCCCATTAGTTGCCCATTATATAATATATCAGTATGCAAATCCTTTAACGCTACCAAAGTATCTCCCGAAGGCGACCCCACATCTCCCACCACCGTATAAACAAAAATCTTGTCCTGATCCCCCGTCCCGTTATATTCCAAATCCAAACTCTCCCCAAACGTCACCAACTTCCCATAAATCGCCTTCTCACTCCGCCCTTCTGGTACTGAGTTTTGCACATTCTCCACTTCAGAATATACATTTCGCAAAAACTCAATAAAACTCTGCACCGAATCATTACGCCGTTGTTGGTAAACCGAATTTTGCACCCCCACCGTAATTCCGATAAACAGTATTCCCGTAATCGCCAAAAAAATCGCTACCTCCACCAACGTAAAGCCCCGTCTACCCTTTTTCATATCTTTATTATATCATAAGCTTTAATAATTCGGGAACAAATACATCATCCATTTCTCAAAATTCGTATAATCTGGCTCATCGCTCACTACCACCTTTGACTCTTCTTTATGTTTATTTTTTGCTGCCTCAGAATTTTCCGGCATCACCACCATATTTTCTCCGCTCAACTTCTTATCCAAATTCCGTCGTGCCACAAGCTCTTGATATTCATTCGTCTTATAATATTCATTGGCCAACTCTGCCGTTTCTACTTCAATCGTAATTAGCTCCAAATTTTTTCGCTCTGCCGTTAGTCTCTCTGACAATTCCCAGTTCCGACTCATCGCCGCAATTGACTGATACGTCCAGGTCAAACACAACACAATCGCTAGTATCAGTACCACATTTTCTATCGTCAAAAAATCGTGTCGCGTCTTATAATCTAACCGCCTCACTACAGTCCGAATTTTCGTCTTTATCTTGCTCACGCTTAATATTATATCATTTTATGATAAAATATAGTAATGGGGATGTAGCTCAGCTGGTTAGAGCATGCGTCTTATACACGCAGGGTCCTAGGTTCGAGTCCTAGCATCCCTACCAAAAAAATAAACCCCCGCAGGGGTTCATTTTTTATTATTTATTTCTTCTTGCGTAGAGTCAAAAAACCGTTGCGCGGATTTTCGCACACTTCCCGGTCTTCCGGCAAATCGCAAGGCGTACCCTTGCCACCATTTTCTTCCTTAGTAAAGAAATAAATCGTCTGGGGCTTGCCACCGCGAAGCGTCACTTCAGATTTGTGCAGATAGTATTTCACACCCTTGCCATTGGTATGTTCGTAAGCCATTTAGCTTTCCTCCTTAAGTTAATATACTTCTATCTTATGACCCTAGAAGCAAATTGTCAAGAGGTTTTACATAAATAATAGAGATAATCTCAAAATTACCCAAGTCACAAACCTGATAAAAATTACAACGACCACTATTAAAGTAATCAAAATCATCCATCCCGTCAATGTTGGTGCCCATACTGGCGAAGCATAATTATGCCGATACAGCTCCGTAGACGGCAAACTTGCAACTAACTGACTCTGCAAATCATCAGATGCTGGATATTTTTGAATTTCACCCACCATACAATTTATGAAATTTGCATCATCCCAGCTCCATCCATTTGCAATCGCCGCCGCACGACACACTTCGCCCGCCATGCCATAAATATTCCCATTCGGGTTGCTATCATCTGCGAGCCGCGCCTCCGCCTCATTCAAAGCTTTATTCGCCGCCCGGATATAAGTATGTTCCAAATAAAACGGCCCCGTCCCAAATGTCACTTTCTGTTCACCGTTATCATCCACCACATTTATCACCATATTATTAAATACATAATCTTTCAGTGTTGCCAATTTTTCTGCAATCACCGCCTCGTCTTCCTCTGCCTCATCCGAAGCCATCACATTATCTCTCAATTCCGTCATCCTAATATGATCCAGTCTTAGCAGCGTCGCATCAACAAAAAGTAGCGGCACCAACAACACCAATAGTTGCCATGTCTTCAGCCTATGGAACTTCTTTTGCCCACGCTTTTTCATACACCAATTATAACATTTTTATGCTTGACATTATAAAAATGTTTGTTAGAATAACACAATATATGCGTATCAAACGTCTTAAACAATCTAGCAAACAAAAACAATCCAAAATCCCTCCCGCCGAATGGCAAAATTTCATCGAAATCTAGATAGACCTAAATAAATCTAGTTTATTCGCCTGTTTTTGCTGCCACGATATCTTTCAAAAGCTTCGCAAAATTATCACCAGATCGTGCCGATTCCCACGAAATCGTTTTGCCGTTTACCGTCACGCTCCCCGCACTTCCCCAATTAATCAACTGGCCATCCACGTAAAACGCCGGTGTACCTTGCACATCTATCCGTTTACCAATCCCCCCGTCAAAACTAATTTTCTTCGCCACTGCTTCACTAGCGATATCTTGGTTAAATTTTTCTACATCACCTTCCCCATTAGTGACCTCTTCAAAATACTTATCAAACAGCGCTGTCCGATCGCTCGCCGAAGCATATTCCCACTCCGATTGCTCCGCAAACAATTTATCCGCATATTCCTTCCAATAGCCTTGCAACCCTGCTGCTTCTGCCGCCGATGCCGCCGCCGTCCCATTTTGATGATACGACAACAAATAATTCCGATACACCACTGCCAACTTTCCGTCCAATTGCTCAACCACTTTGTTTACACGCGGGTTAATCGACGCGCACCCCGGGCACTGATAATCCGCATACTCAAAAATCAACACTGGTGCATCCGCATTCCCTTTCACATGGTCACCTATATTCCCGTTGCTCGCATCCGGCCCGATCACCGAATAAAAATCATAATTGTCAAAATTCGTTGCTCTATTATTTCCGTCAATCACCGCATACGCCGCCACGCCAATTAACGCCACTGCCAATACTCCAATAATCACCCCCGCCACAGAAAATCCTTTTAACTTTTTCATATAACTCCTTTAGTGATATAATATATATTATCATGTTCGAAAGTTTTATGCAAAGGCTCACTCGTTGGCTCGATCCCAAACTCAACAAATACCGTTTGCCTAAAACTTCCGCCAAACCTCCCAAACCCCCCAAATACACTCCCGAAACTCTCGCCGATTTTATTGATATCCTAAAACGCACTCCTCAGTCCGTCCTCTCTTCCGCCGATCGCGACCGTATTGCCGCCATCATGAGTTTCGACGATCGCAAAGTTTCCGACCTCATGGTACCAAAATCCGAAATGGTCTTCGTCAAAACCACCGAAATCCTCGGCCCTCTCGTCCTCGACAAACTCTACAAATCCGGCTTCACTAATTTCCCCGTCGTCGATAGCAAAAACAAAGTCAAGGGCATCATCCACACCGAAGCATTAAATACTCTCGAAATCAAAAAAACCGACCGCGCCGACAAATACATCGACAAAAACTTCAACTACCTTCATACTTTCGACCCCCTCCCCAAAGTCGTCGAAGAGATCAACCGCACCAACAGCTATTATTTTCTCGTCCTTGACGAAACCGACGCTCTTGCCGGCTTCTTCACCATCGAAATCCTCCTCGACTACTTGCTAGGAAAATGATATAATATACTCTATGAGAATTTTAGCAAATCAACTACACGATTTTTTAGGCAAACAAGTTACCGTCTCCGGCTGGGTCAATTCTCGTCGTGACCACGGTGGTCTGATTTTTATCGATCTCCGCGACCACACCGGCATCATCCAGCTCGTCGTCACTCCCGAAACTACTGATTCTTTCAGGCTCGCCGAGTCCGTCCGCGATGAATTCGTCCTCCGTGCTACCGGCACTATGCGCGAACGCGAAAAAGATTTGATCAACCCTAACCTCGAAACCGGCACCATCGAATTAGTCATCGAAAGTCTCGAACTCTTAAACAAATCCCAAACTCCTCCCGTCAATACCCACGACGATGGCGAAAAATCTTCCGAAGAACTTCGCCTCAAATACCGCTATCTCGACCTTCGTCGCCCCTCCATGCAAAATCTCTTAAAACGTCGCTCTGAATACTATCGCTTCATCCGCAACTACATGTATGATCGTGATTTCACCGAAATTTCCACTCCTATTTTGGCTAATTCTTCCCCCGAAGGCGCCCGTGATTTTCTCGTTCCTTCTCGTCTCCACCCCGGCAAATTCTACGCCCTCCCCCAAGCTCCTCAGCAATTCAAACAATTACTAATGGTTGGTGGCGTCGACAAATATTTCCAAATCGCTCCTTGTTTCCGCGATGAAGACCCCCGCGCCGACCGATTGTACGGTGATTTTTACCAACTAGATATGGAGATGTCCTTCGTCGAAGACGGCGAAACCGTCCGTCAGGAAATCGAACCTCTCTTTATCGACCTCGCCACCAAATTCGCTAGCAAAAAACTTGTCATCAGTTCCGAACCCGCTAAAAAATATATTCCGGGAGACAGCCAAATTCCCCGTTTACCTTACGAGTTTTGCCTAGACACTTACGGCACCGACAAACCTGACCTCCGTTACAACATGGAACTTATCGACCTCACCGACGTTTTCCAAAATACCGACTTCAAGGTCTTCCAAACTGAATGCGTCAAAGCCCTCAAAGTTGAAAACGGTGCCAGCCTTACTCGCCGCGAAATCGACGAGTTTACCGAGCAAGCCAAAAAAGAAGGCGCTGGCGGCCTCGCCTATATATCATATACCGAAGAAGGCCCCAAATCTCCTATTCTCAAATTCATGTCCGAACAGGAAATCGCCGAAGTCCAAACCAAAACTAAAGCCAAAACTGGCGATGCCGTCTTCTTCGGTGCCGACGAACGAGCCAAAGTCAACAAAGTCCTCGGCGTCCTCCGTATCAGTTTCGCCGATCATTTCCACCTCAAAAATCCTGACCAAGTTTCCTACTGTTGGGTTGTTGATTTTCCATTTTACGAATGGGACGAAAAAACTAAAAAACTAGACTTCGGCCACAATCCCTTCTCCATGCCTAAAGGTGGCCTAAAAGCATTAGAAGATGCTAAAACCGATGAAGACAAACTCGCTATCAAAGCCGACCAATACGACATGGTCATGAACGGTTACGAAGTTTGCTCCGGTGCCGTCCGTAATTACAATCCCGACATCATGTATAAAGCCTTCAACATTTTAGGCTACAACAACGACTATGTCGAAGCTCGCTTCAAAGGCATGCTAAACGCCTTCAAATTCGGTGCTCCCCCGCACGCTGGTTGTGCTCCCGGTCTTGACCGCATTTTCATGGTCTTAGAAAATCAAGACAACATTCGCGACATCGTCGCCTTCCCCAAAAACGGTTCCGGCGTCGACCTCATGATGGATTCTCCCTCCCCAGTCGACCAAAACCAACTCGACGAATCCCATCTCGCCATCATCTCAGACGAAGAATAAAACATCAAAAAATGCCAAAACTGGCGATTTTGATGGCGAGGCCGGCTGGAATCGAACCAGCATTGTATCCTTAGAGGGGATATGTCCTATCCGTTGAACGACGGCCCCAAGCAAGGGTAACGAGCGATGGGTGCCGACGACTTCTAGTCGACAGCCCCTTGCCATATATTATAACCTAATCTTCAGGTTTCCGCAACTTATAATAAATCGACGGCGCAAATCTTACCCCCGCCAATATTTTCTGTGCCTTATCTTCCATTTTTACCAAATTCTTCGTCCCAAATACTTTTTTCAAACTTCTACTCCGAAAATTAGACACCGACAAAACTTTTTCACACCTAAAACCAGTTTTCTCAAAAATCCTTTCCACATACTTTGGATGGTAATTATAAAACCCGTCTGCCGAAATTTCTTTATAATTCGCCACTTTCAAATCAAACGGATTTACCTTTGAGCGCCCAGTCACATACCGCGCCATTTTCGGCAAAGTCCGCTTATTCGCCACTTCAATCACCGCCACTCCGCCTGGTTTCAACACCCGATAAAGCTCTTTCATCGCTTTATCCATATATTTCAAATGATGCGTCACCCGCACCATCATTAGACCGTCTAGCTCATCATCTTTAAACGGCAACTTATAAATATCTCCCGCCTTTGTCTCAATCTTATCACCATAAATCTCTTTAGCCTGCTTCAGCTCCGACTTCGAATAATCAAAAATATATACTTTCCGCGCTCGTTTCAAATACTCATTAGCGAGCCGCCCGTAACCCCCGCCAATATCCGCAAACTTTTCCATCCGCTTCGGCAAAAGTTTCCGGATCGCCATTCGGTCCGCCTGATCTTCATATTCTCGATCAGTCTTTTCCCAAAACTCAGTTTTGTAATCATAGCCATTGTAATCTGAAACAACTTTTTCACTCATAATAACACCTATTATATCACACGCGCCACTTCTTCCAAAGTTGTCTCGCCCTTGAGTGCCATAATCACTCCCTTTTGCTCCAACGTCAACATCCCATTCTTCTTTGCCACTTTTTCAATTGCATCCGTACTCACATCCGTCACATCCCCCCGGATAAACGCTTGAATGTCCTCCGAGACCACCAACTGCTCCATAATCACCGTCCGCCCTGAGTAACCAAACTGATCTCCTTCGGTCACCACCGGATCCCACAATTTAATCTCATCCAAATTCATCCCCTCCAACTTCTCGGCCGCCACTCCTTCCAAAACTTCCCGCACATATTTCGCTTCCGCTTCCGTCGCCGCCCGTTCTCGCTTTGACGAAGACAATTTCCGCACCAACCTCTGCGCCACTACCAGTCGGATCGACGATGAGAAAATCGGATTTACCCCGATCAGGTCAATCATCCTCGAAAACGCCGCCGAAGTCGAATTTGCATGGAAAGACGACAACACCAAATGCCCTGTAATCGACGCCTGAATTGCTGTTTTTGCCGTATCGCCATCCCGAATCTCCCCCACCATCACTACATCCGGATCCAACCTCAGCACCGAACGAAGCCCCTCTGCAAACGACCCTCCATCGCCCGTATGAATCGGAATTTGCGAAATTCCCGTAATCCCATATTCAATCGGATCCTCCAAAGTAATAATTTTTCGATCCGACGTGTTCAGCGCATTCAAAATCGAATACAAAGTTGTCGACTTACCAGAACCAGTTGGCCCTACCATTAATACCAAACCCCGCGGATGCGAAATCACTTCATTAATCTCAGCACGCTCCTCCTCCGACAAGCCCAGAAGATCCAAATTCAGCAAAGTCTCATCAAAATTAAACAACCGGAGCACCGCATCCTGCCCATACATCGTCGGGATCGTTTCCACACGAATATTCAAAAGATGCGTCGCCCCATCCCGCGTAATATCTTTTTGCATATGTCCGGATTGCGGCTTGCTCGAAGCCATCGAAACATTCGCTCGTGATGACAATTCCCCCATAAAAATCCGGTACCGGTCTCGATCAATATTTGCCACCGGATGCAAAATCCCATCTACCCGCATCCGAATCCGAATTTCTCGTCGCATATTTTCAATATGAATATCGCTCGCCCCCAATTTATCCGCCTGCTCAATCAAAAAGTCAAACACTCGCTCCGTCGACACCATATTCAAAGTTCGCGACACGCTCGCAATCGTCTCTGAATCCCCCTCACCCGCAATCTTAATATCATCATAATGAATTTCTTTCGGCGGATCATAACGCAACATAAAAACTTTATACGCCGAATTCGAAATCAGAAAGAAATCCGCTCGCTCACCTTCATCTGTGTATTTTTGTCGCATTTGTTCAATCACCGACCGCGGCGTTTGACTGGTCACCATAAACTGAAAATGTTCTTCGCCCCCACCTCGCTGCAAGGGAATTATAAAATCCCGATGCATCTGCTCTATTTCTAGAAGTCCCGGCACCAATCCTATTTCATTTTCAAAATCCCTAGTATCCAAATACGGCAAACCCAAAATCCGCGCCCGTTCCGCCGTCGCTCGTTCCTCATTTTCTCGTCGCTTTTGCTGAATTTCACTCTCATCCATACCATAATTATAGCATAAGTGTTATAATAAAAACATGGCAATCGCTGAAATGTTTTTGTGGTGGTATGTTCACGGCTGGTCAGTTTTTGTCCAAAAAATCAAAAATTTCATGGCCAGCATTATCGACTTCTTCTCCATGAGCGACCTCGTCCGCACTCTTTTTCAACCTTTCCGCCAAATCTCCGCCGCCACCGCCTCTGCCGAATCTTCCCTCGACCTCAAATTTCACATGTTCATCGACCGTCTGGTCTCTCGCATTGTCGGCTTTTTCTCCCGCCTCACTTTGCTCCTTGCTGGCACTATCATTATCCTACTTGGCGCCATCCTTAGCCTCGTTCTCATTGTTCTTTGGCCTGTTATCCCCCTTGCACCTCTCGCCGGCATTATCCTCACCATCACTGGAGCTTTCCTATGAAAAATTCCTTCGACCCCAAAAATCCCCGCATCCATCAAGCCCGCGAAAGGAGCGCCCTTAATTCCCCCGCCGTCATTACTTTAAATTTTGTCATTTTTGCTCTACTTTTCATCGGCGGTCTCACTCTTCTCTTTTTCAAACTCGCGATCGGTTGGACTTTTCTTGGTTTTTCCACCCTCCCCCTCATGCTAATTTTTTGGATCAAGAATGCCCTCGACACCATCCCCCTCGGCAAAACCGACGATTTCACCGATCTCCTCTCTCCCGACCTACTTCTCCTTCTTAAGTCCGACACTACTCCCGCCGATCTTGTCAAAATCATCCCCAAAACTCGCAGCGGTGCCTTCCTTATGGCTCGTTTCATGCTCACTATTCCCGTCCTTGAACAAATCGCTCCATTTTTCCCCACTTCTATCGAACCGATTTACAACGCCGCCCGCACCATCCGCGAGCAAACCAATTCCAAAACCATAGACGGCGCTATTCTCATTACTGCCGCCATCGCCAGCATCCCCAACTACGAACAAATTTTAAATCAACTCAAACTCAGTCTCAACGATCTTTATCAAGGTATCACCTGGTTTAATTATCTCAATGGCCACTTAAAGGACCGCAAAAAACCCGTCCATACCGGCGGCATCGCTCGCGACTTCGCCTTCGGCTACACCCCCACCTTGCAACATTTCGCTATCAATCTTTCCACTCGCTTTTCAGGCTTCTCTCAAAAAATTCAACAAGCCGAAAACGCCGAAATCATGCAAAAAATCATCGATACTTTCACTCATGGTGGCCGTCAAAACGTCGCTCTTATCGGCGCTTACGGCTCTGGTCGTTCCTCAATCGTCAACTCCCTCGCCGAAACTCTCATGAACGCCGACAGCAAAGTCCCCACTAGCCTCAAATATCGTCAAATCTACTCTCTTGATGCCCCCAGCCTCATTTCCGCTGCCAAAAATCAAGGCGAACTCGAATATCTCATGATCAAAATCCTCAACGAAATCTATTCAGCTAAAAACATCATCCTCTGTCTCGACAACGCTCACCTCTTTTTCGAAGAAGGCCCGGGTTCTGTCGACATCGCTAATCTCCTAGTTCCAGTTCTGGAAGCCGGCCGCATCCGCATCATCATGATTATGGATGATCAAAAATTCCTCGAAATCTCCGCCAAAAATCCCGCTCTCGCCAATTCTCTTAATAAAATCATCGTAAATCCATCAAATCGCGAAGAAACTCTCAAAATCCTCATGGACCAAGCTCCGCTCCTCGAATATCAAAAACACGTTGTTTACACTTATCAATCTCTAGTTGAAGCCTACCGTCTTGGCGAGCAATACATCCACGACGTCGAAATGCCCGGCAAAGCCAAGCTCCTTTTGGAGTCCGCCGCTAATTATTCCGACCGTGGCCTAGTCACCGCCGAATCCGTCCAAACCGCCGTCGAAAAATCTTACGGCGTCAAAGTCAAAGTTGCCGATAGCAACGAAGACAAAAACAAATTGTTAAATCTCGAACAACTTATCCATGCCCGCATGATCGACCAACAAGAAGCCGTTTCCGCCGTCGCTAACGCTCTTCGCCGTGCTGGTGCCGGCGTCAAAAATGAGTCACGCCCCATCGGCACCTTCCTCTTCCTTGGCCCCACCGGTGTCGGTAAAACCGAATTAGCCAAAACTCTTTCCGAAGTTTATTTCAATGGCGAAAGCAACATCATCCGTCTCGATATGAACGAGTTTGCCTCTCCGGATGATGTTAATCGCCTCATTCGCGACGGTGCTACCGATGCCACCAGTCTCACTGCCGAAGTCATGAAACAACCTTTCGCCGTCGTCCTTCTCGATGAAATCGAAAAGGCCCATCCCGCCGTCCTCACCACTCTTCTTCAAGTTCTCGACGAAGGCATCCTCCGCGACGAAAAAAATCGCGAAGTCTCTTTCCGCGACACCATTATCATCGCCACTTCTAACGCTGGCGCCAACACTATCCGCGATCAAATCATCGCCGGTCACTCCATCGCTGATTTCAAAGAACCTCTTATCGAATCGCTTATCTCCTCTGGTGAATTCAAACCTGAATTCTTGAACCGTTTCGACGAAATCTGTCTCTTTAAGCCTTTATCAAAACAAGACCTTGTCGGAGTTCTCGACCTTATCATCGCTTCCACCAACAAAACTCTCGAACCACAAAAAATCGCCGTCAATCTTACTCCTGGCGCCAAACAAATTCTCATTGAAAAAGGTTACGACCCCAAAATGGGTGCTCGCCCCATGCGCCGCATCGTCCAAAAAACCGTCGAAAACATCGTCGCTGCTGCTATTCTTTCTGGTGCCGCCCAACCCGGCTCCCAGCTAACCATCACCGAAAACGAAATCAGTATCACTTAATTATTATATTTAATATTTTTTAAAAACTTCGTAAACATCGGGTGCACCGTCAACGGTCGCGATTTAAACTCCGGATGTGCCTGCGTCGCCATAAAGAATTTACGATCCGGCGCTTCCACAAATTCTACCAACTTCCCATCCGGCGACATCCCCGACACCACCAAGCCACCTTTCTTAATCTCCGGCAAAAACTTCTGGTTCACTTCATAGCGGTGCCGATGTCGCTCCACCACCTTTATATCACCGTTCTTTTTAACTTCCGTTCCATCTATATAATGTCCCCTCTCCAGCGCTTCCATATAGGCCTCTGCCGTCTTCGTCCCTTTCTTTAGTACCGCCGGATAATCCCCCAACCGCATCGTCCCACCCGTTGACTCCTTCCCCTTCTGCCCTTCCATAATATATATCACATTATTTCCGTCTTTCTCACTTGCTCCAAATTCCTCCGAATTTGCTTTTTTTACGCCGCCCTTCCGAGCCGCCGCAATACAAGCCGTCTGCATGCCCAAACACAAACCAAGATACGGCACATCATTCTCCAAAGCATAAGCAGCCGCCCTGATTTTTCCTTCCACTCCTCGCTCGCCAAATCCTCCTGGCACTACAATCCCATCCACTTTCTCAAGATCCACTTCTGTCACTTTTTCCGCGTTTAACCACTTGAGGTCAAGATTGACTTCCGCCCAAGCCGCTGCCGCCTTCAAAGCCTCCGTCACACAAATATAAGTGTCATCATTCCCCACATATTTTGCCACTAACCCCACTTTCACCGTCCGCTCATGTTCCGCCGCTCGCCGCTTGGAAAACTTCTCCCACTCGCTCATATCCGGCTCCGTCTTATCGTCCACAAAATCATTCAAAATCGGCAACACCCCACTTTTTAGCACATTAAACGGCACATCATACACGCTGTCAATATCCGGCAAATTCAACACCGCTTCTCCCGGAATTCCTGAGAACGCCGCAATCTTTTCGCAAATCGCCCTCGGACAAGCTTCTTCCGTCCGCACGCATACAATATCCGGAATAATCCCAAACCCCCGCAAATCCTTCAGCGCATTTTGTGCCGGCTTCGTCTTCAGTTCGTTCGACGTATGAATAAACGGCACATACACCACCGAAACATACAAACAGTTCCGTCGCCCCACCTTATTCGCAAACAGCCGAATCGCTTCAATAAACGGCAATCCCTCGTAATCACCCACCGTCCCCCCAATTTCCACAATATGAATATCACTATCTTTCGACGCTTTTTCAATTTTTTCACACACTAGTCCCGTGAAATGTGGCACTAGTTGCACCGTTTTCCCGTGAAATCCACCCGATCTTTCTTTTTCAATCAACTCCTTATAAATCGACCCCGACAAAGTGATCGAATACCTAGAAGTTTCAAAATCCAAAAACCTCTCATAATGCCCCAAATCCAAATCCGTCTCCACTCCATCATGCGTCACAAAACATTCCCCATGCTCCACCGGATTTAAAAGTCCCGCATCCACATTTAGATACGGGTCACACTTTTGCATTGTCACTTTAAAACCCTTCGCCTTCAGAATTGCCCCCATACTCGCCGCCGTAATTCCTTTGCCTACGCCCGACAACACTCCCCCAGTCACAAATATGTATTTACATTTTTTATTTTTCACTGCTTCGGGCACCTCCTCCCACCCATTAAATTTATATATGACCTATTTATATATATCATTATAGCACAAGCATAATAAAAACTTAAATATTAAAATATTCATAAAAAATGGCGGAAAGGACAGGATTCGCATCTTTAGATTCGAATCGAGCGAAGCGAGATCCCTATCCCCAACTAAAAAATGCCCACTGGAGGCAATGAACTAATGTGGCGGAAAGGACAGGATTCGAACCTGCGGACGTTTCCGTCTCTGGTTTTCAAGACCAGTGCCTTCAACCACTCGGCCACCTTTCCACTCTCAATTATATCATAAAGCTCCAAAATATGTTATAATAGTCCCATGGCAAGAAAATTCAAAATGAAACCGGTTTCCAAACAAAACCGCAATAATAATCACAAGCACAGCGACAAGCGCCAACATCCGCGCCTCAAAAACGGTCGCTAAAGCTTAAACTATATATTAAAATTTCGAGAAAATCCGCTTCAAAAAGCCGGATTTTTTCTCGCCCTTATTTTTCGCAATCTTAAATCCTTTTTTATTAGAAGCAGCTTCGCCATACCGCCCATCCTCTGCCGCCAGCATCGTAAGACCCACCGCCGTCGCAAACTCCGGCTTTTGCACAGCCTCCGAAACTCCATTCAACCCAGAAGGTTTGCCTACCTTCACCGCCGCCTCCAAAACTTTCTTCGCAAACAACTCAATGTCTCGCATCTTTGCCCCGCCACCAACTAGCACCACCCCTTCCGGCAATCTTTGATCATACTTCGCCGCCTTCAACTTTTTCCGCACTTCTTCAAAAATCTCCGTCAGCCGCGCCTTTACCACTTCTTCTACTTCTTTTCTATCAAAAGTCCGCTCGCCATTTTTACCAATTTTAATCGCCAAACTTTTTTCCGAATCAAAATCTCCCGTAATAAATCGCGTTTTGATTTCTTCTGCCAAATCCGGATCAATCGCCAGCACTATCGCTAGATCATTAGTCACGTTATTCGACCCTGCCGGCACTACTCCTACATATTGCAAATCCCCTTCTTCGTACACCGCTACCGAAGTCGTTGCCGCCCCCATATCTACTACTGCCACGCCATTTTCGCGTTGCCGATCAGAAAGAACTGCTTTTGCCGCCGCCACCACTGATGGCACTAACCGCTCCGCCTTCACATCTGCCGTCATTGTCGCCCGTCGCAAATTCTCACAATTTGGCGAGAGCGCCGACACTACCAGAGCCCGCATTTCCAGTCGCGACCCTGCCATGCCTAGTGGATCCTTTATCCCGCCCTGTCCATCCAAGGCATATTCTAGTGGCACCACATCCAGCACATCTCGGTTCGCCGGAATCCGCCCTGTTACTGCCACTCCCTCTACTCTATCCAAATCTACATCCGTAATCTCATGGTCTGCCGCTCCCACCGCAATCATTCCCTCTGTCCTTGTCGACAGCACCGTCGACCCGTTAATCGACACATAAGCATTGCGCACATCCACTCCCCCCATCCGCTCTGCATCCCCCAACATTTTATCAATCGCCTCCGCCGGACCAGCCAAATTCGCCGGGATTCCCTTTCGCATCCCCGCTGATTTCCCCTCGTTGTATCCCACGATCGCAAATTCCCCACCTTTAGATACGGTCGCAATCACCGCCCGCATATTCTCCGTGCCCACATCTAGCCCCGTCACAAAACGTTTATTTTCATCCATAAGCTTATTATACCACAATTATTCCGGGTCAGGCAACGTCAAAACCTCATAACCATCCGCCGTCACCAAAACCGTATGTTCCACGTGACACCCGATCGATCCATCCTTCATCTTCACACTCCAGCCATCATCTTTATCCACATAATTCGCCGGTTTGCCCAAACACGACATCGGCTCAATACAAATCGTATCTCCCTCCACCAATTTATATCCGTACCCCTTTTTACCATAATTCGGCACTTCCGGCGCTTGGTGCATTTTTTTATCAATTCCGTGCCCAATGTAATTTTCAATTACCCCGAGATGCCCTTTGCGCAAAACTTTTTCCACCGCATGTCCAATATCGCCAATTCGCGCCCCCGGTTTCACTTGTTCAATTCCTTCCCAAAGCGCAGACTCCGTCACCGCAATCATTTTTTTCACCGCCGACGATCCGGAGCCGCCCACAATCATCGTAAACGCCGCATCCACATAATATCCCCCATACGAAATCACTTCGTCAAACGACACCTTGTCCCCCTCTTCAAATATCTCATCCGAAGGCGCCCCATGCACCAACTGGTCATTTATCGAAATACAAATCGCCCCCGGAAACTCCTCTTCTAAATCATCATACGCCACCCCCGCTCCTCTTTTCACAATCTCACTTCGCACCCAAGCATCGACCTCACGTCCTGTCATCCCCGGCTGCACATAATTCTTCAAATCTCTTAGAAGATTTCCCAAAATCCTCCCCCCCCTTCGCATCGCCGCGATTTTCTCTGCCAACTCCTTCGGACTACTATTTTCTTTATTCACCATAGCTTCGCTCGATTTCTCCACCGTTTACATCATCTTTCTGCTCCGTCGCTTCCGGATTTAGTTCCTCTACCACCTTCACCAACCGCTCCGTCACTTCCTCAATTTTCCCCACTCCATCTACTCGCTCCACTCGTATCCCAGCTTCGCTAAACAAACCCAAAATCGGCTGGATATTACTTTCAAAAATCTCAAAACGCCGTTCTATCGCTTCCCGTTCCTTGTCGTCATCCCGCCCCCTTAACGCCAATCTCTCAAACAACTCCTCTTTCGGCACTTCCAACACAATCGCCCCGTCAATCTTATCCGCCATATGAGTAGCAATATATTCCGCTTGCGCCACACTCCTCGGATATCCATCTAGTATCACGTCAAAACCTTCGTCTTCGGCCTTTTCAATCTGTCGGTTCATCAATTTAATCACATCCTCATCCGGGATCAAATTCCCCCCGTCAATAATTTCCTTATATTCTCCCGTTTGTCGAATCGCTTCTCCCACCGACAACCACTTCCAACCAAAAATCTCCGCAAGCGCCTTTCCCTGTGTGCCCTTACCAGACCCCGCTAGCCCAAACAATGCAATCATTTTTTTCTCCTTTTCCTTATTTTATCATATTCTCGAAAAAAATCTCCCCGAAGGGAGATTTTCGTTATCGAAGTCCTAACTTAATCCGCTCCGTCTTTTCGGCCTTACGCTTCTCGCGAATAATTGCCTTGATGCGTCGTTCACGCTTCGAAATCGGTTTGCTAAACCGCATTTGCGACTTCTTTAGCGGCATCATCCCACTCTGAAGAACCTTCCGGTTAAAACGCCGAATAATGTTTTCGTTCGCTTCGCTCTGATCTTTTCTTGTAACTTTTATAGCCATACTCCCCACATTATATCACAGCTTGACTATTTTCGCAAGATACTATATAATACAAACCACGGAATCGTAGCTCAGTTGGTTAGAGCGCTGCCCTGTCACGGCAGAGGTCGCGAGTTCGAGTCTCGTCGGTTCCGCCACAAAAACATCAAAAAACGCCCCGTAGGGCGATTTTTTACATCCCAGGAATCTTAAACGCTCCCGGATCATTCGCCGGCGCATTATACACCTGATCTTGCATTGCCGGTTGTGCCCCCAAAGGCTCCGGCGTCGGTTCCGACGCTGGCGCAGCCGGCGCAACCGGCGGCACACTTCCCGCATCCGCAATCGGCGGCGTCGGTGGCGGCGGCAAAACTGCATCACCCGGCATCGGCATATAATTAATCTCTGGCACTCCGTTAATCTCCGGATTCGTCGGCACCGCTGGCGCCCCCATCACCGCCGGATTCACCTCCGGCATACTCGGCACGCTCGGCATCGCCGCTACCGACGCCGGTACAGGCTCTGGCACCGCTGGCGTTGCACTTTCAAGTGCATCCTCTAGCATCTGACCATATTTATTTAGCCCTTCGCCAAAATTACTCAAATCAGTCATCTCCGCCAAAGGCTGAAGCACCTTTTCCGGCTGAGCGCTCACAAAACCTTCGCTCGTCCCAGCCCCAGTCTCACCCGGTTCGCTAATCATCCCAGCCTCAGACTCTGGCGCACTCGCAGGCTCCGAAACAGGCTCAGTCACCGGCGCAGTTTCAACTGGCTCACTCACCGGCGCAGCTTCAACTGGCGGCGCAGACTCAGTAGCAGGCTCAGCAGATTCAACCGGCTCGCTCTCTTCACTTTCAATCTTTAACGGCTCTTCCTTCTTCTCCGGCGTAGTTTCCGCCCCTGTTTCCGCCAAACTCGCCTCTGCCGCCTTCAAATCATCCAGCAAAGTCGACTCTTTCTCCGTTACTACATCATCAACTACTTTACTCTCATCCACCTTCCCCTCTTCATTGCCATGCGCAATATCCAACTTCGTCGGGTCGTCATCTCTCCTACCTTCACCCCCCATCACACCTAAGTTTTCCCCCATGCTCATCATCTCATTATCAATCTCCGGTGTAATATTCTTTGACACCAACTGCTGATTCGCCCCCGACTCAATCAGTTTCGAAGACATCCGCATCGTCTCCGACGTCGTCTTCGCGTTAGCAAAACGATTTGTCGCCGCCACAATCCCCGTCAAAAACGCCGTTGCTTCTTCTTTTTCTATCTTCACCTTGCTCTTCACGCTATACAGCAGTCTCGCAATCATCTCCGACACCGAGCTAGCATTCTTATCACTCCACTCGATCTCCCCCAACTTCCCCGGATTTCCCGTCGTGATATTGATAATCACCGCATCGTGCATAATCCGCCCGTGCTCTCTCAGCGCCGAGTCCAAATCAATCCCATTCGCCACATCTAGCGCTAGCACCAAATCCACATTAAAATCACCGTACGAAAATTCCAGATCTTCTTCCGAAATTCTCGACTTATACGGCGTAATATACACTTTTACAAAATCCCCGTCCAGCTTATACCGCAAATGATCCGCCTTATCCTTATTCAGGGCAATCACAAAATCTTGCAAAGTATCCGCCGAAGGTTCAAAAGTCTCTTCCGGTTTCAAAAATTCCAAAGCATTCGGCGTCGATCCAGAATAAATCGCTGTCGCTCGCTTGCCCAACTTATCTAAATACAAAGACAAACCAATCGCTGCCGCCATTTCATCCACCGACGGATCCGAAGACAGAGCAATCAATACATTATGTGCCTCGCCAATCTTTCGCGCCACTTCCATCGGAATTTCCGTATCATCTTCCGGCTCTTTCTTTTCGTCCCCCACCGTCGGCGCTGCTGCCGCCGCTGGATTTGTCGGCACCGTCGGCGCCACCACCGGACTTGGCACCGTCACACTCGGAGCTGGCTCACTTACGCCCACATCAGAAGCCGCTGGCGCATCCGAAACCACCGGCGCACTCACCGGCACGTCCGGCACCGTCACCGTCGGCAAAGTCGGCGCTCCCGCATTTGTCACCGGAGCAGCTGCAGAATTATTATCATCAGGCATTTAAAATTCCTTCCTGCTAAAATCTTACCATAAGCTCAAAAAAATTACAAGCTTTTACCTCTTTACTTTTTCAGAGAAAAGAGTTATAATAATCAAAAGTCATTAATTTTTAACTCATATAGGAAGAAAATGCCGATTATCAAATCTGCCAAAAAGGCTGCCCGGCAAACCGTTAAACGTACCGAGCACAATAAAGGAATCAAGAAAGACATCAAGGCCGCTCTTAAGGCTTTTAAAACCAACCCCACCTCCGAGACTCTAGCGCATGCTCAGTCCGAATACGACAAAGCCGTCAAAAAGAATCTCCTCAAGAAAAACACCGCTGCTCGTCGCAAAGCTCGTCTTCACGCCGCGGCCAAAGCTGCCGGCGTCAAACTCGTAGCCGCTAAAAAACCAGCCGCAAAACCAGCCGCAAAGACCGCAACGGCCAAACCGGCGGCCAAAAAACCAGCAACTAAAAAACCAACTACAAAGAAGACAACCGCAAAAGAAACGAAGAAATCAACAGCCAAGGCTGCAGCTTAGCAGATTTCAAATCCATGTCCAGTTTCGAGAGCTCCAAAAGAGCTCTCTTTTCTTTCATTCCCGGCCGCACCGCAAAATCCCGCACCGCCTGACTTACCATCAGTCCCAAAAACATTATCGGCTCCTGCTCATCTTTGATCTTGTCCAACATCGCCACCGCCCGCACCCCATCTCGCTTCGCCGTCCTATATATATCAAACACCAACCCCGCATTTTTATCTCTCGGCATCGCAAACTCCCGAAACTCCACTTCCCCCTCCAAATCTTTATAAACACCAGCACGCTTATCTACCTTCATCTCCCAAAACACCATCTTGTGCGGCGTATCCACATATTTTGGCAAATCTTCACACGCCGCCTTGTTCGCCAAAATATCCCGCACCAAAATTCGCCGCTCCGTCTCAAACAACGAATTCCCCTTCATCAAACTCGGCAAATCCTCCGCCGCCAGTTCTGTCCCCTCCACCACCTCATAGTCCTCACCTAAAAACTTCCGCACTGCCTCGCTTATCGCCACCCTATTTTCGCCGTAAAAAACTTTGATCATTTTTGACACACCGGACAATAATGCGTCCCCCGCCCTGCCACCTTAATTTTTTCAATCGTACCTCCGCACCGCGCACACGCCTCACCATCTCGATGATAAACTCTCGCAAATGAATCCAAATAATTTCCCCTCGTCCCATCCGCCTTCACATAATTTCGTATCGTCGACCCGCCCAATTCAATCGATTTTTCCATCACCGCACAAGCCGCCCCTAGCAAGCTCATCGCCTCCCCCCGGCTCAAACTCCCCGCCTTCCGCTTCGGATGAATCTCCGCCATCCACAACGCCTCATCCGCATAAATATTCCCTAGCCCACAAATCACCTTCTGGTCCAAAATCACTGCTTTTATTGACGCATCCTTGTGTCTTTGCAATTTTTCAAAAAACTCATCCCCCGACATTTTCCACGGCTCTCTCGCCAGCTTCTCTATAAACTCCTCCTTCTCCACATCAAAAGTATCCAAAACCTTGATAAAACCAAACTTCCGCTGATCGTTAAAATACAACGTGCCTTTGTCAAACGTCAAAACCACTCGCGTCTGCCCATTCGGCAACTCCGCCACAAAATTCTCACTCGGGTGCCCCGCCGCATACCGCTCCTTCCCGTCATAAATCAGCTGCCCCGTCATTCTGAGATGAATCAACAAAGAATATAAATTATCAAAATCAATCACCAACGCTTTCCCGAATCTTCGAATATCTTGCACTTTTGCCCTCACCACCAAATCGCTCTCCCCCACAAACGATTTTTCGCACAAAACCTCAACTTTCTGAAGTTTCTGCTTCAAAATAAACTTTTTTAGGCCCCTCCTCACTGTTTCTACTTCCGGTAATTCTGGCATATATCTATTTTATCACAAAAATCTGACTTTTCCACAAAAAACACTACATATAGCGTAAAAATCATATTGACACCCACTAAATATGGATTTACAATAGAACAAGGTAATACTTATAAACAATCATTGACAGAAAGGGTCATAAAAACCATGAAGAATATTATTTATCGCAATCCATCAGACGCTCAAAATTTCGACATCAAGCGTTTTGTTAAATCATTAAACGAATACACCAAAGTTTCCGAAAAAGAAGTCAAAGATGCTCTCACCGATTTCGAACACTATGACACTTTGCACGTTTCCTGCTTGGTAGAAGTCGGTACTCGGCTCATCGCCGACAAAGCCAGCGCTGAAGCCGCCGAAAAATACTTCGACGCCCACGCCGAATACTTCGACGAAGGCAAATTCGAACGTTTGCGCCGTATCACCGGCTACCTCGTCGGCACCCTCGATCGCTGGAACGACGCCAAAAAAGCCGAAGAGCACGCCCGCGTCAAACACTCCGTCAACTCATCTGTCGACGACGCCACTCGCATGGTCATGCTCGAAACCCAAGCCATGGAGCACAATCTCGCCTACACTAGATAATCTTACAACTCGCCCCAGTTTTTACCAACGGTAATCTCAAGGGCGAGTTTTATTTTCAGCTCTGGCGCCACCGATTCCATTTCACGCCGCAAAATCTCAGACACCTCCGAAGCTAGCCCCTCGTCACACTCCACAATCAGCGAATCATGCACCTGCATCACCAGCTCCGCCCCCTCAGGCAAAGCCCTATCCACAGCGATCATCGCTTTCTTCATCAAATCCGCTTCCGTCCCCTGAATTGGCATATTCTGAGCTGCCCGCTCCGCCGCCTGTCTCACCACAAAATTAGCCGACTTCACATCCGGCGTTGGCCGTCGTCGCCCGTAATAAGTCTCCACATACCCCTCTTCTCGCGCCTGCTGCAAAATCTTCTCCAAATACTTCTTAATCGGCGCCCGTAATCGGAAATAATTATCAATAAACTCTTTCGCTTGCGCCACAGACATCCCCGACGCCTCCGCCAATCCTTTTGCGCTCATCCCATACAAAATCCCAAAGTTGATCACTTTCGCCGCCCGCCGCTGATTTTTTGTCACTGAATCCATCGGCACCCCAAACGCATCAGCCGCCGTTTTGGTATGAATATCCACCCCCGCATTAAAATCATCTATCAATTTTGCATCCCCCGCCAGCGCCGCCGCTAGCCTCAGCTCAAACTGCGAATAATCCGCCGAAACCAAAACACGCCCAGCCGGAGCCACAAACCCAGTCCGGATCCTTCGTCCCTCTTCCGTCCGCACCGGAATATTCTGCAAATTCGGATCTTTCGAACTCAACCGCCCCGTCGCTGTTACATCTTGTGTAAAGGTCGTATGGACTCGCCCTTCCGAATCTGCCAACTCCGGCATCGGCACAATATAAGTAGTCAGCAACTTCGCCGCCTCTCGATATTCCATCAACTTCGGCACAATCGGGTGCAAATCCGCTAACTTCAAAAGTTCCTTCGCTCCCGTCGAATATCCCCGGGTAGTCTTTTTGATCCCCTTCGTCGGCAACCCCAAGTCCACAAATAATATTTCTGATAGCTGTATCGGCGAATTCACGTTAAACTCTCGCCCCGCCAGCTCCCAAATTTCCTCCTTCAGCCGCTCAACTTTCTTCGTATATTCCTGTTTTAATTTTGCAAAATACTCCCTGTCTATCAACATTCCTCGTTTTTCCATTCTATGTAACACCGGCACCATTTCTCGGTCTAATCTCTCTGCCTCAGTTTTCACTTCCTTTTTATCATCTATCGCAATATCCTCCTCTCCAGCAAATTTGCGGATCAGCGACTTAAACTCCAATTTCTTTAAACCCTTGATCATCCTTTCGCAATCAAATTTAAAATCAGGCATTTCAGCCAGTGACACGGGCGCGTCAAACATTATCTTTGCCAAATCCCGCGACATATACGCCGATTCTTTGCCGTTTTCCAATTTTGTCTTAGTGGCACCAGATATTTTGTCAATATTATTATATATACCGTCCAAATCTCCATATTCGTTCAAAAGCTTCGCCGCCGTTTTTTCACCAATTCCCGGCACCCCCGGAATATTATCCGACGCATCTCCTTTCAGCGCTTTCAGATCCAAAAATTGCGATTTCAATATCCCATACTTTGCCTCAATTTCCTTCACATCAATCTGCTGAATATCAGAAAAACCTTTCAGTATCCGCCACATATGCGTATTCTCATCCACAATCTGCAACATATCGAGATCCGACGATATAATAAAAGTCTCCCACTCGCATTTACCACTAGCATCCAGACTATCATCTGCTTGCCGAGAAAGTGTCCCAATAATATCATCCGCCTCATATTCCGGCACTTCCACAAAACTCCACCCGAGATCCGCCACTAGTTCTTGCAGTAAAGGTATCTGCGCATAAAAATCCTCCCCCGGCTTATGCCTCCCGGCCTTGTAATCCGCAAAAATCGCCCGCCGCTTTGCCGTAGACGTCCGCGAATCCCACGCCACCACCACTTTCGTCGGCGAAAGTCTTGAAACAATTTCCATCGCAATCGCCGCAAACCCATACACGCCCCCCGTCGGCGTCCCATCAGACAATGACAAAGCCCCCATCGCATAATACCCCCGATAAAACACCGATTTCCCGTCAATCAATACTAACCGTTTCAAAAATCAATCTCCTTCAAAACCCCATCCACCTGTTCACACGTTTCGTCCACCGTCCCATTATTGAGAACGTAATAATCCGCCGCCGCGATCGGCCCTCCTTTTTCCAAATTTTCGATCTCGCTTTGGTCGCGTTCCCGGATCGCTTTCGCATCAAAAGCTCGCTCCGGCCGCCTCGCCACTCGCGCATACCTCAAATTCTTATCTACCACCACCGCCAAAAACGTCAAACGACCCGGAAACTCATGTTTCAAAGTCTTATACTCCGTCCACGAATACACTCCGTCCAAAATTATCCGCTTCTGCCCCGCCCCGATCAAATCATGCACTTCTTCGATTACCTGTCGGACCACCCAGTCCGCCCCCTCCGTAGCTCGAATCATCTCCCGAAACTCTTTTTCGCTCGACCCATCTTCCGTCCGTTCAATCCCCCGCTTCTCCATCTCTTTGTAAATCATCCCCCCGAAATAAACTTTCGGATATCCTTTCTCCGTCAAATGGTTCACCACCACCGACTTCCCGCTTCCACTCATCCCCACTACTGCTAGAATTTTTACATTTTCCATGCTATTATTATAAGATATGAGAAACTTTTTTACAACTTCTGACAATCTGGAAAAAATCATCCGCGATACCTTAAAAGGCCACCAAGTTCAAAAAACCGAGCATATTTTAACCGGCTGGACCAACATCGTCATTGAAGTCACCACCGACAAAGGCGCTTATTTTTTCCGCTTTCCCCGCAATCCTTTCTGGTCCAAAATGATTGTCAAAGACGCCACCGTCTGTAATTTTGTCGACGGCAAAACCAGTTTCTATACCCCTCAAATGAAACTCTGCTACGACCGCCAGAACCGTCCTTTCTCCATCCATCAAAAAATCGAGGGCTATTGCCTCGGCGATCGCATTTATCATCTTTCTCACACCGCTCTCACCGGCGCCGCCTACGACGTCGCCAAATTCGTCAAAGAGCTCTCCAGCATTAGTCTCAAAAACGCCCCCGAGCCAGTCAAATACCCCCTCTCTGATTTTTTGAAAGAACTAGATTACCAACATTACGACCAACACATTGACCAAGATCACATCTACATCAAACAAACCGAAAAACAAAATCTCGTCCACGGCGACCTCAATCTCGGCAATATCCTCCTCGATAAAAACGATAAAGTCATCGGCATCATCGACTTTTGTTTCGCTGGCACTGGCAACCCCAATATGGACGTCGCCCGCATGCTCTCCCGCCCCGCCCCCAAAGAATTCACCGACACTCTCATCCAAGAGTTCGACAATCCCGCCGAGATCACCCGCATGCGAGAAGCCTGGCAACATATCGACGCCGGCTACGCCGAGCACATCCGCACCAACTTCCCCGAAATCAACTTAAATCAGTTGTGAGATATTTTATTTTCGCTTCTCGCCGCTCGTCGTCGTCAGGCTTCGGCATCTCCTCTCGCGCCGAATAGTCCGCAAACACCGGCAAACAATCTTTCACCACCCCATCATAAACCGGCAAAAGGTCATACACACTCCATATCACCACCCGCATCTCCGGCGCACTAGCAGCATAAAACTCTAAAGCCCGCGACGTCGCTCGGATAAACTCTTTCTCAGTTTCTTTCGTATGTCGCCACGCCCGCCCCGCCAAATAATGCTCCGTCACTTCCGGACTCACTGCAATCATCAGCATCAACATTTCATATTCAGAAGCTCCCGCCAGCTTTAGCAAAATCCCCTCCATCTCCGGGTCGAGCAGCGTCACGTCCAGCACAATATCATACCCGCCCCGCATCAACTCGCTCAAAGTCAAAAACAGCATAATCGTCGAAAACTCATCCGTCATCTTCCGCAAATTCGCATCCCCATAAAACTCCCGTATTTCCTCATAATGCGGATGATATTCTACAAACCTCCGCGCCGCCAGCAAAATCGGCTCCAACTCTCTCGTCTTGCAATAGGCTTCCACCGCCGGCAAAATCTGCGTCGTTTTTCCCGACCCACTCACTCCCGCTATCCGTATCAAATGTCGGTTCTGCGTCGCCGCCAGCGTAAATTCTTCCACCACTTTTTTCACAATTCCCGGATATTCATTTATCCCCACCTGCCATTCTTCCTTCACCCGCGAAGGCCAATGCGCCTTCATATATTCTACTACTTTTGCCAGCCCTCGATCACCTTCAAACATTTTTTTGCCTTTCTTACTTCAATTTTTTTCATCCCCTCAAATACTTGCGACTCCCCCTCCGCTTGCACCTCCACTCGACCACTTTTCACGAACTCCAACACATCCCCTTTCGTCTCTTCGCCCGGCGTCCTCACAAAAATACTCTTCACCATCAAATCAAACAGTCGCCAAAAACTCGTTAGCCTCCCCACCTCTCGCCGAAACTCTCGCGGCTTATAATAATCTTCTCCTCCTTTCATCACCCGCGCCATGCTTCGTCCGTTCACCGCCGCGTAATCCGAAATCCGCTTATCCTGCAAAACTCCGTTCAATTTAAACTCCGGTATAAACTCTTTTTTATGCCGATGCTTAAAATACCACCCCATCAAATTCGTATACGACCCTACATATCTCCCCCATTTTTTCTTCAACACTTTCCGCATCTTCGCCGCATCGTATAGTTTCACTGCCTCCGCCGTCATTCCCATCGTCACATAACACGTCGCATACCGCCAATGTTTCCCGTCCACAATGACCTCCAGCGAATAAAATTTCCTCACTTTCGCATTATCATCAAACACATCATCAAAACTATTGGTTCCTAGTGTTCGAGCAAGGTCATTAAAGTTCCCATACGGCAACACCGCCAGCGTCACGTCACAACCAGATTGCATTATCGCATTCGCCGCAATCACTCCCGTCGCATCTCCCCCCGCCGCCAGCACCGTGTCCCCGTCTTTCAAAAGCTTCGCCAACTTCTCCACATTCCCCTCAATCCCGATTTTTTCCACTTCATATTTCCCCACCAAAAACCCTGCCAGCTCGTTCAGCCGCTCCAAAACTTCCGCCTTCACACTCGCGTATCTAGACGACCGCGGATTATAGACGACAAACAACCTTTTCATAAGCCCCTAAAACGACACACTAAAGTCCGGAATTAACCAATGTAGCACCGCATAAATAATCACATACGCCACCAACCCAATCACGATTTCAAACATCCGTCGCTTTGCCTTGCGAGTTTTTTCTTCGCTTCCCCCCGCTGTCAAATACTGGATCCCCACAATCGTAATCCCTAGCACTGCCAAAATCCCCACCCCCATCGTCATGATTGTCACCACCAGCTGCAAAATCCGCTTCGTCTCCGACCCACTTCCGTCATCACAGCTACACCCGTTCGCCAAAATCGAAGTACTCACACATCCGCTATCCAACTGGTCTTGCGTACACCTCGCCATCGCCGGCGCCATCAACATCATCCCCCCTATCACCATCGCTACCAAACTATAAAAAACTTTTTTCATTTTACCTTACCTCCTACCTCAAATATTCGTGCAATTTTTTCGTTTCCTTATTTTTCCTCAGTTTCGATAGCGCCTTCGCCTCAATCTGGCGAATCCGCTCCCGCGTCACGTCAAACTCATTTCCCACTTCCTCGAGGGTATGCGGCCGGCCGCCCCCAATCCCAAACCTTAGCCGGATGATCTTCTGCTCTCGCTCGCTCAAAGTCGCGATAATCTCCGACAGCTGCTCCTTCAAAATCTGGTTCGCCGCCGACTCCTCCGGGCTATCTCGCTCTTCGTCTTCCACAAAATCCCCCAGCACGCTGTCTTCCTCGTCCCCTTCGCGCCCCACCGACGCGTCCAAAGACGCAATATCCTGCTTAATTCGCATCACATAATCAATCTTCTCCACGTCCATGTCCAGCGCTTCCGCGATTTCCTCGTTAGTCGGCTCACGGTTCAATTCCGCCGTCAATTTCCGCGTTGTCCGTAGCACTTTGTTAATCGTCTCCACCATATGCACCGGGATCCGAATTGTTCGCGCCTGATCCGCAATCGCCCGCGTGATCGCCTGTCGCACCCACCACGTCGCATAAGTCGAAAACTTAAATCCCTTATCCGGGTCAAACTTCTCCACCGCGCGTAGCAACCCCGTATTCCCCTCTTGAATCAAATCCAAAAAGTCCAACCCTCGCCCCCCGTAACGCTTCGCAATCGACACCACCAATCGCATATTAGACTCCACCATCTTATCCTTGGCTTTTTTGTCGCCCTTTACAATCTTTGCCGCTAGATCCGCCTCTTCTTCTGGTGTCAAAAGCGGGATTTTCCCGATTTCGCGCAGATACAACCGCACCGAGTCATCCGCAAACGAATCCACGTTCTCCGCCGTAATCGCCAGCTCTTCGTCTGTAAGCTCTTCTTCCTTTTCCAAATCCCCCGTCTGAGGTTCATCAAAGTCCAAATCTTTTGCGTTCAAAATATCATCTTTTTTACCGCTCATTATTGACAATTATATTCTATTCTTGTCTTTTTGGCAACCCCCGTAATAAAAATAAGTGTTATAATAAAACCATGAGGCATATTCGCCGATGTATCGACAAAAAAAGTAATCAAGCACTGTAGGTTCAGAGTTGGCGGTAAGCAGCAGGACTGTGCCTATTAGGTTAAGCCAAAAATCTTTTGTCAGGATCAAATCACATCAGCTAAAGTGTCCTCTGGAGAGGTAGGAGTGCCCTCATTACGAGTTGAACTTCGCCTTCAGAGTCGCCGCCCGGCGCCAACAAACCACCCGGCACCATCCTTCCCGTTAAAGGCAAGGCCGTGAAAACGTAAGGCAAAATGACTCCCTAGGCTTTAATTGCATTCCTCTAGCGCTTCCTGCGCTAGGATCGCGTACCTTTAAGGGCTGTTATTGGCTTCCTGCTCGCCGGCAACTACAACGGCGGCCAGTTCAACAACGGTGGCACGAACGGGAACTACTGGTCGGCTACGTCGAACGGTAATACCTCCAACGCGCGTAACCTGAACTTCAATTCCGGCAACGTGAATTCTGCCAATAACAACAATCGTTACAACGGGTTCTCCGTGCGCTGTATGGTGGCGGAGTAGTCTTAGCCCTCTAGCCCTTTTGCTCCCCATTTCTCCAGAGAAAAAGTGACAGCCTCACTCAGTCGTCCGTTTTAGCTTCTAGCTCGCGGACGACTTTTTTCATCTGCGTATAGGCCGCCATGTTCTGCCCCATCCCCACATACGACTGCATCGTCTCATAGTCCACCTTTCCTCGTACATAACCCCGAAACGCTTTCCGCATATTCTTCAGATACCTTTGCCCTGGCGTCAACACGTCCGGTCGCACCATCTTACCTAGAAACGGACACCCCTTCTCCACTTCCTGAATATAAATCTTCTTCGGGTGCATCCTCAGCCCCATTTTTTCCAAATATTTCGGCATGTCCTCCCGCATCGCTTTTTTCGCCCTCTCGTAATCTTCTTCCGACACCACGATAAAAAAGTCATCCACATACCGCCCGTAGTATTTAAATCCTAGCTTCTTTTTCACAAACCAGTCAAACTCATTCAGCATGATGTTCGACAGCAGCTGCGACGTCAAATTCCCGATCACTATCCCCTGTCCCGGCGGTTGGTGAAACAGCGATTTATTCCACGGCAAACATGCCCAATCTCTCTTGCCTCCCACTACCCGCGCCTCTAGGCACGGGTCATCAAAAATTACTTTCTTCCACAAATACGCACACAAATCATACAGCCATCCCCGTTCCGGCAACTGCTTTTTTAGCCCCCACATCACCTTCTCGTATAACTTCTTCCGAGAGAGGCTCATAAAATATCCTGACAAATCCCCCTTCAAAATATACGCCTTCTTCGTCCCGTTCATAGACACAGACTGGATAAATTTCTGCATCCTCTCCACCCCAAAATCCGTCCCTCTCCCCCTCCGACAAGAATACGCATCGTGAATGAAACGTCTGTTCCACCACGGCGCAATCACCGCATACAAAAAATGGTGCACTATCCTGTCCCGAAACGGCGCCGCAAATATCTCCCGGTCCACCGGCTCATGTACCATAAACGCCTTGGACGACCCCGGCTCCCATCGCCTATTCACGATGTCTTCCTTTAGTCTCGCCAGATTCTCTTCCCAAAAAACCTCAAAATTCCACTCGTCCACCGTTCTAGATTTCCCCCGCTTCGCCATCAAAAAGCACTCATACAGCGCACCATCCAGTTCACTATTATTGCTCGGCAGCTTGGACAGCAAGTTCCTGTCGACTAGCTCCTCCAGGTTCTTCTTCTTTTTCTTCCGCGGTTGCTTTGTCCCCTCCACCAAATTGTTCAAGATCTCCCAACGTTCGTTGTACGACTCTAGGTCGCCGCTCTCCAACAATAGTGCTCTCATGTTTACTCCTCTTTTTTGGTTTATTCATTTCTGCTTCAGTCTTTGCTATCACCATTCGCTTTAGCTCTCGCGCCCGGTCTGACTCTATTCGCATGATCAAATTCACGCACTCCCTGTATTTCTTCGCCGTGATTACTTTCATGTCACACATCGTCGTCGCGTCTTCGTACATTTCTTCCGTAAAAAATCCTATCTCGTCCAAGCATTCCTTTATTCCCACATACCCCCGCGCCGTTGCGATGATCAGCTTGTTCGCCTCAATCGCTCGTCGCTCCACGTCGTTCATCAACACTTGCCTGGTTGTATCTTTTTGGTTTCGCACCTGCACGTGCACGAATTCTAACAGCGCTTTCACATCCGCTCGCAGCTCCGGCAATACTACCTTTGGCATCACCAGTTTGTTTGCCCGTTCGATCAGCAAGGAGTCTTCCTGCAGCATCCTGACCATTTCTTCTTGGCTTACTCTTTCCCCCAGATCAAATTCCAAAGACCACGCCCCATCCACCACGAGTTTAATTCCCGCCCGGTCCAACCTTCCGATGAAATCCTCCACCTGCACCGGCGGGATCGAAATCACGCCGTACTCCGCCCGCGTTCCGTAGCCATTGTCTGCCGCTACTTTATACGTCTTCCCCAATCTTCCATCTAATTTTTTCCCCACAATCATCGCCGAGTTGTCACAAAGCTTTAACCACCCATTGTGACACTTCAATGCCAAAATTCTGGTGTAGTTACCCTTTTCTCGCTCCATCAACTGCTTTTTTTGTTCGTCCTCCAGTTGTCTGGCAGCTTTCAATCGCGGCCGATCCTCGTGCGCCACCCTCCTCGCCACTTCCGCCCTCTTGCTAGCTTCTCTTTGCTGCTTTTCCCCCGGGCGCTCACGTCCCACGATTGCCATTTTGTTCCTTCTCGATCCCCTATCTTATTTTATCATTTTATCTTTCTTGCTCCAGTTTCCTACTCTCAGTCCGCCCCCTGCACTATCCCTTTTTGGGAGAGGTGGGGAGCAAAAGGGCTAGAGGGCTAAGACTACTCCGCCACCATACAGCGCACGGAGAACCCGTCGTAACGATTGCCGTAATCGGCAGAATACACGTTGCCGGAATTGAAGCGCAGGTTACGCGCGACGGAGGTACTACCGTACGACGTAGCCGACCAGTAGTACCCGCGCGCGCCACCGCGGTAGAACTGGCCGCCGCTGTAGTAGCCGGCGAGCAGGAAGCTTGCCTTCGTACCCGGCCCTGCGTTATTGTAGAAGGTCGTGGTGCTACTGTTGTAGGCATTCTCCAGGTTAACACCATAAGCAGTAGCCAATCTGTAAAAGTCGCCGCGCTTCCAGCCGCTCAACCCCGTTGGGTCATTAACTTCATGGTTACCAGACGTCGGCAGTCTCCAACCCTTCGGGCAAATGCTATACGGCGCATCTGTATCTTGTGTACCAATACTCCTACCCGAACCTAACGTCGCCGCATCCCAAGAATAGTAGGAGTAACAAGGCTGGGAACTAGTGCAGTTCGTAGTAGCATTCCCAGAATTATAGACATAGGCGTAGTTGTTTTGGTTAAATCCTGCGGTACTAGAAGCTGGGAGTTTACCATCACTCTGCCACCCTTGGTTAGTAGGTGTAGTGTAACCGTTGCTACAATCAGTAGTATTACAAGAAATCGCAGTATTGCCAGCCAGATTGAGGTTCTTCGTCATCCAGACATTGCCGTCTTTCAGCTTCGCAATGGTATAATCTTGGTTGTCACGACTATCTTTAACCGTATAATCAGTTTCTAGAGCCATGCTGGCAATTATCTTACTCTTTTTGTCCGCTGACATCCTAGCGAAATCTTGCATCGTCCCACCACCGGCAACAAAGGAATCTATAGTGTAGTTATTACTCCACATCGCATATAGATGGAAAGCTGTAGCCACAGAAATAGTAATACTAGCGCTAGGCTGATAAGTAGTACCAGAACAAGTATCTGTCCCGTTAGTATTAACGGTGGGTTGCGTTGTACACCACCCAATAAAGGTATAACCAGCTCTAGTTGGCGTGTTACTGGCCAGATTTAAAGTATTTCCCACTGCCTGCCCCGAATTCACATCCTCCGGCATATTACCCACTGCATCATCGTCATAAATGATAGAATAAGGCACCGGATTAGTATTTGCGTAGATCACATAAGTATTATTATATGTACCGAGTTTCTGCGTAGCATCCACTCTCGCCCCCACGGATAGTTCGTAGGTATTGGCCGTAGTTGGATTAGCTACTTCGGTAATGTCTAGGGTATCACCCGTGGTCGGAGCTTTCAGGAAAGTATTAGTATTATTGCTACAAGTGCTACTGCTCTCGCCCGTACAATACCGGCTCGGCATATAACCCCATTTACCATTGAGAGTAGTAGCAGATAGAGCCTTGAACTGGTCTATGGTAGTCGCCCCATCAATGGAGATCAGAGAATTTGTGCTAGTGTCTGGGTCACTACTGTTGATAAGCTTGCTTGGATTTGCCCCATCGGCTCTGATGCCTATGGTATAGCCAGTACCGTTGGTGGTCTTTACCGATACCGTACTCACGGCAGATTTGGAGAAGGTCCCCGCCGTGCTTCTGGCCGCAACGTCCAGATTCACCGTGGATTTGTCTATGGTCATCGTGATGAACTCGTCTGCGTAGGCCGCGCCTCCGCCTGCCAACACCGGCATCGCCAGCATCGCCAGCGCTATCGCACCCGCATAAAAGCCGACAACCCTCCGCGCCGGGCTACCCGCGAGTTTTACAGTTTTCTTCATGATTTGAGACATAGTAGACCTCCGTTAAACTATTAACCACCTCGTGGCCTGCCCTTGGCATCCCAAAAACAGTGCCACTCAGCGCAACAACCAAACAAGCAAATTAATCGTTGCCCCTCCATTATACCACAACCACTTTCACCACGCAACGCTTAAATTTCCACTCCAAGCCCCACTTTTCCACCGCCCCACAAAAATTGGCAGTATTGACATGCGAGTGCTAATTTGCTACAATAGAGGTAGACTTAGCACTCATGCAGTGTGAGTGCCAGCGCAAACTAAGAACTATAATAATATATATGGAGGATAAAAATGAGTAAAATCATCGGTATTGACCTCGGCACCACCAACAGCGCTTTTGCGTATATGGTGGCTGGTAAACCTGAGGTTATCACGAATAGCGAAGGTGATCGCACCACTCCGTCGGTGGTAGCTGTTACCAAAAAAGGTGAGAGATTGGTCGGTAAAGTTGCTCAGCGGCAGCGGGTGACTAATCCTAAAAACACTATCTATGGTATCAAACGTTTGATCGGCCGCAAATTTACCGACAAGGAAGTCCAGCGCGACACCGAAATCAGCCCCTACAAGATCGTGAAAAAGGGCAACGGCGTGGCGGTGGAAATGGACGGCAAGGAATATACGCCAGAGGAAATCAGCGCCATGGTGCTTTCTAAGATCAAAGCTGACGCCGAGGCCTTCTTGGGTGAACCTGTAACGGAAGCTATTATCACAGTCCCGGCTTACTTTGACGATTCTCAACGCCAGGCTACCAAAGATGCCGGCAAAATCGCCGGTCTCGAAGTCAAACGTATCATCAATGAGCCTACTGCAGCGGCGCTTGCCTACGGTCTAGAATCCAAAAAAGACGAGAAAATCGTGGTCTTTGACCTCGGCGGTGGGACCTTTGACGTCAGCATCCTAGAGCTTGGTGATGGGGTCTTTGAAGTGATGTCCACTAATGGTGATACCCACCTCGGTGGTGAGGATTTTGATAACGTAATTGTGAATTTCTTGGTTGACGAGTTCAAAAAAGAATCCGGTATCGACATCAAGGGTGATGCGGCAGCGATGCAGCGCGTCAAAGACGAAGCTGAAAAAGCCAAAAAGGAACTTTCGAGCTCGACTTCTACTGATATCAACTTGCCGTTTTTGTCTGCCGATGCTGATGGTCCGAAGCACTTCGAATATACTCTGACCCGTGCCAAGCTCGAAGAGTTAGTTTCTGATCTTATCGACCGCCTCGCTGGGCCGGTAGAAAAGGCTTTGAAAGATGCGAAGCTTACAACTAAAGATATCGACGAAATTGTGATGGTCGGCGGGATGACTCGGATGCCGGCCGTGGTGGCTAAAGTCAAAGAAATTTTTGGCAAAGACCCGATGCAAGGCGTCAACCCGGACGAAGTGGTCGCCATTGGCGCTGCTATTCAAGGTGGGGTTTTGCAAGGTGATGTTAAGGACATTTTGCTCCTTGATGTGACCCCGTTGACCCTCGGAATTGAGACTATGGGCGGCGTTCGCACCCCTCTGATCGATCGTAACACTACAATTCCAACGTCTAAATCTGAGACTTTTTCTACTGCTTCTGATAACCAGCCGCAGGTAGAAATTCATGTCTTGCAGGGCGAACGTGAATTTGCCGCTGACAATAAGTCACTCGGCCGTTTCATTTTGGACGGGATTGCACCGGCACCGCGTGGTGTGCCACAAATTGAAGTGACCTTTAACCTCGACGCTAATGGCATTTTGAACGTTACCGCGCGGGACAAGGGCACTGGCAAAGAGCAGTCTATCACCATCCAAAACTCTGGCAACATGAGCAAGGAAGATATCGAAAAGGCTCAGAAAGAAGCCGAGGCTCACGCTGAAGAGGACAAGAAAAAGAAAGACGGCGTTGATGCTAAAAACCACCTAGAAAATACCATCTACCAAGCTGAAAAAATGCCTTCTGAGTTTAAAGATAAAATCTCTGACGAAGATAAAGACGCTATCAAAAAGGCGGTCGAGGAAGCTCGCAAAGTTTTGAACGACGACAAGGCTGATAAGGACGCCTTTGAATCTGCTACTAAGGATTTGAACGATAAGATTATGCCCATCGGCGCGAAACTTTACCAAGCTTCCGCTAATGAGTCTAAGGCTGAGGACAAAAAATCTGATGCCAAATCAGATGACGAGCCAGTCGAAGGCGAAGTCGTCGACAAATAAAAGCAGAGGCGCGTATCTACCCAGAAAAGCAACCGCGAGGTTGCTTTTCTGATGCCACAAAAAATGATATAATTACCCTATGAAAATCATCATCCCCGAACTAGAAAATCCCACCATAAAGGAAGCTATTCAAACCTTCCCCGAAGTCGAGTTTCTCCCTGCCGACAGTCTCGAACAAGCCACCACCATACTGATAGACGGCCAAGCCGACTCCATGCTCTCCGGCCTCGACTACTCCTCTCGCGACGTCCTCCTCGCCTACAAAGCCGCCATCCCCGTAAAATCACGATACTTCTCCAGCTGCTTCATCTGCCAAAAAGACAGCCAAATTCTCGCCCTCGCTGACGGCGGCGTCAACAAACTCCCCGACGAAAACCAACTCTACACCATCGTCGAAGACACCGCCACCACCTACCAAAACTACACCAACAATCAGCCCGTCATCGCCATGCTTTCCTACTCCACTAACGGCTCCGGCGGCAAAAATCCCGACCTCGCCAAAATCCACTTCGTTATTGACCAAATCCGTAAAAATCACCCCGACTGGCTCATCGACGGCGAAATGCAACTCGACACCGCCATCGACCCCGAAATTAGTCACAAAAAATTCCCCGAATCCACCACAAAAGGCCACGCCAACGTCCTCATCACTCCTGACTTAAACTCCGGCAACATCCTCTACAAATCTCTCGAACGTTTCGGCGGTTTCACCGTCGCTGGCCCCATCATCCAAGGTTTTGTGAAGCCCCTCGCTGACCTCTCTCGCGGTAGCACCGCAGATGACGTTCGGCTCACTCTCGACGTTCTTATTAAACAAATCAAAGGAGTTCAAAATGCATAAATTTGGTACCGATGGCATCCGTAGCAAAGCCGAAGATTTCACCCCCGACTTTCTCGCCCGTATCATCAAAGGTCTCGTCGACTACGCTGGCGACAACATCAAAATCTTCCTCGCCGGTGACACCCGCGAATCCACCGAATGGATTTTGCAAGACCTCGCCGCCGCCTGTGAAACCTTTGGTATCGAATACGCCAGCGCCGGCATTTTCCCTACCCCCGGCATCAACTATTGTTTCTACGAAATGAATTTCGATTTTGCCATCGACGTCACCGCTTCTCACAATCCCTTCACCGACAACGGCATCAAAATCTTTGAACGCGGAAAAACTCAAGGCACCAAACTCGACGAAGTCGGCCGTGCCAAAATCGAAGCCGCCCTCGCCTCCTCCGACTTTTTCTACACCCCCATTTCCCCCACCATCCGCGAAGATTTACACACCGAGGCCACCGATCTCTACCTCGAACATCTCACCGACTACCTCAGCGATGCCGACTTTAGCGATCTTCACATCGGCATGGACTGCGCCAACGGCGCCACCAGTGTCATCAACAAGACCGTTTTCGAAAACCTTGGCGCTTCGGTCGAGCTCATCAACTGCCAACCAGACTACAATACCGAAATCAACCAGGATTGCGGCAGCACCCACCTCGACCAGCTAAAGCAGCTTGTCACCAAAAACCATCTCGATTTCGGCGTCGCTTTTGACGGCGATGGCGACCGCTGCCTTGCCATAGACGCCGAAGGCAATGAAGTCGACGGCGACCAAATGCTCGCCTTCCTCTCCCAATTCCTCCAGCTTGATTCCATCGTCACCACTGTCATGGCCAACCAAGGTCTCCTCAACTGGGCTAAAGACAACAACATCCACGCCGAAATCACCGCTGTCGGCGATCCCAACGTCGTCGCCGCCATGCTCGAAAAAGATATCAAAATCGGCTCCGAACAAAACGGCCACGTCATCCTGCCCGGCCTCACTTCCGGCGACGGCATGCTCACCGCCCTCATGATCGCCAAAGCCGTCACCAAGTCCAGCAAATCTCTAAACAACCTCGCCGGCATCATCACCAAATTCCCCCAAGTCATTGTCAACATGCCCGCCACTCCCGAGCAAAAGGATTCTCTCAAAACCAGCCCCGCGGCCAAACAACTCCTCTTAGACTACGATCAAAAATTAAAATCCGTAGCAGGTCGCCTCCTCGTCCGCCCTTCCGGCACCGAAAACTTAATCCGCATCACCATGTGGGGAAATGACGCTCCCACCATCGACCAACTCGCCAACGAACTAAAAACTAAATTAGGAGAAACTTTATGAATATCACCACTCTAAAATCATATACCCCCGCCACCGCCCAGCGCATTCGCGAACTACTCATCCAACTTTCTCGTTCCGGCAAAGACAAAGGCGAAATCCCGGAAGAATGGTTCAACGACATCATCAACTCCCCCTGGCATGATATACTCATCGCCGAAGAAGACGGCCAAATTCTCGGCATCGCCACCCTCTCTGTAACTATGGGCCCCGGCATTCGCAAAAACGCCTACCTCGAAGATTTCGTCACCGACACCGAAGTCCGCGGCAAAGGCATCGGCAGCGCCCTCTGGAACGCCATGCTCGACTGGGCCAAATCAAAAGGTTGCCGAAATCTCGAATTCACCTGCGGCAATGGCCGCGAAGCTTCGCAAGAATTCTACAAACGAAAAGGCGCTACCGTCTACGACACCAACTTCTTCCGCAAACCTATCGCATAAATCACCGCTGGCAGTAGATAAATCTGCAGCGCATTCGGCAATCCCGAAAAGAAACATAGCGAAACCATATATGCCACAATCAAAGCCGCTAACACTATCCGCAAAGGACTTTTCCAAACTGCTCTCACCACTAATCCTAGACTAAACACTGCTAGCAAAACTCCCACCACCCCGCTTTCTAATAGAAGCGACGCATACTGATTTTGCACAATTTCTTTTGGCGCCGGCGACAATCCATTTACATACAACGCCTGTCCCGCTCCTCCCAGCCCCACACCAAACAAAACCGTTTTCACATCGCTACTCCACACCTCGTATGCCGCTCCCGACAGTCGGAGCCGCGTATCCGTAGACTCCTCCACATACCCATCAAACCACGCCGCCTCACCGCCAACTTCCTCACTCCCATCAGCCGCCCCCACATTCCCGCTCTCATTCGCCTGAATATTAATTACCCCCAGCGACAAATGATTTAACACTTTCGCCACTCCCGTAAAATACGTATCATTTGTTCGCGAAGCTTGCGCCATCACTCCCTGCGCATTCAAAGTAAACAAAAACGCCAGCAAAATCACCGGCCACACCACCAACTCTCGCCACTTCCGTGACTGCCAAATCTCCCAAACCGTCACCACCACCATCCCCACTCCAAACGCATAAATCGCCCCTCGTGAAAACGTCAAAAACAACGTCGCCGCCAAAATAAAAAATATCCATAAATATTTTTTATTTTTTAACACAAAATAACCAGACATAAATAACGGCGCGAGCAACAAATTCCCCATAAACTGCGGCTCTATCGCAAACCCATTCGGATGCGGAAACCCAAAACTCACGTACGTACATCCCGCACACATCAAACTCGCTTCACGCCCCACCCCCACAAGATCCAATATGCATTGCAACCAGCACCATCCACATATCACCAAAGAAGATCCAAAAAACGTTTTCCAGAATTTCTCCTTCACCCCCACTTCGTTAAACAAACTCTTCAAACTCCAAAACCCATCCGCCGCCAAATACACCAGCCACAAAATCCCCACCGTCAAAATCCCCCTCAGCGGATTCAAAGACCACAGCACCGACAAACTCAGCCACACCGGCAGCAGCAACCACACCCATTTTTTTCGCCAATTCTTAAGTAGCAGCTTTCGCCGCCACATCAGCCACACCGTCACTCCGTCAAAAATCACCAACCATATCAAAGGTAGTGATAGTTCAAAGTTCATCGACTCGCTACTACCCAGCGCAATCAACGGCTGATACGAAAAAAACAACACCGCCGGCAACACATACACCATCCCCCGCCACCATCGCTCCAATTTATTTTTCGTCTTTACCATTTTTCTTCTCGCACCTTTTGATAAAATCCCTCATCTCCTTGTCAAACCTCGCCTCATCAAATTTTAATACCGACTTCGCCACTCTCTCTCGGTTAAATTTGCATTTCTCAAACTGCAAAATCGCCTCCGCCAAACTCGTCGCCGTCTGCTCTTTAAACAAAATCCCGTTTTTCCCTTCCACCACATAATCACACGCTCCTCCCACTCCGTAGGCAATCACCGGACACCCCGCCGCCAAAGCCTCCACCGGCGCAATCCCAAATGGCTCCATACTCGGGAACAAATACCCCTTCGCCCGCGCCAAATACTTCGCCAAATCTTTCTTCCCCATCACCGGCAAAAACTCCACTAGCCCCGACCCTTTAGCCAACTTCACCAATTTCTTATGCTCCGGCCCTTCGCCAATCACCACCAGTTTCCGCTGCGTCATCATGCACGCCTTCACGGCGAGATCAATCCGCTTCCAATTCACCTGCCGGCTCGTCACCACATAATAATCCTCAGTTTCCCCTTCCTTTTTATTTTGAAAATCTTTAATTTCCACTCCCGGATGTATCACGGTCGCTTCTCGCCCATAATATTTCTTAATCGCTTCCTTTGCATACTCCGAAATTGTCACAAAATAATCCGGTCTCTGCGCTGCCTTGAGATCCGCCCGCCTCAAAGGTCGCACCAACATCCGAAAAAACAATCTCACAAACGGATTCAAAATCCCAAATCCCGGATTTTTAATGTAGTCATCATACATCTGCCAATAATATTGCGTCGGCACATGACAAAACGAAATATGTATCCCTCGCGGATTCGCAGATTTTTTCCCTTGCCGCGAAAGCCACCTTCCCGACTTCACAGACTTAGCTTCCGCTCCCGTCACTGAAATAATCAAATCGTATTCCGACAAATCCAGCCGCGAAAAATACCATTGCCGTAGAGGGCCCAAAATCCGCCTCATCCGCGACGGAAAAACCTGCAGCCACCCCGTCCGCACTTCCGCATTTTTGAACCAATCGATACCCTTCGGGTCATATTTGGAAGTATAAATCGGTGCCTCCGGATACATTTGGTGTATTTTGAGAAGCACCTTCTCCGCACCCCCCACATTTGTCAACCAATCACAAACAATCGCCACTTTTTTTTCACCAGCCTTGCCGACCCCGTCAGCCATAGCTACTTTGCTCCCTCGCCTTTAAACACCGCCGCAATCGTTTTAAAGAAAATCTGCATATCTAGCGTCAAAGACCAATTCCGCACATAATAAATATCTAGCGCCCGCCGCTCTTCAAACGGAATATCTCGCCGCCCCGACACTTGCGCAAACCCTGTCAACCCCGACTTCACCGTCAAAATCAGCGACCTATCTCCATAATCCCGTAATTCTCCCGGCAACAACGCCCGCGGCCCAATCAGCGAAATGTCTCCCTTCAAAATGTTTATCAGCTGCGGCAACTCATCTAGCGACGTCTTTCGCATAAATCGCCCAAAGCCCGTAATCCGCGGATCATTTTTCAAATAATCCCCATCCTTCCGATACTTTTTAATCAGCTCCGGCTTCCCCATTTTCGTAAACGCTTCCTCCGCTGTCATCCCCGAATATTCCGGCTTCATCGACCGAAACTTATAGCACTTAAACTTCCGGTTATACTGCGTCAATCTCTCATCCGCATAAATCGCCGGTGCTTTAATATCTGACAATTTCAAAATCAGCCACGTCAAAACCATCGGTATCGCCGCCACTACCAAAGCACACAGCGAAAACACTATATCAAATGTCCGTTTCACTCCCGCATACCAACCAGTCAGCGGCGTCGTCAACACCAACACCGCCGGCGTCGCTCCAATCAGTTCCATCTCTCCAAAATGCGACGACAACGCCGTCTCACTCGGCACAAAATAATACAACAAATGCCGCTGCACCGTCTGTTTATATACATATTCTGTCGATTTCTCATCCGTCTGAAAAATCACATCCACCTGTGCTTTTTTCAACGCATCTTTAAGCGACGAATATTGATGTGTTTTCAAATCCTTTGGGATGTATTTTTTCGCCGCCACAATCCCCACCAACCTATATCCAGATTCCGGCGTCGAAGCAATATAATCCGCCAAATATTCCGTATTTTTGTGGTTACCGATAATCACCACTCGTTTCGCTCCGTAATCACTCTTAAAAATCTGTCGCACCACAAATCTTAGCACCACCCGCTCCGCCAGCAAAAATACAAACGACAGCAGCACCGACGTCAACGCCATCACCCGCACCGGGAACAAATCTTCCCCCACAAAGAAATCATAAACAATCAGCGCCGCCACCGACAAAACCGCCGCCAGTGCCAATCTTCCTCGCTCCGGCAACCTAGACCGCCCCAAAAAGATGTCTTTCCGATACAACCCCAACGCCGCCAATATTATCAGCATCACCGGCACCAGCCACACTACCGTTTGCACAAAATCAAAAAACTGTGATTCAAACGTAAACGGCCGCGGGTCCACTTTCACTCGGATAAAATACGCCATCGCAAATGACAACAAAAGCGCCAACGCATCCCCGATAATTAATAGCAGCCGTAAAACAAAATCGGATTTTTTCCGCATACTCTAATTTTACTCTACCGTAACAGATTTCGCAAGATTTCTCGGTTGATCTACGTCTAAGCCTTTCTCTAGCGCCACATAATAGGCAAACAACTGTGCCACCAAATTCAATAGAACCGGCACAAATATCTTCAAAGATGTTGTAATTTTTACAACACTCTCCACCCCCAAATCAAAGTCCGCCCGATTCGTCACCGCAATCACATGCCCGCCTCTAGCCAAAACCTCCTGCACATTTGAAACCGCCTTTTCATAAAGCTCCCCCGTCGGCAACATCGCAAATTCAAAGAATCTATCATCCACCAACGCCAACGGCCCGTGTTTCAATTCCCCAAACGCATACGCATTTGCATCAATATACGAAATCTCTTTGAGTTTCAATGCCGCTTCCATCGCCGTCGGATAAGCCGTATCTCGCCCCAAATAAATCGCGTGGTCGTAATCTTTATATCGTCTCGCAATTTCCCACACTGGCCCCTTCACTTCTTCCAAAACTTTTTGAATTTCCGCCGGCATCTTGGCAATTTCTTCAATATACGGTCTTAGAATCCCACTTCGCACTCCCTTTGCCTGCGCAATCGTCAGCCCAAACATCACCATCGCAATCGCCTGCGACGTAAACGCCTTTGTCGACGCCACTGAAATCTCCGGCCCCACATGCACGTAAGTTCCCCCATCCACTTCTCGCGCAATCGTCGAACCAATCGCATTCACAATTCCAATCGTCTTGATCCCCTGCTTTTTAATTTCACGCAAACACGCGAGAGTATCTGCCGTCTCTCCCGATTGTGACACAATCAACGCCACCGAATCTTTCGGAATATATGCTTGCCGGTATCTGTATTCGCTCGCCACCACTACTTCCACCGTCACTTCCGGCGCAAATCGCTCAATATAATACGATGCGAGCAGCCCCGCATTATAAGCCGTCCCACACCCCACAATCACTAAATGCTTCACTTTTCGTAGTTCTTTCTCTGGCAAACCCGGCCCACCCAGTCGCACCATCCCGTCTCTTAGGTCAATCCGTCCCCGTAGAGTCTCCTTCAAAGAGCGCGGCTGCTCCATAATTTCCTTCAGCAAAAAGTGTTCATAGCCATCTTTTTGGATCGCCGCCAGGTTCGTCTCAATCTCCTCCACCTTTGCCGACACCGGCTCCGCGTTCAAAGTTTTTATTTCCACACTTTTGTCCGTCACCGTCGCCACCTCGCCATCATTCAAATAAATCGCCTGCTTAGTGTGTCCCAGAAGTGCCGACGCATCCGAAGCAATCAAAGTCTCACCGTGCCCCACGCCGATCACTAACGGCGATCCGGCTCGTGCCACCACAATTTCACCCGGATTTTTATCCGACATCACCGCAATTCCATAAGTCCCCTGCACTAATTTGAGCGCCTGCACCACCGCATTCGTTAGCGGATACCTACCGCCCTCATAAAACGAATCCACCAGCGCCGCCAAAACCTCCGAATCCGTCTCTGACTTAAACTCGTATTTCCCTTCCAGCGTCGCCTTTAATTCTTTATAATTTTCAATAATCCCATTATGTACCAAATATATGTCACCCACCTGGTGCGGATGTGCATTCACCTCTGACGGCTCCCCATGCGTCGCCCACCGCGTATGGCCAATCCCCACCTTGTCCTCACGTTTATTCCCCATTAACTTCGCTTCCAAATCCGCGATTTTCCCCTTCGTTTTTATCAAAGTCGCCCTGTTGTCATCATCAAAAGTCACCACCCCCGCCGAATCATACCCCCGATACTCCAATCGTTTCAGTCCCGACACCAAAAAATCTTGCGCGTTTTTATCCCCCACATACCCCACAATTCCACACATATCAAAAACTCCGTTAGATTGATATTACCCCCATTATATCACATCTCTACGCCATCAATATATAACTTATAGCCATTCAAATTTATGTTGCTGTTCGTCGTATCCGCATTTATCAGCGATTTCACATAGGTATCACCTGTCAGAGTCAACGTGCTCGAACTATCCAAAGTCAGCGACACTTCACCTGCATTTTCACCGTTTATCGCCCCTTTAAACGAAGAGCCATTTTTTAAACTCATCATCAACTCAGAAATCTCATCCACTACAATGTTCCCCGTCACCGATTGATCTGTCAAATTCAGCACAACTGCCCCACCATTACTGCCAGAATTCCCCCACGAATCTTTTTGGATCCTCAGGAAATTTCCGCTCGCATCATTATTCACGATTTTATTATTTTCCAAATTAATCGTCGCCGTCGTATTCGTCACGTAAAAACTATCACCTTTATTAGTCGTAATTGTAGAATCTTTAGCCGTAAACACCGCTTCGCCCGACGCCGCATCACCGCTCATCGATTGATACAAAAAGATATTTTTATAGGTAGTAGATTGACCATTCAAAGTACTATTTGTATCGGTCAAATCTACGTTCTCCAGCGTAATACTATTTTTGCCCTCAATAATCGCCCCCTCAGATGCCGTCGCAATCAAAGTTGCATTTTTCACCGTAATATCCGCCGTCGAATAAATCGCTGGCGAGCCCTTTCCGGTGGTTTTATAAGTGCCTTCATCCACTGTCACTGTTCCGCCCCCACGATCCGAACGAATCGCCGCGCTAGACGTCCCCGCCGTAGTAATCGTCAGGTTCTCCGCGTTCATCACGCCGCCACCGGTCGCCATAATCCCGCCAGAATTATCTTTGCTAGTAGTAATGGTGGAATCAGAAATATTTACCGTTGTTCCATCCGACGACGAATTATTAGTAGTCGCCGAACCTCCGTAGCTAAACACCCCATTTGCTCCGGTCGCATCAGTCGTAATCGTAGCTCCTTTAATCGTCAAATTCGCTCCACCTTTCGCCAAAATCGCCGAATTCGTTCCATAAAAACTCGTATTATCACCACCGTCGCTATCACCAGTCTTGGCCACATTGATATCAGTGAGAGTTGCCGTGATATTTCCAGATGCCAAAATCGCGTTTTCATCGCTATTTATCGAGACAAAATCCCCACCATCAATAGTTTCATCCGTCGTAATTTCTTTCACGGCAGAGTACGACACCGATAAACTACTATTCATTGCCGGCACCTCACCGCTCCCCGCAAACCTATCATTCAACGTATTCACCATCAAAAACCAGAGCACCCCCAGTATCACCACCAAAACCACGATTATCGCCGTATAAGATAAACATTCCTTACGCCTCATCTGCCCTCCTTCCTAACCTCTAGTTATCGCTACTTTGCGAACTGTTGCTGTCGTTACTTGGTTTCTCCGGTGGCGTACCACTCTGGCCATTTCCAGAATTATCCCCACTTGGCATTTCCGGTGGTGTACCGCCGCCCGGCATCTGCATTGAATTCCCATTAGAATTTGAACTTGTATTCAATGTTTGCGTATACACAAAAAACGCCGCAGTCGAAACCACCGCTCCCACCAATACACCGATCACAAACAGGATAATTTTCACTTTCGCTGTATCCCGCTTCTCAGCTCTAACTTCGTTAATTTCATTTTCCATGTTACTTCTCCATTATTTAATGTTTATACTTTTATTATACAATCCTTCCTGAAACCCAGCTTGAAATCCCAACCCGCCTTCATTACAACTCGCCTTCGCAATTATCGTTTCTAACGCCAACACTCTCTACAAGAAAGTCAACTAGTCTATTTCTTCCCCGCATCACTCACAGTCACCCCACCAAATCCCCCTGCCGCGTCCAAATAAATTGTGTGCTTACCTTTGCTCGCACTGCCTTTCCGTTCATCCGAAGCTCCACCAAAGATAAACCCAGATTTTATCTTTACTTGCACATCATCCGGCACCATAATATCCACTCCGCCAAACAGCGCAAACGCCTTGATCACAGCATCTTTTTCAAACTTCGCTTTTGTCAAATCTAAGTCCACCCCACCAAACACCGCTGTCAAATTTGCTCCCGTAAACACCTCATCGTTATAAACCCTCTCACTCCCCGAGAAAATCGCCGTCTGCACGTCCATCACTTTGTCATTTTTCATGTCTCGGGTTTTCTTTTCGACTTCCTTGTCGCTATTTTTATGAATTAGACTTTTCACAATAATCCCAATCCCGATCGCGATCAATACTACCGCCAAAATCACCTTCCACGCAACGTCCCACGAGAACACATTCTGCGCCGCCAACAACAATATCACCCCCACCGCCAAAAGTATTAAGCTAGAAACTTTTTCCTTCTCGGTGAATAAACTAATCACACTCGGTACAATGATAAACAACGTCCACCACCCATCAAAGAAAATATCAATACTAAATAGCCCCAGCGCATTCCCACCAAATATCACCCCCAACGCAATAATCGCAATTCCCCACACCACCGTCCTAATCTGTTTTTTCATATACTCTCCTTTTCTGCCATTATACCACACAAGTGCTATAATGATATCATATGAGCAGAGAAAACGAAGATACCCTAAACACATACAATGTTGCAGCGAAAATCTACCTAAACAACACTATCGCGCATGACCAAAAACGCCCAGAACATGCAGCCGAAAAGAGAAAACAATTAACAGCCAACCTCAAAAAGGCCTTCAGCTCTCTACCACAAGGCGCCAAAGTCCTAGAAATCGGTTCAGCAGATGGCGACAACGCCAAAATCCTCGAATCATTCGGCTTTAACGTTACCGCTTCTGATGTTGCACCCGCTTTCCTTAACGCCTGCAAAAAACAAAACCTTAAAACCATCAAACTAAACGTTTTGACAGATAATTTACCTTCTGAACTTCAAGGCGTTTTATGTTGGCGCGTATTTGTCCATTTTACACCCGGTGACATCACACTGGCTCTACAACGAATTTACGATGCACTTTTACCGCAAAGTCGCCTCGTCTTTAACGTCATTGACCGCGCAACGCATAATTGCAATAGCGAAATGAAAGATTTCGATGGCGACTACAAAATGGGCGCCAAACGTTATTATGCCTACTACGACAAAAATGAGATCCTAAACCTCATCAATAAAACTAAATTCAAAATAATATCTAACTGGCACGAACACGGTGGCCATAACGATTGGTTTTGTTTCACCTTGGAGAAATAAATGAAACAAGTCGATCAAGAAATCGTCAATTACATCGAAACTGAAATTTTGCCAAAATACACCAAACTAGGTGGTCACACCAACAGTCACATAGAACAAGTTATCGACCGTAGTCTCAAATTTTATCAGCAGTCACCAGATCTCGACATCAACATGGTTTACGTAATCGCCGCATACCACGATTTAGGCAGATTAGTCGATAACAAAACCCATCATATCGAATCAGCAAAATTATTGCGCGCAGATAATTTTATCAAATCACATTTCTCCGCCGACGAAATAAACATCATGGCAGAAGCCATCGAAGACCACCGCGCCTCACTTGGACGCGAACCACGCAGTACTTACGGCAAGCTCGTTTCCTCCGCAGACCGCAACACAGATATCAATGACATGCTAAGCCGCGTTTACGATTACACCAAACATTTACATCCAGAAATGAACGAAGACGAAATCCTGGAAGACGCCCGTTATCACTTACGCATCAAATACTCCCCCGACGGCTACGCCGCCAACACTATGTATTTTGACGACCCAGATTTTACTGCAACCTTAACAAAAGTAGAAGAAGTCACCCGTACCCCCGCAAAATTCGCCAAAGTCATGCGCACCCACAACGCCAAACGCAAACGAAATTAAAAACCCCACACAGTCAACAGATAAAGTTATTGTTTTTTCTCTAGCGAGATTATAATAATATATAGAAAACCATCACAGAAAGGAAAATTATGGAACAAAAAATCTGCCAAAGCTGCGCTATGCCACTCACTTCAAAAGATCTACTCGGCACCAACGCCGACGGCAGCATCAACGAAGATTATTGCAAATGGTGTTACGACAAAGGCGAATTTCTCGATAAATGCACTATGGAAGAATTCATTGAAAAATGCTCCCAGTTCGGCGAACAAGCCGGCATGACCAACGACGAAATGCGCCAATACTGCACCAAAGTTTTCCCCACCCTAAAGCGCTGGAAAGCCAATGTCTAGCTCCAAATCATACCGTGACTTCATTCTGGAGCAATTATCTGAAGTCCCAAATATCACCTGCCGTCCCATGATGGGCGAGTTCCTACTTTATTCTGACGGCATCCTATTCGGCGGCATCTACGATGACCGCCTGCTCGTCAAAATCGTCCCAACAAATTCCGATTTTGACATGCCCGAAGCCATCCCCTACAAAGGCGCCAAACCAATGTATCTAGTCGAAGATGTCGACAACAAACCAAAACTCACCAAAGTCACCACCGCCACCATCAAATCCCTAACAAAATGACCTCACCATTTCATCAAGCAATCAGCTCAAATCTTATCCCCACCACACCATATTTTTCTTGCATTCCCTTGGGATAAAACTCGTCCAAATCCGCCGCCAACTCCGCCTTCGTCATCCCAACGCCCGCCAACATTTCAATCGGAAAATCCTCCACCAAATCTTCGAAACTCCGATACTTGAGTAGCTCAATTACTTTTGCACGAATCACTTCACCGCCATCTTCCCCCGATATTCCAAACTCGATCTTATCCCCAATTTGAATTTTACTCCTCTTTTCATCAAAAAGCCTCATCTCCACCCGCTTCGCTCCATTCTTAATATAATCGAGATACTTCCTCTGCAAATTCATCCTATGCACCATATACAATTACCTTCATTTATAAATTTCGCTCGGTTTCATTTCTTTCGCAGAGCATTCTCCGTTCTCCGCTTTACACGCCAGATATAATCTAACCTTCAATTTTACCAAACCTTTATTGCCTCGCATCAATCGTAAGCAATCTTCTTTTTCACTTTCCGGTACCGCAATGCCGTAATTAGTCGCCACCGACCGCTCTTTCATCTGCAAAATAATCTGTGGAATCGCCCACCGAAAACTCCGTTTCAAATTTCGATCTTTTCTCCGATTATCCTTCGCTTTCAAAGTCCCCTTCGCTTCAATATAACAACGATTCGAAATAACCCCACCAGAATACGCCGCACACTTCAAATCAATTCCTTTGTCCCAATCCTTCGCATACGATCGATGTAATACTCTAAATCCATCCCGATGCCGGTGCTTCTCTTTCAAATAATTTACTGCTCCATCAATCACATTATCTTCATCCATACTATATATTTTAACACATCTAAGTATATCTGTTAGCAAACGCCAATTAGAACAGACTCGTTACTTACCAGACTTTCGCCTATTGCAATCTCTGCATAGCATCTGACAATTTTCCGAAATAGTTTTTCCACCAAGATGCCAAGGAGTAATATGGTCTGCTTCCATTTCTGTTATTTCAAAATGTTTACCACAATTGGCACAAATTCCGTTTTGTCTCTCATATGCTTCTCTCTTCTGGTTTTCCGAAAAAGCACGAATATTTAAATATCTCTCGTCACTGGTTAGCACATATGAGTATATGCCTTTCTTATTTGTAACGTCTTCATCTGCCATCAAAGCAGCGATCCCTTCTTCTAATTTATTTGTGTCAAAAGTCTGTGCATGAAAATTGTCATAGAGAAATCCCCAATCAATACCTTTCATTTGGAAACGATAAGTAGTAAACGTATCCTTGGCCCATTCAATCACGTTGCGAAAATAAGTCCACAATTCGTTAGCATTTGGGTCATGCTGGTGAGCGGACATATAGGCTTCTGGATTACCCTTATTTATCCACTTCAACGCGGTTTCTAATATTTCTTGGCGAATAGGCGAACCGTTTACATATTTTTCTGCAAGTAGAAAAGCGGCACATCCACTTTTGCTAAACTTTAATTTTGCATCTGAAAGCCACGGACCAGTATAAACAGCATTTCTCAACTCTTGGTCAGTTAATTTTTCACCAGCAATATTGATAACCTTGAACCAATCCAATTTTTCTTTATCATTGCCTTCACAGAAATAGACCATTAATTCATAATCGAGAATTTTATCTTTTTCTGTTTCGGTAAGATTATGGAACGCTTTATTATCCAATGAAAAATCGCCATTTATGTATTGACAAAAACTTATTGTACGTTGCTGCCCGTCAAGAACCTCATAAGTTCCATCTTCGTTCTTAACCCAATACATAACGTTAAGAGGAAAACCCCTATTTATCGTGTCTATAACAGCACTACGTTTTATCTCATCATAGACAAACTCTCGTTGGTATTTCGGGCGGATATCTAGCCTGCCGCCATAGCCTTTTACGCCCGCTTCGGCGTTGTCTTCATAGCCCTCTGCCACCTCTCGGACTTTGACTGAATGTAATTCAATCTTCATCGGTCTTTTTTCTCCTTATTATAATTCTAGCATAAATACTAGAATATAACTCACTAGTTTCCACATCTTTGAAGGCTGGGACTTTATCTTTCTCTGGATTAAATTTTCTATACAACGTTCCTTTAGCGTTAAACGTATATTTTCCAGTGGGAACGCCGTGGTTATTTAAAATTTCCATTTTCCTGTTGTTTTTGAAATTGCAACTTCCTACAATCCCAAGTTCTACTATCTTAAATTGATTTGGGTTATATTTGTGTAGGAATGTGATGGGAACACCAATGTTTCCGTCATAGTCATATGGTATGTCTGACACTTTATCTACGTTTATAGCATCATAATTTACGTATTGTGGATACTCGTCTTCATTGTATCGCTTATATAATGTGATTTCTTCGTGTCTTCCACTGTGGTCAAGACTAGTGAACCAGACAACCCCTTTTACAAAAGCATATTTTTTACCGTCTTTTATTATTCCAGTTTTTTCTGTCAGCGGATAATTATCTGGGACTTGGAAATATCTATTACTTCCGTTCATAGTAAGCCCCAAGAACATTTTGTTCTCTTTTATTAGTGGAAATATTTCTTTATACGTGATAGCATTTTGACTGCCGATAATTATAAAATCTTTGTTATATTTTATAAGTTGAGCAACATAGTCTCTGAATAACGAAAAAGGTGGATTTGTTACAACGATATCGGCTTCTTTCAATAGTTCAACACATTCTTCAGAGCGAAAGTCGCCGTCCCCTTTAAGTCTTGTGAGAGTGTTTTTCTTATTTCTACAAAGCCATTCTACGTCTGCTAAATCAACGGCACCATCTTTATTCTCATCATTTACTTCCGTGATAACAATCTTATGAGCATTACCAGTAGTTTTATTATCTATCGGCTCATCATCGAAGAGAGACAGTTGCTTATTAGCTATTGGAGAGCCGGCATAGCAAGTTGCAATAAGCTTTTTGAGCCCTAAAAAATTAAAGTTCATTGCAAAGTATTTAAAGAAGTTACTCTCGTAGGGATCATCACAGTTGCAAAAAACGGTTTTACCTTTGAACTGGTCACGATAATGCTTCATTTCCAACTCAATGTCGACAAGTTGTGTGTAGAACTCGTCGGCTTTGTTCCTTTTAGCATCATCCAACCTTTTATTCGCCATAAAGTATTACCTCTACTATTACTATACACTTTTTATGACATAAGCACAATAGCTAAACAGTAGAAGCCGATTTTTTATTATCGTTTCTAGCATCAATCAAATAAACATCCGGGCTCTCAGCCAAACCAAGATCCCATAAGATTTCTTTCGCCCTATCAAATTCCTTCTCGGTATAATACACTATTATCACTATACCTTTTTTCGTATCATTCGCCACCTTATAAACGTCTAGTTGATTTTCCAAATTCTTCTTTAATTTTCTATTGCTAGCGAGTTTCATCTCTATCAAAGTCGCGTCATCTTTTCCCCTACTTAATTTATAATCCACCGGACCGCGCCCATTATTCACCTCTCGATCAACTTGGCTTTTCTTAGACGTTCTTAACACCAGCCCAAAATAATCTTGCACGGTTCGCTCATCACATGGTTTTTCAAAATCATGTCGATTTATTACCCTGTAGCCATCGTTACTCTCAATATAATTCTTAAATACTCCCGCAAAATAATGCGCCTCATCATAAGTATTCGCAAAATCACTAGATGCATCCAAATCCGCCCTGATTATACGCGTGAAAGCTTTTATTTCTTCGAGCTGCGCCACCATAAGTTCAGATCTCTTATTGGCACTATCCCACGAATCCTCTCTCTCTTTTATATACAAATCTAGTAAAAATGGGTTCATCGAAAGAAGTTCAGGAATAATCTTCTTCGCCATTGCCTTCGACGGTTTTTCACGATATTCCCTTATCTGCTGACGCAAATGTTCGTTCAATACTAATCTTTGTTCCGCATTATCCGCTGCCGCCATATAAAAATCCAACCCTCGATCGCACAAATCATCCCTATTTATCCAAGTATTATCTCTAGCCAGAATGTTTTTCGGAGTTAATAAAACATAATCTCCGTTAAACGTCGGCAGGAAATACTCTTTAGGTTCCCATAATTTACTTTCATAATTAAAAACAGCCCTATTTATCCTATGTTTTTTACATAGATCTGACCCTATAAACTTCTCGGCAAATTTTTCAGTATAACGTGCAAGATAGTCAATCATCAGATTGGCCGTAAAATCACTTATCTTGTCTTTCCCTACTCCTCTTTCGAGTATAACCAACTTTTCCAAATGTGAGTTGGCACCATATTCTTCATTACCAAAATTGTTAAAAACTCCGTGCAAGGATCTATGCAATTTTTTCGCAAAATCCATATTGAGTCCACTCCCACTATTGCCATTGTAAGTAAAACCAAGCCAATTCTGTTTAATTTCTTTGAAGCAATAATAATATTTTAGTTTCGCCTTATCCGTATCCAAAATCGAAAGATCACACAAGAACGCTAAATACCTTATAATCTCGTCGTGCAATAAATTATATTCAATGTTATCACTTGCGTACAACAAGAAAGGATCTATAAATAATGGCAAATCTTGATCCAAAGAAATATCCAAAGCCCCGTACTCATCTAAATATCTCTTATCAACTCTAAAATAATCTGAAAAATCCACTTTACACCTTCTCCCACCGCTTTATCTATAATTCTTAACGTACGCCAATATCCCGACCAAATTACCACCAAAGACCGCACCCAAATAAGATTTACGCCAAAAACCCAAATCTCCAGTAAAATAGTACCGCTAGGGGCACTATATCCAAATGGTGATCCGGGTGGGACTCGAACCCACGACACCAAGCTTAAGAGGCTCGTGCTCTAACCAGCTGAGCTACCGGACCACAAATTGCAACGAGTAAAACCTACAAATCATAGTAGGCAAAACTCGCCAATCCGCAAATGCGAACTCCACCTATTATACCACAAATCTCCCCCTTTGAGAAGTCCAATTTCCGTCTAACGCCATATACTATTGACGTATACCCAAAATATGCTATAATATATAAAGCACCTTAACCAATCATGAAAGGGGGTAATTGTATGCCTGTTCTACCAAATCCTTGCAAAAAGTGTGGTCACAAAGCCAAAGCCCGACAAGGCCTCCCCAACATGGGAAATTCCAAAACAAGATTCGCCTTCGTTCAATGTTTAAATCCAAAATGTCTTCACCGAACGCCCAAATTGGAGCCAAAGCCAGGCGAATCAAGTAAGGAACTCAGGATCAGAGCTATCGAGCTCTGGAACAGCAACAATTTCTAACATCCAATCCCGGAGCGTGCTCCGGGATAAACATTTTTTATTTATATTTCAATCCCAACGACCTATAAAAATCCATCGCCGTTGGCAGATCCAAATTTTTCAACGTCAAATTCACCACCTCATCCGCCATCACCACCGCAAACAGTCCCACCGCCAACGTCAAAAACGCCCGTTTAGACATCCTTTGCGCCAACCACACACAAAACGGCACCACCAAATACATCAAAAACAGCGCCGACACCCCAAATACCAACACACTCCGGAGACACACAAACCCCCCAATGTTTCCAAAATTCAAAATCTCCGTATTATAATCCCAATACCGCGTCCCGTCGCCAATCGTATACACCAACCATCCACCGACCAACTCCAACGCCCCAGTCACTAATACCGAAACTAAAAACACCATCCACGGCCACCGTCTCAACTTATAAGTCGTCACCACAATCAAAATCGCCCCAATCGCATAAATATTTATCCACGGCAACAAATTCCCACCCTGCATATACCACTCCGTCATTCCCCCGTCAAAAAAATAAAAGACAAACTCATACAGCCACCCCATAAATCCAGCAATCACCACCACCAAAAACAACACACCCACCTTCTGCCACCGCTCTAGCTTCACCCCCTTCTCCAAATACTCCCGAAACGTCTCCTTATAACTTTTCCGTCTCTTTACAACCATAGCCTCATTATAGCACACTCTTATTTCCCACCCGTCAAATGCCAATGCTCCCCATACTCACATTTATAAACCGTCAAACCAGTGATCCCATGGTCATACTCCGCCACTCGTGCTGCCATTTCCGCCTCTTCACGAGACCCATAACAAATCTTCTGCACTTCCCCTACCCAACATCTCTCCGGCTCATACGCCCCAAAATTACGTCCCAAATCAACCCTTCTTCAAAAACTTCGGCAAAGCCACCGAAAAATTAATTGCATTTTTCTGGAATGATACCACCGTCGCTCTCACCACCACTACAGACAACACCGCCAGTTCCACAATCCCAATAATCAACCCAGTCGTGCTAATCGAACCTACCGCCACTCTCCCCATCAAAGCAATCGGCGCCGAAAATGGGAAATAAGTCAAAAACTCCACCAACCCATTTACTTCTCCACTTAGCATTAATTGCATAAAATACAGCGGCAGCACCACGCCAATGATAATCGGCCCGATAAACTGCGCCGCATCTTTCGCCGTGGGCGTAATTGCCCCAATATACGTACAAAATCCCGCAAACAGCAAGATCGAAAAGATAAACAACGCCACGCAAATAATCAAAGTTACAGGATCAATCACTATCATACTCATTATTGCGCTCATCATTTCATTTCCGCTATTCGCTATCATAAAAATCACCAGCGGCACAAATAACGCCAATATCTGAATCATCCCCAGCGCCAAAAGCGCCAAAATCTTTCCAATAATCAAATGTTTAGATGATACCGCCGTCAAAATCATTTCACTCACTCGATTTTCTTTTTCCTCTACTACCGTCATCAACATCCGATTGCCAAACACACAAACAAAGATAAAGAACGCTATCACAAACACCGCCGGCACGATCGCCTTGCCCATTGCATTTGATATTTCCCCATCTGAAGTGAATTTAATATCCTCTATTGCATACCCTCCGGTCAGAGCCAAAGTTTCCAAATCCGTTACCTCCTTCTCAACATACCCCGCCAAAATCCCCTTCAGAGCCTCCGTCTGCTGGTCAAACAATCCTAGTCCATTTTGAATCCGATAAGCCTCTACTTTCTTCGTCTCCGTAAAATCCGCCGGAATATAATAATATAAATCTACTTGATTTTCCTTTACTGCTTCAATTCCCTCATCCTTCGTCGCATACAGAGCAAACGGATTATCTTTTGGTATAATCCCCGCCTCATCCGTAATCGCAATCTTAGTGTCATCACTTATTGTCGTCGCTTCCTGTGGCGCACTCGCCACCACACTAATAATTAAACCTATCCCTATCAATACCGGCATCGCCAACACCGCCACCCAAAACGACGGTTTCTTCAGTTGTCGTATTATTTCAAATTTAGTAACTTTCAAAATCGGTTTATTCATTTTCTGCCTCCCCATACACATCGATAAAAATTTGGTCTAGCGATTTACCGCCAAACTCTTTTCTAATCGCTTTAATTTCACCATAAGCTCGAGCTACTCCATCTTTCAACAAAATCGCCCGGTCACACAACCGTTCCACTTCATCCATATAATGCGTAATCATAATAATTGCACAACCCTTCTTATGTTCTTCATCGATAATATCCATCAAAAGCCTTCGGTTTACCGGATCAAAACCCTTCGTCGGCTCATCCAAAATCAGCAATTTCGGATTATTCATAATCGTAATCCCTAGCTGTATTTTCTGTTGTTGTCCACCCGACAATTTTTCTACTCTCTCATCAGCTTTGTCCAAAAGTCCTACTCGCTTCAGATATTTAAGCGACCATTCTCTAGCATTCCGCAAACCCTTCAGCTCGCCAAAATACACCATCGTGTCAATCACTGATTCTTTCCGATAAAGCCCCCGCTCCTCCGGCAAATACCCCACGACCACACTAGTATCTTCCGGATCAAACTTCTTCCCGGCAATCAATAGCTCTCCACTCGTCGGCTGATAAAGCCCCAACAAAGTTCGCACCGTCGTCGTTTTGCCCGACCCGTTTGAGCCTAGGAACCCAAAGATCTCTCCTTCTCGCACCTCAAAGCTAAGATCCTTAATTACGGTTTTTCGCCCAAACTGCATCTTAAATTTTTTTATCTCTACAATGTTTTTCATAGTTCAGTCCTACATTTTAAAAAACTATTTCGCATACTCCACTGCGCGCGTCTCTCTTATCACATTCACCTTAATCACCCCCGGATAGCTCATCGTCGCCTCAATCTTATTCGCAATATCCCGTGCCAACTTTAGCGCCGAAAGGTCATCAATCTGCTTCGGTTCCACAATCACCCGAATCTCGCGTCCTGCCGAAATCGCATAAGCTTTATCAATCCCCGGGAACGACGTTGCGATATTTTCCAAATCTTTCATCCGTTCCGCAAAGTTCTCTGCTGAAATATTCCGTGCCCCCGGACGAGCAGCAGACATCGCATCACAAATCTTCACAATAATCGCTTCTGGCGTAGTTGGTTCAATATCATTGTGATGTGCTGCAATCGCATGTACTACCTCATCCGGCATTCCATATTTCTTCGCTAGCTCCGCCCCAATATCCGCATGCTTCCCCTCAATTTTGTGCGTCACCGCTTTACCCATATCATGCATCAAGGCCGCCGTTTTCGCAATCCGCTTGTCCGCTCCAATTTCTTCCGCAATCATCCCTGCCACATGCGCCATCTCAATCGAATGGAGCAAAACATTCTGCCCATACGAAGTCCGGAACTTCAGCTCGCCCAAAAGATGTACCAACTCCCGCGGGATCCCCACAATCCCTACTTCGCGCACCGCATCCTCACCAGCTCGCACCACTTCTTTCTCAATTTCCTTCTCAGCTTTTGCCACCGCCGCCTCGATCGACGCCGGGTTAATTCGCCCGTCCTTCATCAGTCGTTCCAAAGCATACCGCGCTACCTGCCGCCGAATCGGGTCAAATGAAGAAAGCACCACCATCCCCGGCGTATCGTCCACCATCACGTCCACACCCGTCGCTCGTTGCAACGCCTGGATATTTCGCCCTTCTTTACCAATAATCCGCCCCTTCATATCATCATCTGGCAACTTCAAAGCCGTCACCGTCCGATCTGCCGTCACTTCCGAAGACATCCGTTCCATCGCTGTGAGCAGCATCGCCTGTGCCGCCTCATCCACATCGTGTTGAGTCTCTCGTTGTTCTTTCGCCACCAACCCCACCAAATCTTGTCGAATGTCATGCTCGGTCATCTTCATTAGTTTGTCGCGCGCATCCGCCTTCGACAGCCCCGCAATCTTCTCCAACTTCTCGTGTTGCTTCGTCCGGATATCCTTGATCTCATTTTTCAAATCTTCAATCTCGCGCGTCTCCTTATTCAACTTATCCGACTTTTTTTCTAGCTGGTCCAACTTCGCATCCAATGTCGTCTCCCGCTCTGCCAACCGATTCTCCGTCTTCTTCCATTCCCGTCGCCGCTCGTTCTCTTCTCTCTGATTTTTTTCGGTCACTGCTGCCGCTTCTTTTTTCGCAGCCAACACAATATCCGACGCCTCTCGCTTTGCCTTTCGCACCAAATCGTCAGCCTTATCCTTTCCCCCGTTCTCTTTACTTTTATTATACGCAAAAATCCCGCCAGCCCCAGCAGCAACACCCACTACGGCGGCAATAATTGGAATTACTATTTCCATACTAACCTTTCTAATTGTTTTTGCCGGTATTTTTCTCTATACCAGCGGTGTAACAAATAAACATCAAATTATAATATTCCACTCTCCATTATATCACAAAATTTAAGAAAAATAAATCAGTCATGCTTGCATTTTTGCATCACCCGTCGTAAACTAAAAATGAGTTTAGTTATTTTTTAAATGTGGAGGTAAAATGGGTAAATTACAAGAGATGTTACTAGCAAACGGTATCATCTATCGCGCCCCAGATGGGTCATCATCCTACATTGAGGGCAGTCTAGTATCAAACACTTTAGTTGTGCGAAACTCATCTGGCTGGGTCACCCATAAAATCGAACGCTCCTCCAACGGCGTAGATCTCATTGTTCGCAACACCAGCACCGGACTAGTAGAAATGCGCCTAGCCGCCTAGCAAATTAAATTATCGAAACAATCCCCGCTTTTTCGCGTTCCGAAATTCTTCCAACAATTCTTTCTGTTTACGCGACAAATTCCGCGGCGTTTCTACAATCACCGTCACAATATGTGGCCCCCTATCACCATCATTCCGAAACGGTACTCCATGTCCAGACAGCTTAAACGGCGTTCCAGCTTGCGTCCCCGCCGGCACTTTCATCGTCACCGTTCCGTCCACCGTCTCCACTTCGATTTCACACCCCAGTGCCGCATCCACCATACTAATCTTCTCCTCGGACAAAATAATCGCTCCCTCTCGCGTCAAATGCTTGTGCGACTTCACTCGCACTCGCACATACAAATCTCCTGGCTCCGCACCACCCTCTGGTGCCGGCCCGCCTTTGCCACGCAAACGTATGCTCATCCCGTCGTCAATTCCCGCCGGAATCTTCACTTTTAACTCCGTCCCGTTCACCGACACTTTCTTCGTCGTTCCAAAAATCGCTTCTTCAAAATCCAGTGTCACCGACGTTTGATAATCTGCCCCTCTCCGCGGCCTTCGCGACCCCGGCCCGCCAAATCCAAAAATACTTCCCAAAATATCGTCAAACGCTCCGCCCCCGCCAAAATCAAAGTTAAACGTTTGTCCCCCAAAGTCAAACCCGCCAAACGGCCCCCCAGCTCCCCCTCCCGAAAACGGATTCCCACCCGCACCTCCTACTCCCGCGTGCCCAAACTGGTCATATCTCGCCCGTTTCTGTTTGTCCGCCAGCACATCGTGCGCCTCATTTATCTCTTTAAATTTTGCTTCGGCTTCCTTATCTCCTGGATTTTTGTCCGGGTGATATTTTACCGCCAACTTCCGGTAAGCTTTTTTAATCTCATCATCCGATGCCGATTTCGAAACCCCTAAAACTTCATAATAATCACGTTTACCAGCCATAATACAATCTATTATACCCCACTAGCACTCAAAACACAAGAGTGCTAATTAACGCCACCTGGATTCGTTGTAATCAGCCCCTCTTCCGTTTCCGACGCAATAATCTGAATATGCACATGATTCGGTCCAGCGAAGAACAGCCCCTGCCCCACCGGGAAATTCGACAACCGCCGCTTTTCCTCTTCCGTCAATTTAAACACGTCCGACAAAACATCCACCGCCGATACCGACTGTTTCAAAAGTAGTTGCATCGACGAGTTCCCCACAATCGCCCGTCCCATCTTCGAACCCATAAAATCTTCCACGTCCTGCGTAATCGTCGTCAAACCCAAATAGTATTTTCGCGCCCGCTTCGCGAGAGAAAACAAAAAATTCGCCGAATCTTCGTGTTGCATCAACTGCCACGCCTCATCCACAATCAAAAGTCGTTTCTTCTGCTCCGCCCGCACAATATTCCAAATATGTGACAACACAATATACATCGCCACCGGCCGCAGCTCATCTTCAAGATCCCGAATATTAAACACCACCATCTGGTTATTAATTTCAATATTACTCTGCTGCGAGAAAATCCCTGCAAACGTCCCGGTCGTATATTTACGTAGTCTCTGCGCTAGCTGCGGACCCGATCCCCCCATGTGCAGTAACGTATCATACAAATTCGCAATCGTCGGCGGCGTCGACTGATGTGTCAACGGATCCGAAGTAATCCCCGCTCTCGCATACGTATCAATCAAAGCCTGGTCAAGATCCGCTTCTTCGTTCGCTGTCAAAGCCGGCACTACACTACCCCCTGCTCCGGTGTTTCCACCCAACATCAATCTAAACAAGCCGTGCAAAGTCACCAAATTAGCTCTGAGGGCATCGTTCGCATCTTCCGAATCTACCACCTTTGGCAAATCAAACGGATTTATCCGCACGTCCGAGTTCAGCGACAACCGAATATACGACCCGCCTACCGCATCACACAACTTCTGATACTCATTTTCCGGATCAATAATCAAAATCTCCGCCCCCACCATCATCGAACGCAAAGCCTCTAACTTTACCGTGAACGATTTACCCGCACCAGACTTTGCAAACACCACCATGTTCGCATTCTCCAGCGAAAATCTGTCAAAAATCACCAACCCGTTATTATGCATGTTAATCCCGTACAAAATCCCCTTATCTTGCGTCAAATCTGCCGACGTAAACGGGAAAGAAGTCGAAATCGCCCCCGTATTCATGTTCCGCCGAATCTGCAACTGATCCATACACTGCGGCATAATTGAATTTAGCCCCTGCTCCTGTTGCGAGTTCGCTACTTTCGAAAACACCATCTGCTGCCCAAAAATCGTTTCAATCTTTTGTTGCACAAACTTCATCTCATCCAAAGAATCCGCCCACAACGTAATATATAGTCCAAACCGGAAAAACTTCTCCGCCCCCACCTGCAGCTGATCTCGCAACTCCTCCGTATCTTGTAAAGCCGCCTCTAGCTCCGGATCCCGCACCTTGCCTTTTTCCATATTCAAATTCATCGACGCCTCAAGCTGCGTCGCTTTCGTTCTAAGATTCTTCATCACCACCGCCGATTCCACCGGATAAATATACATCGACACGTCAATCACTTCATCAATATTAATAATCGGCGACAACCATCCCGTATAAATCGAGCGCGGATACCCATAAACATACAAAGTCCGCCCGTATTTATTCCCTAACCGAAAATAATCCGAATGAATCTCAATCGCCGACGGCGAAATCAAATCCCTCAGCGTATTCGTCCCTTGCTCGAACGCTCGCTGGATTTCCGCCGACTCCATCGCCTCATTCTGCGCCGCAATCTGCGCCGCCGTCAATTGCTGCTGTTTCTTTCTAGCCATTTACCTGCCCTCCATTATTTTCCATTCCTGTCTGCCCCTCTTGCGGCTGCGTCCCTTTCTTCACATACATCGTCGCCAATTTCGAAAAATCAACCAAAGGCTCCCTCACCGCCGTATCCGGATTATTGAAGTTATAATAAAGCTCCGCCAATTCCTTTGTATTCAATCGCACCGAATGAATCCCAATCTGAAATAGACCCGACATCACCGAATCCACTCGGTTAGTCAACTCCGTCAAAGCCTTGTCATAAGTCGCTCGGTCAATCTTCGTCACTTCCGGCCCCTTCGACTTTGAAAAAGTCTTAAAGAAATTCTTCGTCTGTTGCAAATCTTTCTCTACCTCCGCCGAAGTATAATACGGCACAATGATAAAGAACGACTTGTCCATAATATTCGCCTCTTGCGACAAAATATCAATGAAGTTGATATAATCGTCCATCAACACTCCTAGGAGCATATTATCATTATTTCGCCGAATCTCTGACAGCCTCTCAATATATGGCCCAATATCCACTCGCTGGCTTCGCACCAAAATCTGCGTCGTAAATTTCAACGAATTCAAAAAGTTCTGATACGAATATTCCACCCCTTCTCGCTCCATTTCGCTCATCAGGTCAAAGTTAATCGACTTACACGCCACCACTGCTCGGAAAGACCCATCTTTCATAATCACCACATTGTCCCTCAGCTCCGAAATCAATAACGTCGCCTGTGTCGACAACGGATTGTCCTTATTCGGAGAAACCGGCACCATCTTCTGCGCCTGCATTGCTGCCGCCCCCATCCCCGCCGCATTCGGATTTTGCGCCGGCATCTGCTGACCCATCATCTGCTGCCCAGGCATTTGCTGACCTTGCACCGGCATCTGTTGCCCTTGCATTGGCATCTGCCCAGCCATTTGCTGCCCAGCCATTTGCTGCCCAGGCATCATCACCTGTGGCTGCTGCGGCACCTGCCCTTGCGGCATTATCATCTGTGGTTGTTGCATCTGTTGTGGATTCATACCTTAGTGTAACGAAATGAAAACTTCGCCCTCTTCCCTTTCTTTTATACGATTAGCTTCTTTCGCGATTGTCGCCACCGAGTAATCTGTATTATTTGCTAATTCCATTATACTAGGATTTGTCGGTTTTGTCTCGACTTTATTGGACTTTTCCACGGGCTTTTCCACCACTGGCGCTCCCGGTGTCACTACCACAGAAGATCCAAAATCCGGTTTCCCCTGCACTTTCGCGCTCGCCACCGTCTCTTCCGACATCGTCTTTTCGGATTTTTTTTCTATTCCACCCATCATCATCTCGCTCTCAACCTTCGCGATCTCTTCTTTCATCCCCCGAATCGCCTCTTCGTGCCGCTCATTCTCATCTTGCGCAATCGCATTTTGCAAATTGCTAAATCCTTTCGCCTCAAACATATCCGGCGCCCTCACCGCCTCCGCCGCCAACTCCGCATTCACATGATTCGCCCCCGCCCCCTTAATTGCATACCCTTCCGTGTCCACAATATCTGCTAAAAACGACAACCGGTGCGTCGCCTCTTCTCCCGTAATATCTCGCGCCCGATGGTCGTCCACCACCTTCGGCGCCATAATCGCAATCGTCGTCCCCCTCTGACCCGGCAACCACCTCCGATTTCGCGGCTTCAAATAATACGAAGCCACCGCCGCCAAATACGTCTCCATTGGCTGGTCTTTTTTCAGTGGCAAAGCCAGCGCCGCAAACAGTAAAACCGGCGGCAAAGGTATCAACGCTAAAAGCGGAAATATCTGAAACAACCCCACCGCCACCGCAATCAAACCTCCGGCAATCAAAAGATAGACAAACTGCCGAAAACTAAACGGCCCTAGTAACTTATCATCCGCCTCAACGTCTTGAGGGACTTTATATTGCGCCATATACTTTACATTATACCATAATTATTTTTAATTTAGCAGAAACGCCGAGACTATTGTCCCGGCGTTTTCTGAGGAAAGCAGCTCTTAAGAGCAAAACTTGTACGCATCACGCGTGATCATCACTTCTTCGTTGGTCGGCTCCACATATACTGGCACCGTCGAATCCTCTGCAGTGATTATCCCGCTAGTGATCTCTTTGAAGCTTGCAATCGCATCGTTCACCTCGTGATTAATCTTAATCCCGAGCGGCGCCAACCCCTCAATGATCGCCGCACGCGTAGTCGCACCGTTTTCCAGCACACCAGCTGTAAACACGATTGCGTCGACCTTGCCGCCTAGCTCCAGATAATACTCCGCAATGTAGCGATCAATCCGGTCCACGTACATATCGAGCGCCAACTTCGCGTCCTCGTCGCCTTCAGCAATCGCCCTTTCCACGTCGCGGTTATCATTAAACCCGCAGATCCCGAGCAATCCGGATTTCTTATTCAAAGTGTTATCCACTTCATCATAAGTCATCCCCGACTCATCAATCACAAATTTGATAATCGACGGATCAATCGAACCAGACCTTGTGCCCATCATCAGGCCATCGAGCGGCGTCAACCCCATTGTGGTATCATAGCTTTCACTGTTTTTCACCGCAGTGATACTTGCGCCCGAACCTACGTGACAAATAATCAAGTTCACGTCCGTTTTGCCCAACTTCTGTTGCATCGTTTGCGTGATGTATTTGTGGCTGGTCCCATGGAACCCATACTTACGCACACCATATTTGGTGTACCACTCCATCGGTACCGGATACATATACTGCACCTTTGGAATCGTATGATGGAACGCCGTGTCAAACACTGCCACTTGCGTAGCCTCCGGCAAAGCCTTTTGCATCGCTTTAATTCCTGCTAAATTGCCAGGATGGTGCAAAGGCCCCAACTTCGTCAGCTCCTTGATGTCGGCCACCACCTTCTCGTTGATTACCACCGAATCGGTGTACTTCTCTCCCCCATGCAGGACTCGATGGCCCACGCCCTTGATCTCAGCCAAATCTTCCACTGCTCCATAGTTGATCAGCTCATCGAGCATGATTTTGACTGCATCGGCATGGTTCTTGATCTTGGTCTGCTTCTCGACTTTCTCGCCGTTATACTTAATCGTATAAAAGCTGTCGTCGGCCCCAATCTTCTCAACATAGCCACTGATGATCGAAATCTCTTCCGGCATCTCATAAAGCTGAAACTTCAAAGATGACGATCCAGCATTGACACATAGTATCTTCATTTTTACTCCCTTATCCATTGGCTTATAATACTCCATTAATTGTATCACTTTTGCGGCCAATTTCCAACCACAGTTCTCACTTTCCTCCTTCTTAAAGTACCTAGTCAATTTTCCCCACCAAAAACCTACCTATTTCACCATTATAACACACTTATGCCAAAATGTCAATGGAAGCAAACGTGCCTAGAAAAGTAAAAACCGCCAGAGCCCACGCCCCAGCGGTTTTATTCAGCAATGTTCAGTAACCCTCACAAATTACGGATTTGGTTCAAATAGTCTTGGGCTGTCGGCCTAGCAGCCAGCTCTGTGGCTATTTCTCTCTGTCTCCTAGCTTTGCCCTGCTCAATCAATCTCTGCACGTGGCCAAGCCAATCACCATCGACAAAAGTCCCATCATATTTGAACACCAACTCAACGCTCTTGCCAAAAAGCCCCTTCTTTCGATAAATCGAAATGCTCGGATGGCTCCGGTTGCCACTATTTGTCACTCTCACGACGCTATCTTCATAAAAACCATCCTCATAGCTACGCGCAGGAGCAACGTGATAGTTAAACGTCAAAGGAAGGTAGTTGCAACAATCTTCGTTGAGCTGCCTAATCCAAGCCGCTTGCGCCCTCGCCTCCGTCTCGCGCCTCACGCCATCGGCTCTGACTTTCGACGACTTTTGGCACAATTCATACAGAATATCTTCCCAAACACCGTGTTCAAATACATAACTCAGATTTTGAGAAAGATCCGGCCTAAAAACAGAGCGCGGATTGTGCCACGCATGTTTTATCGTATCACCGTCAACCACCGTATTAAATACAATCCTACTTTCGTATCGGATCGTCAGCCTTTGGCTCCCAGTAATCATCGGAAAGCCAATAGCCAGGCCGAAACCCGCATAAACCCTCGCGACATCATGACTCAAGCTACTACAATAATCATCCTCCTCGTCCTCGTAAGTTCCTATACTAGTCACTACCACCCACGCCATCGTTCTAATCTCTTCATCCGTAAAATACATAGATAATCACCTCTTTCGCTGTAAACGTACTGTCTTTCGCCACCAAAAACCTAACTACCTAAATAATATCACAAAAAACCAATTTTGTCAATGCGCCACGGCTCCTAATAGTTATCCGGATCGTTTAACATCCCCAACAGCCACTCTTTCATATCATACGCACTCGCATACGAATCCCGCTCATGCATCCTCTGATATTCTTGTGCAATATAACTTTCGTCACTCAAATTCTCCACAATATACGCCAAAGACTCCTCATAAAAATCTTCGTCATCCAAATTCTTCATATTCTGGTACAAGTCGTAAATATAATCGCGAAGTTCCTTCCTCTTATCTTCATCATAAATTTGATGTTCTTCCCCTTCATCGTCATCAGACGTTTTATGTCCTTGTGCGCTAAACAACTCTTCGCGCTCTTGTTGCTCCATCTGTTTCAATAATCTCTTACCCAACTCCCGTATAACTCTTTCTTCTGGTGGGACATTAGCTTTTTGATCTTTCTGATTACCACTATTCTTTTTCTTCGGACGCTTTTTATCTTCATAATCTCTAATCGCCGCTTCATCATCAAGCCCCAACCAGCCTCGCACCCATGATTTCGCCGCATTCGCCGCACCAGAACGTCGCGTCCTGTAAATTTGTTCCAAGATGCCTTTATCTTCAAGAATCTTCCTAAACTCAGCTCCAGCAATCTTCTCTCGCGCAGCCCGCATCTCTTTATCACGCTTTCTCTTCGCCTCGCCAATCGGCTCATCGCCATACTGCGTTTGAATCCTCGACACTTCTTTTTCATATTCTCGTCGCGCCGCTAACTCCTCTTCCGTCAAATCCTCATCCTTATTCAAATTAAACGCATCCGCCAAATGTTCCCTCAAACCATCATGATAATCCGACCGAAGCCCTAAAATCTGATGCGGTGTTTGATCTAGCAGATACTGCAAAGTCTGTTCTCTATACCAACTCTTCAAATTTTCTTTCGCCTGAGCCTTTTCTTCAGGAGTCCTAAAACCGCTAAACAGCTTTTTAGCCTCTTTCTCGTCATCCCAAATCGGCATCACAAAATACTCACCCGTCTCACTATCCTGTTTAGAAAAGAACCCTGTTTTTGCTTTCACGGCTGCGCCAATCTGTTCGCTACCAGACAAAAACTTCAAATTCGCCGAAATAAACTGCGGAGCAATCGCTTTGTCTACTTCTTCTCTCTTTGCCTTATAGGCCGCCAAATCCAACTCGCCATTTTCATTAGTATAAACCTTCCTAAGACTGCTGTCATAATTGTCCAAAGCCGTCCGCTCAATCCCATCAAATGCCGTACCTTCCATCAAATTCACCATGCTCTTTTTCGCATACATCCTACCAGTAGGATTATTTTCCGTAACCGGCTCGCCATCATGGTATCCCTTAATATACTCGTCATAAGTCACTTCCATCACCTGGCGTTCATTTTTATTATAAACTCGCGCTGTTTCCAAATTGATATATTTACCAAACCGTCTCAAATACGGATCATTATCTTTCACTTCAAACATCAAGAAACTTGCCAGTGCCTGCGATGCATGCGTCCCTAATCTTATGCCTCCACCAATATCCTTACTCAAAAGATTATCTAGCTGCGCTTTCACCAAATCCGTATCCCCCCTTTGGTTCAAAATCCTGAGGCCCGGCAAAATCGCATCAATATTCTCTGCCGCATTTGGCATCTTTGTCAGCTCCCCAAGCCGAAATTCCACATCTTTCGTCGGCGGCGTCAACTCAAAGTACTTCTGATACTTCGTCTCCAAGATCTTCTTCTGCGTATCAAACGCATGCGCCGCATCTGCCGCCGCATATTGAATATCGCCCAAATTTCCTTCCATAATCTGATTTGCCGCCGCATAGCGCGCTCGCGCCTCTGCCCGCTCCGTCGTATCCATATTGTGCGGACGGTAAGTCTTCTCCCCCGCATGCAAATCATCAAAATGCGAATTGACCGCATTTTCCATCCGCTTATGATATCCCACCGCATTTTCGTAAGCAATCTTTTCGCCTCGCGCTTGCTCCATTTTCAACTTATCCGACGCCATCACATTCTTAGCATCCAACTGTTCCAAACGCACTCGCTGTGCCGTACCTGCTGCCGCCAAATATCCCAGCCCCTTGTTCATATTATTTTTATCTCGCTCAATCGCCCGTTGATATTCCATACTTCGCGCTTGATTTGCGTAGGCCCGTTCGCCTTCTCTCGTCGGCACCCCATTCCGGTAATTTTGCTGCGCCCGATACGCCAACCCCCTATTCTTAATCAATTCCGCATTCTCCGCGTTCTCCGCCTCTCTCGCCACCTTCCTATTTGACATATACTGCATCAATCTTCTAGACGGCATCACCGAACTCCCCGCCGCCAAATGCTTTTGCCTTGAAGACATCTTGCGCGAATCCGACCACGCTCGTGCCCCACCCACCGGCCGCGCCGCCAAAGTCCGTATCTTCGCATTGATATCGCCCAGGAACGTCCCACTCATCTGCATCAGCTTCCAAGAGAAAAACAGCGGGAAAATCTGCACCGCCGTCCCTAATATCAACCCAAATCCATCTTGCGCACTTGCAATAATCGCAAATCCCGCTAGCGCCGACGCCCCAAATAGCAACGAAAACATTGGATAAAACACCAACATCTGCGTCAACAACTTCCGCCACTTCGTAAACAAATTCTCTGTATTCGGCAACATATACGCCACTATCGCAAGCGGCGAAATCATCACTAGTAGCGCCACCACCGCCTGCCTTAGTGCAATCGTGATTAACCCCGTTGCCACTGCCACAATCGCCCCTAGTACCACCGGGATCAACATCCAAATTGCTCCTGTTTCAAACGCAATCACCGTCCCCCCGATCGCTAGCGCCGATCCTGTCGCAATCGCACTAAACATATCCGCTTCCGCTAAAGCCAAATCCGTCGCGCTCGCCCCCGACTCCCCAGCACTCATTCCGGCCACTGCCGCCTCTTGTACCGAGTCAAACAATCCCCTCAAACTATTCCCAATAATGTTCGACAAATCCACCACTAACGAACATATCAAAAAGCTCAAATTCACCAAAATCACCACCACGATCAACTTTGGTAACGCCTTTTTTATCCCATAGTTTGATATCCCTAACCCCGTAATCTGCGAATAAATCACCACCAGCAGGAAGATAATAAACACGATATTCGTCAGCCCCCGACAATACTTCCAAATCTCATAAATCGGCGACCCGTCCTCCGACGAAATTGGATTGATCACCAAAATATCTTGAATCTTGTCATACAACCAATCCACCGCCTCCGCAATTTTACCTGTTGTCGGACAAACCAACCAACCTATCGCCCCAAGACTCGCTTGACAACCATCGCCAGTTAGTCCATTATTTGTCGTCCCTTCGCCACTGCTCTCGGTAGTAGTCGTGGTCTCCACCGGGTCCGCATACGCCACCTCTTGCGATGTCAACGCATTTCCCAGTAACCCAAAGACCGCTATCATTGCAAAAAAGAACCCAAAAATAACCCTACCCAGTCGCATTTTTAGCTTCTGTTTCCCAACCATAGTAAAATTCGCCTCCCTTTCAAGGCGTACAACAATTATAGCACACCCACCCCTATTTGTCAACGGTGCACGCCACCATTTTCCGCTTATGTCAAAAAATAAACCTCCCAGCTAAAACCCGTTGGCTTTTTTCTCACTTTATGGTAATATTAGTTCAAATACTATCATGAAAAGCTTATTCAAAAAATTCCTCGTCTTTGCAGCCGTCCTTACGGCCACTTTGGCCGTCCTTCCTGCTGAGTCTACTTTTGCCGACGGTTTTACCGGTAGCTGCCGCAACAATTTCCTCGGCATGACCTCTTGGGACTGCGGCGTTAATATTAACAACGAAGACGATCTCAAAGCCAGCATCTGGACCATCGTTGCCAACATCGTTACCGACATCACCGTCATCGCCGCCTACCTCATTGTTGGCTACGTCATCTACGGCGGTTATCTCTATATTTTCTCTGCCGGCGACCCAGGCAAAGTCGCCACTGGCAAAAAGGCCCTCACTCAAGCTTTTATCGGTCTTGCTATTATCATGTCCGCCAACGTCATCCTCAACGCCATCCGCTTCGCCCTTCTTAATGGCAGCGGCTCTTTCTCGCAAAACTGCGTCGCCAACCAATGCGTTGATCCTGGCAACATGATCATCAACGCTATCAACTGGATTATCGGCATTGCTGGTGCCGTTGCTCTTATCTTCGTCGTTTACGGTGGTATTTCTTATACCACTTCCGCCGGCGATCCCGGCAAACTCCAACAAGCCAAAAAGATCATCACCTACGCCCTCATCGGCCTCGCCATCGTCGCTCTCTCTGAAATGATCGTCGTCTTCGTTTCTGGCGTCATCAAAAATGCCAACGAAACGGCCTCCACCTCGCCACAAACATTAATTGCAAAGGAGATTCATGAAATCTAAAATCATCAAAACCATCACCACCTGCCTCGCCGCAGCTTTTCTCGCGTTCGCCCCTATGGCCGCTTTCACCCCTACTCCGGCTTTCGCCGATCAATGCTCTCCTCAAGTTTGTAGTGGCAATTACCCCGACAGCGTCAAAGCCGGCTGCGGCTGTAGTCAGGCCAACAAAGACAGACTCCCCGGCGTCATCCAAATCATCCTTAACTCCATCATTGCCATCCTCGGCACTGTTGCTGTTATCTACGTCATCGTCGGTGGCGTTAATTACATCACCTCCAACGGCGATACTGGCAAACTCGAAAAAGCCAAAAAGACCATCCTCTACGCCGTCATTGGTCTCGTCGTCGCCGCCCTCGCTTTTGCTATCGTCAACTGGGTTATCAGTATTCTCCCATAATTCACCATTGCTTTTTCAAAAAAAACGTTGTAAAATAACACTAAGTAACTAAAAGGATAAAAAATGAAAGATCTTATCAACAAATTTGCTGTCGACGGTGGTGTTACTCTGACCGACGTAGCAGATGATAACACTTTAGAAACCGACGTCAAAACCATCCTCAGCGCCATCATCGGTGTCCTTGGTTTTGTTTGTGTCGTCGTTATGATCATCGGCGGCGTCAACTATATGACCTCCTCTGGTGACACTGGCAAAGTTAAAAAAGCCAAAGACACTATCCTTTACGGCCTTATTGGCCTCATCGTCTGTGTGCTCGCTTTCGCACTCGTCCAATTTGTCATCGGTACCATCCTTGGTGGCGATTAATATCAACTTTAGGAGGTAATTACTTATGAATTCAATTTCACAATTCGCCGTAGGTGGCAAAGTCGACCAAGTCGCTGGCGGCAACACTTTAGTTGGAGACGTCCAAACTATTCTCACGGCCATCATCGCCGTCCTCGGTCTCGCCTGTGTCGTCGTTATGATCATCGGCGGTGTCAACTACATGACTTCCTCTGGCGACTCTGGCAAAGTTGAAAAAGCCAAAAAGACTATCCTCTACGGTCTCATCGGTCTCATCGTTGCAGCTCTTGCCTTTGCTATCGTCCAATTCGTCATTACTGGCATTCTTGGCAACACAGCTACTACTTGTGGTGAAGGCACCCACTGGGACGGTAACAGCAAAACCTGCGTCGCTGACTAACATACAAAGACCCACCCAAAAAACGCCCCTCACAGGGCGTTTTTTAAAGACCATCTTTGCTACTGGATATTAATCTTCTTCGGCGCTTCCGTCTTTTCTTTCTCAAACGAAATCGTCAGCACCCCGTCTTTCAACTCCGCCTTCACGCTATTCTCATCCTCGCGCACTTGCACCGGCAAAGCAATCGTCCGCGAAAACTCACCCCAATAGCATTCCTGGATGTGCCACCTAGTCGTCTGCTCGTCTTCACCCCCAGACAATACTCCCGAAATCGTCAGGATATTGTCGGAAATACTGACATCGAGATCAGATTTCGAAATGCCAGCAGTACGAGCTTTTACAACTAATTTGTCGGCGGTTTCATAGACATCCACGGCGAGCTGTCCAGGAAAATCGTCGGTAGTTTCCCACTCATCTTCGATCGGTTCGCTAACTTCTTCCTCTAGGGTCACGGTCTCTTCTACCACAGGTTCCTCCGTAGCCACCGGCGCGGTGAGCTCATCGTCTCCACCCAAGAATGCAGCAGCGAGATCGTCTTCCATCAGCAAATCGTCACTGTTTGTACGAGCCATATTTCCTCCACTTATATTGTTATGCTTTATTATACACCATCTCTATGGTAAAATCAAGAAAATATGCCCATCATTGTAAAAAATACAACATTTCCTGGACTTTTTAGCCTCCTCGCGCCCCACTCTTGTAGAGGTTGTGGTCACTTAGGAGAGCCACTTTGTGACCGTTGTAAAAATTACATAATTAAACACAACCAAAACGTCTGCCCAATTTGTCGTTCCAAAAATCCCACTGGCCTTTGTTCTAATTGTCCCAACTCTCCTCTCACTTTCGTCGCCGGCAACCGCTCTGACCTCATCGGCGACCTCATTCATGACCTCAAATACGACTCCGTTCGCTCCCTTGCTCGCCCCCTCGCCGAAATCATGAATTCTTGCCTACCCCCCACCAAAAAATCCATCATCATTCCTCTCCCCACCATCAGTCGCCACATCCGCGAACGTGGTTTTGACCACACCTATCTCATCGCTAAGCATCTCGCACGCCTCCGCCCCGATTGCCACGTCTCTCGCCTTCTCGTCCGCGCCAAAAACACCGTCCAAGTCGGCTCCGACTCTTCCACTCGCAAAACCCAAGCCGCCTCCGCCTACACCCTCAATCCCAAAGCCAAAATCGACCCCAGCGCCACCTACATCATCTTTGACGACGTCTGGACTACCGGCGCCTCCGCTCAAACCGCCTGCCAACTTCTCCAAAAAGCCGGCACCAAAAACATTATCCTAACAATACTAGCTCGCTCCTAAATATCTAAGCCCCCGACGAAGACGGCAACGCAGAAATTACAAAATTCACAATCGCAAACGCCAAGAAACAAACCACCAGCCCGATAATCGCATACAACACCGTATTTTTTGCATCCGTCACTTTCTTCGCGTCTCCCCCCGAAATCACATATTTAATCCCCCCGATAATCAGCATTATTACCGCGATAATTCCTACGATATACAAAATCGTATTCGTAATCTTCTTAAACACCCCCGTATCACCAAATAAATCTTTTGGGCAATTCTCACATCTCGCGGCTTCCGCCCCCTCTTGCAAAGTTAATGCCGATGTATCCACCGCCCCCATCAAACCCACAACTGCCACTACCCCCATCACTAAGACTGGCAAGATCACTCTCAAAATCTTTTTCATAGTTCAATCATATCATATATTGTTAGAAAACTCAATGGCGGAGGGTGGGAGATTCGAACTCCCGCTCCAGATCACTCCGGACTAACGATTTAGCAAACCGTCCCCTTCAGCCACTTGGGTAACCCTCCATTACTTCTATTTTATCATATTTTCGCCAAAATCGTGATATAATCAAATCATGGCACAAGCAATTCAAGACATTTCTTGGGAAGCCGAAGAATACATCGTCCGTGACCGTAATGTTTGGTGGTATATCGGTCTCTTTTTAGTTGGCGCTGGCCTCTCCGCCATCGCCGTCTGGCAAAGTTGGTGGACCTTCCTCGTCGTCGTCATCCTCTGTGTGATCGCCATCCTCACTTCCAATCTCCGCCCTCCCCGCAAAATCAAATACACCCTAAACAAAGACGGTCTCACCGAAGCTGGCAAACTCCACAGCTACGAAGATTTCAAAGCTTTCGGCATCCTCAAAGAAGGCTCTCATTTCTCCGCCGTCCTCATCCCCAAAAAACGCTTCGGCCTCAGCGTCAAAGTTTATTTCCCCGGCGGTAGCGGCGAAGTCATCGTCGACGCACTCGGCGCCCGCCTCCCCATGAAAGAAGTTAAGCTCGACTTTCTCGATAAAATCGTAAACTTCTTGCGCATTTAGAAAATTCGTGCTATCATAAACATAAGTATAATGTAAAAGGTGGGCAAATAATGGACCAAAATCAAACTATAGACAACCAAGTTTTAGACCAAAAAACCGATAACGATTTGCAAAAAGCGATCGACGACATCACTAACACAACTAATGTCGATCCCGTATTTTCCGATCCGATCGCCGCACCATCTTCTGTCCCAGAAGGCGACACTGGCGAGCTCGGCGAGCCAGTTGGTCCTTTCCCAGCTCCAGAACCAGAGCCCAAGGTCGAGATGGCCCCTCCCGCCCCCGAGCCGATCGCTCCGGTCGACCCCATCACCATTCCCAACCTCGAAGTCCCCGAAGCTCCTGCACCTTTGCCCGAGCAGCCTGCTCCGGAGCCTACGCAACCCATCGCACCTGAACCACCCGCGCCAGAAACTCCGACTATCACTCCAGAACAACCAGCCGAAGGCCTCAATATGCATCAAGTCAAAACTGCCGCTCTCCGCGACCTTATCCCCTTGCTCGATCGCATCAATATGAATCCTTCCCAAAAGTTCAACATCTACCGCAACATCTTCGAAGATCTCAAAGATTACACGGTCCTCGAGCCAGCTTATCGCGCCGCTTCAGAAATCCCTGACGATACTGAGCGCGCCGAAGCTCTCCTCTACCTCGTTGAATCTATCGACAAAATGTAAAAAACCACCTCACAAAAAATAGCCCCCGCAGGGGCTATTTTTTAGTACATCCCGCCCATATCCGGCGCAGCCGGCTTTTCCTCCGGGATTTCACAAATCAGCGCTCCCATTGTAATCGCCGTCGCCGCAATCGACGTCGCATTCTTCACCGCTTCCTTTGTCACCTTCGCCGGATCAATCACACCCGCCTTCTTCAAATCAATCAGACCTTTTTCCGGTGCCATCACATTCACCCCAAATCCAGGCTTACTCGAACCTTCCACTTCGGCCAAAAGTGCCTGCGCATTCAATCCTGCATTCTCCATAATATGCACAAACGGTGCCTTCAAAGCCTCTTTCACAATCCGTGCCCCCGCCTCAGAATCAGAAAGCCCTGCCGCGAGGTTCACCAGCGTCACCCCGCCGCCAGTCACAATTCCTTCCGCCAAAGCTGCCTTTGTCGCCGCCACCGCATCATCCACCCGGAACTTCTTCTCGTCAATCTCCGTCTCCGTCGCCCCACCGACCTTAATCACCGCCACTTTACCAGACAAAGCCGCTGCTCGCTTTTCAAATTCCTCGCGTTCATAATCAGATTTCGCATTTTCCGCAAAATTGCCAATCAATTTAATCCGCTCAGCTACTGCTTTGGCATCACCTGCCCCCTTGATAATCGTCGTTTCATCCTTCGTCGCAATCACTTTCGCTGCCGAGCCTAACACTTCTAGCCCCACTTCCTCTAGCTTCAACCCCTTTTCTTCCGACACCACCGTCGCATCTGTCAAAATCGCCATGTCTTCCATGATTTCTTTTCTCCGATCCCCAAACGCCGGCGCTTTCAAAACTAACGAGTTAAACACCCCTTTCAATTTGTTCAGCACCAAGAGTGACAAAGCCTCCCCAGACACTTCCTCAGCTACAATCACCAAATCTTTCTTTCCACTCTGTGCCACCGTCTCTAGTAGCGGCAAAATATCCGACGCCGCCGAAATCTTCTTCTCTGTAATCAAAATCAACGGCTTCTCAAAAATCGCTTCCTGCCGGTTCGCATCCGTCACGAAAAACGGCGACGCATAACCTTTATCATAAGAAAACCCTTCCACAATCTCTTCTTCCATCTCCAAACCTTGCCCTGCTTCTACCGTCACTACTCCGTCTTTGCCAATCTTCGAAATCACTTCCGCGATTAGTCGCCCAATTTCCGCATCCCCCGCCGAAATCGTCGCCACCTCTGCTACCTTATCCGAATCCCCCTCAATCTTCTCGGCAGACTTCTCAATCTCTTTCACGATTTCCGCCCCCGCTTTCTCAATCCCCCGCCGTAGCTCCATCGGGTTCATCCCTGCCGCAATCAACTTGTTCGCTTCCGACAGGATATTATAAGTAAGCACTGTCACAGTTGTCGTTCCATCCCCCGCCACTTTATTCAACTTCTGTGCCGCAGTTTTAATCAACTTCGCCCCCACTGCTTCCCCTAGAGCCTCGTCTTTATTCGGTAGCTCCACCGCTTCTGCCACGGTTACGCCATCGTGTGTAATCACCGGCGCCCCGTAAGATTTCTCAATAATCACATTTTTGCCCTTCGGCCCAAACGTCACTTTCACCGCGTCATACAGCTGCTTCGCCCCTGATAGCACTTTCTCTCGCGCCTCTGCTTCGTAATAAATTTTCTTTGCCATTTTTACTCCTTAATTAAAGTTTTCCACAGGTTTTCCACCGAACGACCTCTATAAAGTCGCCAAAATATCTTCTTCCTTCAAAATAATATAATCCGTCTCGTCCACCTTGATCTCCGTCGTCGAATACTCCTTATATACAATCTTATCCCCCTTCTTTATCCCAGATACTTCCGGTCCCACCGCTTCCACCACCGCATAGGCCGGCTTTTCCTTCGCTTCCCCTAATAAGATTCCCGATTTTGTTTTCTCCAGTGGCTTTTCCACTACCGCCACCACTCTGTCTTTCAATGGTTTAAGTGCCATAGTTTTCTCCTTTTCTTACCCCTATTATAGCGCAAAAATTAGCACTGTCAACCCCCGAGTGCTAATTCCAAATCTCAAAAACCCCTCAAAATCGCCAAACTCTCAAACCTCTCTAACTTCAGGCCCTTCCCCCGCCTCCATTCATCTACCGCCTTCGCCACCCCAGGAAGAGCCGGATTACTATAGTCATGCACCAAAATCACCCCACCAGAGACCATTTTTGGTCCCACTAGCTTCAACGAATCCCTGATCGATTCATACAAATCCCCATCCAAAAACGCCAAGGCAATTTCAGACGGCAAATCATCAGAAGCCAAATCCACAAACCACCCCTTTTTGATCACCGGCACTGGCAACCCAGCCCGCAAGAACCTCTCCTTCACCTCTCTTTTTGTCACCAAAAGCTCCCCCTTCTTAAAATCCACCCCTAATGCCGATTCGTCTGCACTGCTCTTCTCTGGCAACCCCTCAAACGAATCATAAATCCACAGCCACTTCTCTCCAGAGTTTTCCACAGGCTTTTCCACCGTCTGGCCCCTATTATAATCTCGCAAAACCTCCGCCAGCACCAAAGACGTATCCCCCCTATAGCATCCCATCTCTACGTAGTCCCCCTCCACCCCTAACTGAGCCCGCGCCACCTCCAGAATCTTCTCCGTCTCACCCCTAGACACCTGCTCATTCTTCCAACTCATATCAAATATTATAACAAAGCTTAGCCTCTCTGGCGAGGGCTAGTATATATGAATCCGTCTCTAGCCCTCACCACAGCCGCCAAGCTCCGCCTACATCTTCTTAAAGTGCGTAATGTCCACTGTATAACCAGCATCATCCCGGTACGTCCCGTCGCTCATCTCCCTCAAATGATACACAGTGCCATCCGGCGCTTGATACGCCCCGTGGCTAAGAATATGAACCTGACTCGCTGCCGCATGATGCGCTTGTAACTCGTTGTTCACCGCATCCACCGAATCGTTCATCTGCCCCAACTGCCCACTCACCGTCCCCAGTTGCCCGCTCACCGCTCCCAATTGCCCACCTACTGCCTGAGTCGCCGCTACCTGTTCTTGCGCCGCCACCGTCGCCTGCGAACCAGTCACTCCCAATCCCGCCGCATGCGCTTGAAAAGTCTGCAAATCTCCTTGATCCAAAACACTCTCCAATCCCTGATCATAAATATTTTGGCAATCTTGCGCACTCAGCCCACCAATATAATTATCTAATGCCTCACCACCCTGATTTAACCCCGCCTCATAAGAATTCGCCCGATTCTCCAAATGCCCATTCGCCGCCGCTTCAGCATAGCTTTCGCTCCCAGTTCCACCCGGAATAAACCCTTCCATATACGACGCCATCGTCCCATCTTTTTCACCCATCTTACCCGCTACCGCCGCATCTTGTGAATAGATTTGCCCCATCGCCGCCATAAAGTTTTTGTTCACGCCACCATTAGCGCCTTGCGCATTTCGCACAATATTGTTAATTCTAGACGCCCCACCCCTCATTCCCGCCATCATGTTAGCTAACGCCGCCATCTCTTTATGCTCCGCCGCCGTCAAATCCCGTGTTCGCGAAGCCACCTCTAGTTCAGACATTCTGGCCGTCGCGCTATCTAGCGTAAACGCCACCGGGCTATCCGCTCCATCCATCATAATCCCTCCGCTTCGTATCCTCGCTGCTTCCTGCGTCACCTCCTCATTCCACGCCGCTTCATCCGCCGCAATTGCTGCCGCCTCCACTCGCGCTCTATATCCTTCTCTGCTACCCATACGGTTTCGTCGCCTTTCCGCCGCCACCCGCTTCGCCTCCCTCTCCGCCGCAGCTGCCCTCATAGTCCTTGGCGCTATTACACTACTATCTAATCTATTTCCCCACCTTTGCATCGTATTAGAATTTTGCATTACCCGCCCCGTAGTATTACTCAACCTACCGCCCAAACTCTTCCCAATCCCCGAAATCTTTGCCCCTAAATTCCCCATCGCCGTAAATGAATTCTTCAGCACCGTCGGGATAAAGAATATTGGCGCCACCCCTACAAACATCGCCGCAAACGCCGAGAAAAATCCTCCGGTTCCTGCCCCTGCCGCCAGCAGCACTTTTGACACAAAATTCCCACCTCCTACCAGCAGCCCACAAATCGGATACACCAACAGCAATCCTTTCATCATCTTCAGCCATCTATCAAATATTGTTTTTGTATTTGGCAACATATAGCACACCACCGCCAGCGGCGACAACATCACCAGCACCACCACTGCTGCTTCTCTCGCCGCCAAAATCAAAAATAGAAACAGCAATGCTGTCCCCACCGTCACCGCCGCCATCATCAATATCGCAAATAATCCCACGCTCCCTTCAGCCGCCCACACCGACCAAATACTCACCGCCAAAATCCCCAAAAGCACCGCCGCCGTAAACGCTCCCATTCCTAATCCACCAATACTAATTCCCCCAATCTCCGCCGGCGCCGCAATCGAATCTGCCATCCCATTAAACAGCGCCTGCAACCCACTGCCTATAATATTAGACAAATCCACAAACACCAAACAAATCCAATATGATAAATTGATTAAAATCGCCGCCACGATCAGTCTCGGCAAAATCTTTTTTATCCCATAATTATCAATCCCCACCCCAGTAAGTTGCGAGAAAATCACCACCATAAACAAAATCACAAATATCACATTCGCAAAATCTCGAAAGATTTTCCAGCCTTCCCTCGTCGCCGAGTTCACTCCATCCCCTTGGTTAAAAAGCTCTGGTTCTATATTTAAAGCTGGCTTCACAAAATCATCGTATAGCGTATTCGCCGCATCACTCAAAAAATCAATAATCGGACAAACCACCCACCCCAAAGAATTGATCGCCCCTGAAGTCATACAATCTATATCCGTCGTTGCCCCAGTATCGGTCGTTGTATTGGTTGCCGTATTCGTCGCCGCCTGTGTCACCTCATCGCTCTCCGTAACAACCACCAAATCATAACTAATTATTTCCGTACGCGCCGGCTCTCCCCCACAAACCAAAGTAAAGTTAGTTGCACCACCAGTGCTAGTAGAAACATACTGCCAAGAACAATCACCGATATTATACCCCGCCGCCAAAATAGCATTTTCGTATTGCCTCATCCGACCCTCATCGCATGATGAACCCACGGTAGCCACACATGTCACCCCCATTGTCTCACCGCCACTACTTGACACATAATGTGAAGCCGTCAACGTATCCGTGGCTATCGTCTCCCGAGCCTTACTCAAAACCGCATCAATAAACGACCCTGGGTCATCATAATCTTGCGCCTTAAAATCCGTCTGGGCATCCCACCAATTTAAGCCCTTCACCCCAATACTACCAGTTCCCCCATTCCCAATCAGGTTCACTCCCCGCTTAGGGTTGGCATTGTCATTCACATCAATCGCCGCCGACCCCGCCACGCCACTAACGTTTGCTCCACTACCATAATAATTATCGCTCTTGCCCAGCGAAATCAACAACGTCGCCCCTCCATCGTCAGCTTTCCCCGCACACACCGTCACCGCCGGAGAATCCCAGCCAGCCGTATCCGCCCTCGCCACCAGGCTCTTGCATACTTTATCGGTAACATCAGCAAACGTATCATTCACGAGAAAAAACGACAAAACTAAACAAAGCGGCAAAAACAGCACCACCAAAAACAGCCTCCGTGGAAAAACCTGTGGATACCCTAGTGGATTTCTACTATTGCCCCCCCCCCTGCAAGTTCTGAACGCCAAAATCTACTCGGTTGCTAGCCCCAAAATACTTCTGACCTTCATCCATGCCCCCATTTTAGCATAATCACAATACTTTTTTCAAGTATCTACCTGTTGGAGTTTTCGCATCCTTGGCTAATTGTTCTGGCGTCCCGCACGCACACACCTTGCCACCCTTCGCACCCCCCTCTGGCCCCATATCTATCACCCAGTCCGCACTTTTGATCACATGCAAATTATGCTCAATGATAATCATTGTATTTCCCCCGTCCACCAGCCGCCCCAAAATCGTCAGTAACCTTTTTACGTCATCCGTATGCAACCCCGTCGTCGGCTCGTCCAAAACATACAAAGTCTTCCCCGTAGATCGCTTAGATAATTCCGTCGCCAGTTTAATTCTCTGCGCCTCACCCCCCGAAAAAGTCGTTGCCGGCTGTCCTAGCTTAATATATCCCAGCCCCACTTCCTGGATCGTCTTGAGCTTCCCCACGATAGCCGGAATATTTGCAAAAAACTCCACCGCTTCGTCAATCGTCATATTGAGCACCTGCGAAATATCACGACCCTTATATTTAATCTCTAGCGCCTCCCGGTTATATCTCCGCCCTTGGCAGGAAGGACACTTCACATACACATCTGGCAAAAAATGCATCTCAATTTTATTCACTCCATCCCCCTGACAATTCTCGCACCGCCCGCCCTTCACATTAAAACTAAATCTCCCCGCTTTATACCCTCGTACTTCCGCCTCCGGCTGCGAAGCAAATAACTCCCGAATCGCCGTAAACACCCCTGTATATGTCGCCACATTACTCCGCGGCGTCCGCCCAATCGGCGACTGATCAATCACGATAATCTTGTTCAGCTTCTCAATCCCGTCAATCCTCTCGTGTGTCCCCGACACCGTCTGCGCCCGGTTTAACCGCGCCAGCAGCTCATTTGCTAAAATATTATTCACCAAAGTAGACTTACCAGAGCCCGAAACCCCCGATACTACTGTCATCACTCCCAGCGGAAACGCCACATCAATGTCTTTCAAATTATTTTCCCTCGCCCCTCGCACAATGAGCTCATGTCCAGCACGCACTTTTCGTCGCTTAGTAGGCACCGGGATTGTTAATTCTCCCGACAAATACTTCCCCGTAATCGAATCCGGATTTTTCATAATCTCAGCCGGCGTCCCACAAACCACCAACCGTCCACCTTTCGCTCCCGCCCCCGGTCCAATATCCACAATATAATCAGACGCTAGCATTGTATCCTCATCATGTTCCACCACCAACACCGTATTTTTGAGATCCCTGAGATGCTTCAACGTCGCAATCAGCTTATCATTATCTCGCTGATGTAGCCCAATAGACGGCTCGTCCAAAACATATAGCACCCCGGTAAGCCCCGACCCAATTTGTGTCGCCAACCTGATCCTCTGCGCCTCCCCACCAGACAAAGTATTCGCCGCCCTTCCTAACTCCAAATATCCCAACCCCACATCCTGCATAAATTTCACTCGCTCCCGAATTTCTTTCAAAATCGGTCCCGCAATCACCATTTCTGATTCCGAAAATCCCAAATCTTGCGACAAAACTTCCAGAGTCGCATCCACATCCAAATTACACATATCCATAATGTTCAAATCATGCACTGTCACCGCCAAAACAGCAGGCTTCAGTCTCGCCCCATTACAAGTTTGACATTTTCGCACCCGCATAAACCTTTCAATATCATGCTTGGTAAACTCCGATATTTTCGGATCATTATATCGCCGTTCCAACATCGGAATCACCCCCTCGTAAGTCGTTTCATACACCGTCCCATCGGCAAACCGACCGCTCCCGCTAATCCGCATCTCATATTTTTCTTCCCCCGTCCCATACAAAATCAAATGTCGCACTTCTTCCGATAGTTCCCTAATTGGTGTATGCACATCAAACCCATGTTTCGCTCCCACCCTCATCAATCTCTTCAGCCACCACGAATCCTGCCCGATTCTATTAAACGACCGGATTCCCCCTTCCGCAATCGTCAAATTATTGTTAAACACTAATTCCGGATCGATCTCCATCCTCGTCCCGAGACCTGTACAAGTCGGGCAAGCCCCCTCCGGCGCGTTAAAACTAAACAACCTCGGCGTCAGCTCCGGAATCAATTCATCCGGATGATCCGGACAGGCATACCGTTGCGAATAAGTCAAAACTTCCGAATTCGCCGCCGAAATCCCACTCGACCCCACCGCCGTCGCATTATCCGTCACTCGTAATAATTGAATTATCCCCTGCCCCATCTCTAGCGCCTGCTCTATCGACCCGCTAATCCTCGTCCGCAACTCCGGCGACAACACAAACCTATCCACCACAATCTCAATATCATGTCGTTCATTTTTATTTAACTCCGGAAACTCATCCAGCGCATAAACAATCCCATCCACCCTCACTCTAGAAAATCCCTTCGCCGTATATTGCTCCGGAATATGCAAAAACTCACCTTTTTTCGCCGACACAATCGGCGCAAGCAGCATTAACTTCGAACCCAGCGGCAGCTTCATCACTTCGTTCACGATATCTTCTACCGACCTTCGCGACACTTGCTTATGACAAATCGGACAATGCGGCACCCCCACCCGCGCAAACAAAAGTCGCAGATAATCATACACTTCCGTCACCGTCGCCACTGTCGAGCGCGGATTTCGCGAAGTCGATTTCTGGTCAATCGAAATCGCCGGACTAAGACCCGTAATAGAATCCACATCCGGTTTGTCCATAATCCCCAGGAACATCCGCGCATAGGACGACAAAGATTCCACATACCGCCGCTGCCCCTCCGCATAAATCGTATCAAATGCCAGCGACGACTTCCCACTCCCCGACAGACCCGTAATAATCACCAGCTTATCCCGCGGAATTTTGACATCCAAATCCTGCAAATTATTCTGTCTCGCCCCCCGTACATTAATATAGTTCTCTTCCATAAACGCCGTATATTATACCAAAAAACTTAAAATTTGTCCAGACTACTGCAGTCTAGCTATTTTTCGTCCAATTAGCCTTATAGTGCAATGACTCATCCGTCTCCGCCTCAATATAAAGGTTCACTTCTGGCATTTCACCATTACTCCCCGTCCAACCCGCAAAAGTATGCCCTTCTCGTATAGGCTGCGCCACTTTATATCTCTTTCCCAGGATATATCCCTTCGCCGTCGGCTCTATTATCGCAAAAGGTTCTTCATCGGCAGTTCCATAGCCCATTCCCATCCCATCTTCACTGCCGCCATTTAAATCAAATTCTACCGACTGCACTCTCACCAATACTGGCTCCGACCATTCTCCGTAAATTCTTCCTCCTTCAACATCCCTGTATCCTCGCGCCGCCAAGTAAATATCCGAGTTAATCTCACTAGGAAGCATCGAACACTCCATAATCAACGACCCATAAACACCACTACTGTATGGAGAAACCGAACACCATTCGCTATATTTTACAAACTCCCCTTCCGGCAAACTACTATACCCTAACTCGAACCCATTCGCATAGTCACCATGATTCGTGTTTCCTATCTGCACTCTTACTGCCATCGTCGCCGAATCTTTCCATACTATTATCGGCCGCGCTACATTTAGCTCCGATTCGCCCTCTATCCAATTCGCCTTATATCTCACCACGCCCGTCGTTCCAGCCGCAATTCTCACATTTTTCTCTGGCACTTCACCATTACTACCCGTCCAGCCCGCAAAAGTATATCCCTCTTTTTCCGGCTCCGCCAATCTATATTCCTGATTATATACATACATCTTTCCCGAAACATAATCGCCCACTTCCCTCTCATATACATAACCCACGCCATTGTGGATATTCGGCACGCCATCCGCCGTCACATATTCTGGCAAAGTCCCCCCATCAAGATCTAATTCCATTATTCCAGACTCTACCTTCAGCACATCCGAAAAACGACTATATTTCTTCTCATCTCCCACCATCTTAAATGCTCGAGCTTTATAATACATCTCCCGATCAGCTATTTCCATCTCGAGCGACCTATTCACTTCTGAATCACTCATATGCCGCCGACCGCTCTCATCATAATAATTATGTTCCGCCTCCCCGTGCGTCGTCGTTTCGATCAAAGTCAAATTCTCGCCATCTTCATCAGTCCGATAAATCTCAAACCCATCCACATAATACTCCACATCATCATAATACACCTTCAACCGATAATCGGTCATTGTTCCCGCTCTCCCACCATCAGGCAACTCGTCCCTCACCAAATTCGGAGTTTCCAAAGTCAAATAATACTCCTCCGGCACTTCTTCCCAATTTGCCGTGTAGTTTAACTCACCTGTAGTATCTGCCACAATATAAACATCTTTCTGTGGAACTTCACCATTGCTTCCCGTCCAACCCATAAACTTATAGCCATATTTATTCGGATTCAGCAGCTTATATTCCTGTCCATAGAAATAACTGTCCTTCCCCGCGCCCACCAATACTGCATCACCTTCCTTGTACGGCCATATCAATTCTGGCATTTCTCCACCATCCAAATCTATATTCAAATTATCATATTCCACATAAAACGGCTCACTATACGCACTGTATTGACGTTCACCATTAACCACTCCATAGCTTCGCGCCCTTATTTCTTGCCGACCAGTTCTTTCTCCTATTTTAGCCAATGTCCAATCATACTCAATCGCATTAACCAACGACGTTTGATTCTCGGCGTCCCATGCTGTTCGTTTTGGCGTATTAGAAGCGACCCATGGGGAATAATTTTCTTCATTCTCAAATATTTCAAATTCAAACCCATCTACATATAAATTCTCGTCCGCATACTTCGCAATTACTCCATAGTCATAGGGCCCAAACGCATCCGGGCTCGCTTCCACAATTGGCGCCTCTTCCGTAAAATGCACCAACTTAGCCTCCCCATTTCCATTGTTCTCATCGCCTTGGTTACCGCCTTCATCCCCACCATTTTCACCACCATCATCAATCGGACCAATGCTACCAACACCACATCTATCCGTCGCCATCAGCTTAATCTCAATCCCTTCCAATCTCAACGCTTGCCCCGACGTCCCCGCCATTTCACCATTTTTCTTCCAATCCTGCCAACCTACGTTTTGCACATGTGTCCGATAATAAACATCGTAACAAATAGCAATATCCCCCGTCAATTTTATTTCAATTCCCTCTAATCTCAACGATCTACCTGACGTCCCAGACATCTCTCCATTAGACTTCCAGTCTTGCCAGCCCACATTCTGTACATGCGTTCTATAAGTAATCCCACCAGTCATCGGATCTATATCACCGAGAGAGATGTTTATTCCTTCCAGTCTCAAAGCTTGCCCGCTCGTCCCCGACATCTCTCCGTCCCACTTGTAGCCCTGCCACCCTACATTTTGCACATGCGTCCTATACTTCAGCATTCTGGTCTGGTATGCATCGCCCATCCCAACATTGCCCAAATCAGTCTTTTTCACCATCTTAATCTCAATCCCCTCCAACCGATATCCATAAGTCGCCGTCCCTGCCGAACTGCCATCACAAGCCCATCCTAGCCAACCAAAATTCTGCGCATGCACTCGGTAACAAACACTATAGTTATCAGCCACCTCGCCAGTCAAATTAATCCTAATCGCTTCCAGTCTCAGAGCTTGCCCACTCGTCCCAGACATTTCCCCATTTTCTACCTTGCCTTGCCATCCTATATTCTGCACATGTGTTTGGTATTCTACCCCACCTTCATATCCATCCAAATCCAAATTGATTTTTATTCCCTCTAGTCTCAGGGCCCGACCAGTCGTCCCCGCCATTTGACCATCTACTTTCCAATCTTGCCAGCCCACATTCTGCACATGTGTTTGATAGCTAATCGATGCGCTCTTTTCTTTCGCCATTACTGTCGGCACCACCAAAAACCCTGCCAATATCACCATTAGCAATACCATAAACACTCTTTTTTTCATTTTATGGTCCTCACCATTATGATTCTATACTATATATTATAACATAAACTCCAAAAAACTAAAGAGCGTATTGTCATATGTTATAATAAACGCATGAAAATACTTATTACTGGCGGCACCGGCTACATCGGCTCTCACACTGCCATCGAACTAATCAATCAAGGCCACGACGTCACTATCGTCGACAATCTCATCAACAGCAAAAAAACCGTCCTTGAACAAATTACCAAACTTACCGGCACCAAACCCAAATTTTATCACGTTGATCTTACTAATCGAACAGCCACCAATCAAATCTTTCAAGAAAACCACTTTGACCTCGTCATTCATTTTGCCGGCCTTAAAGCCGTTGCCGAGTCTGTCGAAAAACCGCTACTTTATTATCGCAACAACATCACCGGCACTATCAATCTTCTTGAAGCCATGCAAGCTAACCAAGTCAATAATTTCATATTCTCCTCTTCCGCCACTGTTTACGGTAACCCTGGCACCCCCAAATATACCGAAAATCTCCCTACCGGCCAAAACATCTCCAGCCCCTACGGCAAAACCAAATACATGATCGAGGAAATCATGAAAGACGCGGCCGCTTCAAACCCCAATTTTTGCGCCATCGCTTTGCGATATTTCAACCCCATTGGCAATCACCCTTCCGGTCTCCTCGGTGAAAACCCTAATGGCATCCCCAACAATCTCATGCCCATCATCACCAAAGTCTATCGCGGTCAAATCTCGAAGCTCTCTGTTTACGGCCACGATTATCCCACTCCCGACGGCACTTGCCGCCGTGATTATATCCACGTCGTCGACCTCGCTAAAGGTCACCTCGCAGCTATCTCAGTATTAAAGCCCGGATTTGAAGCCTATAATCTCGGCACCGGCCAACCTGCATCAGTTCTCGAAATAATCCATGCCTTCGAGAAAATCTCCGACCAACCTCTCCCTCACAAGTTCGCGCCTCGCCGTCCCGGCGATCTCCCAGAATTCTGGGCCGACCCCACTAAAGCTATCAAAGAACTAAACTGGCACGCCAAACTCACTATCGACGACGCCATCCGCGACACTCTCACATTCATCAATCAAAGCTAAAACAACCTCTACCATGTTATAATATATACTATGGAAAAAGAGGCCGAGACAATCGCTAAAGCTGCTCCTAAAGACGTCGCAGCATCCAAACACGCCACCAGATATTTAATCGTCGGTACTACCCTAGCCCTCTTCAACTACGGTTTTTACGCAATCCTGGCCAACTTAATCATCAAAAACAATGACCTTATCTGGCTTTCCACTTTCATAGCCACTGCGGCGACCACCATTTTAGCCTACATTCTTCATTCTAGGATTACTTGGAAAGAACGCCCTATCACCAAAACAGCTATCTACAAATTTTTCATCTGGAATATCATACTCACCGTTGCCGTCGGCCCCATTCTCACCCAACTTTTTAGCTATATTGCTCCACTTTATGAATTTGCCTTTAACATTTTTCAGGCCCTCCACATTCCATTCTCTTACGACTTCACTCTTACTACCGGTGCCTTCATCCTCACCACCATCGTCGTGACCATTCTGAATTACCTTTTATACGACAAATTCGTCTTCGGCAAACCTACCAAACACCAACCCAAGTCCTCCTCTAAATCTCCAAAATAGTGTATAATATATTACATGGCAATTCCTAATTTTCTTTACAAAGGCAATCGCGTCCTCTTAAAGGAACTTACTAAAACCGATTTTAAACTTCGCTATCAAGGCTCCATCCTCGGTTACCTTTGGGCTCTTCTCCGTCCTCTCATGATGTTCGCCATCCTTTATGTAGTCTTTGGCAAACTATTAAGGTTTGGCGGCGACATCCCTCATTACCCGGTTTATCTCCTCGCCGGTACTACCCTTTGGGCTTTCTTCACTGAATGCACCAATCAGGGTATCCAAGCCATCGTTACCCGCGGAGACCTCATCCGTAAAATCTGTTTTCCTAAATACATCGTTGTAGTTTCCGCCACTCTCACTGCGGTCATCAACTTACTTATCAACATGGTAGTAGTCGCCATCTTTGCTCTCCTTGATGGCATCGCCCCCAGTTGGACCTGGCTTCTTGCTCCGCTTGTTCTCTTTGAATTTTATTGCCTCGCCCTTGGCATATCTTTTCTATTTGGCGCCATCAATGTTAAATACCGCGATATCACTTCTATCTGGGACGTCCTCACTCAGGCTCTTTTCTATGCTGTGCCCATCATCTATCCCATCTCCATGATCATCGCCACCAGCAGTATAGCCGCTAAAATCATCCTTTTAAATCCCATCGCCCAAGTTATCCAAGATTTTCGCTATTTAGTAATCACTCCAGAGACCATCACTACTTGGGGCTATGTCGGCGAAACCAACCCCGCCCTTCCGTTCATCCCTATTCTACTCGTTATCATCCTGCTCGTCTGGGGCTCCTGGTATTTCCGTAAGAAATCTAAACGTTTCGCAGAGGAAATCTAAATATGAGCGACATTGTAGTTTCAGTCAAAAATCTCCACAAAAGTTTCAAGCTCCCAACTGAACGTGCTTGGGGCCTAAAACAAGCCATCTTCAACCGCCTCAAAGGCATCAAAGGCTACAAAGAACAGAAAGTTCTAAATGGCATCAGCTTCGATGTCCGCAAGAACGAGTTCATTGGCATCGTCGGCCGCAACGGCTCCGGCAAATCCACCTTGCTTAAAACCTTGGCCAAAATCTACTTCCCCGAAAAAGGCTCCATCAATATCAACGGTACCCTTGTTCCATTCATCGAACTCGGCGTTGGTTTCAATCCCGAACTTTCTGGCCGCGAAAATATCTACTTAAACGGCGCCCTTCTCGGTTTTAGCAACAAAGAAATGGACGCCATGTATGACGAAATTATCGATTTCGCTGAACTCCGCCCCTTCATGGACCAGAAACTCAAAAACTATTCCAGCGGCATGCAAGTCCGCCTTGCCTTTTCCATTGCCATCCGCGCCAAAGGCGACATCCTCCTCCTTGACGAAGTCCTCGCTGTCGGCGATGCCGCCTTCCAACAAAAATGCGCTGACTACTTTGCCTCCATCAAAGGAAAACAAACTGTTATTCTCGTCACCCACGATATGGGCAACGTCACCAAATATTGCACCCGCGCCATATTAATCGAAAACGGCAAAATCGCCCTAGACGGTGACCCTGAAAAGATCGCCAAAGCCTACAAAAAACTCTGGAGCTAGCCTCTTAGTCGTAAGTATCGTAGGACTTAATATAAAATTTCATGATTAGCCTCGCAACCCAACGCGGCCAAACTTTACAAAACATAGTCATATCTTCCTCTTGGCGCTTATTATCCAGAATAAATTTTTTAGTTGTGGCGTCATCATGAATACGATATTTCACTAATTTATGCGGAATATAAAGGCTAATCCCCTTCTTCCGAGCAATTTTAAGAAAAGTATCCCAGTCGAGGCCAAACTTCAATTCCGAAGTAAAAACCGTATCTCCAAGCAACTTTTTATTGTAAGTCACGGACGGACAATTTATCGAATTGCCAAACGCCAGCGACATAACTTTAAAAAATCTAAACCGCGCAAAAAATTTATATTTCGTAAAAAACTTTAAAACCCGTTTAATTTTACTATTGCTATCTGAAGCGTCAACACCATTTTTATATGGCGTATAGTCAGTGTTATACATAAGAATTCTCTTATCATAACTATCTAAAATATACTTCACATATTCAGGTTCATAAAGATCGTCCTGATGAGCGATCGTCACCAATTCAGTTTTAGATTGATTATAGGCAAAATTCCAATCGTCTTGAATATCGGATTTCCCCTTTCTAACATAACAAGGTATTCCATACTTCTTAGCCAAAGTTTTGATATACTTATTGGGCGTCGATGTAACAATCAGATAGTTAGTCTGAATCGTCTGATTCAGCAATGACTTAATGCAATCTTCCAAATACTCAGATTCCTTATACGCGCATATAGCGAACGTATGTTTTTTCGCAAGCTTCTTTAACTCGTTTTTGTCCATTATCCTTTTTCCCATAGCGCCGCTACTTTCTCGACAAAATCTTCTCTATCGAATATCTCGGTCGACGCTTAGTCTCGCTATAAATCTTACCAATATATTCACCAATTACGCCCATACAAAGAATCTGGAACCCGCCAAAGAAACAGACCAGAGCAACAGTCGTAGTCCAACCAGCAACATTCCCATTAACAAAATGTCCAACAATCACATAAATCAGAAAAACAAAGCTGATAAAAGAAATCAGTAATCCAAGGATCGTAATAATTCTCAACGGGCTAACACTAAACGACAAGACCCCTTCCAGTGCAAAACCTAGCATCTTTTTCAAAGGGTATTTACTCTCGCCCGCAAACCTTTCTTTTCTTTCATACTCCACAGTAGAAGTCTTGAGACCAATTTGCGGGATAATCCCCCTTAAAAATAGGTTCACCTCACTATATTTTTCCAATTCGTTAACGGCTCTTTTGCTCATCAAACGATAATCGGCATGATTATAAACAACGTCCACGCCAAGTTTTGTCATCAATTTATAAAAAAGCTGCGCGGTATTCCTTTTGAAAAAAGTATCCTTTTTTCTCGACGACCTAACTCCATAAACAATCTCCGAACCTTCGTCATACTCCTTAATAAAATCATCCAAAACCTCAACGTCATCTTGCAAATCGGCGTCCATAGAAATAAGAATATCGGCATATTCTTTAGCCGTCATAAGACCAGCGAGAAGAGCATTTTGGTGACCACGATTCTTGGCAAGTTTAACACCTTCAACAAACTTATTATCTTTATGTAATTTTTCAATCAAAGTCCAAGTACCATCCTTCGAGCCATCATCAACATACATAATTTTACTTTTTGGCGAGACCAATTTAGCTTTTATCATCCGCTCCATTTTGTCAGTCAATCTGCTAGTAGTCTCAGCCAAAACCGGCTCTTCGTTGTAACACGGAATAACCAAATAGAGAATATTTTCTTTTTTCATTATCAAACTCCTAATTTACCTTATAAAAATTTATCACCTCATTATTAAACATCTTATAGGAATAAGTTAGCTCATAATCCGAAACGTCGTTATAGCGATAAACAGGATTAGACATATTGTAAATTATCTTCCCTTCATCCTGATATTTCTTAATAGTATCCTTAGTGACTAGAACTATCTTCCGACTGATCCCCGGATTGATATAAGTTTTCATGTCGCCAATCACCACTTCGCCAAAACCAGTGGAGTATAAATAGAGCATACCATCCTCGTTCTCTTCAAGTTCCCCCGAAGCCAAAAACTTTTTCAAGGCTTCTTGTGAAGAAGCATTATAATAATCCAATTCATAAACCCCAGCCAAATTGTCAGTCCCAAGAAGAATATTATAATAAGCGGTATTCGCCATGCCATATTTAAAAAGACAGCAGACATTATTGGTGATCGTCAAGCCAATCAAAACCATAATAGTTAAATTAATCTTCTTGTAATCTTTAAACTTAAACACCGCATAACTCCCGACAATCACCATCAAAGAATACAGGAAGTAAAAATGGCGCCAACCATTATAGAGATTTGGATTTGAAAATATAGCAATACCCAGCGGCACTAAGAACATCGTCAGGACCAATATAAAAACAAAATTATTAAAATCAAACTTCCGATGCTTAATATTTTTGATAAGGTCAACAACAACCGTAATACTGGAAACAATAAACAAAACCGAAATAATTATCGGAATAGTCACCAAAATCAGTTTCGGAATATAATACCAAGGCAAAGGATTTTCGCTGTGACGGTGCACGACCCCTTCAAACATAACAGCAGTATTAGCACTAAAATCAACCGCATTGCCAAGACAATATTGGATATATTCAAACAGGGCAAAGTGCCCATCACCCCATATTGCTGGCGTCAAAGCTATATAAAGGCAAAGAACTGCAATAGCGGCAGTCAATCCGCACAAAAGATTTCGGGTCGACCATTCTTTCTTTATCGTCAAATAAGCAATATATCCCAAGCCAACAATTCCAACAAAGAACAAACCCAAAATTTTTATGTTGCAGACAAAAGCCCCGACCAACGCGAACAATACCGCCCATCTAAATTCTTTTTCTCGAATCAATCTAACACCAAAATAAATCATCACCACGAGCAGCGCCATGAAAACTATGTCTTTATTATTATGCAGACTATCCACAAATATCCGCGGTGTCAAAAAATAAAGCATCGTCAAAACTATGGACATCTTTTTATTCTTAAACAAATATTGCATCAACAAATAAAAGAAAATCACGCCAAGAAAAGCAAGGCAATAAGTATAAAAATGCCACAAAACCGAAACAATATGCGGGTATTTGCTCTTCAAAACCAATATAGGCGCAAAAAGATAATACGGCGCAATACCATGATCCCGATTCGGATCAACGCTAATCGCTAAAATCCCTTGACTATGAATTGCCTCGGTAACCTCATCAACATGGAACTCTTCGGCATAATCTTTTATGTTCGACAATAGAATATTCTGCTCCACATTCTCATCAAAATTCCCATTCACACTGGGCAGGAAATGCAAACCAAACACAAACAAAACCGCAAAAAAGAGAAAGGTGAGAAGCTTGCCTCCGTGCTTTTTCAGAAAACTTTTTCCCTCTTTCAAAACATCTGCCGCCCTACCGGTCTTTGGCGATTTCTCATCAGCTTTACAATCGGTTTTTTTACCAACCTTCTGCCTCCCCATCCTAAACTCTCCATTTTATTATTCTCTAACTAATTATAGCACAAATAGAGGCGCACCGGAGCAATTTAGACATTCTGCGCAAAGAACATAACAACCGCAATCAGGTTAGTAGTAAGCGCGTAACAAACAACGGTATCCAGCGAAACAATAGCTCGTCGGGCACCCGCAGAAGTTTTAGATCGCGGGCACGCCGCTATAGCAAGCGGGACCAACAAAAGCACCGGCAAAAAGTATCGCCCCTGCACACCATCAACGTAAGAAAGATTAACAGGACTCCATTGGATATAAATACTCGTAAAAGTCAAGAGTAGGATGACACAAAAAGTCGCACCAAATATTACTCGCTGAAATGCCGTAACCTTCAAAGCTTCATCGCGCTGGGCAAACAAAATGACAAACAAAGCGAAGGAAATGAGAAAGAAAATAGTCGGGAGGTTAAACGTAAATGCCCCGAGATTAATGCCCAGCAGCGAAGTAAAATAAAATTCTCCCATAACATTAAAGCTGTTAAATAGCACCATGAGATAGTGAAACGGATTTTGCAAAATACCGACAATCTGCTCATGCGAGTCGACACCCGGATTAAACTCAACTAGGAACTGAGATGAAATAGACAGCCAACTAAGATTTAAAACAAGCAAAATCACAGCGAGTAGAGATGCATAGATCCATTTAGCACGCTTTGAGCCAAACCTTTCTGCAGGAATAAGCAGATACAACGCCACAAGCGGAAGATAAACAATCTTACAGTAGCCAATTAAAATTGCTAAGACGTAAAGTAAAGCTATCCCCCAAAACTTAAGCTTAGTTTTCTGAACATAAGTCAAATAACAAACATAAGACGTGAGAAAAATACCCAAACCAATCGCCAATGCGTCCGGCGCAAGAGAAGTCGCCTCTTGAAGAGTAATAGGCAGTAAAGCTAAAAACATAATAATTGTTTTGAACTTAGGAACAAGTTTAATCGAAAAATAAATCAACAACAGCCAGACAACAAAATTGACTATCTCGGCAAAATACGCCATAAGCTCCAACGAAGCACCAAAAACCTTGCCAATCGAAATACCAACAATTTGAGGCAAATAACAAAGCCAATGATATAAAGAAGTGTTGTTAAACGCTGCATACGCCTTCTCCTCAGAAACTGGCTCACTTAATTTTGTAATCACTTCAGTATAGGCGCCCTGTTTTGGTTTAGTCACTAAAGAATCCTGAAAACCTACAGGCAATTCAGCCCCAGCATGGCCAAAGTCATCATAGACTTCAGAGACAAAATAACCCTCAGTAATAGCATAGGCGCGTTTAAAATGGTTAATCTCATCAGGAGATTCGCCGGGGGGCAGAAAAACCAAAAAAGCAATCCCAAGCGGAATAGCAAACAGGAGGAAAAGTTTTTCCATAGGAACTTCCCGTTTCCGCAAATAAAAGAACGTCCACACAATGCCTAAATAAACCGTTAAAACAGCAAGCGAAATGATCATAGAATGTCCAACCGAATTGACGGAAAGGACGTGCTTAACCGTCAAAGTCAACAAGGCGCCACAAACTACAATCAAATAAAACTTATAGTTTTTTAAGATTGTGAGAAGTCTTCGTTTCATGAGTATATTTTAGCACACCTTACTCTTTATTTAGCCCCGCCACTTATTATTTTTAAATTGTTCAAGTTTATCTCAAACATCTCTTTATGCTTTCTTACTACCACCTGCAGAATAATCCCACATACCATCATCAAAACTGCAATCACGATCAGCAGCCCCGCCACAATCAAAGTTGGGAATCTCAATACTTCACCGGTCTGGAAAAATTCTACCAACACCGGAATGCCCATAATTAATGCAATGCCCAATAATATCAAACTCACTATCCCAAAAAACAGCATCGGCTTATGTTCTTCAAATAATCTCGCAATCGTCGTGATTACTTTAATCCCATCGCTAACCGTATTTAATTTCGATTCGCTACCCTCTTCACGATCTTTATAGTTTACCGGTATTTCTTCAATATAAAAATTTTTATCTAGCGCGTGAATGGTCATCTCAGTTTCAATCTCAAAACCCTTAGATAACACTGGATAAGTTTTCACAAAATCTCGCGAAAACGCCCGATACCCCGTCATGATATCCTTAATATGACTCCGAAAAATCATATTAATCAAAAATCGCACCGTCCTATTCCCTACATTATGAAACGGTCTTTTGTTTTCTTTAAAATAAGTCGAAGAAAGCCTATCGCCTACCACCATATCTACGCCACCATCCAGCACCATATCACACATCTTTCTCGCCACGTCCGCTGGATAGGTTCCGTCCCCATCAATCATCAAATAGCAATCCGCTTCAATATCCCGAAACATACTTCGCACTACATTGCCTTTACCTTGCCGATGCTCAGCCTTAACTATCGCCCCCGCTTTTTTAGCAATCTCTCCCGTTCCATCCGTCGAGTTATTATCATACACATAAATCTTCGCTTCCGGCAAAGCCTTCTTATATTCCTTCACTACTTTCTCAATCGTCTTGCTTTCGTTGTAACACGGAATAAGTACTGCTATTTCTTTTTTCATTTTACCTCCTTCAAATATCGTCCCAGCGCATCCCGCCAATCCGGCAAAGGCTCAAAACCCGCCTCCACCAACTTAGACTTGTCCAATCTCGAATTAAACGGCCGCTTCGCCACTGTCTTACCCGCAATTTCTTCATATTCCGCCGTCGTCACCGGCTCCACCCTGCAGTAAACTCCTGCTTGCTTATAAATCTCTTTCGTAAAATCCGCCCACGAAATAAACCCGCCCTCATTCGTCGCGTGATAATATCCGTATTTATCGCTTTCAATCATATCCACCAAAAGCCGCGCCAAATCAAAAGTATAGGTCGGCGTACCAATTTGGTCATCCACTACTTTCACCGCTTCACGCCCTTCTGCCACTTTCAGCATCGTCCTCACAAAATTCTTCCCATTCCGCCCAAATACCCACGCAATCCTCACGATAAAATATTTGTCCAAAATACCAGAAACTTCTAATTCCCCGTCCAACTTAGATTGCCCATACACATTTATCGGCGCATAATTTTTGTCATCCGTCTCCCATGGTCGCTCACCAGACCCATCAAACACATAATCCGTCGATATATATACAAATTTCGCATCCACTTCTTTCGCAGCCAACGCCAAATTCCGCGTCCCCTTCACGTTCACCGCCCGCACCTTTTCCAAATTTTCTGGCGCTTCCGCCCCATCCACATTTGTCCACGCCGCACAATGAACAATTGCCTCTGGCTTCAACTCGCGCACCACCTCCATCACCTTCTCCGCATCCGTAATATCCAGTTGCACTCGCTCAAAATCACCTTCACCCCCAGACCGATCCGCCCCCACTGCCTCATGTCCACGTCGCAACAATTCCTCCGCCACGTCATATCCCAATTGTCCGCTCGTTCCCGTCACCAACACCTTCATTTATTTATCTCCATACATCTTGGCGTAATAATTTTGATAATCCCCCGAAATTATCTCCTCCCACCAATCTTTATGATCTAGATACCACTTTATCGTCTTCACGATTCCATTTTCAAATTTCGTTTCCGGCTCCCAACCTAACTGTTCACGAATCTTAGTCGGGTCAATCGCATACCGCCTATCATGCCCTTTCCGATCCTCCACAAACGTAATCAAACTTTCCGGCTTCCCTAATTCTTTCAAAATCAATTTTACAATATCAATATTCGCCATCTCATTGTGGCCACCCACATTATACACTTCGCCCACACAATCAGCATGGATAATCATATCAATCGCTTTACAATGATCTTCCACATACAGCCAATCCCGCACATTCTTTCCATCCCCATACACCGGCAAAGGCTTATCATTCAGAGCATTAATAATCATCAGTGGGATCAACTTTTCCGGAAAATGATACGGCCCATAATTATTCGAACATCTCGAAATTGTTACCGGCAATCCATATGTTCTATGATAAGCCATCGTCACCAAATCTGCCGAAGCCTTTGACGCACTATACGGCGAAGATGCATGCAAATTCGTTTTTTCCGTAAAGAACAAATCCGGTCTATCTAACGGTAAATCTCCATACACCTCATCCGTTGATACTTGGTGATATCGTTTCACATCATATTTCCGGCAAGCTTCCATCAGTACTTCCGGCCCCATGATATTAGTTTCCAAAAACAACTGCGGATTCTCAATTGAACGATCCACATGGCTTTCCGCCGCAAAGTTCACCACAATGTCCGGTTTTTCTTCCGCAAACAACTTATCCACTGCTTCCGCGTCACGAATGTCCGCTCTTACAAACCGAAAATTCTCATTTTCTAAAGCCTTCTTCAGAGTTGACAAATTCCCCGCATACGTCAACGCATCCAAACATACAATTCTATATGCCGGATATTTTTTCAACATATAATACACAAAGTTCGACCCAATAAACCCCGCCCCACCAGTTACAATTATCGTTTTTTTATCCATTAGACCTCCTTAAACTTAAATTCTAGTTCAGACAATTTTGGATGTTTCAAATCCTTTTCCGACAACACTAATTCCCCCTCCACTTCCGGCCATTCAATTCCGCAAGAATCATACATCATCCCACCTTCATCTTCCGGATGGTAAAATTCATCACATTTATAGGCAAATTCCGCCGTCTCCGAAACTACCAAAAAACCATGCGCAAATCCTCGCGGAATCATCAGCTGCTTTTTATTATCCGCCGACAGTAGTTCCCCTACCCACTGACCATAGGTCGGGCTATTCTCACGTAAATCTACCGCCACGTCAAACACTTCGCCCGACAAAACTCGTACCAACTTCGCCTGCGGATGCTCTTTCTGAAAATGTAACCCCCGGAGAACCCCACGCCACGATGATGACTGGTTATCCTGCACAAATTCGTAATCCAGTCCCGCTTCTCTAAAATCCGTCTCCGAATAAGTCTCCATAAAATACCCCCGCTCATCTCCAAACACCGTCGGCTCAATCACATACACCCCCTTTAGTCTAGTCGGATTAAACTTGAACTTCCCCATTAGTCCCACACTCTCCCTTCTGCCACCTTAAACAAATGTTGCCCATATGAAGATTTTTTATACTTCTCCGCCGAAGCCAACAACTCTTCTTTCGTAATCCAACCGTTCTTATAAGCTGCTTCCTCCGGTGCCGCAATCTGAATTCCCTGCCGCTTTTGCACTACTCTCACAAAATCCGACGCATCGGCTAGCGAATCCATCGTCCCAGTGTCCAGCCATGCCGACCCTCGTCCTAAAAGTTGCACATCCAAAAGCCCCTCGTCTAAATACATCTCATTCAACGTCGTAATTTCCAATTCACCCCGTGCTGACGGCTTCACTTCCTTAGCCTTCGCCGACACCCCAGCCGGATAAAAATACAAACCGGTCACCGCATAATTACTCTTCGGATTCTCCGGCTTTTCTTCGATCGAAACCGCATGCCAATTTTCATCAAATTCCACCACACCAAACCTCTCCGGATCCATCACGTGATAACCAAATACTGTCGCCCTACCCTCCTCGGCTTTTTTGGTCGCATCTTTTAATTTTTCGCTAAATCCTGAGCCATAGAAAATGTTATCGCCCAGCACCATCGCACACCCATCTTCACCAATAAACTCTTCTCCCAAAATAAACGCTTGTGCTAATCCATCTGGCGACGGCTGCACCTTATACGATAAATTTAGCCCCATCGCTTTGCCATCACCTAGTAATCTCTCAAAATTCGGCAAATCATCCGGCGTCGAAATCACCAAAATATCTCGAATCCCCGCTAACATCAATGTCGACAACGGGTAATAAATCATCGGCTTATCATACACCGGCAACATCTGCTTCGAAGTCCCTAGTGTCAACGGATATAACCTCGTCCCCGACCCCCCTGCAAGTATAATTCCTTTCATAAAATAACTCCCTGTTACTTTACTTCAATTATACCATGTTTTGCTCGAACTCGCGCCTCTTCTGCCTCTATTCTTTCCGAAACCTTCTTATCTATCTGGTAATTCTTTTTGAAATATTCGTGCAACTCCAAAATTTCCTCGTAATGCCGGCTATCTTTTTTTGACTTTTCAGTCTTACTCCCCTCATGTATCCTAAACTTATTTAGCGCTTTCCGATTATAGCTTATCTTTCCGTTTTCCAGTACCTTCGCATAAAAATACCAATCCCCCACCTGCGAAAATTTTAACGCCTCCTCTAAATATTTCAAAAACTTTTTTTCTTTCTTTATCACCACCGCCGACACATTCGGAATCGTGCATCTAATCGCCATTATCTCTTCAATTTCCCTAAATCCATCTTTCGTATAGTTCGAATTATAATGTCCCGTTTTTTCCTTATCCCGCGACCACCGAAAATTCGGCGCCAAAACCACCCCCCAACTATTTATGATTTCCGACTCTGTATAGGACAGCACCACCTCCGGATCATCAAATCCCTTCATCACTTCCGCCAAAAAATCCCGCCTGCATAAATCATCCGCCTCCGCAATCCAAATATAATCTCCCGTCGCCATCTCCCAACCTTTTTTCCATTGGCTCATCGCCTTGCCAGAATTCTTTTCACTCGGCACAAACTTAATATTTAACTCTGGATTTTTTAGTTTCAAATCCAAAACCAAATTCTTTATTAGCTCCGCACTCCCATCCATCGAATTGTCATCCAAAACGATCAATTCATAAATCGGATAAGTTTGCCTGAGAATAGAACGAATCCGTTTTTTTATATATCGCCCGTAATTATAATTCGGCACTATCACCGATACTTTTTTATTTAGCGAAGCTATCATACGCCGCCTCCACTTCCTGCAAAAACTTTTTGCCATAATAGTTCTCTAACGCGTATTTTTTTGCCGCTAATGCCACCTCACGATTTTTTTCTGGATGCCGATATAAATATTCTAGTTTATCATACCACTCGCCCGGCTGCGCCAAATACCCATTTTTTCCATCCACAATCGCTTTTTTAAAAGTATATATAGGCGAAGCAATCGTTGTCGTCTCTACCACCGCCGCTTCAAAAAACTTTAATTCCGATTTACAATTCGTAAAATCATTTACCACGAGCGGCGCAATATTCACATCCACCTCCGTCATTAGTCTCTGCAATTTTCGAAAATCCACCAACGGCAAAAAACGAATCCTTCCCTTTTTCAACAATTCTCCCGCCCCCTTCGAAAATCGCATGTACCCCACCACATTCAACACAACATCATCATGTTTATCCAAAAACTTTATCAATTCTGGTTCCGCCACTGCAAAATCTTTTGCATGTGTCGGCGACCCACTAAAATACCCGATACGAAAACTGTCCCATTTTTTATTTTTCACGCACTTCTCCGAAACCTCAACCTGTTCACGATTTAACGAATTCGGAATTACTTGGTATCCTTTCCCAAAACTCCGCTTCAACTTCTTTCCCAAAAACTCATTTGTGCACAAAAACCCATCGACCATTTTCGCAATTCTCCGAACCCCCCAAAAATATCCTGTCCAATAAAATACATTCCGACTGTTCGTAGATTCCATCAAGAGCGGCAAATCCCGAAAATCAAAAACCAAATCATCCAAATCAAATAAAACCCTTATTCCTAACGACTGAGCTTTCTGAATAAAATCAAGTATCGCATTATCTTTCGCCGTCTGCCTCAAAATCACCACCAAATCATATTCAACAAATCTTACTTTTTCAATTCCCGATTTTAGACACCATTCCACATCCCATTGTTTACTTACGCCCATCGCTTCCATTACGTTCTTCACCCGATACCGAAATTGCGCACTTATCTCATCCTCCACTACATACAATACTTTTTTCACGCCTCAACTCCTATTTATATAGTTCCAACACCTTCTTTTCAACCTTAGCCCAATCTCTTTCATTTACCGTCTTTTTGGCATTCCCTACCAATTTCTTTCTCAATTCTTCATTTTTCGTTAGTTCATTTATTTTTTCCACTGCCTGATCAACATCTCCCTGCTCATAAAACAAACAATTTTCCCCATCCCTCAAATATTCCACATTCCCCTCATTCGGTACCGCTACTACGTATCCACCCGTTGCCATCATCTCTAGCGGCGGATACGAAAAGCTCTCCAGGATGCTCGTCTTTAACAAAATATCACATTCGCCATAAATCTTCCCCACTTCTTCATGCGGCACCCGGTGGTAAAACTTATCTACTCTATACCAATTCTTCGGCTCACCTTGATACGACAAATAGACAATCTCGTATTTTTCCGGATCCAATTTCTCCACCACCCGAAAACTCTCGTCCACATTTTTATAATAATCATCCGAATTCCCTTCAATCAAAACCTTCACTTTCTCTCGCCCAAACTTTCTTTCTTTGAACTCAAATTCATCCAAATTAATCCCGTTTGGAGCAAATTTTGCTTCTTTACCATATTCTTCCTTTAACCACTTCTCGCACCACTTCGAAATCGTAATATAATTGACATCATCAAACGCATGATAAGTTGCGTTCGCTACTTTTTTCATATTCGCACCGTAATCGCCAAAATTAGTCTCAAAATTCTGCACCAAATATAATTTCTTCTTCACATCTGCATATGTTTTTACATAAGCCAGTGTAGTATAAAGCGTCGCCACCATTCTGTCAAACCTCGCCAATACGTCATGCTTCACACCACTCACCACATTCACCTCTCCGGCCTTGTTTTTAAAATTATCGTCACTCATATCCATATTTATCACCATTGCATCCCAGCCATCTTTTCGCAAAATTTCGCAATGTTTCAATACCACATTCACTCCCCCGCTAATATTCGTGGATGGCAACACAAAAGCAATATTCTTAGCCAATTTCGATTCGATAAATTTAGTCAACTTCAAACCAGAATACGTCGAAATATATCCCTTCATTGCTTTCTTGTGCGCATTTTCCGCAATCTTCTTCCTTAATTTTTCGTCAACAATTATTTCTTTAATTTTTTCATACCAATCCTCCCCCGTCTTACAAAGCATTCCGTCCACCCCGTTTTCTATCACGTCCTTAAACGCCCCAAAATCACTTGCTACTGTCACCACTTTGCAAAGTGCCGCTTCCGTCCACTTATTTTCCGACTTCGCCTCATTGAAAATCGTTTTCTCAATCGGCGCTAAATTAATATCTAAACCCGCAATCACTTCCGGCAATTTTTGCCAATTCGCAAACGGCTTCCGAATCACCCTCCCCTCAAATCGCTTCAGTTCCTTTGGCAAATCCAAATGCCCCATTACACACAACTTGGTATTTTCAAATTCATCCATAATTTTTATCAACGCCGGTTTTATCAATTCAAAATCCGGATTGTGCGTAATGCTTCCACTCAAATATCCAATTACGATTTCTCCTGAGTCCTTCTCTACCCTGCCCATCGCTTCCAGCGATAATTTTACCATCTCTTCACTCGCCACATTCTTATTCACGAATACTTCTTTACCATATTTCCTCAACTCTCTCGCTAAAGCCTCAGTGGTCGTAATCAAATAGTCACATTTTTTCATCGTTTCCCCCATTTTAACTACACCATCATCATAAATCTTCCGTTCCTTAGCGTCCATTGCTTGCACATATTCAATACCATTGGTATATTTCGTATCAATCACCAAATCATCTACGTCAAAAAACACTTTTTTATTAAAATACTTAGCCTTATCAATCAGCTCGTCAATTGGGTCAGTCATCGGGCAACGAAAAATTATCACTCCCCGATAAAATTTAATTATTTCAGGGTTGACTTCCGTATAATATATTTTGTCCACCGTCATACCATTCGCCTCTAACTGCTCAATCTGATGGTCCACTCGATATCTCTCAGGATGCGGCAAGCCACACCCATTGACAAACAAAATATCTTTCATCACTTTTTCACGTTTCCGATGCTTCAGGCGAAAAGCCGTCCAATTTTTAGCTTTCACCAAAAAAGCCCCAACCCCATCTTCTTTTAACGCTTTTTTGCTCTTTTCAAGCAAAGTCTTAAAATCTCTTTCCATCTCTTCAATTTTACCAAAAAACCCACCGAAAGTCTATTTTGGTAGTATAATAAAGCTATGGACGATATTGATCCTATCGTTAAAAAGATTCAAAAAATCAATTTAGCAACATATTCAGTATTTAAAACTCTCTGTGAAGAAAATCACCTTCATTTCTTTGCCATTAGCGGCACCGCCCTGGGCGTCGAACTATGGAACGGCTTCATCCCATGGGATGACGATATGGACATCGCTATGCCAATTCAAGATTTTGAAAAATTCCGCAAAACTATAGCCAAAAAGCTCCCCGAACCATACGCTTTCATCGAGCTCCCAGAGCTAGGCGGTAAATTCTTCAACAAAAACACTACTCTAATCGAAGCTCCATACGCCTTCTCTCCCGACCACTACTATGGCGTTTTTCTAGACATAGTTCCTCTCATCGGTTTGCCCGACGAGGCGAACGAAAGAGCCGGATTCTCTTCCGAAATCAAACGCTACATCGTTGAAGCCTCTGCCAATAGTCGCGCCCCAGAATTAAGCCCATTTACCGGCCAAACCACCCAGAAAATCAAAAAATGGCGCCAAGAAATTATCACCAAATACCCTTTTGGCACCACCCAATATTGCACAGATCTCTCCTGCATCAAATGCCCAGCCTATCTCACCCGAGGCTTTATGGACCCCAAAGAAGCGAAGTTCGAAAACACAACCATCCCCATATCTTCAGCTCAAAGCCAAGATCTGGCTACGGCTTATGGCAAAATAGTCAAACACGTACCCCGAGCCGAACGTCAATTAGTCCATCACAATTTTTACGCTCTCTGCGACCTAGATAAACCCTGCAAAGAATATTCCGACTCTTTCTCCAAACAAAAAACCGATAAATGGCTAAAAGATCTCTCCTATAAAAATCATTTATTTGGTATCTCTAGTGCCCGCGAAGCCGGACTATACAAAAACTATTGCCTAGAGCTTGAAACAAAAATCAAACAATATCAAAACGATGTTGCCGCATTACGCGGTTCATCCAGCTACAAACTCGGCAATCGCATCCTTAAGCCCTTCTCAAAAGCAAAAGACTTAGTCAAAAATCTTACCTCTCGCTCAAAATAGCATCCACTATTCTTTTACTTGCAAAACCGTCACCATACGGATTCTTCGACTTCGCCATCAAGTTATAAGCCACCTCGTCTTCCAACAATTTCTTTATTTCCCTATAAACTTTTTCCTCTTCGACCCCTATTAGCTTAAGTGTACCAGCCTCAACTCCTTCTGGCCGTTCAGTCGTATCTCTTATCACCAGCACCGGCTTACCTAAAGACGGCGCCTCTTCTTGCACTCCGCCACTATCCGATACAATAAAATACGCCCGCTCCATAAAATTATGGAAATCCAACACATCTAATGGTTCGATTAATTTTATCCTATCATTATCGCCCAAAATCTCCCTTGCGACTTCTCGCACCCTCTTGTTCAAATGTACGGGATAAATCACTTTGACGTCTGGATACTCTTCGACAATTCTTTTTATTGCCTTGAATATTCCCCTCATAGGATCACCCAAATTCTCCCGTCGATGCGCCGTAACCAAAATTAACTTGCCGTCCTTTACCCACTCCAAATCGGGATGACTATACTCTTTCGATATGGTCATTTTTAAGGCATCAATCGCAGTATTCCCTGTAACTATAATTTTTTGACCCTTGTTCAACCCTTTTTCAAGGTTTTTCCTGCTTACATTAGTCGGAGCAAAAAGATAATCCGCTACTCTATCAATAATCTGACGATTTACTTCCTCAGGAAAAGGTGAATTCTTATCGTAAGTCCTTAACCCCGCCTCCACATGCCCAATCTCAATTTGTTGATAAAAACTTGCAAGCGACGCCGCCATTGCAGTGGTCGTATCCCCATGCACCAAAACCAAATCCGGCTTCTCCTTTATCAAAACTTTTTCTATTCCCGCTAAAACTTCCGCCGTAATATAACTTAAAGTTTGTTCCGGTTTCATAATGTCTAAATCATAATCCGGCACAATCTTAAAGCATTCCAAAACCTGATCAAGCATACTCCTGTGTTGAGACGTAATACACACCACTGACACTATCCCATCTCTACGCTCTAGCTCCTTCACCACCGGTGCCATCTTAATGGCTTCGGGTCTTGTCCCGAATACAGTTAACACCTTCATTTTACGGCCTTCCCATCATTTTATATACTTTGCCCGCCAATTTATATAGTTTTCTATTCTTGTAACTGTCCACCATTACCTTATACTTATCAAGCTCTTCTTTTTCCTCCTGCATTATCTTATTTTTATAATTATGCAACCCCACATAATCTTCCACATTTTCATAATCCAAAAAATAATCAATCACTTCCAGATATCCCTCCACGCCATTTCGTCTATCCAGAGGCAAAATCTCTCGCCCCAACTTTCTCTGTTTTTTCTTATATTCTCTCGTCAAAGCAGCCTCAATTATTTTTTCTATCTTTTTTACGTCACCAGTATATGGCAACATCCCGTCCCGCACCATTTTATACTGCGTGGTATGCATCCCAGGCAAACAAAATTCATCTAAATCGTACGCAAAAACCGCACAAGGCACCTCGGCATAAAGCGCTTCGCCAATTACCGAAGAGTTGCCCGTCAAACATACATCTACTCCCATCATAACATCTGCGATATTTTTCTCCGGCCCGTAATACTCATCCGCCATATCCATTAGTACGTCCTTTTGGGCTTTTTTATCGCTCCGATATGTAGTTCCGTGGTGTCCTTTGATAATCACATAATACTTTCTCTTTAAATTCTTCACAATTTCCACTAAGTCAGTCGCATCACCCGCATCATTATATGTAGGAGCAAATAAAACCTTCTTTTTACTTCCCCGGTTTTTTGTTCGTTTTTTATCCAAAAACTTTAAATTATCAACCAAAAAAGTCCTACCATACGCCGCAAAATAATCCGCCGTCACCGTACTCTGACACAAAAATCCATGAAAACCCGCCATAACCTCTGGCTTATCTGTCGAAATAGGCTTCACGTTCAAAGTTCCATATTCGTATTTCAAATAACACTTAGCGTCAACTTCTGGTCCTCTATATGCAGTAATATATAGATCAAACTTTTCTTTCAAAATCCCGTTTACAATCCCCGTCTTGTAGCCACCGCCATTCACTAATTCCTTTATTTTTTCCGTCATCGCTTTATAATCTTTTTCCCACTCATAGCTAGGAATCAAAATCTTAAAATTATAACCTTTTCTTTTTAATTCTTTTAAAAGCGGTTCCAAAGAGAAAAACTGCACTTCGCTTTTGATGTAAAAAGCTATTTTCTTATTTTTTATCTCATTTTTCATTTGGTTATCCTATTTCTTCACTAACTCGATCTGCACCGCTTCTAATCGTTTTGACTGCCCCGTAGTCCCAGCCGATTCGCCATTCTTTACCCAGTCCATCCAACCGTAATCCTGTGCATGCACACGATAATACACGTCGTAACTCTTTGCTAATTCATCGGATGCCTTTATCCGTATCGCTTCTAATCGTTTTGACTGCCCCGTAGTCCCAGCCGATTCGCCATTCTTTACCCAGTCCATCCAACCGTAATCCTGTGCATGAACTTGGTAAGAAATGTCGCCTTTACCTGACAACTCACTTGGCAATTTAATCTCTATCGCTTCTAATCGTTTTGACTGCCCCGTAGTCCCAGCCACCTTAACGCCCTTCACCCAATTCATCCAACCGTAATCCTGCGCATGTACCATATAATCTGGCCCCAATCCCAAATCTTTCTTCACAATTCTCACCTGAATCGCTTCTACCTGCAACGACTGCCCAGTAGTCCCAGCTACTTCATCATTTTTTACCCAATCCATCCAGCCTTTATTTGCTACATGTGCCCGATAATACACATCATACCGCCGCGCAATATCCCCCGTCAGCCGAATCTGTACCGCTTCCACTTGCTTAGACGTTTCTGTAGTCCCAGCCATTGCTCCATCTTTCACGTATTCCATCCAGCCCACATCAGCTACATGCGTCCGATATTCAATTCCGCCCAGCGAACTATCTTTCAATTTTAATTGCAAGGCTTCCACTTGCACCGAATGTCCTACACTACCCGACGCCTTTGCCCCATCAGTCCAATTCCTCCAACCATAATGTTCCAAATACGTCCGATATTGCACTCCTACATCCGTCCCCGGATTTGATACATTATTCAAGCTGGCATTAATCACATCACTACTCGGCCACCCATCCCACTTAATATTCCCAAACCAATCCTCAAAATAACTATAAAAATTTCTATTCCCATACGCCGAACATCCATCCCCTCCACCATAAGAAGACGATAAAGCTGCCGCATTCGGCTGATACGGCGTATACCGATAAAGCGCCGAAGTCGCCCGCGACCGAATATTCACCGTAGATCCCCCACATCCCGCATTCGGATTATATCTCACGTAGTTATTCCCTAGCGGGTAATTCGTCCACCCCCCATCTAGTACTTCTCTAAACAATGCTGCCGCATTTCGCACCTGATTCTTAAAGCCATAATACTTAGACGAGCAGGCTGCCGTATCTGGGCACCCATACCCCATCGCCGAACGATATTGCACGCTATTCGGGAAAGAATCTGTCACCAGTCCCTGCTCTTTTTGCAAAAGCACAATCAAAACTTGCGGATTAATCCGGTAATCCTGCGCCGCCTGCCAGATAATATGCGCTGCACTTTCCCCGTTGAAATTCTCATCCGCCATACACACATAATGCCCCCCCTCCACATGCCAAGAATATGGCGCTGTCTCTGACAGATGCCCCACATTATTCCCTGTCTGCCAAGTTGCCGTATCATTACAATTCACCTTGGATTTCAAAAACGCCTGAATCTGGCTCTCGTTCATCGACCCATAATTCCCCATCTGATAGTCCGAGATGATGTACCCGGCATCAAAACCAGCCATATTCGCCGCGTCCACTTCTTTCGCACCATTAAACTTCTGCACTAAGAAAGTAAACAAACATACCGCCACAAACACCCCCAGTATCGCAAACCAATTTTGTCTACTTCTTTGTGTTTTCATCAAATACTTGCCTCTCCGCGGATTTCCCCACTCTTACCATCCGCTTTTAGATTAATATTTATCTGTACTTCTCCTCCCCCAAGCTCCGCCACCGGAATATCAAATCCCTTGCAAGTAGCAGTTGCCACATCTCCCACTATATCGGCTATACTATTATATATAGTAGCACCCCCTCGCGTCAGTGTCAATTCGCAACTCCCCTCAGTCAAATACTGGTCAATGCTCACTCTGACCATCAAATTTTCTCCATTCACTCCCGCATAAGTCACTACTCCAGTCAATTCCTCCAAGGTATTCGGATCCTCCCCCTCATACTGCACCACTTTCTGTTTCTCTCCCTGTGCATTCACCACCTCAGCATCTATCGTCGCCTCCGTCTGGGCTGTCTCCTGTTTTTCTGCCTCCGGCATCACCGCTTCATCATTTTTGCCCCCACCATTATTATTCTGCCAAATCACCACCCCTATTATCACCGCTGCCCCCACCAAAATCACCCCCAGACTAATCCATAACCATTTTCGATTTCGCTTTCTTCCTTGTGCCATAACGACTATTCTCCTAATACCATTATAACACCTAGGCTCAATCTGTCAAATCCCCTTATCCTAATCTATTCTAAATCTAGCCCCAATATTTCCGCCGCCTTCAACAAAATCTCTTTTTTCTCTTCCGAACAATTCACCATCCGTTCCCGAAATAGCTCCACCGTCTCCTCATGTTTGTAATCCAAAATCTCTAGCGACCTTGCCGCCCCTGGCACTTTGCGCAAAACTCCCTTAGCAACCAAGTTATCCACATGCTCCGCCACCGCCGAAACTGAAGTTAGCCCCAGTCCCGCCATCATCTCCCGATACGAAGGCGAATATCCTTCTCTCTCTGTAAAATCCTCCAAAAACTCCAAAACCGCTAATTGTTTTTTTGTCAACTTCATTACCATTATGTTATAATTATAAACAATGGATAAAAATAAATCAATCGATGGCCTTAGCTCCCGTCGCTCTAAAACAGCGACAACTTCTTCTGTATCCCAAAAGACAACTAAAGCCAAAACTACTAAGACCACCAAAAAACCAGCTACCAAAACTACCGCCGCCAAAACCACTCCTAAAAAATCCCCCGCCAAAAAACCGACTGCCAAAACCGCTAAAATCGCCAAAGCCGCCAAACCAGTCGAAGCTACCCCTCAAAAACCCGTTATCACCCCTACCCCCACTAGCTCCGTTGAAGATTTTTTGAAACCCGTCCAAGCTTTTGATTTTGACGAACAATCCGGCGAACTTAAAGCTTCCACCGACCCGATCAACCATAAAGGTAAAAAAATGAAAAAAGAAAAAAAGCCCGTCAGTAAAAAACGTAAAATCATCACCCGCACTATTATTACTATTCTCAGCCTCCTCCTCATCGCCGCCATCGTCTTCGTCTTCTGGATCAACGGCAAAATTGGTAATATGACCAACGAAGGTAGCATCTTTGACTTTTTTACCGAAACTTATGACCCTCTAAAAACTGACGAAAATGGCCGTACCAACATTCTCGCTTTCGGCACTAGCGGCTACGACATGGAAGGTACCGAAGGCGATAGCACTCACGACGGTGCTCAGCTCACCGATTCTATCATGGTCATTAGCCTCAACCAAGAAACTGGCGATCTCGCCATGCTTTCTCTACCTCGTGATCTTAAAGTCTCTTCCACCTGCACAGCCACTGGCAAAATCAACGAAATCTACTGGTGTAACAATATGGACGGCAACAATGACAAAGCCGGCGCCGAAGCCCTTATGCAAGAAGTTGGAGATATCTTAGGCATAGATTTTCAATATTATGCCCATCTCAACTGGGGCTCCCTCGTTTCCATTGTTGATATTCTTGGTGGTGTCACCGTCACTCTCGACGAAGACATCGAAGATTACACCTACACTGGCGCCGTCTTCCAAGCCGGTGTCCCTTACACCTTAGATGGTGCGCAAGCTCTCGGTCTCGCTCGCGCTCGCCATGGCACTACTAGCGGCGATTTCTCCCGTGGCGCCTCTCAGCAAAAAATCCTTATCGGTATTAAAGACCGCGTCTTCGAAAAAGATCTATCCGTTTCCGATCTTCTCGGCCTCCTTGATACTCTCGGCAATAATTTCACCTCCAACTTCTCCGTCAACGAGCTCAAAACCATTGCCCACTTCACTTCCGAATTCAACTTTGACGACATGCGTCAAGTCTCCCTCATCGAGCCCGAAAATTACATGACCACCGCTACCATCAACGGTATTTCCTATGTCGTTCCTATCGGTGGTGCCGGCTACTACAACGCTATTCAAGAATACGTTGCTAAAATGTTCTCCAGCGATCCTAAAGTCTACGAAAACGCCACTATCCTCGTCCTTAATGGCACCGAAACTCCTGGCCTCGCTACCACCGAACAAGCCGCTCTCACCGAAGACGGCTATCAAAACGTTTCCACTGGCGACGCCCCGACCAGCACCTACACCGACCAATACACTCTCTACACCACTACCAACGACAAACCCGGTACCAAAAAGCTCCTCGAAGAAAAATACCATACCACCGCAGAGCCCGCCGAAACTATCCCCGCCGGTATTGACACCACCTACGACTTTATTTTAATCCTCGGCAACTCCGATTCGACTAATAATTAACTTCCGCTCTCTTCCTTCCCCCTCTGAATGTGTCTCAATATCCGAATAATCTTGTGCCACCTTGTGCACCACTCGCCGATCCGCCGCATTCAAATCTATCGTCATCGGCTCCCCAGTTTTTCGCACCTTCGCGATCCATCCCTCTGCCTTCTCCGCAATCCTATCCGCACGTTGCCGTTTATAATTAGCCACGTCCACATTTACTCTCGTCACCTCCGCCTCTTTCGAAACTAATGCCATCGACACCACATGTTGCAAAGCTCTTAGATTATCTGCATTTCGCCCAATTAGTAAAGAGTTCAACGATGTTGAAGGCACTGACAATTGTATTACCTCATCATCAATAGTTGATGTCACTGCTACGTTTATCCCAAAAAAACTCAGCAGGTCTTCCAGATATCTAGCTGCAAACCTAATTGATTCATCTTTATTCATAATTTATCTCCTTTTCTTTTTAATATCTTTCGCGGAGATACGTGTAATTTTTGTTCCTGTTTTTTTGTTTTCCACCACTTCAGCCTCTTTAATCCCCCGGAGCTCCTTTAATACTGCCTTATCCGTCGTTGCGTCAATATCATCATCTACTTTCCGTAGTACAATTCTTTGCTGTGTCACCGTAATAATATTACTTAGGAAATAATAAAATGCCAACGCCCCATTCAAATTAAACATAATAATAAACATCATAAATGGCATCATCCAGGCCATCGAGCCAGTCGCCATTGTACTAATCTCACTCTCGTCAATTTCCTTCCCCTGTTTTGCCTCTTTAATCAAATCGCGGAATTTCTTCTTTTTCTCAGACTTCCCAGACGGCATCTGTTGCTTCGTTGCCCAATATTGGATCACCGAAGCCGCAACTGTACAAACTAAAATAAACAGCGCCGACCACGAAAAGTTCCCCATCAACACGTCACTCGCCTTCACGTCTAAATCAATCACCCCAAATAGCTGCGGATGAAAATCATAAGCCGTCTTATCTTCTGCCGCAATCTCTGCATTCGTCAAATCTGCCAAATATACTTCCTGCTTCTGCTCCAACTCACGAATCTCACTCCCCTCATACGCCACAATATCATACGCCCGGTTCATCAAATTATCAGTCGGTAAAGGTGTTGCCACTACTCGAATAGCCGAAAAAATCGCAATAAATATCGGCAACTGTATTAGTAGTGTCAAAATCGACGCAAACGGCTTCACATTATACCGTTTATATAGATCCATCGTTTGCAAAGATTCTAATTGCTTATTCCCCTTACAGTTCTTTTTAATTTGTGTCAACTCCGGCTGTAATTTCCGAATCAACTTAGATTGATTCAACTGCCGTTTCATCACCGGCCACATCAAAAGCTTCACGATCACCGTCAAAATAATAATTGCCAAGCCAAAATCATGCACCAAATTAAATATCACAAACAAAATGTTCACAATTGGCCGCACAATAATCATATCAATAAAATTAAACGGCCCACCCGTCGCAATTGAGCCAATCACAAACACGATAAAAAGCCCCCAATAGATATACTTCCTAATCCTCTTTTTATCCATTCTTCTTATTATAACACACTTTGCTCTCGTTTACGAGCTCCCCCAGTAACTTCTCTAACTCCGCGAACTTCATTTCTCTCACCCTTTTATCATAAACCACAAAAATATAATCTCGCTTCAAAGGTATCAAATCAAAATTCTTCCTCAAAGCTTCGTAAACCCGTCGCCGAATTCGGTTTCGCCCCACCGCCGTTTTCTCCACTTTTTTCGATACCACTACCGCTACTCGCGTAAATCCCTTTGTATTATCACAAAAAACCAAAGACATTTTCGGCTTTCTCACCGTCTTGCCTTTCTGATAAACATACTTCACCCCCCCTCGTGAATGAAATCGGTATCTCTTACTCAACATAATATTATTATACCAAATAAGCCCCGTAGGGCTTATTTTAAGCACTTAGTCTTGCGCGACCTTTCAATCTACGCAACTTTAAAACTTTTCGTCCAGACTTCGAAGCATTCCTCTTCATAAATCCATGTTCAGCCTTCCGTTGTCGCTTATGCGGCTGATATGTTCGCTTTGGCATATTATTCCTTAAACTTTTATTATTTTCAAATTCTTTTCATAGTATACCGCATTTTTCCACATTTTTCAAGAAGTTTTCCACATCTTTTTCTGGGGTTATCTTTTCATTGTGGAAAAACTCCTCTCTGATTTCCCACCTTCACATTACACCACAAAAAATTTCCTTCGCAAACCCTGTGGAAAACTCCCCCGACCCGTGCTATAATAGATAACAATAAAGGAGGTCCACACCAAAATGTATGACGTTTGGAAAAACGCGCTTGCTGAAATCGAACAACAAATCTCCCCTGCCAATTTTTCCACCTGGTTCCAAGACACCTCGCTTCTTTCCACCAAAGATGGCCATGTTAAAATCAGCGTCAAAAACACCTTCTATGTCAAACAACTTCGCAATCGTTATTACGATCTTATTTCTACCGCCCTTAAAAACAATCGCGTCGAAGTCAAAGATCTTACTTTTGAAGTCAAAACCCCCACTAAGTCTCGCGTTCGCCCCCGCGAAATCACCAAATCCACCCCCACCGTTAAAGAACGCATCAAATCTATTCGTAACACTAAAACCCGCCAAAATCACGAAACTGGCCTTAATCAAAAATATACCCTTGATAACTTCGTTGTTGGCTCCAATAATGACTTAGCCGCTTCCGCCGCTCGTAGTATTATTGATTCTCCCGGCGATCGCTATAACCCCTTCTTCCTTTACGGTGGCCCAGGTCTCGGCAAAACCCACCTCGTCCAGGCCATCGGTAACGAACTCTTAAAGAAAAACCCTGATTACAAAATCCTTTACACCCCCATTTCCGACTTTTACTCTGATTTTATAGACTCTGTTCGCAACGGCAAAGGTAAAGATTTCAATCAAAAATTCCGCGCCCTCGACTGTCTCATTATCGACGACTTTCAATTCATTGTCGGTAAAGAAAAATCCCAAGAGGAGTTCTTCAATATTTTCAACGCTCTCTACCAGCTCAACAAGCAAATCATTGTTACCAGTGATCGTCTCCCCTCCCAAATCAAATCCGTCGATGAACGCCTCGCTTCTCGCCTTGCCATGGCTGGCGCTTTCGACCTTCAACTCCCCAAATTCGAAGATAAATGCGCCATCCTCCAAGCCAAAGCCGAAATCATGGGTGCCGAAATCGAACCGGAAGCCATCGAATATATCGCCGAAAACGTCAACACCAATATCCGCGACCTCGAGGGCGAATTTTCCACCATCCTCCTTATGTCCGAAGTCCGCGGTCTCACCCCTCTAGAACTTATCGAAAACGGCTCCGTCTCTGTCAACAAATCTTCCAAACTCCGCCCCATTACCCCCAAACAAGTTGTTGAAAAAGTCGCCAAATACTATAATCTCACCCCCAAAGAAATGTGTAGTAAATCACGCGTCGCCAATATTAAAAACGCCCGCCAAGTCGCCATGTTTATCATTTCCAAAGAAATCGGCAGTAGTACCACCAAAATCGCCGCCGAAGTCGGCGTCAAGGATCATACCACCGTCATGCACGGTATTAAAAAAATTGAACAGGATCTCAAACTAAATTTCACCCTTCGCGACCAAATCGAAGAAATCAAGGAGAAGATCTATGGCATCTAATCATACCTCCGCAATGTGCAAAACCCTGTGTATTTCTACGTGTAAAACCGCCGCAAAAATCCGTGCAAAAAATGTGTACAACCAACCTACCACACCACCATCCAGTGCAAAACTCCACTTTCCCACCACCTTTTCCTCACTTTCTCACAACTTTTCCCACCGCCACCCCACCCCAGATAATCACCTCACTTTTCCACTATTCCACAAACCCTACTATTACAACTACAAAATATTTATTTAATAGAAAGAAAGGATTTCTCACATGAAAATCAAAGTTACTCAAGAAAAACTCAGTAAAGCCCTTAATAATGTTAGTCGCATTGCTATCGGTAAGGTCACCCTCCCTATCCTTAATAACGTCCTTATTCGAGTAGATAATAAAAAAGTCTCTCTAGTCACCACCAACCTAGATATGGCCGTTGTTGATTTTCTCCCTGTCTCTAGTTCTGAAGATGGTGTGGTTACCGTCCCCGCCAAACTTCTTGCCGAGTTCGTCTCCAATCTACCTAAAGGCGAAACCATCGAAATTTCCACTGATGACACCAAAGTTACTATTTCTGCCGGTAAATACTCCTCTACTATTAACGGCTCCCCTGCCGATGATTTCCCCGAACTCCCCGAAATCGACGAAAAAACCGCCGTTACCTATCAAATCGGTATCAACGAATTCAAGGTTAGCGCCAGCCAAGTCCTCATTGCTAGCAGTAACGACCTTACTCGCCCCGCCCTGACCGGCGTCTACTTCAATACTGACGGCGACCGTCTCGCTATCGCCGCCACGGACGGCTACCGTTTAGCCGAAAAAAAGCTCATCGATAAAGTCAAAAGCGAAGTCAAAGCCATCGTCCCTTCTAGCTCACTCCAGGAAGTCCTCCGCGCCATCCCTGACGACATCGAAGCCGTTGAATTTTCTTTCAACGAAGACTTAGTTCGCTTCCGCCTCGGCGAAATCGAAATTATTTCCAAACTTATTGATGCCAGCTTCCCAGATTACCAAAAGCTCATCCCTAAGGACAGTAAAATTAAAACCATCTTAAAACGCGAAGAACTCACCCGCGTCACTAGACTAGCCGCTCTCTTTGCCCGTTCTGTTGGTGGCTCCATCATTTGTGAAGCTACCACTCCGGATACTTTTTCAGTCAAATCTATTGCTAATGAATTTGGCGAAAACGATTCTAGGATCGAGGCTTCTGTTGATCAAGATGGCAAAGTCAACCTCAATTCTCGCTTCCTCATTGACGCCCTTAACGCCCTCGAAGAACCCGAAATTGCCTTTGAATTCACCGACCATACTGCTCCTATCGTCATCAAGAATAAAAAGAGTAATAAATATACTCATATTATAATGCCACTAAATTCCTAATGATTATTAAATCCATCAAACTTACCAATTTCCGCAATCATTCTAGTTACCTATTAGAGTGTGAAGATGAGACCTCCCTCATTCTCGGTAAAAATGGTTGTGGTAAAACTTCCGTCCTTGAAGCGATCTATATCCTTACTCGTGGCAAAAGTTTTCGCGCTACGGATTCGGAAATCATCAAACGTGGCACCGATTATTACCGCATTGAACTTAAATACCAAAACGGCGACTCTATTATTACCACTTATGATGGTAAAACCAAAACATTTTTAAGCGTAGATAAAAAAAGTGCTCGCCTTCCTAAAAAATATAGGTATCCCGTAATTCTTTTTTTACCCTCCGACCTTAATTTAATTAGTCATTCTCCCGGCCGCCGCCGTGACTATTTTGATACCTTCTTTAGTGGATTGGATGAAACTTACGCCGTCAATCTCTCCAAATATAAAAAAGCCCTCCGTCAACGCAACGAAATTCTTAAAAACGAACAAATCACTCCGTCGGCGCTATTTTCCTGGAATCTTCTCCTCGCTCGTCTTGGCACCGCTATCCATAATTCCCGCAATGATTTCATTAGGGAGGTCAACTCTCGTCTCCCCGCCACTTATCACTCTATTGCCAAAAACGACGACGAAGTTCAAATTGTTTACCAAAGTGAAGCTAAAAACCTTACCGAAGATAAATACCTCAGTCATCTAGAACAAAACTTCCAAAAAGATGCCTACCTCGGTCACACTACTTTTGGTATTCATCGCGATGAATATCTCTTTGAATTTAACCATAAACCCGCTAACGGCTCCGCTTCTCGTGGTGAAACCCGCTCCATCATTCTCGCCCTTAAATTCATCGAAGCCAAACTCATCGAAGAAACTCTTAATCAAAAACCTCTCATTCTTCTCGATGACGTCTTTTCCGAACTGGATGACTCTCGCCGCACCTGTCTAGTCGAAAACTTTAAACATCACCAAGTTATTATTACTAGCGTTGAGCGGTTTGATAATAATCATTCATAAACGCTATCACTGGATTTTCACCACCTTCAAAACCATATACATTATTGTATGCCGATGATTCGCCCGCGTATTGTTGCAAGGATTCTGTCGCTCTAGCCAGTGACACATATCTTTGTGCATATTTATATTGTCCCCAATTCGGATTACTACTCGAATTCACATATTCCGCTCCAGAGGCTATCCGTTTTTCTGTTTCTGAAGCTCCCAAGAAACTTCGGATCATCTCCAGTATATTCGACACAAAATTCACCGAAGATAGTTCATTGCCTAGAGAATTCAAAATCCCTCCATCTGTCACGCCTAATGGTGTTGTCCGTTCATCATTATATAATACAAAATCCGCCAGCACCGACCCCTTATTTATCGTTCGCTTCCCTGACGCGCTGAGGGTGGTATTATTATTCACAAAATCAATAAACTCCGGATCATTAAAAGTATCATTCAAAGTTGAAGTATCAAAAGTCGCCACCTCCGAACATTGCGGCGACCCTACCGCCCCAATTGTGCTGTAAGTTTCACAATCTCCAAATTCTGTCAAAAATCCACTCGCCGCATCCGCATAGCTTGCTGGCAACAGTCCCAACACCGCCTCACTAGTTAAACTCGCGATAGTCTTCATGTTGGAAGTCAGCGTTCCACTCATCTTTGTGCTCGCCACCGCCAATTTATGTAGAATTGATCCCAAAAATGTATTTTTCGAAGTCACATCAAACGGACTCCGATTCATTCGGTCTGCCTCTGCATCCATCGCTAACACCGCCGAATTCAGTCGCGCATACTCACTTACCGCCGCCGCATCTCCAGCCGTCGCCCCGCTCGCTTTCGCTAGCTTCTTTCCCACATTCACTGCTCCTTCCACCAGCATTTCCCCGGCGTCTACGCCGTTAATCGTTTCATAGGAATTATTTACCAGCGATCCATCAATTGTTTTATTCACGATATTCAGCGTTTCTACCGACGCTCCCTCTCCACCAATATCTAAAAATCGTCCGATCGACCCCTTAATATTCTCATCCGCCGAAGCCACCGTCCCCGTAATTGCCCCCGTTCCATTCGTTGTTCCTAATCTATTTTCGATAGTCTTCAAAACCCTATCCGAAGAATAATTCTCTGCCCCCTCCAAATTCACTTTACTCCCCGATAGTACCGCGTACAAGCTCGGCGAGTCCAACGCCGTCCCCTTCACTTTCATTATCTCCCCAGTCTTCACGTTCACTACCTCCGTTTCGTGTTGCTCGTACAAAAAGTTCATCGCCTCGTTAATTTTCGATTCATCCCCTTTCCCCGCCTTCATTTTGCTAATATTTTCCATAAAAGTTAAGAAAAACAGTGACGATCGCTGTTCTTTCGAAATCGTATCCGCCACTTTCAAAGAATCTGCCGAATTTAAAGTTGCTTCCGTGCTAGAACCGGCCCTCGTTTGTGCCCCTACTCCACTGATAAACTCCTCCGCTCCACTACTTGATCTTGCTACGGCTCCGGCACTTTCATATCCACTTCCCCCCTCCTCGTCCTCTGTCGCCACTACATTATTCACATCGATATTGCTTCCGCTCCCCACCAAAGATCCCATCACCTCGTCAAAATTCGAATCCTTCGTGTAATTATTTCGCGTTGTCCCTATTTCTTTAAAAATTTTCTTTGCTGAATCATCAAAATAATACGCCGCCCGCGAATAAGTTGCCTGGTCAAACGCATTATATAAATTCACATCACTACTCACCACTGTAATAAAATCATCCGCTGTTACAGTTTTATCTTTTGTCTTTAAAACAATCTCACCATTTTCCGCCTTCTCCACTTCCACCCCATATTGCCCCAAGACCGCTATCGTATTTTCTGGCAACTCCCCATTTTTCATCGCTTGCTGGAATACCAACTTTTTGCTTTCCACTGCATCAGCATATTGCACATCAGTTTCTTCGATCAACCTTTCCGAAATCGCTGATGGAATTAAATTTCCCGAGCTAAATAACACCGCTGCTACCACCAATAACGCCGTAATCAACCCCATCGCCCCCAAAGATTTCAACTTTCCGGTCGTTTTTACTTTTCCCCGACTCCCTGTCACATGCGAAATAATCTGGTTGTTTTCCAACGCCGAATCTTCACTATAACGCAACACTTCCTCAGCGGTCATAATAGTTAAATTATAACATATTTTATGATATAATACCAATGTGATTCAGATAGAAAAACTCATACCTGGGGGCTTTGGCATTGGCACTGACGATGACGGCCGTAAAGGTTTTTTCTGGAACGCTCTTCCCGGTGAAATTGTTACCAAATATGATATTACTAAACAAAAATCTCACTATTTTGAGGCCGTCGCCACCGAAGTCGAAAAAATTTCTCTCCATCGTATCGAACCGCGCGACCCTTGTTATCTTTCCACTTCCCCCTGGCAAATCATGGACTATGATTACGAGCTAAAACAAAAACAAAAGCTGGTAGTCGAGATTTTTCGCGAGCACCAGCTAAAAATCGCTCCCCCTCAAATCATCACCGATCATCGCGACTATTATTATCGCAACAAAATGGAATATGCCCTTTACTGGGATCACGACATCAGCCAAATCCGTCTAGCTTTTCATCAGCGCGGCTCTCACCGTAAGATCCCCATTGCTAAATCCTCTATCGAACGCCCTGAAATTTTCAGCCAAGCCCAAAAAATCATCGATGACCTTAACGCCCGCGGCGAGGAGGCTCGCAAATACCAGTCATTATTACTTCGCTGCAATCAAGCCGGCGAAATCTCCGGCGGCCTCTACGAAAACCACCAACCCCATCCCAACTTCCCCGCTCTCACCGACGTCATTCTTGGCCATACTTATTCCTATTCTCCCAACGGTTTCTTTCAAATCAATCTCCCCGTCTACGAACTAGCTCTCCGAGAAATTTGGGAAAACATCACCACAGACGAAGTCCTCGATCTTTACGCCGGTGTCGGCACTATCGGTCTCTCTGTCGCTCGTGATCAACAGCTCACTCTCGTAGAAGTCGATAAATCTGCTTTCGCCGAGTTATTAAATAACGCTTACAATATGAGCAACGTCACTCCTATTCTGGAAAAATCTGAAAACGTTCTTAAGTACATTACTCCCCGTCAAACTGTAATTTTGGATCCTCCTCGTGCTGGTTGTGACCGCAAATTAATTGACAAACTTCTTAAAACCAGGCCTCAAAAAATTATTTATCTTTCTTGCAACCCCGCCACCCAAGCTCGTGACGTCAAGCTCTTACTTACCAAATACCAAATTGATATGATTAAAACCTTTAATTTCTTCCCCCGCACCCCCCACATAGAAAACCTCGTCATTTTAAACTAAACCTCTTTGTTTCGCCCTCACTTTATGCTAGAATAAATTTAAAGACGGAAAGGTGGCCGAGTGGTTTAAGGCGCACGCTTGGAAAGCGTGTAACGGGGCAACTCGTTCGCAGGTTCAAATCCTGTCCTTTCCGCCAATTTTACAGGCACTACTATGAGCGAAAACATACTAATCGAACTAAAAGGACTGACCAAACGCTATGGTTACGGTGATACCGAAACTTTTGCGCTCAAAGATTTTGACCTCACCATCAAACGTGGTGAGTTTATCATGATTATGGGCCCCTCCGGCTGCGGTAAAACCACTCTTCTTGACATTATTGGCCTTCTTGATCGTGCCACCCATGGCGAGTATATTCTGGGTGGCGAAAATGTTGCCGGCATTTCTTCTCGCCGTCAGGCCAAACTCCGCGCCAAAAAAATCGGCTTTGTTTTTCAAAATTTCAACCTCATCGAAGACCTTCCTATTATTGAAAACGTAGCTCTCCCACTTGTCTACACTGGTTACACTAAGACCTCTCGCCTCAAGCAAGCCTCTCGCGCCCTCGGACGTTTTCACCTTCAGGAGCGTGAATACTATTACCCTTATCAACTCTCTGGCGGTCAGCAACAACGCGTTGCCATCGCCCGCGCCATTGTTGGTAGCCCCGAAATCATTCTTGCCGATGAACCAACCGGCAATCTCGATTCCCGTTCTTCCCACATCGTCATGGAAGAGCTAAAATCCATCCATGAAGAGGGCAACACTATTATTATGGTCACTCACAATCCTTCCCTCACCACCTACGCCACTCGCGTTATCAACATGCTAGACGGCCAAATTGATACCGATATTAAAACCGTCGCAGATAGCAATCTCCCTCAGCCCGTCAGCGTCAAGATTAAAAAACGCAAGAAAAAATCCACCCCCGCCATTGAACTACCTGCCAAAAAATCCAAAAAACGTCAAAAATCCCGGAGGAAGAAATAATGCCCTTATTACTCAGAACTCATTACAAGCTCGCCAAAACCGCCATCAAAGAAAATCGCACCCGCTCTTTTCTTACCTGTCTTGGTATTGCAATTGGCGTAGCCAGCATCATTCTTATTCTCTCCCTCATGGGCAGTATTTCCAACCTCGTCAAAACTGAAGCCACCGAGATAGGCTCCGACCTCATCGTCGTTCGTCCTGCCACCACCAAAGATACCGTCACTGATATTGTCGAAGAGCTCACTTCCGCCAATTCTTTCCAAAAATCCAGCCTTGCTCTCAAAGATGTCAGAGCCATTTCCGATGTAGAGGGGGTAGCCGCTGTCGCCCCTATCGCCATTTCCACTAACACCGTTATTTCCGATAAAAACACTTTCCCATCTGTTCCTGTTCTTGGCACTAACCCAGATTTCATCAAGGTCGAACCACTCACTATTCGCTACGGTTCCTTCCTCGGCGGTCAAACTGAAGCCCACTCAGTCGTCCTTGGCCACACTCTTTCTCTAGCTTTATTTAATACAATCAACAGCACCGTCGGCCAAACAGTTACTATTATGGGCGAAAAATTCATGGTTGTCGGTGTCCTCGATGAAGTCAACAAATCCATTAACTTCGACAATATCGACTTCGATAATGCCCTCATCATGGATGCCGAAGCCATGGATAAAATCACCGGTTCTATTCAAATCCAGCAAATCAATATTAAAGCCGCCAACACTGATTCCCTTCCCCAAGTTTCCTCTGATATTGAAAGAGCCCTCACTAATCAAAAACTCGGCGATCAAAATTTCACCGTTGCCTATGGTGACCAAATCACCCATCCGGCCAGCTCTCTCTTTATGATCGTCTCCGGGATGCTGACATTGGTAGCAGCAATCTCGCTTGTTGTCGGCGGCATAGGGGTCATGAATATTATGCTCGTTTCTGTCTCTGAGCGTAATCATGAAATCGGCGTCCGCAAGGCCGTCGGTGCCTCTAGCCGCAACATTTTGATGCAATTCCTCTTTGAGTCTCTAATCCTCTCTCTTCTCGGCGGCATTCTTGGCCTCATCCTCGCCTACGTTCTCGCCTTCATCCTCTCCACCATTACTCCATTTGCCCCATTTATCAGTTGGGAGATTATTCTTATCACCTTCCTCACAACCTTCATCGTTGGCATCATTTTCGGCATCTACCCAGCCATCAAAGCTGCCGCCAAAAACCCAATCGACTCCCTCAAACATTATCGCTAATGTTATAATAAGTCTATGAAACAATTTTTAGAAAAACTTCCGTTTTATAATCAAGCCGTTCTGCCTTATCACTACGCCCAATCCATCATTGCCGGTTTTAAATACGGTCATCCCGCCAAAAACCTTAAAGTTATCGGCGTCACCGGTACCAACGGCAAAACTACTACTAGCTTCATGATCTGGCGCATGCTGAATCACGCTGGTCGCAAAACTGGCCTCATGACTACTGTCGCCTGGGGAGTTGATAAACTAGAACCCGAACTCGGTCACATGACCACCGTTGACGCCTTCACTCTTAATCAGCGTATTCAAGAAATCAAAAACCAAGGCGCCGAATTTCTCGTTCTCGAAGTCACTTCTCACGCTCTCGCCGAATTTCGCACGTTAGGTATCCCTATCGAAATCGCCGTCTTCACCAATCTCACTCACGAACACCTAGATTACCACAAAACTTTCGCCCGCTATCGCGCCGCCAAGGGCAAACTCTTCAAACGTGCCAAATTTAGTATTCTCAATGCCGACGACCCAGCCACCAAATATTACAAAAATCTATCCCGTGAGTTTACCACTTACGGCATTAAACACGGTGACCATCGAGCCACAGACATTCAGCTCAGCGCAACCGGCGTCAAATATTCATCTGGTGATATAAAAATAGAGACCAAAATCCCCGGCAAATTTAATGTCTATAATTCCCTCGCGGCTGTGATTACTGGTCAAAAACTCGGTCTCACCAACCGACAAATCCAAGGCGGCATCAAATCCTTAGACAGTGTTGAGGGCCGCATGAATATCGTGGATGAAGGTCAGCCCTTCACTGTCATTGTTGACTATGCTCACGCCCCCGATGCTCTCGAAAAAGTCTTCAACTCCGTCACCCCCCACAAAGGCAAAATCATTTCCGTTCATGGCGGTGCCGGTCGCCGCGATCCCTCCACCAGGCCCATTCGAGGCGCCATCCTCGCCCAACATTCTGATCTCGTCATCATCACCGAGGACGACTCTCGCGACGAAGACCCCGAGAAAATCGCCGCCGCCTTCATCAAAGGCGCCGAAAAACACGGCAAAATCATGGGTAAAGACCTCTTTAAAGAGCTAGACCGCAAGAAGGCCATCCAGCTCGCCATTGACAAAGCCAAACCGGGCGACCTCGTCCTCATCCTCGGCAAGGGCCACGAAAAAACCATTCTCCGTGCTGACGGCCCTCATACCTTTGAAGATATTAAGGTTGCTCAGGACTGTATTCGGCGATCCCGTCAATAATTTTCTCATTATCAATCTCTAGGCTATGCGCAATTGCTGCCGCACAAGCCATATAGGACACCGCTGTTTCTCCTGGCACAAACGTCGCCACGGTAATGATTTCCGACTTCACCGAAATCGTCGCCTCTGTTCCCTTGGAATATAGTTTTGAGTTCAAAATCTTTACATCCGCCGAACTTTGTCCAAACGTCACCGTTTTTTTCGTCCCCTTAAACTCCTCAAATGTGTCATAATTCAAATCATCGTGATTCAAGACCACAATTTCTGGTTTCATATCAAACAAAGTTTTCTCGTTTTCCAGATATTCTTTTGGCTCCATATCGGAGAGTCCCGCCGTCACGAAGTTCGTCATCGCTGCCACCGTTACCGGCAGCCCATAGAACACGTTATCGCGAAGCCCCTCAGCTGGCACCGTCACGATCACATAATTAGCTCCCGCCTTCCACGCATCAGACAAAAACTTATGCAGCATCCCTACCTTAAACGGCTGATCGCTAGCTAATACCGCCACTTGTTCCCCGGTCGCTTTTAAGATCTCATGCACATAATGCGCCACCGTGGTCTTCCCCGTCGTCCCCGTAATCGCTATGAGCTTCATATCCTTCAGAGGATTTCCGTAATACGATTTCAACATCTTCGCTCTTAATTTTTGCGAACCAGCTCTAAACCCACCGTTTTTGTTTTTACCTTGGCTAGATTTTTCCCTCTTTCCCATAATACCTTAATTATATCACCTTCCCTTAAAATTACAAAGTTACTCTAATAATTTACAAATCAAACTCACTATCAAGACTTTCTCTTTCGGTTCGCTTTCCGCTATGAGCAAAGCAATCGCCGTCAGCGCCCGATCCGAAATTTTCGTCTCTCCGTTCTCTGTTAAATGACAATCATTCTGCGTCAAAAACAAAATAAACAACAGCGCCCCAATTCGCTTGTTTCCATCGTAAAACGGGTGATCCTTAATAATGAAATACAGCAAATTTGCCGCCTTCTCTGGCACGCTCGGGTATAATTCCTTGCCGTCAAAACTCTGGAAAATTGCCGTTAGGCTCCCCTCAAACATCCCGCCCCGCTCTTTCCCAAACAAATCACTGCCCTTCACCTTTTCTCGCAACTGCCCTACTGCTACGTTGCACATTTCTATCGTCAACTCTTTTTGCCGCCGTTTTTTATTCAAAAATCTCAAATCAATATGTCCTTCGTCGTATTCTTTCAGGGTCTTAAAGCTTCCTGCGTAGCGCGAAATCACCTCTAGCACCCCGTTGGCTTCCCCGGCATCTAACAACTTCGTAGTCGTAAGCCTCCTCACAATCCCCATCATCTTCTCCACTTCCCTTAAGCGCTTCGCGTCATCCTTCGCTCGCAAGTCTTCCAACCTCCGCTCGTTTATTGCTACCCCGTTCATCACAAATCGCTTGAGCACTCCTGTAGCCCAAATCCGGAAATTCGTCGCCTTTTTCGAATTCACCCTATATCCTACCGAGATAATTGCATCCAGATTGTATACATTTACCTTATAATTTTTGCCGTCCGTGGCAGTATGTTCCAAAATGGAACATACTGAATTTTTATCTAACTCCCCACTCTTAAAAATATTACTTAGATGCCTAGAAATGGCCTGAGTATTCACCCCAAACACTTGCGCCATTTGCGCCTGTGTCGCCCAAATCGTCTCCCCGTCCGTATCTATATCAAAAACCACTTCCCCACTCATCCCTTTGTAAATCTCAATTCGCTTTTCTTCGGGCTTATCTTCCTTCATTTTATCGGCCTCCCTTACCACCTCTATTATACCAAAATTATCCCAAAGCAAAAGACCCCGATCTAATACGTTCCGCCCCTCGCTCTTGCCAAAAATATGTTATAATGAAAGCAAAAATAAGGGAGATTCCAAATGACCGAATTAAGCAATAAACAAGTTTATCAAAAAACCATCAAATTTTCTTATTGGCGGTTCCTTTGGGACTTCCTAGCGTTTCTGTTCATCGTTGGCGCCACTGTCGCCGGTTTTCTCATCGCCGAAAATGGCTTTAACCAAGGTCTCATCGGTCTCGCTATTGGCGCCATTTTAGGCATCGTGGTTGTCTATATCGTCCTTAAATATTTTGCTTACTCCTACAAAGCTGGCCAAATCGCCATGATGACTAAGGGCGTCGCCGAAGGTAAGCTCCCCACCAACGTCGTTGCCGAAGGCAGAAAAATCGTCAAAGAACGCTTCACCACTGTTGCCGCCTACTTCGCTATCACCAGCGCTATTAAAGGCATTTTTCGCCAAATCAGTAACGCTATTACCGCTGCTGGTCAGGCTATCGGTGGCAACAACGGTGGTGCTGTCGGTAGTGCCGTTGGCGGCGTTGTCGAAACTATCGTAGCCTATTTATGTGATTGTTGTCTAGGTTGGGTCTTTTATCGTAAAGACGAAAAAGCCACCAAAGCTACCCTTGAAGGCGCCGCAATCTTCTTTAAACACGGTAAAACTCTGATCAAAAATCTCGGCCGTATCTTTGGCATTGCTCTCCTTTCCCTTATCGTCATCGGCGGCATCTTCACAGGCATTGCCTACCTCATCTTCATGGGCTTCCGCGACGCCTTCACCAATCTCAGTCACGAACTCACCGAGGCTATATCCAGTTCCGGTGACACTGCCCCGACCTTTATTTCCGACCCCACCGCCCTCACTATCACCTGTGCTGTCATCGTCGGTCTCGTCTTCTGGTCCATTCTCCACTCCGTCTTCGTTCGCCCATTCATCTTAGTCGGTGTCCTGCGCAATTTCATCAACTCTGGCAAAGACGATATTCCAGACGAAAAATCCTTTGCCGAGCTAGATAAAAAATCTAAAAAATTCGCCAAACTCCACTCCGGGGCCTAAAAACAAAATTTCAATAAAAAATGGCTCAATGGAGCCAATGGCGGAAACGGGGAGATTCGAACTCCCGAGACGGTCAACCCGCCCACACGATTTCGAGTCGTGCGCCTTCAACCACTCGGCCACGTTTCCGCCCCCAATTATACCATAAAGCCACTTCAATTAAAACCATAACGGCAACTATGCTATAATAACCACATGGACAATGTTTTCATCTTCTGGCTTAGCGTCATTGTTATCTCTACCATCGGCACCCTTGCCCACTTTTTCTATGACTGGTCTCACCACAACCGCATCGCCGGCCTCTTTAGCGCCGTCAACGAATCTACTTGGGAACACATCAAAATCGCTCTCACTGCCGCCTTTGCCTGGGGTCTCGTAGACGGTTTTATCTACGGCCCAGAGCCCAACTATTTCCTCGCCAAACTCGTCAGTCTCCTCGTCATCTCTTCCACTATCCCCGCAATTTTTTATTTTTACCGCCTTTTCGCCAAAAAATCCATCCTCGCGATCGACATCTCCCTCTTTTACATCGCCATTCTCCTTGGTCAGCTCTCTTTTTATGGCTTCCTCGCCGCTCCAGCTCTTCCCCACATCGTCCAATATCTATCCTGCCTCGGTCTTTTCATTTTCTTTGGCTGTTATATGACTCTCACCCTAGAGCCCCTCAAAACCTTCCTTTTCAAAGATCCCCTAAACGGCAAATACGGCTTCCGCGCTCACCAACATCTCCTCAAGGCCATCAAAAAGAAGCGCCAGTCTCGCAAAATTAAGAATAAAAGCTAAAAATTAATTTTTACCATATCTCCAAAAATATGGTATAATAATACCGTCACCTCTGACGGTGATGCTCATTTAATTTCTAGGTGGATGTCGAGAATAAAATCAAAACATCCACATATCTACCGCACAGCCCTAAAGGCTCGCCGGTAGACCATCAGAGTGTGCGCCCGTAGCTCAGCTGGATAGAGCGTTTGCTTGCGGAGCAAAAGGTCGTAGGTTCAAATCCTGTCGGGCGTACCAGAATAAAAACGAGGCTTTAGCCTCTTTTTTATTCTGGGCATTCTACAGATTTGAACCGTAGGTTCAACCGGACGAGTGAGCGAGCAAAGAAAATAAGCTTGCTTATTTTCTTTCGAGCCACGAGGAACGGAAGACTTTTTACGAAGTAAAAAGTCTAATCCTGTCAATGTTTGCTATAATTATCTCAAAGGAAACCACCATGACAGATGACAAATTCACCAATCAAAACTTCACGCTCGACGTCGGCGACGGGCACAAACTTCACGTCGTAGACTGGGGCAACCAGCAAGCCAAAACCCCCTTCATTTTCCTCCACGGCGGCCCCGGTGGCTCCGTCGAAGACCGTCACAAGCTCCCCTTCGACCCCGTAAAACACCGCGTCATCTTTTTCGACCAGCGCGGCTGCGGCAAATCCACCCCTTATGGCCTGCTGAAAAACAACACCACCGAGGATCTAATAAACGATATTACTAAAATCGCCGATCATCTCAAAATCACAAAATTCCACCTCTACGGCTACTCTTGGGGCTCCACCCTTGCTCTCTGCTACACCATCCAACATCCTGAAAAAATCCAAACTCTCGTCATCGGTGGCGTTTACGGCGGCGCTAACGATTTTTCCGAGATGTTAGATCGTTTTAAAACTTTCTTCCCCGAAGTTTATGCCAATGTCCTCGCCGATACCCCAAAAGAATACCACAAAAATCTCACAAAATATCTCCAAACCACCGCCCTCAAAGGCACCCCTAAAGAGAAAAAGCGTGCCTGCCACGCTATCGGAACAACTGAGTTTACTATTGCCAACTACGACTCAGATACCTGTTCCCCGGGGCCTTACGAGGATTTTGATCCTATTCCTACCCAGATTGAAACCCACTATATCTCAAACAATTGTTTCCTCCCCGAAGAAAACTATATCTTAAACCACGTCACAGAAATCAAATGTCCAGTCTACATCGTCCAAGGTCGCTCCGACCTCGTCTGCCCACCCGAATTTGCTTATCAAATCAGCCAAAAACTCCCCCACGCCCAACTTTTCTGGGCCAACTCCAACCACCACAAAGAGCGCGAGCTAAACTCCATCTTCCGTACCATCTGCGCCATGTTATAATTGAATTATGGACTGGGATTTAATCACCAACATTATTTTAATAGCCGCCATTGCCGTGCTCGCCCTTTTTGCCGTGCTCGCCCTTTGTCAATGGATCAAAACCAAATCTTTCACCAAAATCGACCCCGAACTCCGCTGGGCTGCCGTCCCGATCATCCTCATGGCCGCCACTTACTTTATTTTCGACCATCTCCTCATCTGGAACACCCGCCCCAACGGCTCCGGCGAACCCTCCTTCCCCTCTAGTCACGTCATGCTCGTCGCCACCGTCTTCGCCCTCACCGCTGTTGTCATCCCCAAATACATCAAGTCCAAAACCACCCTTATCATCCTAGATTTTCTCATGCTCGCCCTTACCGCCCTCGTCGCCGTCGGTCGCGTCCTCGCCAACATGCACTGGGTTTCCGACGTTCTCGGCGCCCTCGCCTTTGCCGCTATTTTCGTCGCCATCTACTGGCTAATCATCAAAAAACTAATCAAAGGAGCCAAACATGCCTAGCATTTTCACCCAAATTATCAACGGAGATATTCCCTGTTACAAAATCTACGAAGACGATAAAACCTTTGCCTTTCTCGACATCCATCCCGAGACCAAAGGTCATACCTTGGTCATTCCCAAAAAAGAAGTCGACAAAATCTACGATCTCCCTGATGAAGACTATCAGGCCCTCATGGCCACTGTTAAAAAACTATCAAAACACATGGAAAAACAACTAGGCGCCCGCACTCTCTGGAAAGTCATCGGTACCGACGTCCCCCACGCTCACGTCCACTTGACCCCTTACGATGAGACTTGGCACCACGGTCGCGAGATCCCCATGAACGAAGACGATTTCAAAAAAGTCCAAGAAAAAATAAAACTCTAGAAAAACCCGCCGAACAAACGGTGGGTTCCCCAATGTACTGAAGTTTGCTTATGGCGTTCTATTTCCAAAGCCAAGGCGTTGGATAGGCAGCATCCTGGCTAGGCACAGACGGTGTCTGTTCCGGTTTTGGCCTTTCAGCCACAACGCTCCATCCATGCACTAACACCGGCTGCCCATCTGCTCCTTCGCAAAACGGCACCATGCCTTCCTCGATTCGTTTAATGGTGTATCCGCTTTGTTCCAGAATAGCGACTGTCAATTTTACCGTGTCGTATCCGCTCTCTTTCAGCACTCGAAACCGTTCTTCCATTTCAGCTCCCGTCTCTCTGTTACCAATTTTCAGAAACCCAAAAACAAACCTCTACCCCTGATTTTACTATATTTTACCCAAAAAGCAAGCACACGAAGCCCACTAAGACCTACGCGGTAGATATTTTGCAATAAAGGGGATTAGGACTTCATCATCAGTGTATCCTGCATGACTAGAGACATGAGGCTCATCGCCAGGAGCAGTTATAGTCACATCGGAAACGGCGACAGCGAGAAAATCACCAAGCGCCGGGCGAAACAGGGGGTTCTCTTCCCCGTTGCCAAACAGATGACTTTTGACTACCTCGCTCGACCTATATAGGTTATAAAAATTGCCGAACCTTTCATTAAATAATTTTTCAAACTCATCTTTCTGACCAGACTTGATTTTAAAGGCAGCAGCACGTTGATCGATTGAAGTCGTACGAGTCATGAGACGCAAAAGCTCTGGGTAATCTTCCAAAAAAACTGTCCTATTTTTAATGTGGCCATGATCGGCAATGACAACCAGTAAAGTATCGTGCAACTCAGTAGCCAACTTAGAGATTTTTCGATCGCGCTCCTTGATCAGCGCACGTACTTCTGGAGAGTCGGGACCTTTTTCATGCATTGTCCCGTCTGGCTCAGGGTCATAGGCATAAATATATTTCTTCCCCGGTCCCTTAACCTCATTTTTGATTCTAGACAACATGTCATCCAAGTCATCGTAAGGGTCGTCGCTAAACGAAGTTATTTCAAGAGATTTGCCGTGACCTGATTGATTGATCTGATCAGTGACCGTCTCAGAAACTAGTAGCTTTTTGACGCCCAAAAATTCCTGACAGATTTCATCATCGTGACATTTTTCAGAATTAAGAAAAAGCGTGATAATTTTATCAATGGGCTCTATGTAAGAAGTCCAACCAATCCAACCATGTTCTACTGGGTTAAGACCAGTACGAATTGAGGACGTAGCGGCAGCAGTAGTTGCAGGGAAAACTGTAGTCAAAACCTCCCTTAAATTTTGTCGCAAAAAAGAGTTTTCGGGTAAAGCACGGCTCAAGATATTTGCACCGAGGCCATCAAATAAAATTATCACAACATTCTCAGGGCGATATTTTTCCAGCATAGAGTCGAACGGATGGTAGGAATTATGTTTTTGCGGCAAATCAAAATATTTTTGCACCGAAGCGGCGACATTGGTTAAAGTCTTAGTATAGTCATTTTTTACCTTCATATCACAATTATATCAAACAATATTATTTTTCTCTGTAAACCATGTCATCGGAGAAAGCGCTAAGCCCGTCAAGTTCCCCCACATGAGCATCTTTTGAGTAGCTATCAATTTCATTTCTTAATTCGCGCACTATATTTGCAGCCGCTTTTTTATCAAAAAACACAGACATCGGGTAAGCTTTCAGGGTGCCCAATGCTATGTTTGTGCCAGGAACAAGGTGGCTACGAGATGATGTAAATACGAAGTCTATTTTTGCATTATATGCATCTCTTTGAATATACTTTGCAAAATTGACGTTATATTGTTTAATGGCTTCAATTTCAGAGTGGTTTAATTTCAATATGTCTTGTAATGTTAAATCCGCATATTCTTTAGGCTTAAGTATAAAAAGTGAGGCAAGCCAACAACTTTCAGAGTTGATAATGCAAATCCTAGCGTCCTTAGCAAGCTCTTGCCTAAAATATTCTGACGCCTCAAACATCTCCGCATACATTTGTTGAAAGCCCATAACGCCCAATGTCTTTAACGAAACTAGGGCTGACAATGCCCCCGTTGATGAACGAGTTAACTCCAATGTGGTCTGATATGGGTTATAATTCCCATATTTTAGATCTTCCATCGCCTGGAATTTACTCGGGTTCATCGCGTAATAATCTTTACGTCTTCGACAAAGAAAAAGACTAGAAAGATATGGGCAGAAACCAGTTTTGTGAAAATCTATGCCCATTGAGTCTGCGTATTTAAACTCCTCAGCCATTTTACTGAGTTTGTGAATTTTATCAAGACTTGAGCTGCCAATCCCTAAAGGATTTTTCTTAAAATCATAATCTTTGAAAAACAAATAAATCCAACCGATGACAGAGTCCACATGGATATGTGGACGATATTGGAGGCCATAATCTTTAGCAATTCTCGAAAATAAAACATGCACTTTCTTAATAGGATCTATGTATAACTCATTTGTGCTTCCACCGTTTAGATTACACCCAAGAAACTTTTTGCCTTTGTCTAATTCTCTGCGAATAATTGATTCAGTTTCCTCCAAATTCACAGTTCCATCCGAAAGACAAGGTATTTCTATGCAAGAATCTTTCCCAATTCCAAGCCAGTCACAAGCCTCATAATGACATGGATGAGCATTCGCGCTCGTAAGGATAAAATATTTGCCCTTTTCGCACCCCTGCGATGATGACGCAGGATCACATTTTGCCAGAGCGATTTTTGTGGCATAAAGGTTAGTCCCCTTTCCTCCGAAGGTAAAAAGACCCAAACTCTTCTTCCAATCCCATCCTACGAGGTCGGAAATATATTTTGACACTTCTAGTTCTGACAATATCAAAAAACCAGCATAGGTGTCTTGTGCGAAATTAGGATTTAAACCCTGTACATAATTTATAGCGGCTAGCGACGCCAAGTTTACGGGAGGGATAACATTAATCATAGTCCCAGGGTTAGACCAATTAGGAAGATTTTGTAGAAGAGGGGCAACATCTCGATACACATCATCAACAGGCTGCGGTTTATAATTAAGCTCTTTAGCCTTTAAAAAATCTTGAAAATCAAGGTTTGGCGTCCCAGAAAAGTATGGGCTACTATAGTTTTGGAATGGCACCGCTGCATCATGAAATTTTTTTGAATAATCAGAAACTCGAGCAAAATTCGAACTTTGATAATTCCCAAATAAAGTCTTGGCTAATTCTTTGTATCCCATAACGTGTCTTTAAGTTTAATTCTGGCAAGCGGTGCCTAAATGGCACCGCTACGCACGTCATTCATTATGGCTTATATCCACCACCTTCTCATATAAATTGACAAACGACGCAATACTTTCAGTAACGGTCTTATCGCCAACTAACAAAAGGATTTCTTTATCCTCCTTGGACAATTGGGGGATGAGAGAGAGCTGATACGACAAATGTTTGTAGAGGCTGACTGGATACTGCCGATAGTAGCAAAAGAACCATTTTAGAAAGGTTGTTCTGTACCGGAAATAATAATCAATTACCTCTGAGCTACCCATCTCGGCCATTTTCTTGAGACGATTAACTTTTGGCGCAAGATATTGTTCGATGCGCAAGAGCCGTTGCTTCCGCAGTGTTTCGGCGTAATATGGATTTATCTCATAACCAATATTTGACAAATCGAGTTCATCTCCAGCAATGAGAATCCCGTGTTGGACGACAGCGCCGATTATTATGTCAGTAGAGTCGCGCACAGCATTACTCGTCAGGGTTTCATAACTTGGCAACAACGACGACATAATAGTGCAGTCTAAAACTACACGTTCATACTTGAATGAGAATTCTATCCTATCGCCGATGAAATCACGTACAACGGTAGGCGGCTTTTGGCTAAAACGCAAGAGCTCTTTCCGCTCTAACTCCTTAGCTATTCCATCAAACTCTGCAGAACCCATACCTGTAACAATCGCCATGATATCTAGGTCTGAGTTCTCCGGGTCAAAGCAGCCCGGATAAGTTGCCGACCCAAATAGGATTAGACTAGATATGCCAAAAGGCAACGAGCCGTTTGAAAAGAAATCCTTACAGAAATTTAGCGCCTCCCAATGCAGTTTATACAGGGGCAAAACATTCATAATACCACCTCCTTTTTAATGTGCTACCCAAATGACGCGTCAACACAACTATATCATAAAAACTAATTTTCGTAAAGTCTTACTCCCGGTTAAGATCCTATCGCAACCACATTTTAGATAGCCCAATCTAGTCGCAGGAGTTTTGCGACCCCTTTCCCCGCTCCCCAATTTATGCTAAAATAAAATCATGAGTTTTGCCAAAAGTTACGAACCAGGGGAGTATGAATCAGATATTTACGCCGCTTGGGAGGCCAGCGGTATTTTTAATCCATCAGTTCCGACCTATCCAGTCGACGACAATGCCGACGGAGCAGACGACAGATTAGAAAAAATCCGCCCCACTTACTCCATTGTCATGCCACCCCCCAACGCTAACGGCAACCTCCACATTGGCCACGGTCTCACCGTCGCTTTGGAAGATTCCCTCACCCGTTACCACAGGTTAAGGGGTCAATCCACTTGGTATGTCCCTGGTGCCGACCACGCCGGTTTCGAGACCTGGGTCGTTTACGAAAAAGAGCTCGAAAAACACGGCCACACTCGTTTCGAATTTGACCGCGACGAACTCTACGCCAAAGTCTGGAACTTCGTCGCCGAGCAACGTGGCAACATGGAGCTCCAACTCCGCGCCCTCGGTGCCTCCTGCGCCTGGGACGATCTCACCTTTACTCTGGACGAAAACGTCATCGATCGCGTCTACACTACTTTTGAAAAAATGTGGAACGACGGGCTAATTTACCGGGGCGAAAAGCTCGTCAACTACTGCCCCAAGCATCGCACCGCCTTCGCTGATATTGAAGTCGAGCACAAAGACGAAAAAGGCCACCTCTGGGATATCGCTTATGATGATATTATCGTTTCCACTACGCGCCCAGAAACTTTATTCGGTGATGTCGCCGTCGCCGTTAATCCAGAAGACGAAAGATATAAAGAGCGAATCGGTACCACCGTCCATTTGCCTCTGACCGACCGCGAAATCCCCATCATCGCCGACGAACACGCCGACCCCGAGTACGGCACCGGTGCCGTCAAAATCACCCCTGCCCACGACTTTGACGATTTCGAAGTGGGCGAGCGCCATAATCTCGAGCGCATTCAGGTCATCACCGAAGATGGCACCATGGTCAACGTCCCCGAGAAGTATAACGGCCTCACCACCGAAGAATGTCGTAAACAAGTCTTAAAAGACCTCAAAGAACAAGGTCTCTTGAAAGGTGAGAAAAAAATAATCCACTCTGTCGCTCACTGTTACAAATGCGGTACAGTGCTCGAGCCCATGCTTAAAGAGCAGTGGTTTATCGACGTCCAAAAACTTGCCAAACTCGCCATCGACCATCTGAGCAAAAACGAAATCAAATTCCACCCCGCAAACAAGCAAAAAGTCATCATCAATTATCTCGAAAATCTCAAAGATTGGAACATTTCTCGTCAAATTCCTTGGGGTATTGCTATCCCCATGTTTAGAAAAGTCACCTCCGAAGCTACCGATGAACCAGATTGGATTTTTGACAGAAGAACCAATCTCAAAGAAATCGAAAAAGCTGGCGTCAAATACGTCCGTGACGAAGATACCTTCGACACTTGGTTCTCATCTAGCCACTGGCCTATCGTCTGTACCGACTGGACCGAAGAAAACTACAATCCGTATTATCCTTTGGACGTCATGGAAACTGGCGCTGACATCCTTTTTGCTTGGGTCGCTCGCATGATTATGATGGGCCTCTATGTCACCGGCGAAGTCCCGTTTAAGGAAGTCTACCTCCATGGCCTCGTTCTTGACGCCCACGGCGCCAAAATGTCCAAGTCCAAGGGCAACGTTATCAATCCTATGGATTTAGTCGCCAAATATGGCTCCGACGCTTTCCGCCTCGGGATTTTAAGGGGCCGCTCCGCTGGCATGAACCAGGCCTTCAGCGAAAACAGCGTCATCGCCGGTCGCAACCTCTGCAACAAACTCTGGAACGTCTCCCGCCTCGTCCAAACTATCGTAGATGCTAGCAGTGAGGAATCAGAAGACAGTATTTCGAAGCATTCCGCAGGCGCCAGCAGTCAAAATGACAACGGTCACCGAGCCGAGTCGGAAGTTACGTCGTCCGCGAGGCGCAGGACTGACCGTTGTGATTTTGACGACTGCGAGCCGAGGACGTTGAGAAATACTGCTTCCGATTCCTATACCACCAACAACATGGGCGAAGACTGGATCTGCCGCGAGATCAACGATTGCCTAAAAAAGCTCGAAAGCGACATGAAGCACTATCGTTTCGCCGAGGCCGTCGAGACCTTATATCAGACCATCTGGGACAAATACGCCGACTGGTTCCTCGAGTCTCAAAAAATCTTCCAAAACCAAGAACTCTTAAAGTGCACCCTTGAGGCCCTATTGATTGCCCTTCATCCCTTCGCTCCCTTCGTCACCGAAGCCATCTGGCAAAACCTTTCCTGGACAGACGGCTTTATTGCTACCGCTAAATGGCCTGCAAGACTTAAATACGACCCGATTTCGGCCGAAGAATTTGAAAACATAAGAACTATCGTAGTTGAAGTTAGAAGCACCTTAGCGGCCCTGCCAGGCACCAATAACGCCAAAAAATATGCCCTCATGTATGATAATGACAGCCTCGTCCAAGAAAACGAGTTCTTAATCAAACAACTCACCAAGGTTCCTACCATTAACCCTCTAAACGGCGCCCCCCGAGGTCTCCGTCTCGCTCTCGCAGATCACGAACTCTATCTCGACGTCCCCGAGCAAGTTGTCAAAGCCTATCGCGACGACCTTACTGCCAAAATCCTCTCTGTTGGCCGTGAGTTGGACGCCCTCAATGCCCGCATGATGAACCCCAATTATGTCGACAAAGCCCCCGCCCACCTCGTTAAAGAAACCAGAGATCAAATCAAAGAAAAAGAAGCTCTCATCTCTCGTCTCAAGACAGAGCTAGACATCATTTAACCTCCGTTATTTGACATAAGCACATATCCATGCTATACTATAAGAGTACCTTAAATTTTGGGCTCTAGAGAAAGGATTTGTCATGTGGGAACAGATCATTGCAGGGGTAATTATTGTTGCACTAATCGTCATCATCATCTTGCTGGCGAAGATTAGCGCCTCCTTCAATCACCGGGACAAAAACTATCAAGAGGTAATCGGGCAGGCTATCAGTCATATGAGCGACGAAGCTTTCAAACGTGAAAGGAAGAAAATCGCTAAAATGACTGCCGAACAAGACCGTGTCGCCAGATGGATCGAAGAGCTTGGAAAGGAAGATAAAATCGATACCTCTCTTTTGGCAGAAGAGGCCGAAAAGCGTAGCTACGCTCTGGCTCTCAAAAAAGCCGAAGACTATGTTTCCTACTCTGAAACCATGCTCGACCGGATTCGGCACGAAATTGTCAAAACCCAGAAGGACGTCATCAATCATGCCAGAGTTCCTCACGCGCTCGAGCAAGACAAAAAAGCCCTCGAAGCGCTTTTTGAGCAAGAAGATATCGCTAAAAAACGTGTCAAAAATGCCCGCAAACGTCTTGACGTTCTGATTGCCGCGACCTCTCCAGAGGAAAACGGCCCCAGTCTCGTTGTCATTGAAGATGCTCCGCTTTCTTAGCCCTACCCCGGCCCAGCGCCGGGGTTTTCCCTTGAGACATTGACTTTTCATCCCAATTATGCTATAATGGAAAAACCTAGATCTTTAATCAAAATTTGCCATTTATCGAAGAAAGAGGTGATCTCACATGGCAAAGACTTTAGTTTATCAGTTGTACCCGAGGAGCTGGCAAGGGCTGGCTGAGATGGAAGACTTTCTCTACCAAATCGCCGAGCTCGACGTCGATTACGTCTGGCTTAGCCCCTTGTATCCTTCCCCAGGGTACGACCACGGCTACGATATCTCGGATTATCAGGATATCGACCCCCGTTTTGGTTCCATGCACGATTTCGACTGTTTCGTAGAAACCGCGCACAACCTCGGGATGGGCGTTTTGATGGATTTGGTGCTTAACCACACCTCCACCAAACACGAATGGTTCAACTACCACCCCGAGTATTATTGCTGGAGCAAGACGGATCGTCCCGGCTGGCGCAACCTCTTCAATGGTGATTCGGCCTGGCAGTATTACGAGCAAGACGGCGAGTACTACCTGCACCTCTTCCACGAGGAGCAGGCCGACCTCAACTGGTTCCCTGAAGGGTCCGACGGCGACATCAATCAAGAGCTGGTCAAACGTTTCCGCGAAATCATCGATTTCTGGACTCTTGACCACCTCGTTGACGGTTTCCGTCTCGATATCCCCCAGAGCATCAACAAGGACTTCGCCCGCGACACGTTGGAGATCAAAAACTTGCTCTACGGCGACAAGGCCGCCAAAGTTCTGAACGCGGTTTTCGGTGGTGGTAGCAAAGACTTGTTCCTGATGATGGAGTGCGTATGTAGCTCTCCGGCAGACGGGCTAGTCGACTACTACACCAGAAATACCCCAGTCGATTTTGTCCTCGACGTTTCCCTTAAGGACAAAGCCGGTTACGCCGACGAAGTCGATTTCTTCGATCTCGTCAAAGAGGCCGCTGCGGAGCCGCATTTCATGTTAGACCTGGAGTCTCACGATTCCCCGCGCCTTCCGTCCAGGGGTATTGATCCCGCAGATGGGATTTGGTGTATGTTCAATTCTGGCGCTGAAGCCATCTGCCTTTACCAGGGGCAAGAGCTTGGCCTCACCAACCCTACCGAGGAGCAGCTTCCGGATCACAAGCTTGTCGATCTGGACGCCCAGACCAAGATGCGTTTCCGTCAGGGTGCGCTCCTGCAAGATCTTCGGCCCCTGTCTAGGTCCAACGCCCGCGTGCCACTCCCCCTCGATGAGTATGAAAAACAGGACCCGAATCCCTCGTCCTATTTGAATCTCACCAAGGATTGGATTGCCCGTTGGCGCGACTCCGAAGATTCTGAGGAGCCCGAAGAGTAGCCCTAGCCAAAGGTAAACTTTAAAGTCCGCGCCCGCGCCTCTAAAGCGCGGGCTTTTCCTTCCCTGCCCTTTTAAAGGGCTATTTTTTATTGAATTTATCCAGATTAAACAGTGGCGTTTTATCTCCGTCAATAATTCCCTGCGCCTTTCGCACCAGTTTCAAAAGCTGTTTCTCGTTCCCCGCCGATCCCACATGCACCGTTTTCACCACTCGCTCCCCCTCCTTATAAACCACCTGTACCCCAGTCGCCCCTGAGGTCGTCTTGAATTTCCGTATAAAAGCCATACCCCAATTTTACCACAGGTTTTTCGCAAATTAACCACAAGCTTTTCCACAAAAACCGCGAGCAATTTTCGGCTCTTCCCTCGTATGGCTAGCAACCAACCCGCCTGGCATCCGAGCTTGACAAACCAAAACGCTCGCGCTAAAATAAAACCAACAACTAGCATCCGTCATTTGTGCCAGTTGGGAGAAAATCGTTCATTATTGATTTTTAGCAACCGACCAAATCAAGAGCCGGAGATTTTGCATAAGCATAAAATGAAAAGCTTAAGCAGTCAAAAAAATCCACATGGCAATATGGTATAATAGAAAGCAATGAAAGCTCCAATTACACAGAGTTTAGAGTGGAAAAAGCTCCAAGACGATCTTGGCGAGATCAGCTTTTTTGAGCAGGGAAACGGCTACCAGTATCTCGCTATTCTTAAAAGCACCCCAGCAGGGAAGTATCTCTATCTCCCCTACGGCCCAGTTTTCACTACTAAGCAAGGTCTTGAAAACTCTCTTAAAAGCTTGCAAAATCTAGCCAAACGCGAATCGGCCTTCTTTATCCGCGTCGAACCCCAGTCAAAAGTTTTCGTTGACCACCTCCCTACCATCGCCCAAAAATCCACCGATCTAAATCCCGCCGAGACTTGGGTCTTAGACCTTAATCAGGACGACCTAGACGCCAAACTTCCCTCCCGCCTCCTCCGTTATTACAAAGCCGCCGCCAAAAAGGGAATCACCATCGAGACTAGCCAAAACCCCGCCGATATTCATTATCTCCTAGACCTCCAAAAACAACTCGCCAAAGAAAAGGGCATCAGCACCTTCTCCGAAGATTACTTAAAAACCGAGCTAGCGCAGCCTTTCGCTACGTTGTATCTAGTCAAGCATGAAGATCCACATCGACGGGTGGTGCCGCCGGAGGGGGCCCCCCGTGACGTCTTCACGGGGGAGGAGGCGGCGACAGGACCCGTCGAGACTGTCATCGCTGCTGGCCTCGTTTTCGACGACCGCACTACTCGCTACAACCTCCAGGGTGCCCAAAACGAACAAGGCCGCAAGCTTCACGCTACCGGCATCCTTACTATCCAACTCATCAAAGATGCTGCCGCAGCGGGGAAGCAAACTTTCGATTTCTGGGGCATCGCTCCCGAGGGCGCCCCAGATAACCACCCCTGGGCTGGTTTTACCAATTTCAAGAAAACCTTCGCCGGCAGGGAAGTAGTCTACTCTGGCACTTACGACCTCGTCCTCAACCCTTCCAGATACCGCCACTACAAAATCCTCCGCAAGCTAAACAGGTTAATCAGGAGATAACATGCAATTTATCGAACTCACCTCAGCAGATTTCCAAAAATTCGCCGCCAAAAGCCCCTACAAATCCTTCTATCAGACCCCCGAAATCGCTCAGCTCCGCGAGCAAAACGGCTGGACAGCCTACTATTTCGGTGTCAAAAACGGCCAAACTTTGAGAGCTGCCACCATGGTGGTAGCTAGACCCACTTTCCTAGGCAAATCCACCTTTTACTGTCCCGGCGGCCCCCTATTAGATTTCGAAGACGCTGCCCTTACCGATTTCTTTTTCAAGCACCTCCGCCGTTATGCCAAAACCCACAACGGCTACGTCCTCCATATCGAACCCTACTACGAACTCATCCAGCGTGACCGTAGCGGGGAAATAGTCAAAAACGGCTTCGATCGCCGTCAGGCACTAAAAAACCTCAAAAACACCGGCTTCACTCCTTGCGAAACCTCTGATGAGCCTCAATATGCTTTTGTTTTAGACTTAGACCAACGCACCCCCGATGAGCTTTTCAAACAATTTAAACAAAACACCCGCAACCTCATCCACCGCGCCGAGAAAAAGGGCGTCACTGTTCGCGAGCTAAGCAAGGAAGAATTAGGCATTTTCAAACAAATCACCGAGTCCACCTCAGACCGCCGTCACTTCCAGGACAAACCCCTCAGCTACTACCAGCAAATGTACGACCTCTTTGCACATAAAAGGGAAGTCAAATTCCTCGTCGCCGAGATTGAAGGCACGCCTATCTCTGCTGCTATGTTCATGCTCTACGGCGACGAAGTCACCTACCTATTTTCCGGTAGTGACGAAAAATACATGAAAGAATACAACGCTCAATACCTCATCCAGTGGTACATGATCAAATATGCCGCCGAGCATAAGTTTAAACGCTACAATTTTTACGGCCTCCAAGCCCTCCCGAACGAATCCAAGAAAAATTACGGCCTCTACACTTTTAAAAAAGGTTTCGCCTCTGACGACCGCGGCCACGTCACCGAGCTTATCGGCGCCCACGAAGCCCCCGTCAACCAAACTTTCTACGCCCTCCACTCTCTCCTTCACAAATTGAAAGGTCTCAAAAAATGAACTTAACTGGCCTCACCGAAGAACAAGTCAAAAAACGTCAAGCAGATGGTCGCGTCAACCGCACCACCGCCAAAAACCAAAACACCATTGGCAAAATCATCCTCACTAACACTCTGACGATTTTCAACCTCGTCAACCTCATCCTCGCCCTGATGATTATCTCTGTTGGCGCCTACAAGAATCTCCTTTTCATCCTTGTTGCTATCGCCAACACCGGCATCTCTATTATCAACGGCATCCGCGCCAAGAGGACTATCGACAAAATGCGCCTCGTTGCCGAGCAAAAGCCCACCGTCATCAGGGACGGCAAAACCCGGCAAATCCTCCAAGACCAGATTGTGGATGGCGACCTCATGATTCTCTCTCTCGGCGATCAAATCATTGTGGATGCAAAAATAGAAGAAGGCCAGATAGAAGTCAACGAATCCTACGTCACCGGCGAGCAAGACAACATCACCAAACAAAAAGGCGACCAGCTCATCTCTGGCAGCTTCGTCGTTTCCGGCACCTGCAAAGCCACTGTCACCGCCGTCGGCAGCCACAGCCAACTCGCCAAAATCGAATCCTCCGCACACACCATTAAAACCGCCGGCTCCAAACTTTTCAGGCTCGTGAACAACATCGTCAAATACGTCTCTTTCGCCCTCATCCCCATCGGCGCTCTCCTTCTTTGGGCCCGTTTCAACGTTCCTGACACCACCCCCGAAGTCGCCGTTACCAGCACCGTGGCTGGCCTCATCAGCATGATCCCTGAAGGCCTCGTCCTCTTAACTAGCTCCGTTCTCGCCCTCGCCACCATCCGCCTCTCCCACAAAAAAGTCCTCGTCCAGGACCTCTATTCCGTCGAGACCCTCGCCCGCGTGGACACCATCTGTCTAGACAAAACCGGCACCCTTACTACCGGCCAAATGACCGTCCACGATTATACCCCCACAGAAAAATCCTTTGAAAGGGCCCTAGCATCCATTTTAACGCATCAAACTTCCGAAAACGCAACCATAACCGCTTTGAAGCAAAAGTTCCTGAAAAAGGCCAAAAATGAGCTCACAGAGCCAATTCTCGAAATCATCGATTTTTCTTCTGAGCGCAAACACTCCGGCATTAAAACCAAATCTGCCACCTACCTTCTCGGTGCCGTTGAATTCGTCACCGACGACAAGAACATCATCAAACAGGTCAAATCCGCCTCCGACGGCTACCGCACTTTAGCTGTCACCAAAAACGGCCATCTACTCGGCTACATCCGTCTCAAAGACGAAATCCGTCGTGACGCCAAAGAAATCATCAATTACTTCTATGATAACGACATCGACGTCAAAATCATCTCCGGCGACGATCTTCAAACCGTCAAAACCATCGCCGCCCGCGTCGGCCTCAAAGACCTCAACGGCTTCGACCTCTCCTCCGAAAAATCTCACGATTATGCCAAGCTAGTCAAAGAGTATTCTATCTTCACTCGCGTTACCCCCACCGAGAAAAAGCACCTCGTCGAAGCTCTCAAAAAACAGGGCCGCACCGTCGCTATGACCGGCGATGGTGTCAATGATATTCTCGCCATGAAAGAAGCCGACTGCTCCATCGCCATCGGCGAAGGCAGCGATGCCGCCAGAAGATCAGCCAAACTCGTCCTTTTGAGCTCCGACTTCTCCGGCGTCCCCAGAATCATCGCCGAAGGCCGCCAATCCATCAACAACTTAGAGCGTTCCGCCACCCTCTTTCTCTCTAAAAACACTTACGCCGCCATTCTAGCCGTTCTCTTCATCCTCATTCCCGTCGAATACCCCTATGCCCCTCTTGAAATGTCTCTTCTCAATTTTGCCTGCATCGGTCTCCCCGGCGTCATTCTCGCCCTAGAAAAAAACACCGCTCGCGTCAAAAACCAATTTTTGACCAACATCCTCCAATTTTCCGTCCCCACCGGCATCACTGTCGCCATCACCATGCTTACCCTGGCTATCCTCGCTGGCAACCTCGGCTACACTCGCCCCGAGCTCATCACTACTTCTGCCATCGTCACTTTTGCTATTGACTTCCTCCTCATTTTTAGCATATCCAAGCCACTTAATTTTCTCCGCACAGCCCTCCTCATCACTTCCGCCACCATCGTCACTCTCGCCATCCTCATCCCTCTCACTCGCAACTTCCTCGATTTCACCCTCCTGGACCCCAGTAAACTTCTCATCGTCGCCATCCTCATCGCCGCCGCCTATGCTGTGTTCATCGGCCTTCGTCTTCTCATGAAAAAACTTACCCCTATAATTCTCAAAAATCCCAAGCTCCGCATCTAGGCTAGCCAGTCTCCATAACTTGAAAAATGCCCTATTTTCTAGTATAATCAAAAATAAGATCTCATATAAGGGAAGGAGATTGTACGTTAATAAGCTGATTTTTCGTTAGAAAAGGGGGTGCCTTAAATGGCCAAAACAGGTTTTCCGTCGATAGACAAGACACATCTTCAGGGTATTCCTGAAGCCAAGCTCCATCCAGAGATACTACCAGTATCCATGTTTGCTACGTTCACACAAGTCAATAGTGGGCATCTCGAAGAGCCCGCAATCGAGACAGATGGCAAAGTCTACACTAAGCAAATGCTAAGTAGTGACATTGTCAAATTTGCCGGCTGGCTCCTGGAGAATGGGTTTAAATCTGGGGACAAAGTCATGATCACCTCACCTAACTCCTATGAGGGAATAGTCGCGACTTTCGGCGCCAATGCTATCGGTGCCAGAGTAATCGTCATCAAGCCCATCATAAGAGAAGAGCTGGACTTGTTCTACGAAGAATTGGACGCACATCATCCGGAAATGATTTTGTTCTATGATGATTCGTTCGACTCTGTAGACGAGAGGCGGTTTTACGTCAAGTACGCTAAAGCCTGGTTAGTAGCTAGGCCGACCACCCAGTCACATCTTGGCTTTAGGAGCGCGATAGACTCTATCTCGATTTCACCAGATGAAATCATGAGAGAAATAGAGAAACATAGCGTCTCTCAAGATGACGAACCCATGTTGTACTTAAAAACTTCCGGCTCGTCCTCCAAGCCCAAGACGTTACCTTTCTCTAATCGCGCCATCTTTGCTTCATTGATCTACGCTGCCAACTCTACTGGCACTGACACTAGAGATCAGCACGTCAAAAAGGCTCTCTGCCAAGCATCGTATTACCACGGCTATGGTTGGATGCCTCTGTTTGTCAACATCATGGGGGGTAATCCTGTTGTCTTGGCCGGTTCTTCGCCCGAGGATGTCGCAAACTACTACAAGCTGAAGCCAAGCTATATCTATGGTTCACCTTTGACTTTGAGGCAATTCATGGATTTGACCCCGCAAGACGCTGACATCTCTATGCTGGTCGCTTTTTTCTGTGCTGGTGCCGCACTCCACGAGAGAGATTACGAGGAGGGCATCCAGTACTTCAGAGAGCGTGGTTGCCAAGCGGAAATCCGCAACAACTACGGTATCTCCGAAGCTCTGTGTGTGGGTACTTTCAACGACCACATCCCTCACATCCCTGGCACCGCTGGTAAGTTTTACATCGGCCCAGAGTGGTTATTGGTTGACGAAAACGATAGTGAAGTCAAGTATGGCGAGACCGGTGAAGCTATTGTCTCCGCCGCCTCACTCTGTCAGGGTTACTTTGGCGACGAGGAGCTCACCAAAAAGCATTTTGTAAGCAGAGATGGTAAAATCTTCTTCAAAACCGGAGATCTCCTCAAGCTATGCGAAAACGGTTACGTTAGCTTCGTCGGCAGGGAGCGTCGTTTCTTTATCGCCAATGGAGTCTTTGAGAAGGTCAACTGCGAAACCATCGAAGAAGCCATCTCTAAGCTAGATTATGTCTACCAAAATGCCGTCATCGTCACGCCAGACGAAGCGGGCGCCAAAGCTTTCGTAGCTTTAGAGCCCGATTTCTCGGCCGAGGATTTCGGCGAAGACAAACTCCGCAAAGATTTATCAGAATTTCTGATCGACTATCAGATGCCGAGTCAAATCATCTTTGTTGATCAAATTCCTATGATGAGCAGCGGAAAAGTAAATTACAAATTACTCGAGACGATCTAAAAGAAAAATCAGCTTCCCTATACCACCCGAATTATCGGGTGGTATTTTTTTCCGTCTATGCTATAATCGAAACAAGTAATTGAAGGAGGCCTATGCAACTTATTCGTGTATTATTAATAGCGGCCATCGTTGTGGTTATATTGTCCGGTATCTCCATTTTCTTTGGCAGTCGAAAGCAAGAAAAAAGAAGCTCAATCTATTTTCTGCTAGCTACTCTCGGCGCCGCTCTCTGGACTATCGCTATTGCCATTGCTTTAAAAATGCCCGGTGCCTCCCCTGAATTTGTTCATAGCACCGTAACATGCATCATTGCCGGCGTTACACTTTGCGATGTAGGACTTTTAGCCTTCCTCAGCTGGAAATATAAAGGTGGCAAACCTCTAACATTTATTTTTACGCTTTTTGGCGCTCTGCTCGTTGGCTTGCTCGCCTACGACTCCTCTCTGTTTTATAGTTCTTATGACTTGTCCCAAGAATATGTTCAGATTTTTATTAATTACGGTTGGTATTATTTCGCTTTGATTGCCTATTTCTTCCTAATCTCAATTACTTTTTCCAGTTTTCTTTTAAAACGTATCAAAGAGACCACTAACCCTAGCCTCAAAACTGGTCTCAAAGTCTTTTATGTGGGGCTCTCTATTGGTGGGATTTTGGCCTTAGTTTTCGATTTAATCTTAATCACCTCTCTGCCAAACCTTATCTGGATCGGCCCTATGGCTACCATCATTTCTATCATGTCTTTCTACTATTCTGTCGTCAAATTCCGTACCCTAAATATCTCCACCAGATGGGTGAATCTTATGTCCTATGTTATCCTCACCGCCACTGCCGTGATTATCTATCTACTCGTCTTTTACGTCGTCTTTGCCGCCCTGTTTAGGACGCCTAATCCATCCGTAGAGGTACTGATTCTAAACGGCGTCCTGGCGATTTTTCTGCTTGCCATGATGCCTGCTCTCTCAGAATTAACCAATTTTATGAAAGCCAGCTTCCTGTCCGACCATATCCAGCTTGGTTATATTATTAAAAAACTAGACAATATTCAGTCGAAAGATTTCAACCCCAAAGAATTAGTCCAATTTCTCGCTGAAACTTTACATTATGAGGATTGTGCTTTAATTTTGGCTAAGCATACTTATGTTACTAACAATATGCGTTTCCCAGCAGATGAAGCCGAAGAAATTTTACGTTTGAAACCCACCGACGGCCTCATTTGGGTTAAGTCTCCTGAAAAGATTTTAAAAAATGGCTTCTGTGTCTCCGAGGTTGCAACTCTCAGGGATAGTAAAGGTAAAGAAATAGGCAGGCTTGTATTTGGCAAAAGGACCAACGGCAAAGCCTTCCCAAGAAAAGAATTCGTCAAGGTTGAAGCCGTTGTCAATATGGTGTCAGCCATCGTCGAGGAAAGTCACAAGGTTTAATTAATGGCAGCTGCGGCCCTCAAACAAACCAGAATAACCATACTTCTATCGTTTAATGCGGCAGCTATTTTGCTAGCCGGAGTGCTAATAGCTGGTGCAATAATGCTCAACGGAGGGTTAAATTTTAGGGTAGTAGATGAGCGTAGTGACGATAATGGTGGCGCAGTTCAAGCTCCCGAACTTATTGACGCCGAAGGCGATGCCAGTGATCAGCTCACCGAGGCTCAAAAAAACTACCAAACTTCAGTCCATACCGTTTCCGGCGTAGACTCCGCCCCAGTCCCAGATGGTGAATTATGGAGTGAAGATTCTATCACTATTTATGAAACTGCCGATTATGATATTTGCGTCGGTGGTGGCCTTTCTGATCTAGGCGATATGTATTGGCAAACCAGCGATACTAATGTTATCTCGGGATTTTATTCTGGCGCTCGCACCTGGCTTGGCTATTCCTCAGACGTTTGCCGGTACCCCATAATTTCTCATCCTGGTACCACCACTATTACCGCCGGTACTTACGATGGCACCAGGCGAGATTCTATCAACGTAGTTGTAGTTGAAGCCCCTAAAGTCCGTTGGGAATACGAAGTTCTTTCGCTCGTTAATCAAGAGCGTATCCGCAATGGTCTAGAAAAATTAACCTGGGGAGATACTTGTGCCGATGCCGCTGAAACTCGCGCCAAAGAGTTAGTTCAACTTTATTCCCATACTCGTCCAGATGGCAGCTCTTGGAACACTGCCTGCGCAGCCCCCGACGAAAACCGCTCTTATATTAAGGGCGAAAATCTAGTCATCGGTAGCTCCGCAGTTTCACCTGAAACCACCGTCGCCGCCTGGATGAATTCCGAAGCCCACCGCGCCAACATCTTAAACCCAAACTATACGAAATTATCCGTAGGATTTTATTTCGACCCTGATACTCAGTATAAGACCCACTGGTCGCAGTACTTCTCTAATTTCTAACTTAAACTCACAAAATCTAAACACAGCCAAGCTAGACAAAATAGCCAAACTATGCTATAATTAAATCATTACATTGCCTGGGGAATCCGCCCCAGCAAGAGTGGTCCTTTAAAAGACCAGAAAGGTTTGGTGATCCTATGCCAAACACATTCTACTATCGGGATTATTGGGGAACGGTCGTCAACGCCTTGTCCTGCATCTATTTGTATCAGGCAGCCTCCGACGACGAATCTGAATACCAGATTCGCTACAAAATCTTCCCCGACGCCGTGCATTGTGCTCGCATCGCCTACTACAAGTGTGATGCTTTCCCGCGGGCCTATTTCGGCCTGTTCGGGGACGAAGCCGACGAGTTCTTCAGCAACATGCTGGCTGACGGTCAACACCTTGATAATTGCTATAGCAAAGCTATAGACAACTATTGCGATGACCCCGAGCCAATCCCGATGCGCCTGCTCTAGCAGCTGCAAGAAAGTCAAAGGATGTGTATCTGTTGAGGCACTGCGCTTCACGCACTCATTTCAAGGCATAGCAGACGATTGTGTTCATCTAATTCTACGGTTATCATAGTTTACCCGCAGCAAATCGTAGATATGCATCCTTCCTTTCTCGGCAGCCCGCATCGCGGGCTTTACTTTTCGATCGATATCCTCGGGTAGATATTCAAAGCATACGGATCTGCCGGTTCCGCCCCCGAAATAATTTCAAAATACGCCGCTGCCGCCACCATCGCCCCGTTGTCACCCGACAGGGAAGCAGCAGGGAAATAAGCCTCCGGCAATGCTTTTCTTAGCTCACTATTTGCGCTCACTCCTCCGGCTACCACCACCGACTGTGTCTCCGGATACATCTCCAGCGCTTTCTCTAACTTTTCGCACAAAATCTCCACCGCTGTCTTCTGAAACGACGCCGCAAAATCACAAACCTGCTGCCCCGACAATAATTCTTTCAACTTATGTGACGGATATGAAATCGGCACTCCCACCTCCTTCTGCACTGTACGTAAAACCGCCGTCTTTAGCCCCGAAAACGAAAAATCCAGCCCGTCAATTTTCGGATGTGGCAATTTATATTTCGAAGAATCACCCTTTAAAGCCGCCTTCGCAATCGACGGTCCACCCGGGTACGGCAACCCCAGTATCTTCGCCACTTTATCAAAACACTCTCCCACTGCATCATCTCTCGTCGTCCCAATTATCTCAAACTGATTGTGCTTTTGTATCCATAAAATCTGCGTATGCCCCCCAGATATCACCAGTGCTAGCAACGGAAATGACGGGACATCATCACTTAGCCAATTCGCATACACATGCGACTTTAAATGATGCACAGCATACAGAGGCTTCGAATGCAAAATCGCCAAAGTCCGGGCCGTCAGCGTCCCAATCAGTAGCGATCCCAAAAGCCCCGGCGCATGTGTCACCGCAATCGCATCAATCTCATCCCACGTACACGAAGCATCAGAAAGCGCTTTCGATACCACAGGCATCATCGCCTCAAGATGCGACCTCGCCGCCACCTCTGGTATTACTCCCCCATACTCCGCAAAAATATCAATCTGCGAAACCACTACATTCGACAAAATCTCTCGCCCGTCGCGCACCACGGCCGCTGCTGTCTCATCACAACTCGTCTCAATCCCCAAAATTATCACCCCCTAATTATATCATGAAACTAACTTATCTCTTGCTATTAACCGTCTCTACCAAATTGTTAAACCAAATCGGCGGCGTACCCTCTCCTCTAGCCTGACAAATATTACCACTCTTAGTCCCTAATTCTACTATATAGCTCCAAGTCAGCTCGCCATTCTCATCGTAGATATCAGCACTTTGCTCAGAATAATTTTCAAGCCCTTCGTCGAACGCCTGCTGCATAATTGCCGAGGTATCAGCCTGCACCTTTTGCTCTGTCGAAGACTTTTCTCCATCTACATTTATCCCAAAGGCGTAATAACTAATTTCATTCTCCGCGTCTACAAACATCTGGTTATCACCCTCGTTGTAGCCAATCATTAGGTAATCAATATCGCCAGCGTTTTCAGGTAAAACACAAGATGATTTTCCATCCGCATCCCCTTCTAAACTTACGTCATCACTCCCATAAAAATCCGCATTTATCTTATCCAGATTCTGACCAATCTGACCAAGCCTGATACTATTAAATACCCCTAATCCCACTGCCACGACTGCGCAAATTACACAAACAACGACCGCTATCATCAAACCTTTAGAACTAAGAGGTTTTTCTGGGGTACTAGGCACAACCATTTGACCCCCAAAACCATTATTTAAAGCATTGTTATCGTACATTTTTCCACCATTTGTTAAATTTATCACCATTCTACCACATTTTTCAAAAATTATGTTAAAATCATAATGATGAAAAAAATCGCCTTTAGCCTACTGCTCATTTTTATCGGTACTATCATCATAAGTGCACCAGTTTTTGCCGAGTGCCCCGAAGGTTCCGTTCCTACTGCTATTCTTGGTGGTGACGGCATGATCGTAGGGGGCACCAACGGGGAACGTTGCCTAGTCGGCACCGACAACGGCGCCACCATCAGTCACATCTTCAAAACAATCATTGAAATTATGACTATCGGAGTTGGCTTACTAGCTATATTAGGCATCACTATCGTAGGCATTCAATATCTTACCGCCGGTGGCAACGAAGAGCAAACTCGTAAAGCTAAACGCAGAATGACGGAAATTGTTATAGGCCTAGTAGCCTTTGTCGGTTTTGGTAGCGCGCTATTCTTCCTTATCCCAGATGCACCAACTGACCCCGGCAACGTAGAATACCAAGGTGGCCAAACTCGCACCTCCAACAGTACGTCAACTACTACCTCTACCTCTAGTGGCACCAAAAACAAAACAACACCAGCTAGTAACGAGCTTACTGCTGAAGCCGAAAAAGCTAAAAGAGTCAAAAAGCTAAAAGAAACCGTCAAAGCCTTCGCTTGGCCCAAGACATACGACCCCAGGCAAAAAGGCGCCACTAAAACTTGTTGGGGCGGCGACGGGAATGCTAGAACTACCGTTTACACTAAGGCCAGGGGTGATTATGCTAAATACGCTCACTCGAGTCGTTGCGGCGATCGGGATTGCGGAGTTTTTGTCGTAGCAACCATACGCCACAGCGGATGGGATACCAACTACAAAAAATGTCAAACCGACTGTCAATACAAATATCTCAAAAATTCATCTGATTGGCAAGAAATCACAAACAAAGTCAAAACTCTAGGCAATAAGTACCTCGAGCCTGGCGACGTTATTGTCACCAAAGTACGCGGTCACGTAATGCTCTTTGCGGATGTCGATGGCTTCTCACATAAAGTCGTTGAAGCAAGTTTTGGACACTATACTGCCATGGCCGCCAAATCTGGCCACCGGAACATCCAAAATCTTCTCAACAACGACAGCAGATATACTGTCTTTCGTCGTACTAAATGGTAAATTATTCGTGATGATATTTGCCGCCCCTGATGATTTCTTGTGCCCGGTATATCTGTTCCACTACCATTACTCTAAACAACCGGTGAGGGAATACCAATCGCGAAAAGCTCCACACTAAATCCGCCTTAGACCTCACAAAATCAGAGAACCCATACGCCCCACCAATTAAAATCACCACTTCTCGCGACGCCAAAAACGCCCCCGACAAACAGGCAGAAAATTCATCTGATGATATATTTTTTCCGCGCTCGTCACAGCAAATCACAAATTCAGAACCCGTAAACGGCCAGCCCGCCAAATACGCCGAGAGCTTCTCCTCCGGCATAAACTGCCAAGAGATTTCAAACGGCTTCCTCAGCCGCTTTTCGTACTCAGCAATCAGGGAGGCAAATTCCCCCGTATTTTTCTTTCCCCCGGCAATAATCCTAATCATACCCGTATTTTACCAAACTTTTTGGGGCTACTCAAACGAGTAGCCCCATGGACACTAAATCAGAGCAAAACCTACTCCAACATCCCTAACATTCCCAGCATCGCTTTCATCGCAAAAATCGTATCGTACCACTCGCCCACTGTGACAGTGTCTATTCCCATCTGAACGATAGGATAATCATTGCCTCCAGGTTGGGTCATGTCTCCAAAATAAAGAATTTCGGATTTTGAAATTCCCAATTCTTCAATTAGTCGTTTCATCCCAAAACTCTTATCCATGCCCGGCAGAGTGATATCGATCGAAGTATTTCCTCCTAACTTGTATTCAAATTCCGGTGCCAGCTCTCGCATTCGCACAATCATTGCTTCTCGTTTGGAGCAGTCCGGGTCAAAAGCCCGCTTCACTTCTATATCAGCTCCGGTGTCTATCGCCGCGAAAGTTACCTGCGACTTTCGATTTTCCAATATTACATCGCCGTTTTCCCGGTTTTCCTTTCGCCAATATCCCATTTCCTTTGCTACTTGCTTCACTATTGCAAAAATTTTCTTTACTTCTTCGTCGCGTAGATAAAACGCATAAACCTTTTCCCAGCCTTCTTCATCCGTAAACCGGTAGTACTGTGTCCCCTGTGCCGGCAGACAATGCAGATGCTTCAACAACTCCGCATCTGGTATCGGCAGCTGTCCGATTACCTGAGCCAAAAACTGCTCAAAACTCCTTCCCGAAATCACGCAAATCTCAAACTTCTTCATCAACTCCATCAACAGCATCGCTACTTCCTTGGGAATTGGCACCTTGGACGGTCCTAGCGTATGGTCGATATCAAACGCCAACATTGTTTTTACAACTTCAATCGTCCTCTCCAATTTCCTCACCACCTTCTGCGTTTTTGGAGATTTTGCTCTAATTTTCAATGTACGCCCACGTCGAACGGTACTCTAATTATATCACTTTTTCCTCAAAAATCAACTTCGCCTCGTCGCTTCGGTATGCTACAATAAGACTATGGAAATTACTAAACTAGAACATTCTGGGTTCGCCCTCACCAAAAATCACGAAACTATCCTTATTGATCCTGTTGAATTCACCGAAAAACTCCCCACCCACCTTTTTAGCGAGGTTATTGCTATCATCATTACTCACAAACACGACGATCACTGCCAACCAGGGGTAATTAGCAATATTTTGGCCAGTAACTCCGCAGCCACGATTTTTACCACCCCAGATGCCTCGCCCCTCATCAGCGGTTCCATCGTCGTTCGCCCTGATGAAACTCGCCAAGTCGGTAGTTTCAAAATCCAGTTCTTTGGCAAATCCCACGCCTCTATCGTCGAAGGGCAAATCCCTTGCGACAACCTCGGCGTGATTATAGACGATCTCTTTGCCAATCCCGGCGATTCTTTCGATACTCCCCCATTAGAGCACCCCAAAGTCCTCTGTGTACCAGTTTCCGCTCCTTGGGCCAAAATTTCCGACGCCGCCAAATATATCAAAGATGTCCACCCCGAAATAGTCATCCCAGTCCACGATGCCGTCCTCTCTAATCTCGGCAAAACTTACAGCTTGAGCTGGCTTAAATACACTTGCGATCCATTAGGTATCAAATTCGCCCCTCTCACCCCCGCTTCTACCATCACCATCGAATAAAAAATGGCTGGGTCGGCAGGGATCGAACCTGCGAATGACGGGACCAAAACCCGTTGCCTTACCACTTGGCGACGACCCAACGTAAACTCTATTCTACCATAAACCCTCAAAAACTCCAACACCTTGACTTTCCGCCGAAAATAAGCGAAAATAAAAACAGTTATGGTTACAAAGGAGGAAAAACCTAAACAGGGAAGCGCCTCTGGAAAGGGAAGCTCACCCAGGCAATCTTCTCGCCTTCCTAAAGATTGGCGTCGCCACATTTTTGATATCGTCGAGCCTTTTTCCAAGGGTCATTCCGCTTCTCGCATCTACGATCGCTTTATGGTTGTTGTCACTTTGGCTAGCTTCATCCCCCTAATTTTCCACGATGAAAGCCTCTGGCCCCTCCATCTCATCAACATCATCTGTGCCCTCGTCTTCATTGTTGATTATGTCTTTCAATTCATTACCGCCGACTACCGCTACAAAGACCCTTCCCCCCGTAGCTTTATTCGCCACTTCTTTGCCCCCATGTCCATCATTGATCTTATCGTCATCCTCTCTGTCACTAGCAGCATTAACAGCGGCTTCCGCCTCCTTAGGGTAGCTCGTCTCCTTCAGGTTGCGCGTATCTTTCGCCACTCCCGTTCTCTCCAAATCATCAAAATTGTTTTCAAACGTGCCGCTAAACCCCTCTATTTTGCCGCTGCCCTTCTCTTGATCTACATTTTCACCGTTGCCGTCATCATGTTCAACGAAGAACCGGAACTTTTCCCGAATTTCCTTGATGCTGTTTACTGGGCTGTCACCTCAATGGCCACCATCGGTTTTGGCGACATTGTCCCCGTCACTCCTCTCGGTCGCATTATCACTACCCTGTCTACTCTAGTTGGTATCGTCGTTTTTGCTCTGCCAACCAGTGTCATCACTGCTGAATACGTCGCCGTCATCAATGAATACCGCGAAGGTAAAATCGACGGCCGTCACCATCCTCGTCGCTTTGAACTTGACGAAACCGAACTCATCTCCGATGCGATGTCCACCTCTAGGAAATCCTCTAAAGAACAGGAAGAAGCATAAATGGTTACTGCTAGCTCGCCTTTTTTCCATGCTCCAGAGAGCTCCGACTACCATCTTGCAACCCCCATTCCGCTTGCGTTTTTCCCTAAAGTGTGCTATAATTGAAATATGCCTGCGACAAAGAGAAAAACATCAACCAAAAAGCGCAAAACCCCCAACAAGTCCAAATCGCGCGCCAAAGAAGCCCCCGTTGAGCACGAGTTACCGGGCGGTTTTTGGCGTCAAATTAGTGCTGTCCTCATGATGGCTCTAGCTCTCTTTTTCGTTGTCACTTGGTTTGGCCAGGGTGGCACTATCACCAACAATGTCCACCAATTCATCTTAAAAGGTCTCGGTTTTGCCACCTATTTTATCCCGGCTCTCTTGGTCTATCTCGCCGTCAAAATCTTCCGCTCCGAAGACAACCGCGTTGCCATTCCCGTTTACATCGCCAGCATTCTTATGATTTTCTGGATTTCCGGCATCGCCGCCATCTTTAAAAACGGCGGCATTATCGGCGACTGGCTCAATTCCTTGATGCTTAACGTCCTCAGCGAAGGCGTCGTCATCTTCATCTATCTCGTTCTCATTTTCATCACCGCTCTCTTCATTTTCCAGCTTTCTCCAGTTACACTCTTCAAAGGCACCAAAAATCTAAAAAACCGTGAAAAACCCGAATCCGCCGAAGAGATCAAAGACAAGAAAAACAAAAAACTCGGCCAGCTCGAAATCAAAGTCAATTCTGGCGTCGGCGCTTTGGACGAAGCCCCTGCTCCCGCTAAAACCAGTTCCCGCAAAGCTGTTGCCGAGGCCGTTAAGCCTCAAGAACCCACTGCTCTCGTCGCCACCACCGATCCAGATTGGAAAATGCCTTCACCGAACTTACTGACTAAAAAACAATCCCCCGCTGACGCCGGCAACATCCAGCAAAACGCCTTTATCATCAAAAACACCTTCGCCGAATTTGGCATTGACGTCGAAATGGAAGGTGCCAACGTCGGTCCCCGCGTCACTCAGTATACACTCAAAGCTCCCGGCGGTGTCAACCTCGCCAAAATCGCTGCCCGCGACAAGGAGCTCGCCTACAAACTTTCCGCCACTACTATTCGTATCGAAGCTCCTATCCCCGGCACTCAGCTTATTGGTGTCGAAGTTCCCAACACTCGCGCCGCCGGTGTCTCTCTCCGTGGTCTTATCGAGTCTGAAGAATGGAAAAAATCCCATGGTCCTCTCACTTTCGCTATCGGTAAGGACATCTCCGGTAAACCCGTCGTCGCCGATCTAGCTGATATGCGCCACCTTCTCATCGCCGGTACTACCGGTTCTGGTAAATCCGTCATGACCAACACTCTCATTATGTCTCTCCTCTATCGCAACGCCCCTTCCGATATGCGCATGATTATCGTTGACCCTAAAAAAGTCGAAATGCGCGCCTACAACGACATCCCTCACCTTCTAACCCCTATCATTACTAATACTGAAAAAGCCCTCTCCGCTATGAAATGGGCCGCCGGCGAAATGGATCGCCGCTACGACCTCATGGCCGACGAAGGCGTTAAAACCATCTCCGATTACAATAAAAAGATGTCCAAAAAACCTGCCTCGAAGGACGGGGAAGAAGACAAAAACGGCAAAATGCCCTACATCGTCATTGTTATTGACGAAATGTCCGACCTCATGATGCAGGCCAGCAAAGAGCTCGAACCACTTATTGTTCGTATCGCTCAGCTCGGTCGTGCCGCCGGTATGCATCTCGTTCTCGCTACTCAGAAACCAATCGTCAAAGTTATCACCGGCCTTATTAAGGGCAACATCCCTTCTCGTATCGCTTTCCGCGTCCTCACTTCTATGGAATCTCGCATCATCCTCGACCTTTCTGGTGCCGAGAAGCTCCTCGGCAAGGGTGACATGCTTCTCTCCACCGAAGGTACTCAAAACGGCCCCGAGCGCATCCAGGGTGCCTGGACCCCCGATGAAGATATCGACAAAGTCACCAAATTCCTCAAAGATCAGCGACCACCTCAATACAACGACGAAGTCATTGCTCAGGCTGTCTCGCTCAAAGGTGGCGGTGGCGACATGGGCGGTCTTGGTCGTACTTTTGATCCTAACGACCCGCTAGTTCGTAAAGCCATCGAAATTTCCCTCGCTAACGGTAAGTTTTCTACTGGTGCCCTCCAATCTCGCCTTTCCAAGGGCCACGGTTGGGTTTCCGGCCTCGGCTATTGGCTCGAAGACATCGGTGTCGTCGGCCCCACTCGTGGCACCAAGCCCCGCGAACTCCTCATCAATTCCATGGAAGAATTTGACCAGCTAGCGGAGCAAACATAAAACAAAAGCTTTTGTTTTATTGAGCGAGCGACGCTGGACGACTTTTGCTTCGCAAAAGTCGATAGTTTGGCTTCCGCCTAGCATCACCATGTGCTATAATATAACCATATGCTTAGTGGGAGCAATGGTTTTCAGTATTCAATAGTTTGTCAGCGAAAACTTAAAACAATTTTTTTGTTTTTCTTTTTGTTCCTAGTGTTCTTGATAGGAGGAACACCTGCTTCTGCCGCCAATACGCAAAAGGGAGACTCCACTACTCTTCTTCAAGCAGATCGCAATTTATTCTCCCAGAATAATATCACCAACTGGATGCCTTGCAACGCTAGCAATATCAGCGGTCCTTGCGGTGGTGAAATTACCGGTTCTACCTGGGAAGAGCGTCTTGTCGAAGTAGTCGAAAAATACGGCTCCATGCTTATGAATATGCAGATAGAATACGGCATTCCCTGGGAAATCCCTATCATTCACGCCCACGCCGAATCGCACTTTGGCCTCGCCGACCCATCAGTCGCTCACACTACCGAATTATGCGGCTATTACAACTGGATGGGCTACAAATACGGCAACAGCTCACTTTACGGCATCTCCGCTGACGAAATGGGTTCCTGTCGCGCCTGGCACTCCGATGGTGGCTTCGGCTCCATGTATGAAAACCTTGCCGACATGTTTATGTCTTTCGCTGCCGACTATCTTCGTAATGGCGCCTATGACGCCGCCTTTGAATACGCCCAGCCTAGCAACTTTGACCCGCGCCAATTCCTCTTAGCTGAAACCGATGGCATCTACTGTACTGCCGGCTGCGGCTCCTACTATCTCTCAGTTTATGATCAGGATATCGACAAAATCCACGAAGTCGCCAAATCTATGGGCTATCCCACTTCCACTGAACTCCAAAAACAAAAAGACATCCCCAAAGGCGGCAACTGGCCGGTGAACGGCGACATCAAAAATCAGATTAACGCCGAGCCACACTCTCTCCACGCCGACTGCTCTAGTATGTCCACTGGCCGCACTAGCGCTGGTGGCGGCAAAACCAATGGCACCTACACCGGCGACGGCTCCGACGTCACCGTCATTGGCGACTCCATCAGCTACGGCGCCCAGTCTATCTACAATGAAAAACTCCCCAACGCCGACCTCTACGTTCAATCTTCCAAACCTTTCTGGGATCCTAGCGGCTATGATGCGCAAGGTGGCGAAGATGGTCTCACTATTCTCAAGAAACTCAAGGATGAAGGCAAACTTCGTCAAAACCTCGTTTTTGCCCTTGGATCAAATAATGGCAACAAAAGCGGTAGGGCCGTCTCTGAAGACAAACTCAATGAACTTCTAGACCTAGCTAGTAGCTGTGAAAAAATTGTCATTCTCACTAATTACTACCGCGACTCCGACAAAGAATATAACATCAACAACGAAAACTTCAAAAAATTCGCCGAGGCTAATGATAAAGTTATCCTCGTCGACTGGAAAACTGAAGCCAGTCAAGACCCCGGTAAATACATGCAAGATGCCGTCCACCCCAACGCCGAAGGCGGTCAACTCTTCGTCGATCTCATCATGCAGGGGCTTGGCACCAGTAGTAATACTAACAAGCAAGACGACCCCTGTTGTGAGAAGCCTGACCAAGCCACTACAATCTCCGGTGGTCTCACCGAAGCTCAAGCCCAAAAAATCGCCGACTACTACAATGCCGACTCCACTCCTCTAGGTTCAGGCTATTATCAAGGCACCAAAGAAAACTGTGTAGCCTTTAGTGGCTGGTTCGTCGCAAACCTAACTGATTTAACGGGCGGTAACACCGACAATCCTACCAGGGGTGACGGTCTCGACACCGCCGGCAACCTTGCCGCCGATTATCATCTGGAAACTAGTGATAAACCCATTGCCTTTTCCGTCTTTTCCAACCCCGGTGGCACCGTCGTTCACGGTAGCGATAATCACACCGGCATCGTTGTCGGTGTAGAAGGCGACGAAGTCATCACCATCGAAGCCGCTTGGGGTGGCTGGAGAGGCAAAAGTGATGGTCTCGCCTACGTTTGGCGCTATTCTATGCCAGAATCTGGCATCCTCTACGCCGACCTCAATGGCCACATAAACACCGACAAGCTTTCCGAAATCCTCGGTGAAAGCGTCTCCACTTCCTACAACTCCAATAGTGACGGCGTCGCCAGCTCCACCGTGCAATGGGCGGACGGCTGGATCACTGGTGGCATGGAAGGCTATGTCAAAGAACCCGCCGTCGGTTCTAGCTATAAACTCGGCGACAGCGCTCACAATGGTGATTATTCCACCGTCTCTCCTAAAGACGGCAGTTCCGGCCCCAACAAAATCACTCTCCACAGCACTGACGGAGATGCCGGCGATGGCAACAGCGGCCTTGCCCTTTATGGCAATGATCACGGCCACGGTATTTTTCCAGCACACTTCACTATCAACATGAAAACTAAAAAAGTCTTCCAACATCTTCCCATCACTAAACCTGCTGACGCCGTCGCATCTCACGATGATGCCGCTGGCGTCCAAATCGAAATCATTGGTTTCTCCGATGACCATAAAGATAGCGACTGGTATTTACTAAATAGTGATAACTTCAGCGATGACAGCTGGGCTTACCTCGGCAAGCTTCTTGCCGCCATCAGTTCCGAGACCAGCATTCCCCTCACCACCAATGTAGACTGGGAAAGCCCCAGCCGCCTCAGTGTCAATGACTTCAAAAATTACAAGGGCATTCTCGGCCACATGCACGTTCCCGATAATGACCATACCGACCCCGGCAACATTTGGAACATGGTATCTAAATCTCTTCAAGGTCAAAATGACGACCCATGTGATAATAATACTTGGACTGGTGACTTTCCGTGGTATAATCAATGCGACGACAGGTGGGCTAATGCTGAATTCGGCCCACCATGCCCTGGAGGAGGTAATAATGTTTGCGAAGGTGGCTGCGGCGTAGCATCTTTTGCCATGATGGCTACCGCTCTCACTGGCAAGGAGATTTTGCCAGACGAAGTCGGTAAGTATGCTGGCGATCGTGGTGGGCATGTTTGTGGCGCCGGTTCCAGTCATTCTTTGCCTGCCATTATTGCCGATCACTTCGGCCTCAAACACGAAGACATGGGCAGTCCTTCCATGGAAGAAGTCAGCGCCAAGCTCAAAGATGGCTGGATGATTTGGACTTGCGGCAACGGCGGCGAACCCTTTACTAGCGGTGGTCACTGCATCGGTATCCGTGGTATCACCGGTAGCGGCAAATGGCTTGTCGCCGACAGTAAAGGCAATGGCGAAGATAACACCCTCAATAAAGAATGGGATCCTAGTACAATTTATCCTACCATGAATACATTTCAAGCAATAAAGAGGAAATAATAATATGCAAAACAAACTCCACAACTTTTTCACCAACAACCAAGAACTTACCAAAGTTATATCTTATATCTTCATTGGCATCGCCGTTTTCGCCATTGTCGTTGTTTCTTTCTGGCTCGCCAATCGCCAGGATTCCCACACCTATGTCGATTCCGTCTCTGGTGAAACCATCAACACCCTCAACACTGGCGCCATCAGCTCCGATGGTCCCGTTTTTGTCGGCTACGAACAAGTAGCCAGCCAAATGGATTCCGATCTTGCCTCTGCCGTCAAAAACCAACTCCAAGTCTTCTTCCATAACACTCTCCCCCAGGTCGAAAAAATCAGCTACAAAAAAGATAGCCTCGCTACCGAGGGCGACACTTATATTTTTACCCTCGTTGCTAGCGATGGCAAAGAATTCATCGCTCAACTCACCGGCACCACCAAAAACAACTACCAACTCACTCTCAGCTATAAGGGCGGCACCGTCTTATCTTATGATGCGCTTAAAATCATTACACCTACCAAAAATCCCCTTGATCTCGTTAACTATCTCCCCCACACTATTAATCAATCCGAAATCCCCACCGTCACTGTTTCCAGGGTCGGTAGGGAAAGAGGTTCTCTTACTCGTTATGAAATCTCCGTCAATTCTTGCGGTGACCAATCCATCAAAACCCGCGCCCTCGAACTCACTAACCAGTGGCTAAAGCAAAAAGGCTTTAATCCCAGCGATTTCAACTTCGAAATCCCCGACTACTGCGACGGCGCTTAATTTTAACCGTTTCAAATCTTCAATCTAGACCCCATTATAAGTCTGATAAAACACCAGATAATCGTCATAATTAAAACCTTTGTCGCGCAGTACTTGCTTTACTGCGTCTTCTCCTATATTACTGGACACCTGCAAACAGACAATCCTATTACAGTTCTCCGCGTCACTTGCATCAGTAATTTCTATCGCTCCGCCCCCAATTCCTTCCCCATAATGCACTAATGGTAAATAATCTTTAATACTCAACTTCTGTTCAAAATCAGCAATAAAATCTAGCGCCGTTTCGTCTTTTGCTACCAATTTCAATATCGCATAATCCTCCGCATCACTCTCGTAATAGCTCATCCCTTCCTCTAAATTCACTAAATAGTCTTGTATTGCCACCGTCGTGTTTGCCGGAAAATCCAATTCAAAACTCTTCTCCTCAAACCCCGGCGCTTTAATCGTCACAGTAGCCCTTTCGGTCGGGAAAATTCGATAAGTTCCGTTTGTGTAATTATCTCCATTGATTGACACCGTCGCTTCCCTTGGGGTCACTAAAATACTCACCGTAGTACTCCTCAAAATATCCAAAATCACTAGTATCACCACAATAATCACTATTACTGAGATCGCCACCCAAGCTACCAGTTTTTTGTGCGCCAATAAATAATCTTTAACCATAAACTTATTATAACAATTCTAGAGAACTTTGCAACCAGTTGACAGGGAAGGAAGCATATGATACAATTGCACCAATATCAGCTCAGCAAATGCGTCAACCCGCAAAAGTCAAAAGCGGAGAACGGCGTTTGCTTTAACCAAAGGAGTTTTATGAAAGATTACGAACTCACCGTCGTATTTCATCCCGATCTCGAGATGAATATCGACCCAGCTCTCGACAAGGTCAAAAAGACTCTCGAGAGTAGCAAAGCCATTATCAAAGCCGAAGAAGTCGACGGCAAAAAACGCCTTGCCTACAAGATAGGGAAGCAAGAATTTGGCATCTTTTATTATTTCGAGCTTCAGCTTCCTGCCGAGGCCCCAGCCAAGATCTCTAGCGTTTTCAACATCTCTGACGAGATTTTGCGCTACCTACTTGTCAAGGCTGACCCTCGCAAGGCTAAACTCGCCGTCAAGCGAGCCGAAAAGGCCGAAAAAGTCGCCGAATCCGAAGGAATCGAAGAAGCTGAGGAGCCCAAAGATTCTGAAGAAGCTAGCGAAACTGACACTAATGATAATAAAGAGGAGGCATAACTTATGCGCGGTTTTTCAAAAGCAATTATTACTGGTAACTTAACTCGCGACCCGGAGCTTCGCACTACACCTAACGGCGCTAGTGTCTGTAGCTTTTCCGTTGCCGTCAATCGTGTCTATAAAGATGCCAATGGCGCCCAAAGAGAGGACGTGTCTTTCATCGACTGTTCCGCTTGGGGCAAACTCGGCGAGATGATCAACCAATACGCCAAAAAAGGTTCTGGCGTGCTTGTCTCCGGTCGTCTTGACCAACGCAGCTGGGAAGACAAAAACACCGGTCAAAAACGTTCTCGCACCGAAATCGTTGTCGAAGACTTCAATTTCACCGGTAGTGCCCCATCCAGCAACGGCACCAGTAGCTTTGGTGCTTCTGACACTGTGACTTCAGCCGATTCCGCCGAGGGCTCCAGCGACCCCGCTGACGCCCCTGCCGGTGGTGACATCCCCGCTGATGCCGAAGGTCAAATCGATCTCAGCGAAGTCCCATTTTAATCATTATCAAACGAAGGAGAATCTATGAAAAAAATTAAAAGTGACCCCAACCTCTATTTCGATTATCGCGATGTTAAAACCTTGCAACGCTATCTCGATATCTACGGCCGCATTGAGCCTATCAGCAAGACTGGTTTGTCTGCCAAGCAGCAACGCCAACTAGCTGTCGCTGTCAAGCGTGCCCGCCACTTGGCACTTTTGCCATTTGTTGCTAACTAAAATTAAAAAAAGGAGATTTTAAATGTACGGACCAACCGATCTCAAGAAAAATACCCTTATCACTTTGGACGGCCAACCGTATAAGGTGGTAGAATATTCTCAAAAAGTTATGGGCCGCGGTGGCTCCATCGTCAACGTTAAAGTCAAAAATTTGATTACCGGTGCGCTACTGCCCAAGACTTTCAAAGGTCAAGAAAAAATTGAACCCGCCGAAGTAACCACGCGCAAGGTTCAATATCTCTACAAAGACGACGAAAAGTTCTATTTCATGGATCCAGATTCATTTGAACAGTATGAAATAGCCAGTGATATGGTCAGCGATTCTCAAGATTTCATGAAAGAGGGCGACGAAATGGAAATCCAGTTCTATAACGGCACCCCGATCAACTTGCAACTACCTAAGAACCTTTGGCTCAAAGTCACTTATACCGAAAACGCCGTCAAGGGCGACACCACTAGCTCTGTCATGAAGGATGCAACCCTCGAAACTGGCGTAGTGATCAAAGTCCCCGCGTTCATCAAGGAAGGCGACGTCGTCTCGGTCGACACGGAAACTGGTGCGTATCGTGAACGCAAAAAGTAGAGGTTATCAAAAAATTGAAGGCGCCGCTCGCGCCTTTAATTTTGATTTCCGCGGCAAAATTGTTCTCGACATCGGTTCTTCTACTGGCGGCTTTACGGAATATGCTCTCGACCACGGCGCCACCAAAGTCATCGCCGTAGAGAAGGGAACTAACCAAATGACAAAACCCCTTCGTTTTGACCCCCGCGTCGAACTTCACGAAAAAACCGATATCTTTGATTTTGCCGCCAGTCCGAACATTATCATGGCAGATGTCTCGTTCATCAGCCTAACAAAAATCTTAAAATACGCCAAATTGAATCTAAGCGACGCCCACCCCGACTTCCTCGTTATGCTCAAACCTCAATTCGAAGCCAACCCCGACCAGTTAAACAGAGGCGTCGTCAAAAATGAAAAGCTTCGCCGCGAAATTATTAAAAATTTTGAACAATGGCTCAAACAAAACAATTTCATCATCATCAGTAAACGCGACAATGAACTCAAGGGCAAAACCGGCAATCGCGAAAGATTTTATCATTTGAAGCTTGCAAAATAAAGCATAAACGCTTATAATAATATATATGAACTTATTGCATGGTGTGGGCGACTTCTTCTCGCTAGACATAGGGACGAACTCGATGCGGATTATCCAGCTTTCTGGTAACATCCAGCACGGTTGGGTTCTCCAAAAATTTGCTTACGTCCCCATCGATCAAAAACTCACAATGGACTCTTCTGATTTGGGTAAAAAGCGCTTAGGTGAAGCGGTCATGGGTGCCGTCAATCAAGCCGGTATTAAGACTAAAAACGTCGCACTCGGTCTTCCCGCTACTAAAACTTTCACTTCCGTTGTCGAAACTGAAACTCTCCCCGAAAAAGAACTCGCTAAATCTTTCAAATACGAGCTCGACAAATACGTCCCTATGTCCCTTAGCGATGCTAAAGCCGATTATATCATCCTCGGCCCCAGCCCTAACGACCCGGCCAAAACCGAAATCCTCGTTTCTTCCATCGCTAAAGATTACGCCGAGTCCACTATGGAAATGATTGAAAAAACTGGCCTCAACATCGTCGCCATGGAACCAGAGCCTCTCGCCATGGCCCGCTCTCTCAATATTCCTGGCGCCATGGATGCTACCATGGTGGTCGACTTTGGTGAAAAATCTACCGATATTGCTATCAACTACAAAGACCAACCTCGTCTCGTTCGCTCCATCCCCGGTGGTATCGGCGTTTTGGTCAAGGCCGTCGCTAACGGTCTTAGCGTTCGCGAAGATCAAGCCCGTCAATTTATCCTCAAATTTGGTCTCGATCAAAACCAAGTCGAAGGTCAAGTCTTCAAAATCCTCAACACTCATCTTGATAATTTCGCTTCCGAGCTTACCAAATCCGTCCGTTTCTTCCAGACCAAATATCTCAGTGGCAAAGTTGGCGGCATCGTTCTCTCTGGTTATGCTAGCATGATTCCGCTTTTCCCCGAATTTATTGAAGCCAAAACCAACGTCCCCACGGTCAAAGGTAACCCTTGGCAGCTCGTCCGGACTACTCCCGAACAGCAACGTGTTCTTGCGCCTGTCGCCAGCGAATTCGCTGTCGCTATTGGCCTATCAGAAAGGAGCAATGACTAATGGCTAAAGAGTTCAAAATTTCCGATATCATCAGCAAGCTTACCCCCAAAAAAGGTAGTGCTCTTCGCAGATATCATCGCGAAATCAACCTCGTTCCCGATATCAAGAACGAAATGATTAAAACCCTGAAACTTCGCAATTTCATCTTCTTCATCTGTATCGTTGTCGCTTCTGCCAGCATCGGCATCACCTTGATTTTTGGTATTACCGCTGGTGGCCAGCAAATCGCCATCAACAGCAAAAAAGGCACCATCGATAATCTTTCTGCCAAACTCGCTTCTTACAGTGATCTCAATGATTTTCTTACTATTAAAGATCAGCTCGGCGACGTCTCTACTTTGACCGACAACAAAAAAGTCCTCTCTCGTACTTTTAATATCCTCTCCGCTTTCTTGCCGACCGGCGGTGACACCATCACCATTTCCGAGATGGACGTCGACCTCGCCGAGGAGCAACCTACTTTTACCTTTGACGCTCAGGCGAACTCTGGTAACGAACCCTACATTGACTTCGCCGTACTCGAAGCTTTCCGCAAGAGTATGGATGAAATGCGCTACGATTATGGTAGTTACGTCGACAAGGACGGCAACACTATCCCTGCTTACTGCATGATTGAATCCGGTTCCGATGGTGCGATTTTCACTGACACCGGTCGTCGCGGCCTTTCCAGTCAAGATAATAACAGCATTTATGCTCTCTGGACTATCAACGGCGAAGGCTGCAACCCCGCCGCCGATGAAGACACTACTAATCCCACCGAAGGCTATGACCTCGAAGAATACGAAGGCCAACAAGTCGTCCGTATCTGGCGCACACCTCAAAAAGATTGGTATCACAAAAACCCCACTGGCAACCAGCCCTCCATCAGCCTTGATGGCACTATCACCAACGTCGCCCACTTCGAAAGCGCCTGCACCACTTACACCGGCGAAGGTGACGAAGACAATCCTACTTGGACCAAGACCAATGATGAATGTCAGCTTGTACCCGGCGGCAGCACCGAAGGTATCAGCATTTCCGAAGCCACCAACGGTCGCGACGCTGACGAACAACTCGTTTTGAGATTTTCTGCCACCATCCTTATTGCCCCAGAAGCTTACCAATTTTCCAACACTCATATGCTCGCCGTTGCACCTTCTGGTCGCCATAATGTCACCGATTCCTATCTCCAAGTCCAGGCCATGTTCAGCCAACGTGCTACTGACTGTGACGCCAACGACACTACCTGTAGCGATAATACTAAAAACGTAAACGGAGAAGGCTAAAATGGCTAAAGAAATCGCAATCGGCAAACGTGCCAAAATCTCAGAAGCCCAGCAACACATGTTGCTAGCAGTGCTTGGTGCCTCCATCTTCCTCGGTGTTGCCATTTCTCTCGTCTCACATTTTACGCAACAAATTTCTTTTAACACCAAAGTTATCATGGCTGCCGACGAATCTATTGCCGCTTATTCTAACGTCATCAAATCTACCGGTGTCTGTAAATCTCCTTCCGGCCAAGTTTACTCCGATGGCGAGCTCGAAAAATGTTCACCAGATAGCATCGAAGTTTCCGAAGTCCCCGGCACTCTTCGCGCCAACATCCTCGAAAACCTTGCCGCCAACTCCGCCCTCGGCTCCGTCCCCAAAGAAGATAATTCCAACTGCATCAATCCCAGCACTCAAAAAAATTACACCTACAAAGAACTCAGCAAACTATACAGCGACGCTCGAGGCGCTTCCGAACTCCAAGCCGCGAGTAGCCTAATCAAAAGCTGTTCCGCCCTTCGTGTCATTCCGGACGCCCTTCCGGCCTTCAAAAACGAAGAAGCCCTGCTCGCTAGCCTCAACAAACTCTACCTCACTGCTAACTGGGAGCCAGAGTCCATCAGCTCTAGCGGCACATCTGAAGCTTCCGAAATTGCTGAAAACTTGAATGAAATTTCCGTTAGTTCCAAAATCGAAGCCGACTTCGGCACCACTATGAGAGCTCTCACCAACATCGAGCGCTCTATCCGCGAATTCAATATTCTCCGCGCCAATATCGAATGGCAAGCCGCCAACACCATTAGTCTTCAGTTCCAGGCCAACGCTTACTATATGAACGAATCCAGCATTGTTGAAACCACCAAGACTATCAAGCCCGGCAACGACACCGCCACTACTACAGACTCTTCCGCTACCGACACAACTAACACCACAACAGAGGAGGAAGAATAAACATGAAATCTGAATTATTCACCGCCATCATCGCCGCCGTCGCCGGTGTCCTGATTTCTTATTTCGTCTGCAATCTCTTTATCGGCGAAATCGAGCCAGTAGCTATCACGACCATCGAGAACGAAGTCAGCGCCGAACTCCCCGATCCTAACCCTGAAGTTTTCAACTACAAAGCTCTTAACCCCACCGTCGAAATTTTCATTGGCGATTGTACCGAATATGATGCTTCTGGCGCCTGCATAGACGGCACCACCAACAACGAATCTACAGAGGGAGAGCAACCTAGCGAAGCTAATCAGGAGACCCAGTAATGGCACTCCTTACTAAAGACGCCGAAAGAAGGATTACCGAGCTCCTCTTAAACGAGGGTTTAGCCGACCGCAATCTAGTCAACACCATCTGGCAACAAGTCGACGCCGAGGACAAACCACTTCTTTCTGAACTTATTAATCGCAAAATCATCAACGAAGAAATGGTTGCTCGCGCCACCGCCGCCATTATTGGCGTCCCGTATGTTGAGCTAAAAAACATCACTATCGATCAAGACACTCTCGCCAAAATTCCCGGCGACGCCTCTAACCGCGTCCACGCCGTTGCTCTCGGCGAAAAAGACGGCATGCTCAACGTTGCCATGGTCGACGTCACCAACGTCCAGGCCACCGACTACCTTTCCAACCTTATCAACCAGCCTATTCGGGTTTGGATGTCTTCCGAACAAGGCATCCAGGAAATCCTCAACCAATACCACGGCGATATTTCTAGCGTTAAAGACGTTGTTAAAGAGGGCAGCGGGGAAGCAGTCGACGATACTCCCAAGTCTAATGCCAAAACTATCGTCGAGGATTCTCCTATTTCTAAGGCTCTTACCACTATCCTCAGCTATTCTGCCAAAACCAAAGCCTCTGATATTCACATTGAGCCTCTCGAAAACTCCCTTATCATCCGCTGCCGCATCGACGGCGTCCTTCGCAAAATCATGGAGCTTCCCAAAACCGTCGCCCCCGCCCTCGTTTCTCGTATTAAAATCCTCGCTGCCCTTAAAATCGATGAACACCGCATTCCCCAGGACGGTCAGTTTACCGTGCTGGTTGACGGTCAGGAAATAGACCTCCGTATCGCTATTTCTCCCGTCACTTGGGGCGAACAGGTTGTTATTCGTCTTCTTGACAAAAAAGGCGTCTCCATGGATATCGAAAAAATGGGTATGTCCGGTCGTGCCCTTCGTGACGTTCTCGAAGGCATTAAAAAACCCAACGGCATGATTTTGACTTCTGGTCCTACTGGCTCCGGTAAATCTACCACTCTCTATGCCCTCATTCAGCAAATCAAATCCGAACAAATCAACATTGTCACCCTAGAAGATCCGGTTGAATACAAAATGGACGGCATCAATCAAATCCAGGTCAATGTCGACGCCGGCCTCACTTTCGCCAGCGGCCTGAGGTCAATTCTCCGCCAAGACCCTGACGTTGTCATGGTCGGGGAGATTCGTGACTCCGAAACTGCCGGCCTCGCTGTGCAGGCCGCTCTCACCGGCCACCTCGTGTTTTCCACTCTCCACACCAACTCCGCTGCCGGTATCCTTCCGCGTCTTCTGGATATGGGTATTGAACCCTTCCTCCTCGCCTCCACTTTGAACGTTGTCATCGGCCAGCGTCTCGTTCGCCGTATTACCGAAAAACGCGAAATGTACAAATCTTCCGAAGTCGAAACCAAAGGCATCAACAGTATCGTCGGCAACCTTCTCCCTAAAAACAAGGAAGAAGCTGCCTCCGTTAGCCAAGACCTTGGTTATCCCGGTCTCCCCATTAAAAACGACAATTATTATATGCTCGCCAAAGGTATAGAATCTAAAGAAACTCCCGGTGGCTACAAAGGTCGTGCCGGTCTTTACGAAACCATCACCGTCGACGAAGATATCCAGAAAAAAATCATCGATCATTCTACTGCCAATGAAATCATGCGTCTCGCCAAAGAGAAAGGCACCGTCACTATGCGCCAGGACGGTGTACTCAAAGTTCTATCAGGCATAACATCAATGGAGGAGGTCAACCGTGTCGCTAGTGACTTGTCATAGTGATTGTGGTAAAATAATATTATGGAAAACAGTGGGCAACAAACTCAAACACTAAAAATCGAAACTCTACTTGAAGAGTGCGTCCGTCGTAACGCTTCGGACCTACATATTCAATATGGTCTCCCGCCGATTCTCCGCGTCGATGGTGTTCTTACGCCCATCGCCGGCACTTCCGCTCTAAACGAAGACGCCATCAGAAACCTGGTTTTTGCCACCCTAGACGAAGAGCAGCAAAAAATCCTCATGAAAGACAAAGAGTTTGATTACTCCTTTGCCTTCGGTGATATTGCTCGTTTCCGAGTTAACGCCTTTCACGAACGTGGCAAGCTCGCTGCAGCTTTCCGTCTCATCCCCAACCAAATTAAAAACATCAACGACCTCGGCATGCCCGCCATCGTCGAGACTTTTGCTGACTTTCCTCGTGGCCTCGTTCTCGTCACCGGTCCTACCGGTTCCGGTAAATCCACCACTCTCGCCGCTCTCGTTGACAAAATCAATCGCGAAAAGTCTACCCACATTATTACCATCGAAGACCCGATTGAGTTTACCCATCGCTCTCAGCGCTCTGTCATCGCTCAACGCGAAGTTCACTATGACACCTTTAGCTTCGCCGCCGCCTTGCGTAGCGTCCTCCGTGAAGACCCTGATGTCGTTCTCATCGGCGAGATGCGCGATCTTGAGACCATTCAGGCCGCCATCACTATCGCTGAAACTGGCCACCTTGTTTTTGCAACTTTGCACACCAACTCCGCTGCCCAGTCTATTGACCGTATGATCGACGTTTTCCCATCACACCAACAGCCTCAGGTTCGCACTCAGCTTTCCAATATGCTTATGGCCATTTGTGCACAGCGCCTCGTTCCAGCTATCGGTGGCGGTCGTGTCGTTGCCGCCGAAATCATGGTTGCTAATTCTGCCATCCGTGCTCTTATCCGCGATGGCAAAACTCATCAGCTAGACAACGCCATCCAAACTGGCGCCGACCAAGGCATGCAGACTATGGATCGCACCCTCGCCAAACTTGTCCAAACCGGTGTTATTACCTACGACTCCGCTCGCGAATATGCCGTCGATATCAACGAACTAAACAGGTTAGTAAAGGGCTAAAATGCGCCGTTTCAACTACAAAGCTAAAGAGAAAGAAACCGGCAAAACCATCAAAGGCAGTATTTCTGCCGAAACCGAACAAATCGCTGGACATCTTTTGATTGAGCAGGGATATATCCCCGAATCTGTAGTTGAAGAAGGTAACGGCCTCTTTGGCAAAAAAGGCCACGTTACGTCCAAAGATCGTGTCATGTTCACTCGCCAGCTTGCCACTTTGATTGGCGCTGGTCTTCCGCTCGCTGCTTCGTTACGCACTGTCGCCGAACAGACTCAAGCCAAGGCCATGAAGACTATTATTGAGGAAATTCTCGGCAAAGTTGAATCTGGTAAATCTCTTTTCGAGGCTTTTTCGGAATATCCTGACGTTTTCAACGGTGTTTATCTCGCTCTTATCAAGGCTGGTGAAACTTCTGGTACTCTAGACCTCGCTTTGAAACGCCTCGCCGACCAAGAAGAAAAAGACGCCGCCATGATGAGCAAAATCAAAGGCGCCCTCGTTTATCCGGCTATCATTCTCGTCGTTATTATCGCCGTGCTTGCCTTCATGATGATCATGGTCGTACCTCAAGTCCAAGGCCTCTATGAAGACATGGGTGAAACTCTCCCCGCCCTCACCCAAGTTCTCGTTGATATTTCCAGCTTCTTTGGCAATTTCTGGTGGCTTGTCATCTTAATCGTCGCCGGCATCATCATCGGTTGTTGGTATGCCGTCAAAAAGACTCCTGCCGGTCGCAAAGTTGCCGATACCTTTAAGCTCAATGTCCCTCTCTTTGGCGGCCTCTTCCGCAAACTCTATGTTTCTCGTTTCGCTCGTACTGCCGAAATGATGCTTGCTACCGGCGTTCCCATGCTTGATTCCGTCAAAATCGCTATCAGTTCCGTCACCAACACTGTCGTCGAGGAAGAATATTCTAAATCTCTCGAAATCATTAAAGGTGGCAAACCTCTCTCCGAAGCCTTGAAGGACAGGGAATATATGCTCCCGCTCGTCCCCCAGATGGCTTCAATCGGTGAGGAATCTGGTAAAATCGACGAAATGCTCGGTAAAGCCGCCCAAGTCTACGAAAACGAACTAGACGAACAAATCAACAACATCTCCACCATGATTGAGCCCATCCTTATGGTCATCATGGCCGGCCTCATCGGCGTCGTCGTCGGCGGCACGTTGCTCCCGATTTACTCTCTCGTCAACTCCGTCTCCGCTTGAGTCAGCAGGGAAACAAAACTTCCACTCGTCGTCCACCCCCATTTCCTCGCTATCATCTCTCGCTAGAATCGCCGCCATCAAAAAACCACTCCGTAAGGAGTGGTTTTTCTAGCTTGTTTTATTGGCTATCAGCACAATAGGTATTACTACCAGATTCAATATAACCAAAGATAGCAAACGCTCGCGAAGAAGCATTATCTTTTGGTATTGAATAACCACGTGAATCATAGCCTGTACAATCTGCGCCAACAATCACGTTTACCGTAGATTCTGCCGGCTTATTCGCACTAGTCGCAGAGTTACCCTTTGCCGTCCAACCCTTCCAAGTGTAAGCAGTCAAAACATAATCCTTACCATTTGGATCTTGGCCTTCCTTATTAATATACGTTTTCGCATCCAAAACCTTGTTCTTCGATTCGGTCACCGCCGAAGTCGCGCCAGCCAACCGATAGAGTTTGCCCTGGTTGCTGGAAGAGTAACTAGTAATTGCGCTAGAAAGCATAGAGTAATCATTACGGCGCTGGGTATCCCGTTGGTTCCGTTGCATGGCGGGGAGGGCGATAAATACCATCAGGAAGATCAAACCCGCAATCGCGAGCACCAACACCACCTCAATGATCGTGAAACCTTTTTTAGAGTTGATATTTTCTTTTGCCATATTTTAGATCCTTTCTAGATTTTTACGCTAATGCCGTACAAGTACGACTTGACGACATCTCTTTATTTCATCATATCAGAAACTTTTAAAAAAGCAATAGCTTTTTAGAATTTTTTATAAGAGTTTTTGCACAGTTTTTCTCTAATAAAATGACTTTTTAATGTCGCATAATCGTACTTGTGCGACATATAAAAATTAATAGAAAGGTAAAAACATGAAAACAACCAATCAACGTAAAGGGTTTACCATCATTGAGGTGGTCTTGGTACTTGCCATCGCCGGCCTCATTTTCTTGATGGTCTTCATCGCCCTCCCCGCGATGCAAAGAAATCAGCGTGACACCCAGCGCCGTAATGATTATTCAATGCTCTCCACGGCAATCACCAACTATTCCACCAACAACGGCGGCAAATTGAGTCGCCTTTCCGATGGCGATAATTGTAAAGGCAACTTGTCTGCCAGCGCATATATAAATAAAGATGGGACCACTCCAGACGGAGACAGCTACAAATTGTATGCATGTACCTGGGACCAATTTGAATCTGCCAATTTAAATGCAGCCGATAAGCTAAATAAGACTGACGTGTACGTCGTCATCGGGGCAGACTGCGACGGCGCCAACTCATCAACGGGCGACGCTTTCCCCAAAGAAAACCCCTCCAAACGCGCATTTGCAGTTTACGGTTACGTAGAAAGTGGCAATCACGCCTACTGTACCGCCAGCCAGTAATTTGTATGGCTCCAACGGAGTCATACAACCGAAGACGAAAAATAAACCGGGATTCATTCCCGGTTTATTTTTAGAGCTGGTTTCTTTTGCTGAACTTTTCTTTGTCCAAAGAAAAGTTCAAGTTATGTATGATTACAAAACGCTCCAGCCCCTTCGAGCTTATAAGTCGCAGCAACCTTGCGCGGATTTTCTGTGCCTATCACCGTCGATCCATCGCAACTTGCCCCAATTACCAAATAAATCGTGTATCCATTCGGAAAAGTCTTATTCTCCACATCTTTCGTAGGTTCACACACGCCGCCAGTAGTGTTTCCACAGTTTACTACGTTCAATGTATAATTATTTCCCGTCGGATCCGTAAAATCGGCCCCTAGATATTCCTTGTAAAAGCCCGCCCAAGAATTTTTTGTCACCGAGCCCGTAGTATACGTTGCCGTTCCCGTTCCCACTGGCAACGCCCCCCGGTTATTCGTTTGATATTTTTTAATTGCCGCTAATAAATTCGAGACATTCTCTTGTCGTTCTGAATCCTTTTGCACCCGCTGTACTGCTGGCAAAGCGATAAACACCATCAAGAAAATCAAACCCGCAATCGCCAGTACCAAAGCCACCTCCACAAACGTAAACCCCCTCTTGCCCCTAAAATCACCCTTTTTCATACCCTAATTATAAATTATTTATGCTAAAATAACAATATGCAAGCTGTATTTTTAATCTTCTTGTTCGTCCTTGGCGCCTGTCTCGGCTCCTTTTTATGTTGCCAAGCTCGTCGCCTCCACCTTCGCGAAAAAGAGCGGGGAAATAGAGCCCACCCCAAGGCCAAGCGCACCAAGCTCCCTTCCCGCTCTGTCTGTCTCCATTGCAAAAAACCTCTAAAATGGTATGACAACCTCCCCATCATCTCTTGGCTCGCCCTTAGGGGGCACTGCCGCTATTGCCACCAAAAAATCGGCCTCGCTGAATTCCTTTCCGAGCTTGGCACTGGTGCTGCTTTTCTCGCCCTCGGGACCACTGTCAATTTAGATACCGCCTCCCCTCTCGATTGGCCCATCCTTCTCACCACTCTCCTCCTCACTCTCCCCCTCATTTTCTGCGCCATCTACGACGGTCTCTATGGCGAACTCCCCACTGCCTTTCTCTTCCTCGCCCTCGCCCTCGCCCTTCTTCTTCTCGCCTTCAAAACCGCCTCCACTATCATCACTACCGGTTTTGCCCCCGAGCTTATTTGGCAACCAGTCCTCGCCGTTCTTATTCTCGCCGGCACTTATCTCGCTCTCTACCTCGTTTCCAAAGGCAAATGGGTCGGAGACGGCGACTGGCTTCTCGCCCTTGCCCTCGCCGTCGCTCTCGGGCAAGCTTGGCTCGCTCTCCTCACTCTCTTTCTTGCCAACTTCCTTGCCTGCCTTTTTTCTCTCAAATCTTTCCAAAATCCCAAAAAAGCCCCCAAGATCCACCTCGGCCCTTTTCTAATCACCGCTTTCGTAATCGTGCTAACTTTCGCCAATTTCTTCCAAAGTATGTTATAATAAACTTATGTTTAAAAAGGGTGATACATTGGTTGAGGTGGCTCTTGCAGTCGGGATTTTTTCTATGGTCGCCATTGCTGTCGCCGCAGTTTTGAGCGGTAGCACTTCCGGTGCGCAAACCGCCCTCGAAACCACCATCGCTCGCGAAGAGATAGACACTCAGGCCGAAGCTCTCCGCTTCGTCCAAACCGCCTACGCCATCAGCAAAAACGACACCAAAGACAACAAATTCTACGATCTCTGGAAATCCATTACCAGTAGAGCCATTGACCTCAGCAAACTCAGTTCCGACCAGCAAAATGAGGTTCTCAACTATGCCCCAACTTCTTGCGACAGTCTCTATACATCTAGTTTCGCCACCAGCGGCAACATGTTTGTTTTAAACCCTCGCGCCCTCGGCACCTTCACTACCAGCAATATCAATTCTGTTTATATCAATAGTACCGCCACCACTAGCGGTCAAAAAATTCTTCAGCGTGCTACCATCAACCCCCGTCTCATTTACAAAGGTTCTACTTCTGCTAGTAATACTACCCAACAAGATGCTATTATCGATGACAATGCCAACACTAACCTATTCCGAGCTGAAGGCATCTACGTCATCGCCGTCAAAGATGCTAATTCTACCAAAGTTGTCGATGTTGCTGACGGCATCACTTCCAATGAATCCGCTTTCTATGACTTCTATATTCGCACCTGCTGGTATGGCACCGACGCCGATCAGCCCTCCACTATTTCCACCGTCATCCGCCTCTACGACCCTGATGTCCTAAACGGCGGTGGCCTCGTCAGAGCCGTCTTTGATAGCGATCCAATCGCCGGCGACTATGGTTCCAAACCTCCCGCTCGTAAAGTTGTTCTTCCCGAAGTTGCTCCTCGCCTTGGTTGGACCTTCGCCTGGGAAGACAAAGTCACTCACCAAACTTACGAAGGTGGTGCCGTTCTCACTAATGACGAAGATAATACCGTTAAGGTCTACAATCTCCGCGCCAAATGGACTCATATCCCCTACACCATCGAATACAACATTTCTTATCCAGACGGCCGCACTGGCTACAAAACCACCCAAACTTGCTACCAAGACGAGACCTGCAAAATCAACCCCGTCACTCTTACCGCTTCCGGCTACGTCTTTCGTAACTGGTGCACCGTTTACTCTAGCGCCAACAACGGCACTTGTAGTGGCACCTCTTATGCTCCCGATTATACTTTCCCAACTGGCATCAGTTTCCCGACCAGTGCATTCTCTGGCGCTAACCGCACCCTTAAACTTTACACCAACTGGGGCGAACGTAACGAAACTATCACTATCAAAGCCACCTGGACCTCCAACACCGACTACGATACCTATATTTCCGGTAAAAAATCTAATGGCAGCAGCTTCCAGGCTTACTACGGTGCCCTCGCTCCCAGTGAAACCGTTAACGGCGTTACCCGTATTCTTGCCCAGCTAGACCACGATGGCCGCGCTTCTTACAGTAGTGGTAACTGGTATAACGAAACCTTTACTATCAACACTCTCGGCGGTCGCGATTACTATTATTACATTCGCAACTGGACTAACCCCGGTACTATCGGTGGCGACATCACCATCACTGTTTCCGGCCCTTACCTCGGCACCAAAACCTATCGTTCCACCGCCAAATCCTCCTGCGAATATTGGAACGTCTTTGCCTATAAAAACGGCGCCCTCGTAGACCGCAACACCTGCAGCAACGGCTCCCCTCAAACCAGCTACTAGCCTACTGCGTCTCCGAATGAAACTTATCGTGAATTTCTTTCAGATGTGCATCTGTCACATGCGTATAGATCTGCGTAGTCGAAATATCCGCATGCCCCAGCATCGATTGTACTGAGCGAATATCCGCTCCGTTCATCAGTAAATCTGTCGCAAATGAATGGCGCAAAGTATGTGGTGATACGTGCTTCGTAATTCCCGCTAGCCGTGCATATTTCTCCACAATTCGTTCCACCGATCGCGTCGTAATCCGCCGGTAATTTCCGCTCGTATCCACCGCCTGCAAATTCCGCGAATTATTTAAGAAAAGCGCCGGCAGGGAATCAGTCCTCGCGTCTAAATAATCTTGCACTCGGTCCGCCGCCGACTTGCTGATAAAAATCGGCCGATCCTTTGAGCCTTTCCCTCGCACCATAAACTCCCGCCGCTCCAAATTAATCGAATCTCGGTTTAGCCCCACTAGCTCCGATACCCGTAGCCCCCCCGAATACAACAGCTCAATAATCGCCCTGTCCCTTAAGCCCGACTCCGTCGACAAATCTATCTGGTTCAGCATATCCTCTACTTCGTCATAATGTAAAAAAGTTACCTGTTTCCGCACCACTTTCGGTAAATCCACCAGCGACGGATCTAGTGATTTTATATCTCGCCTCGCCAAATATTTCAAAAACCCCCGGAGCGCTATCAAATGATACGCCTGCGTAATCACCTTCAAATTTTCGTCACCGTTTTCCGTTCCGTATCGGTTTAACTTCAGTCTATATTTTCTCAGCAGCTCTTTCGTAATTTCGTTTGGCTTCAGTTCGTTCTTATTTAAAATCTCCAATGCAATTTCGTAAAATCTTTCCAAATATAGTCGGTAATTTTCCGACGTCTTCTGGCTTCGCCCCGCTTCAATTTCCAAATGCTCCAAAAAATCATTTATCAAATCGTTCACTTCCATATCTATATTATATCAAATACCACCAGAAACCGGTTAGGACTAATACAGGAAAAAGGCCGGGCGTTAAACCCGGCCTTTTTGAAGGTGGTGTGCTACTGCTTTGGCATCAGCTTTGCGTTGCATGTTGCGAAAACATACAGATAGTTCGCCGCGCTCGCGCGGGTCAGCTTCGTGCTGCTGCCTCCACCCCATTTGATGGGATAGCCCAGCTTTTTGGCAGTCGCTACCATCTTGACCTTTGCCCACTTTTCGGTCGCGGGCTTGTTCGCGTTCTTCATGTCGTCGGCCGATACGGAAACCTTTTTGCTCCCGTACAGGTTGCTCAACACATAGATGAACTCGCGCTTAGTCACGGTCTTTTTCGGGTAGAATTTGCCGGTCACCTTTTTGTAAAGCCCATTCGGTTGTCTTACATACCTAGTGCCAGCAATCACGCCCTTATATCCGCCGTGCGCTTTCACGAACTTGATCGAATTGTAGGCGTATTTGCCCACAGTTTTGGCCGTCACGTCCGGGTAAGGATTTTTCGCCTTCCCAGTCGTCGTTGACGTTGCCGTGCTCGCTTGCGTCGTCAGCGACAGCTTGCCTGCCGTGAGATCCGCTGCGTGTGCCTGCGTCGGCGTCAGGACACAAATTCCCATCACCAGCGCAAACGCCATCACCACTGCCATCCAGTACGCACACTTTTTCGTCTTCTCCATCGAAGACACCTCCTTCTCTGTAAATCTCCCCTACCCCACGTAAGAGAGTGCTAACCAATAGGCTCTGACTTGATTATAGCACACCTTAAGCTTTTTGTCAATACCTACCCCAGTTTATAGCACTTTTTGCAAGAATTCTTGTACTCTGGGCGTCTTGGGGTGAGAAAAGAACTCTCCCGGCGCCCCTTCTTCGATAATATGCCCCTCGTCTATAAATACAATCCTCGAAGCAATTTCCCGTGCAAAACCCATTTCATGCGTTACAATCATCATCGTTACCCCCGTATTTGCCACTTCGCGAATTAGCGCCAATACATCGCCGATTGACTCCGGATCCAACGCCGAGGTCGGCTCATCAAACAGTAACACCTTCGGGTTCATCATCATTGCTCGCACAATCGCCACTCTCTGTTGTTGCCCACCCGAAAGCGCAGCAGGGAAAGAATTTGCCTTGTTCAAAAGCCCAATATGTCTCAAAAATCCCCGCGCCTTCTTTTCAGCCGCCACCGCATCCATTAGTTTCAATTTTACTGGTGCCAATGTCAAATTCTCCATTACCGTCAAATTCCGGATCAGATTAAAGTGCTGAAACACCATCCCAATCTGTTGCCGCATCCTTTGGATGTTTTTATCCGTAATTAACTCACCATTTAGCCTTATTTCGCCGCTTGTCGGCTCTTCCATCCGGTTAATACACCTCAGAAACGTAGATTTCCCAGACCCCGAAGGCCCTAGTACCACTACTTTTTCGCCCACACCCAGTTCAAAATCTATCCCCCTTATCACCTTATTCCTGCCATATTCCTTTTTTAGTTTCTTTATCTCCAAAATATTCTCTTCCATTTCGTCTCCTATCCCCTCGCTTCACTTTTTTGTAAATGCTTTTCAATTCGTTTAATCGCAAAAGTGATCAAATATATCGTCACCAAATAGAACAGCGCTGCCACAAACATCGGCACAATGTAGCTTGCCATATTTTGCCCTGAACCAATGTCCTTCGCCGCCATGTTCAGGTCATACATGCCCACCATGCTTACGATCGCTGTTTCCTTTATCACTGTAATTATTTCATTGCCTAGCGCCGGGATAATATTTTTGATCGCCTGTGGCGCCACAATTCGCCGAAAAACTGTAAATTTTGACAGCCCTAGGGCCAACCCTGCCTCACGTTGACCTCTATCCACCGATTGTATCCCGCTTCGAATCACCTCTCCCACATACGCACCAGAGTTAAACCCAAATGCCAAAATTGCAATGATAATCTGCGGAAATCCTCTGATTGCAAAGATCACAAAGAACATAATAAACAGCTGCAACGCCATCGGCGTCCCTCGGATAATCGTCGTATAGATTTTACAGATCGCCTTTGGTAAAATCGTCCATTTAGACCGTTCCGAAGTATCTACTAACGCCACAATCAGACCGATCAGAAGTCCCAGTAGTATTGCAAAAAACGAAATCTGTAGTGTCAACAAAAATCCATGCAACAGGGAATCAATATATTCTGGCGTCGTAAACAGCTCTACCACCTTACTACCGAATTCATCCATTTGTTGCCTCCTCACTTAAACCCATATACTTTAATATTAGCTTATCCATTTCGGATTGTCCATCCTCTCCCACTTTCAACATTTCCGTTAATACTTCGTCGAATGCCGCCAAAAGCTCTGGTCGCTGTTTATTCACCGCAATTGCATAGGACTCCTCCGCCGGATAATCTCCACCCGCATCCGCATAATACAGGGGTAATGCCGTCAGACCCGGGTTTTTCTCCACAATAAATTTCGCCGCCAGCTCGTCCGCTACTGCATAATCTATAATATGCGCATCGATCGCGTCCGCTGCTATCTGGTGCGAATCCAATCCTTTTATCACTGCACCTGTATCCTTTAGCACTCCCTCCTTTATTTCGTCGTTCACAAACAAATATCCCGTTCCACCCATCTGTGAACCAATTGTTCTGCCAGCCAAAGCGTCCCACGTCACATATTCACCACGCGTTTCCGGCGCTCGTTCTGAATCAAAAATCACATATTGCACCGAAGTATAATAAGGAATGCTAAAATCTACTTTTTCCAACCGCGCGGGCGTGATAGTAATTCCTGCCGCCCCTGCATCGGCAATCACGCCGCTCGCCACGTTGTCGATAATCATATCAAATTCCACATTTTTGATATCTATCGTCGCATTCAATTTTTCTGCTACTCGGTGGATAATTTCTACATCCACCCCCACGATTTCTCGATTATCATAATATTCAAACGGCGCAAAAAACGCATTTGTTTCTACGATATAATCATAAACCTTAACGTCTCGCACAAAGAAAAACGTGCTCACCCCAATCACCAGCATTACCCCAATCCCCCAAATCCACCCCTTCAAATTTCTCCTAACCATAACCTAATTATACCACGTTTGGTAGCCCGGGCGCGAGTCGCACCTTTAGGTACGACTCCCAACTAAAAAAACGCCTCTGGAAGCGCAAAGCATTTTGGTAGCCCGGGCGCGAGTCGCACCTTTAGGTACGACTCCCAACTAAAAAAACGCCTCTGGAAGCGCAAAGCATTTTGGTAGCCCGGGCGCGAGTCGAACGCGCAACCTCTTCCTTAGGACGGAATTGCTCTATCCATTGAGCTACCGGGCCAAATCGTGTATAATATATTATATCATGGCTTTAGTCAAGAAAAAAGACACCAAGAAAACCGAACGCGAAAAGGTCGACGAGCGTCGCGACGAAGTCCTTAGCAAAGGTCGCAAGTTCAAATACCCTTTGCAGTGGACTCGCCACCGCATCGTCATCAACACCATTCTTATTACTGTTATCATCGTCGCCATGGTAGTTATTGGCATTTGGCTTGCTCTCTATCGCTTAAACATGACCGATGAGCTCCTTTTCCGTATTACCCGCATAGTTCCTGTGCCTGTCGCCACCGTTGATTCCGAAAATGTTCTCTTTTCCGATTATCTGATGCTCTATCGCAGCAGCATGACCTCTATCGAGCGTCAATCTGGCAGCCAGTTCGATGAGGAGTCCTTAGATCAGCTTCGCACTGAATATAAAAAATCCGCCATTTCCGAAGCCGAAAAATACAGTTATGCCGCTAAACTTGCCAGAGAATCGGGCATCACCGTCTCTGACGAAGAAGTCCAAAACGAATTTCAGCGCCACCTCAATCTCGGCGGCATTGAGCGCAGCGAAGAAAGTTTTATCAAAATCGTTTCCGACAATTTTGGCCTCAGTAAAAGCGAATACGAGCGCATGCTCTACCTCTCGCTTTTAAAATCCAAAGTTGAGATCGACATCGACTCTACCGCCAACCAAATCGCTAACCAAGTCGAAAAGCTCCTCTCCGAAAACGGCAACGATTATAAAGCCGTCGCCGAACAGCTTGGCGATAAAATTAGCTACCAAGAAACTGGCGGACTCGTAGATAGCAAAAACATCGACGGCGGCCGCGCCTCTGAAGCCATGAAACTAGAACCCGGCGAATCTAGCGGTAAGTTCATCTCCATGAGCGGCGATGGTTATTACTTTGTCAAACTCATCAACAAAACCGATTCCCAAGTCAATTTTGTTTCCATTCGCGTTCCCTTTACCGAGTTCGCCAAACGTTTCGACACCTTAAAGCAAGATAACAAAATCATCGAATACATCACTATCGCCCCCGAAGAACAGGCCCCGTCCCCGGAGCAACAATAACTTGCAAAAAATCACAATTCGTGGTATAATATAGTTATGGTTAAAGATCTCTGGGAGTTCATGGATAAAGAGGCCAAGGCACGAATCATTTTCATTGGTGTGCTAATCGGTGTAGTTGCTCTAATCGCTATCCCATATCTCATTAACGTCCTCAGCCACCACGAAACTAACGTTGGTGCAGATTTGCCAGATTACACCGAAATCATCGCCGAAGCAGACTCTGAACCGGCCTCTTCATCAGAAGAAGCCACCACCAAGGCCGAATCCAGCCCAGACTCCAACGCCGAATCTACCCCAGAGCCCACCTCCACCGAACCAGCCGAAACAGCTGCCTACGCTACTTACTCCCGTAGCACCCCTGCCTCCGCCAGCCAACCAGTAGCCCAAACAGCTGCCGCCCCAAGCGAACCCGTCCATCGCACCACCGTAGACGACAATTCTGGCCGCGACGATGGCTACACCGCCAGCGGCATAGATGACCCCGGCACCAACGATCCCATGCAGTCAGACGCTCAAACTGACGGGGAAGGTAGCGAAGTTTAACAAAGTGTGATATAATCATCAAAAGAACCTGCGGGTATCGTATAACGGCTATTATGTATCCTTCCCAAGGATGAGACCAGGGTCCGACTCCCTGTACCCGCACCAGAGAAAGTAAAAACAGCCACTTGTGGTTGTTTTTAGTTTCTATGGAGTGGGGCCCAGGGAGAGCAATCTCCCTGTACCCGCACCAGAGAAAGTAACTCACACCAACCCCTTTAACAGGGGATATTTTTGTGGTATAATAATTTTATGCAAGAAATCCAGGCCAATCTTAAAAAAGTTATTCAAAATCTCTACGACCTTGATTTTGACCCCGAAATTACCCCTTCTCCCGCCAACATCGCTGCCGACTACTCCACCAACGCCCCCTTAAAACTCGCCAAAGAATTGCATAAGCCCCCTATAGAAATAGCCGAGGAGCTTAGTGCGCAATTGGAAGCTTTCGCAAGCGCACCTGGCTTTCTGAATTTTATTCTTCCAGACGAATATCTAAACGAACAAATTGCAAAATTGAATAACGATTTTGAAAAAAACATATCATCAGACGAATACAAAGGCAAAACAGTAATCTGTGAATTTTCCGATCCTAACCCTTTCAAAGTTCTCCACGTCGGCCACCTCTACACCTCCGTTGTTGGTGACGCCATCAGCCGACTGTATGAATACGCTAGCGCCAAAGTCATTCGTGCTAATTTTGGTGGCGATGTCGGTCTTCACGTCGCCAAAACCATGTATATTTTAGGGCGAAAAGACCCCGATACTCTCACCATCGAAGATATCGCTCAGTGCTACGTCGAAGGCACCGCCGCCTACGAAGACGATAAAAAAGCCCACGAAGAAATCACCAAACTCAACAAGGAGATTTATAAAATCAATGCCGCCGATATCCATGGCACTAAAATTGCCGACTTATATTGGCGCGGCAGGGAACTATCTTATGATTATTTCAAAGCCTTTTACGCCAGCATCGGCCTCAAATTTGATAAGTTTTATCCCGAATCTACCGTCGCCGCTCTCGGTCTCAAGACGGTCAAGGAACAGCTAGAAAACGGTGTTTATCAAATGTCCGACGGCGCCGTCATCTTTGATGGCGAAAAATTCGGCCTCCACACTCGCGTCTTCATCAACCGCGAAGGCGTCCCCACCTACGAAACCAAAGACGTCGGTTTGATTTTCACTAAGTGGCAAGATTATCACTTCGACAAATCCATTGTCATCACGGGCAGCGAGCAGCTTGAATATATGAAAGTCGTGCTCAAATCCATCGAACAATACGCCCCAGAGCTGGTCGAAAGGACTGCCCACCTTACTCACGGACTCGTCAAACTTCCCGGCAACGTCAAAATGTCCTCCCGGAAGGGCAATTTCCTTAAAGCCGTCGACGTTCTCGACATGGTCAAAGCCGAACTAAAGGAACAATATAATTCCACCGACGAAACCGTCTCCCTCGCCGCTACTAAATACGCTTTCCTCAAATATAAAATGGGTGGCAATATCATTTTCGATCCTAAGGAATCTGTCAAAATGACCGGCAATTCCGGCCCGTATCTCCTCTATTCCGCCGTCCGCGCCAAAAAAATCTTATCTAAAATTAAAAATAATCAAGGAATAAAAAATTACACATATAATAATTACGAAAAATTATTATCTAAGAAAATCATTGAATATAAGAGCATATTATCAGAAGCTGTCACCGAGATGGCGCCGCATAAACTTGCAAATTACCTCTACGAACTGGCGCAAGAATTCAGCCGCTTTTACGAACATTGCCCTGTTGCTGGCTCGCCCGAAGAGTCCGAACGTAAAAAACTTGTTCAGGTTTATCTAGACGTCATAACTCACGGCTTAAAAATCTTAAACATCGGCATCCCGGAGGAAATGTAATATGAAAAAAGCCAAATTACTCTGGATTGACCTCGAAATGACCGGCCTCGATCCCGCCAAAGACAAAATCCTCGAAGTCGCCGCCATCGCCACCGACATGAACTTAAACCAAATCGCCGAATACCAAGCAATCATTAAAGTCGACGACCAAACCATCAAAGACCGCATGGTCGGCAAATTCTGGGAGCAAAACCAAAAAACTCGCGACGCTCTCATTGCTCAGAATCAAAACGGCCAACCCCTAGAACAAGTCGAAAGGGAACTACTCCAATTCATCGACCAGCATTTCGGCAAAGAAATTTATCTCGCTGGCAACTCCATCCATCAAGATCGCAAATTCATCGAACGCGAAATGCCGAAGCTAAACAGCAAACTTCATTACCGCATGCTCGATGTCTCCGCCTGGAAAATTTATTTCGAAAACGCCAAAAGCAAAAAGTTCACCAAACCCGAAAACCATCGCGCCCTAGATGACATCAACGGCAGCATAGAGGAGTTCAAATGGTATTTGACCTTTCTAAAATAACTGGTCTTGGCAACTACACTTTAAAAACCGCCCAAGACCGCACCCTGTATTTCAAAAACGAAAAAGTCTTTCTTGTCGCCCATAAAAACACCATCGAAATCCGCTGCGACACTAAACTCGCAGCCCATCTTAAAGAAAAATACGAGTCCATCATGGAATCTCGTTACTTCGGCCGCGGCGGTATCGAAATTGTCCTAGCCGGACAACTAAACCAAAGCGAACTAGCCGACCTAGTTCGCTTAAGCTACAATCTTACCAGCTAAATTACTTTTTCTTTTCGGGCTTTTTTTCGGCCTTTTTTGCCGCCAGCTTATCACGTCGCCGGTTCATCCGGTTCATTGCCTTGATCACCATAAAGATTACCCACGCAATCACCAAGAACTCTACTGCTGTCTGGATAAAGTTGCCATATGCAATTACCGCTTCATCACCAGTCCCAAAGAAATTCGGTATCCGGATCGCGAGACTCGTAAAGTCCACACCACCCAGTAGTAGCCCTACAATCGGCATCACAATGTCATTCACCAGGGAATTAACAATTGCCGTAAACGCTCCACCTACGGCCACACCTACCGCGAGGTCAATCATCGACCCTCGGTTGATGAATTCGATAAACTCTTCCTTCAGCCCTTGCTTGTTTTTAAGTTTTTCCACCTCTTCTGATTTTGCCATTTGGCTCCTTTCTGGCTCACCGCCGTAAATTAATTTTTAGTTTCCGAAAAATCATTAAACTTATCATACAAATTCGTCAGACTCTCATGCGATTTATTTAGTACTTCCTTCAAAACCTCGCTATTTGTTTTATTATAAAGCTCAGATTCTTCCGCCTTGATAATCGAAATCTCATAAGCCATCTTATGCGCAAACGTCCTGTCCAAAATCCCATTTATCTTCGCCTCAAATAATTCGCCAGTCAGCTCATCTTTTGCCGCAGTGGCCTTTTCCTGTAATTTTTTATCAGTATCTTTCACCTTTTTGATATCATACTTTTCGGTCAAATATTTCTCCAACCCACTAGACGTATCCGTCAACACCCCGTACAACGAAGCACTACTCGAACGCAAATCCGAAGACCGCACATAATTCTGATATTCTTGAATTGCCGCTGCCGTGCCATCCAGATGTAGATATAGCTTACTGCTCAAACTTTTTTCGCCATCCTTACCACCACCCAATATCGCCCCCAAAATCACAATCAAAAGCAAAAGCCCCACTCCAATCATCCCCACAATAAAGAATTTATTATGCAAAATGCCCCGTTTATTGGCCGGTTTGGCTTTTTTAGGTGCATTTGCATTTGAAATCTGATCCAAATATTGTTGCCCGTCCATATGATATAATTATATCATATGCAAGACGCTAAAGACGAAATAAAATCCCGTCTGGCGGTGGAAGATGTGGTAGGACAATACATAGAATTAAAACGTGCCGGCCGCAATCTTAAAGGGCGCTCTCCTTGGGGAGTTGATAAAACCCCCAGTTTCATGGTTTCACCCGAAAAAGGCATCTGGCACGACTTTTCTGCCAACAAAGGCGGCGATATCTTTACTTTTATCATGGAAGTCGAAGGCATTGGTTTCAAAGAAGCTCTAGAAAAATTAGCCGCTCAAGCCGGCGTTGAGCTCACCAAATATCAGGGCGGAGATAAAAAAGTTGCCGAGCGCAAAATTCGTGCCCGCGAGGCTCTCACTCTCGCCGCTCGCTATTATCAGGCTTGCCTCGCTCATAGCAAAAAAGTTTGTGAATACGTTTTTTACAATCGAAATCTCAATCGCAACACCGTCAAAACTTTCCAAATCGGCTACGCTCCTCCCAGCGGCAAAGACATGGTCAAAGCTCTGACCAGGCGTGGTTTTACTGAGGCGGAGCTCGACGCCGCCGGTCTCCTTAATCGTTTCAAAGGCGACCTGTTCCGCAACCGCATGACCGTCCCCTTCATCGACACCACTGGCAACGTTATCGGTTTCACCGCCCGCGTCCTCGATAAATCCGAACCAAAATATCTCAACACCCCCGAGACTATCCTCTTTAACAAATCCAAATTTATTTTTGGCCTCTATCAAGCCAAAGCAGCTATTCGTCGCAGTGGTTACGTAGTCATCGTTGAAGGCAACATGGATGTAATTTCTTCCCACCAAGCTGGCGTGCAGGAAGCCGTTGCTACTTCTGGTACCGCCATGACTGGGTATCATCTCAAAGCTCTCAGCAACCTCACTTCTGACATCCGTCTCGCCTATGACGGCGACGCAGCTGGCGTCAAAGCCACCGAGCGCGCCATCATGATGGCCGGTGATCTCGGCATTGATCTCACCGTCATCTCCGACTATCACGGCGCCAAAGACCCAGATGAACTCATCCAGAAAGACCCTGCTCTCTGGCAAAAAGCCGTCGAAAAGTCCATTCCGGCCGTCGAATGGCTTCTTCAAAAATACGAAGAAAATCTAAATCTAAACTCCGCTCCCGACAAGCGCAAATATTCCGATATTGCCCTCAAACTTCTCAGCTATATTAAAGACGAAGTCGAACGCGCTACCTATGAAGAAAAAGTTGCCCGTAAATTAGGTGTTGATGTTAAAGTCCTCCGCGAAAAAGGTGATCGCCTCGACCAAAAACTCGCCGTTAGACCCAAGCGCTACCTCAAAAAACCCAAAACCACCGCCACTAAACCCGACAAATTAACCCAACTCGAAAACAGTCTCTTAGCTCTCAAAATTTTCGGCGGAGTCACTACTACCAAAATTCCTCTCGAAATTCCCGACGACGACACCCGCCTTGCCGAACTCGAACTTATTTTCAACCGCGAACACGAAGTAGACAATACCAACCTAGAACGTGAAGCCGCCGAACTTCTTACTCGCTACAACAGGGAATTAAATCAACACCAAATCCGCACTCTTTCCGAACAACTCGCCGATCTGGATGAAGACGACGAAAACTACGACGCTCTCCTCCACGAAATCCAAGAATTGCAGACATCCGCGTCTTAATATGCTATAATTAAATCTCAAGGAGATCTTATTATGACACCAGTCAAAAAAGCCATTATCACCGACGCTGGTTTTGCTAGCCGGTATTTACCTATCACTAAAACTATCCCCAAAGCCATGATTCCCATCGGCGCTAAGCCCGTTATGCAACTTTGCGTCGAGGAATGTGTTAAGGCTGGCATCGAAGAAATCATCATCGTTGCCACTCCCAACACCAAATCCAAAGAAATCTACGATGACTACTTCCACAATCCGGCTGAAAATGTTAAAAAACTTCTCGATCAACAAGGCAAAAGCCAACGTTTCGAACCAGTACAAGAGGTTTTAGACTTTCCTAAAATTACCGTCATCGAACAAGACCCAGCTTTGCCTTATGGCAACGGCTCGCCCATTGTCTCGGCTAAAAATTTTGTTCAAGACGAGACGGCTTTTGTAGTATTATATAGCGACGATCTTATCCTCGGCTCTAGCGATGTTAAAACCCTTATCGACGAATACCAAAAACACCCTGACGCTAAAGCCGTCATTACTGCTCAAGAAATGCCCGAAGAAACTTGGCACAAATACGGCATGATTGCTTTAAAAGACGATGGCACCTTGAGCCATATCGTCGAAAAGCCTCAAGCCCCCGAACTTTCTCCCAGCAATCTTACCAGCTATGGCCGCTATCTGCTTACTCCTGAAGTTTTCGATCATCTCATTCCCAAAAACACTGGTCTCGATGGTGAACTCTGGACTGTTGACGCCATTACCAAACTTGCTGAACGTGGCGAAGTTTACATTGCCAAAAGCCAAGGCAAATGGATTACCACCGGTGACCCCAAAAATTACTTCATGGCTCACCTCGAATACGTCCTACGCGAGACCGACTATGGCGATGAGATTAAAAAAATGATACAATAAAACAAAGGAGGAAATCATATGAACGTAGCAGAATGGATTATCGTAGCGATTCTTAGCATCACGCTACTGGTGTTTTTAATCGTAGGCATAATCTTAATTATCAAACTTATCAATCTGTCAAATGAAGCCGAAAAAGTTATTGTCGAAAGCCAAGATATTGCCAAAAACGCCAACGGCATCGTCAATAATGTCAGGGGCATGACTTCGATCGGTGGGACGGTAGAGATGTTTGTGGATAAATATGTTAATCCCAAACTCAAAAGTAAACTTAAAGAAACAAAGGAGAAAGCAGATGACGGAAAAAGCGGAAAAAAATAAAAGCGGTGTAGGCAAATTCTTCCTCGGCGCCGCCCTAGGTGCAGCAGTTGGCGCCATCGCCAGCAAATTTATCAAATTTGGCGACGCAGAAGAAGACAAAGAGGAACTAGAAGTCGAGGTCGAAAAGACCACGCCTAAAGCTGAACCAAAAACAGAAAAGAAATCCACCCCAAAGAAAACTAGCGAGAAAAAATGAAATTAAAGCCTAGTGATTTTGTGCACTTGCACAACCATACTCACTACTCGCTTCTTGACGGCCTCACTAAAATCCCCGAACTCGTCCAATTCGTCAAACAAGACGGCATGGAAGCTGTCGCTATCACTGACCACGGCACCATGTCTGGCCTTGTCGAGCTCTACAAGGAGTGCAACGCGAACGGCATTAAGCCTCTACTCGGCTTAGAGGCTTATGTTGCTGCCCGCAAAATGACCGACAAAGACCCTGCTCACGACAAACAACGTTTCCATATCACCTTAATTGCCATGAACAATCAAGGCTACGAAAATCTTTGCCGCATCATGAGCAACTCCGAAGAGCACGGCAAATATTACAAACCTCGTACCGACCACGATGAACTCAAAAAATACAACGAAGGCATCATCTGTCTCTCTGGTTGTATGGGTTCCGAAATTTCCGAAGCCATCCGCGCTGGCGACGATGCCAGGGCCCTTGAATTAATCGATTGGTATCGCAACGTGTTCAAGGATCGTTTTTATTTAGAAATGCAAGACCACGGCCACCCTAAATCTTCTACTCACTCAGAAGAGCAAAAAAAGGTCAACGATTGGCACATGGCCCACGCCAAAGAATTAAATTTGCCTATCGTCGTCACCTGCGATGCTCACTATCTCAAAAAGGAAGATCAAGACGCTCACGAAGTCCTGCTATGTATCGGCACTGCCGCTAACCTTTCCGATACCAAACGCATGACTTTGAAAGATTACGATCTCCATGTTATTCCCGCCGAAGAGATTATTGATCACTGGCAAGAAACTTGCCCTGAGGCAGTTTTAAATACCAAAAAACTTGCCGACCGTTGCCATGTCGACTTACAACTCGGTCGCATCCTCATTCCTAAATTCCCAGTTCCCGACGGGGAAGACGAAAAAACCTATCTCGACAAACTTGTCTTCCAAGGCCTTGTTCATCGTTATGCCAACAAAAAGCTTGAGGAGGTCACAGATCTCTCTATCAAAGATTGTCGCAAACTCCTAGAAAAGGTTGACAAAGATCGCGATGACGACCACAAAGTCCTCCCTCGTATTGATTACGAGCTCTCTGTCGTAGACAAAATGGGCTACAACGGTTACTTTCTCATCGTCCAGGATTTCATCAACTGGGGCAAATCAAATCGTATTGTTTATGGCCCCGGCCGTGGTTCTGCCGCCGGCTCCATTCTTGCTTATGCGCTCAGAATCACTGAGCTAGATCCATTGAAATACGACCTTCTTTTCGAGCGCTTCTTAAATCCCGACCGTATCTCTATGCCGGATATTGACACCGACATCCAAGACACCCGTCGCGACGAAGTTATCGAATACTGTACTCAAAAATATGGTATTGAGCGCGTTTCCAATATTACTACTTTTGGTAAAATGATGGCTAAAAACGCCGTCCGCGACGTCGCCCGTGTGCTTGAAGTCCCTTATGCTGAAGCCGATAGGCTAGCCAAAATGGTACCAGATCCTGTTATGGGCCGTCATGTTCATTTGAAAGATGCCATCAAAGAAGTCCCCGACCTTAAACAGGAATACGAAACCAACCCCACAGCGAAAGAGGTCATTGATTTTGCCTCCCGTCTCGAAGGCACCATCAGAAACCACGGTGTCCACGCTTGCGGTGTCATCATTGCTCCGGACGACCTCGTTAAATTTTTGCCCCTCGAAGTTTCTGCCAAAGGCCCCATTGCCGCTCAATTTCCCATGGGCCAAGTTGAAGAACTCGGTCTTCTCAAAATGGATTTTCTCGGCCTTTCCAACTTGTCCGTTATCAATAATGCCCTCAGAATGATTCGTAAAGTTTATCACGACGATATTGACCTCTCCAATCTCCCGCTAGATGATAAAAAGACTTACGAGCTTCTCCAGCGTGCCGAAACCACCGGTGTCTTCCAGCTAGAATCCGCCGGCATGAAACGCTACCTCCGCGACCTCAAAGCTTCCACTTTTGAAGATATCATCGCTATGGTCGCCCTCTATCGTCCCGGTCCCATGCAGTTTATCGACAGCTTCATTCGTCGTAAACACGGCCAGGAAAAAATCACCTACCTTCATCCTGGCCTCGAACAAGCCCTCAGCAATACTTACGGTATCTTAATTTATCAAGAGCAGTTCATGCAGATTTCCCGTTCTTGGTGTGGGTTCACCGGCGGTCAGGCCGATACACTCAGAAAAGCCGTAGGGAAGAAGAAGATTGACCTCATGAACAAAGTCAAGCCCGAGTTCATCGAAGGCGCCATCAAAGTCGGCGGTGCCACCAAAGAAATTGCCGAAACTTTCTGGGACCAATTGCTGGACTTTGCCAACTACTGTTTCAACAAATCTCACGCCGCGTGCTACGCTCTCATTGCTTATTGGACTGCCTATCTCAAGGCCCACTACCCAGATGCCTTCATGGCCGCCCTCATGACCGCCGATATGCGCTGGACTGATCGTCTCGCGATTGAAATTGCTGAATGCAAAAAAATGGGCCTCAAAGTTCTTGGACCCGATGTCAACGAATCCTACGGCGATTTTGGTATCGTCGGCGGCGAAAACACCATTCGCTTCGGTCTTTCCGGCATCAAAAACATGGGTAAATCTTTGGTCGAAGACATCGTCATTCCCGAACGTGACAAAAACGGCCCCTTCAAATCCGTCTGTGATTTCGCCAAACGTGTTGATTCCACCAAATTCAATAAAAAATCTTGGGAATCCGCTATCAAAACCGGCGCTTTTGACCGTTTTGGTAACACCCGCTCCGACCTCCTCTTCAATCTCGAAGCCGTCCAGGCCTATGGCACCAAAATTCAAAAAGACGTTGGTTCTGGCCAAACCGACCTATTCGGTCTCATGGGCGAAGCCGGCGCCGTGCCAGAAGTAGAAATTAAACCCGCCCCTGCGCAATATCCCGAAAAAGAACAATTATTATGGGAACGTGATCTCATGGGGCTTTATCTTTCCGCCCATCCTCTGGACAAATACGATACCTACTTTGAAGAACAAACCCACCCCATATCTTACGTTAAGGCCGAATATAATAATAAGCTAATTACCGTCGGTGGCATCATCACTTCCAAACGCGAAATCCTCACTAAAAAAGGTGATAAAATGGCTTTCGTCAAAATCGAAAACAAAACCGACGAAACCGAATTTATCGTCTTTCCATCAGTTTTCGCCGAACACGGCGCCAAATTAGAAGTAGATAACGTCGTCCGCGTCAAGGGCAAAGTTAATGCTACTGACAAAAATGGCCACATCACATCCGATGTCAAAATTCTTGCCGAATCCATCGAGCTCATCTCGGACGACATTCTGGAAAATTACCAGCCTACCGGCACCAAACTCGCCGCTCCTGCCACCGCCCCCAGCAGTAATCGTCGTCGTTACGGTAAATCTTCCGCTGAACGGGTCTATGCTCCCAGCAGCAATGCCGGCGCTAGTGCTTCCGTTGCCGAAGAACACCGCGTTATCAAAGATCCCCCCAAAGATCCCCGCAAAGAACGTCTTTACCTCCTAATCAAAAATCCCAATGACACCGAGACCCTTGCCGCCATTCGCCGTCTCGCCGATATCTACCTCGGTGTTCAAGACGTTGTCCTCGTCATTAAGGAAGGTGAAGAAAAACGCGCTCTCAAAATGCCTTTTCGCGTCGAAGCCAGCGCCGATCTTCTTACTAAGCTCAAAGATCTCCTCGGCGAAGAATGCGTAAAAACTAAATAGATGCTATAATAATAGATATGAAAAAGAGTAAACCGGGAGACATGGTTACAGTTAACCGTCGTGCGCGCTATGATTATACGCTTAGCGATGAGCTTGTTGTTGGCATGCAATTATCCGGTCCCGAAGTCCGCTCTATCCGCGACCACCACGTTCAGCTCAAAGGTTCTTTTGTCACTATCCGAAATAATGAGCTTTGGCTCAATAACTTAACTCTCGGCGCCGATACCGCGAGAAACATCAAACTCCTCGCCACCAAAAAACAAATCGCTAGCCTGGAAAGGGAAAAAGTCGCCGGCTCCACTATTGTCCCAGTCAAACTCCTCGGCGGCTCGCGCTTTATCAAACTAGTCATCGCCGTCGGCAAAGGCAAGAAAAAATACGACAAACGCGAAACCATTAAAAAACGCGATATAGAAAGGGGCCGCTTCTAATGAAAATCTATTCCTGGAACGTCAACGGCCTCCGCGCCGTCATCAATAAAGGCGCCCTACAAGAATTCATCCAGCAAGAAAATCCAGACATTTTATGCATTCAAGAAACTAAAGCCAAACAAGGTCAAGCCGAAATAGATTTACCGGAATACGAAGAAATCTGGAATTCTGCCGAACGCCCCGGTTATTCTGGCACAGCCATATTTACTAAACTAAAACCCCTGTCGACTCAAAATATTTTACCAGTAGATTGTAATTTTCAAGATGATTTTGGCAATCCATGCGATGAAGGAAGAGTATTGACGGCCGAATACGAACAATTCTATTTAGTTGACGTCTATACTCCGAATTCCAAACGCGCCCTTGAAAGACTAAAATTGCGCGAGACCCTTTGGGACCCTACATTTTTAAAATATCTCAAATCTTTGGAAAAAACTAAACCAGTGGTAGTATGTGGAGATTTCAACGCGGCGCACGAAGAAATCGATCTCGCCCGCCCCAAATCTAATCGTCGCAACGCCGGCTTCACCGACGAAGAACGACGGGGAATTACGAACTTATTAAATGCTGGTTTCATCGATACCTTCCGTACTCTCCATCCAGATATTCAGCGTTACACTTGGTGGAGTCATTGGGGGCATGCCAGAGAAAACAACGTCGGCTGGCGTATCGACTATTTCTTCATTTCCAAATCTTTAAAGAAAAATCTCAAATCTGCCGAAATCTACGAGCACTACATGGGCTCAGATCACTGCCCTATCAGTATCGACTTGGAGTTTTAGCCAAAATGGACAGAATGGATTATTTTCAAAAAATAGACCAAAAGCCCACTCCTGACCTCACTTGGAACTTGCCCGAGCAAAAACGTGGCACTATCAAAATCATCGGCGGCAACAGCCAAAGTTTTCGCGCCGAAATCAAAACCGCCGAATTTCTCGCCGCTAATTACCCAGTAGAAACGCCCGTCCTCGTCCTCCCCGATAGTCTCAAAACCAAACTCCCAGATTTACCCAAGGTTGTTTATATTGCCTCCACCGAATCTGGTTCTTTTGGCAACAAAAACGATTTAGATGCCATCATGGCAGCCACCGATTATAATCTCCTTCTCGGCGACCTTTCCAAAAATTCCATTACAGCCGAGGCAATTCATTATTGTTTAGATACTCCCGGCTGCCCCACTCTCGTCACCCGCGATGCCGTAGACGTCATCGCCGATTATCATCCCGAACCAATTCTACAAAATCCTCAAATCATTTTCTTCTCCTCCATGCCAGGACTGCAAAAACTTTTCCGCGCCGTTTATTATCCCAAAATGCTTCTCCTCAGCCAATCACTCGTCCAGGTCGCCGACGCTCTCCACAAATTTACCTTAAGCTATCCTTGTAAAATCATCACCCTCCACAACGAACAAATCCTCATCGCCAAAGACGGGGAAGTAAAAGCCGTCTCTCTAGAAAAATCTGGCTACGTTCCTCTTAATTTTTGGAATGGCGAACTCGCCGCCAAAATTACCGTCCTTAATCTTTTCAACCCCAATAACTTTACAGACGCCACATTGACGGCTATTTTTTCTTAGCTAGTTTCTTCTCAATCTCCACTGCATCTCGCGACACATTTTTGCGCCTTTGTCGCAAAAAGAACCAAATAAACACAAAGATCGAACACCCAAACACAAACAGCCCGTATTTCACTGGGTCTGGCCAGCTCGTCGCAAACAAAATAAATGCATTCACTACCCCCAAGCAAATCGTATACAAATATCGTCTCGCCAAAACGATCTTTTTCGCCAGCGGAAAGTTCCGTCGCGTCAAAGAATTTTTGGTGCAATTATCCGGATGTCCAAACAATTTGCCATATAACACTAACTCCAATGTCCCGCAAACCACTGTATAATATATAATCACCACTAGCCCCGCAATCCAATTGACCTGCAAAGTACAGAACAATACCTGCGCCGCCGCCAGTAATGCGTCCGAAACCATATCAAACTGCGCCGCATATTTACGATATTTCGGCACTTTATTTTTCGGAAACGGCCACTTCCGCGCACACGTCCCGTCAAAAGTGTCCGTCAGCTCCGCCACTAGAAAAATAATAAACGCATTTTCCGCCGGGCTCCCCACGAACGCCAGTACCAGCAGCACCAACGCCAGTACAAAACGGCTCCCAGTCAAAATATCCGCCAAATATCTCATACCCCCATTATATCACAATGAAATATGCTAAAATTAAAATATGAAAATCGCCATTTTCTCAGACTGTTATTTAGATTTAACCGGCGGAATTATCCAGGTAATCAATTCACAAAAAGCCGAGCTAGAAAAATTAGGTCACACAGTTTATATTTTTAGCACCGGGTTTCGGCGCTCTGAAACAGAACTAAAAAAACTAGCGACACAAAATATTTTTGTGGTACCAAGCTGCCGCCTATTTTTTAAAGGCCTCACACCCGTATCGCGCCGGCCCAAAATCATTGAAAACTGGCTCTTAAAAAATCACCCGGAAATCAAAGATTTTGATATTTTTTACATCCATTACGAAAGCGGCTGTTCCATTGCGGGTCTGCGCCTAGCCCGAAAGTTAAAAATACCTTCGGTCCAAATGATGCACGGACGCGAAGACATGGGGGTATCTACCGTCATTCCGTATGGCTTCCGCACGATAGCAGCGACACTTTTAAACTGGTTCCATTCCTGGTATATCCCACACACGATAAAAATTTCGCCGGACAATTACTTAACAAATACAATAGCCAAAGCCAAAATGTGGACTCTCATGGTCAATCACGCGAACTACGCAGATGTAGTAATTACGCCCTCCGCACATTTTAAGAAAAAGTTGAGAAAATACGGCGTCTCCAAACTCATCAAAGTAGTGCCTAACGGATATCCAGACGAAAAGTTTTTAAGAAAAGTACAAGTTAAAGAATTGGCACTCGGAGAAACCTTACGAATGATTTGGCATTCCCGCGTCCAAGGCGAAAAGCGCATCATGCCGTTTCTCAAAGCACTCACTATGGTAGACGGCAAATGGCAAATGGATGTTTATGGCGGTGGCACCGAACTCAGCAAAGCTAAACGTTACGCCAAACGACACAAATTGCCAATCAAATTCCACGGCGATGTCAAATTCAGCGCAGTACAAAAAGCGATTTTAAACTCACATCTGGACGTCATGGCCTCATATAATTACGACACTTTCGGCATGACCTTGATCGAAGCTAGGGCCTGCGGAGTGCCAGTATTTTTCTGTGACCCAGACATGCGAGAAATCGTTCCCGTCGGCAGTTATATCATGAGCAAATCCGAAACCCCCGCCGACATGGCCGCCGCCCTCAATAACTTACTAGCTCATCCAAAACGCATCAAACAAATGTCCGAAATCATACTCGCCCACCGCGACGATATCCTCGCTTCCCACCGCATCAAAATCCTCATCCAACTCTTCCAAAACGCTCAAGTCAAAAAGTAAAACACTCATGCCTAGAATTCAAAGGTTGAAAGGTTGTTTTTATTTTTGTGGTATGCATATAATAGCGGCGGGCTGGCTTCGGGCGGGTGGGATTAGCGGGTTAAAAATCCAGGAATCTCCAGGTGCGGGGTTCATGGGCGGTGCGGGGCTCACTAAACGGCTTTTCTAGGGTAGTTAAAGTTGCTCCAGGAAGGAGAAAAGATGGTACAGTTTGCATTGATTATCATCAATCGTAATTCGCAAAGCGATGAACCGAAGAAAAATAAGAAGAGCTAGTCTCAGCTAACTCTTCAACAACCCTTTGAGCAGTAGTCCCTAGAACTATTGCTCTTCATGCTTATAATTATATATTTATTCAACTTTTTTGTCAACGTCACCTATGCTATAATATAAGATATGGCAATTGAGAGGTTAGTCGAGCCGACCATGGCAGAAAATGATAGGGAAGAGGAAAAAATCGAGATTTCCTTAAGGCCCACCACGTTCAAAGAATACATCGGCCAGCAACACCTCAAAAACAATATCAAACTTGCTATTGACGCCGTTAAAAAACGTAGCGACGGCAGCACTCTTGATCACGTCCTTCTGTATGGCCCCCCTGGCCTCGGCAAAACCACCATGGCCGGCGTCATCGCCCACGAACTTGGTACCAACTTGCGAGTGACGAGCGGCCCTGCCATTGAGCGCGCCGGCGACCTCGCCAGCATCCTTACCAACCTCAAAGATGGCGACGTCCTCTTCATCGACGAAATCCACCGCCTCCGCCGCGCCGTGGAAGAAGTCCTTTATTCCGCCATGGAAGATTACAAACTCGACATCGTCATCGGCAAAGGCCCTGCCGCTCGCTCGGTCCGCCTGGACTTACCGAAATTCACCGTCATCGGTGCCACCACTCGCACCGGCTCCCTCGCCGGCCCATTAAGAGACCGCTTCGGCATCATCCATCGCCTAGAATATTACAAAGAGCCCGAAATCGAGCAAATCATCACTCGCACTTCCAAAATCCTCAACACCGAAATCCATCCCGAAGCTACCACGCTCCTCGCTACTAGATCTAGGCTCACACCCCGCATCGCCAACAGGCTATTCAAACGCGTCCGCGACTACGCCGACGTTAACGGTGACGGCATCATCGACCAGCCTACCGCTATCAAAGCCCTAGAACTCATGGAAATTGACCACCTCGGTCTCGATCCTGCTGACCGTAACATGCTAAAACTCATGCACGAAAATTATGGCGACCGCCCCGTCGGCCTCACTACTATCGCCGCTTTGACCGGCGACGAAGCCACCACCATTGAAGATTTTTACGAACCTTATCTCCTCCAACTTGGCTTACTGGCTCGCACCCCCAAAGGTCGTGTCGTCACCGAAAAGGGAAGGAAACATTTACAAAACTCCAAAAATAAGGTATAATATGTCAAAAGGACCTCAAACATGGATGAATCTTTAACTCAAATCCGCCATGAGCGCAGCAAAAAAGATTTCCCCTATCTTCATCTCGAAGATGACGAATATATCGAGTTTGCTTTTAAACGCGCTCGCGTCTGTCTTTTTATAATCTTAGGCGCCCTTACCGTGTCTATCATCATTATTTTACTCGCTTTTCTTCTTGCTCTTCTTGGCCAATCTATGCTTGATGAGATGGGGGTTAATTTCATGTATATCATTCTTTTCTCTCTTCTTGCTGCCGCCGTCCTGATTGGCATTGTCGCCATCATGATTTATCACGGCAACAAGCTTTTCATCACCAACAAACATGTTATTCAGATGATTATGACTTCACCTGTCTCTAATTCAGTCAATATGATTGATCTATCTTCCGTCGAAGACGCCAGTTTCCATCAAAATGGTGTCTTGCAAACTTTCTTCCACTACGGCACCCTCCGCCTCGCTACTGTCGGTGACGAGACCACTTATACTTTTAAATATTCCGATATCTCCTCGGAAGATTTGAAAGCTGTCTCCAAACTCATCACCAACGCCAAAAAGAGGGGCAAGAAAAAGGAAACCAAAGATTAGTTTCTGTTATATTTAATATACGCATCCTCTTTTTCGAGGTCCGCCTTCAAGATGTATTCCTTACATTTGCCATTTTCGCAATTTGCCGGCTGATACGAATACGAACTCCCCGGCTCCCCCAAATTATTACCCATTGGGTCTGTCCACAGCGCCGGATCAATCACCTTGATATTTTCTTCTGAAATTGACTCCGGATAATACCCGTGGTCTTTATAATAGCTTTCTTCCAGAGCATAATACATCGCATTGATTGCGATTTTTCTATCCTCGTCTCGCTCCATTGCATCAATATTCGCTTTTTGCACAAAAAACAAAATCAGCAGCAACCCCGCAAACACCCCCACAATCACAATTTCTAAAACAGTAAAACCGCTTCTCATCTTCATACCTTTCATTATAGCATAAAATATGCTATAATGACTAAAACGTGGTACTGTAGCTCAGCTGGTTAGAGCGTGGGACTCATAAGCCCGAGGTCGGTGGTTCAATCCCACCCAGTACCACCATTTTTTTATTCCAGAAAAACCTAGCGCCGAGACAAACTCGGCGCTTTTAGATTGTCGGCTACTAGCCTATAAATAAGAACTTAACTGGCAGAACAAAATGTTCGTCTGCACTTTCTGTGCAGATATAATATTCTTGGCCTAAGTCATCCAAGAATTCTCTCGGCAGACTGACCCGATTTTTGCTATCAACCTTTCTAGCCATTCCCGGCCCATCCTTTTCCGTCGCTTCGCGAAAAAACAACTTTTTCGACCTTGCGTCAAACGACGGCACTATCTCCTCTGGCATTTCTCTAAAAATCTTTGTTAGTGTCAATCTTCCAGTTCTATCTACCCTGATTTTTCCTAAAATGTGCATGGCGCCTTCTCCTTTTCTTTCGCGTTTACGCCAATCCTAAAAAATGGTACACCGGATAGGATTCGAACCTACGACCCTCTGTTCCGAAGACAGATGCTCTAATCCACTGAGCTACCGGTGCACATCGAAGTACTGGGTTTAATTATATCATATTTTATGTTATAATGCACGCACTATGGAAAATGACCCCTTAAACGAACTCGCAAAACTCTACTTAGAGCAATATGTCTCTCATTCTGATCTCGCCGATTTCAAAACTAAATACGCCAAATCTCTCCCTGACCCCCAAACCCTCAAACGCCAAAAACTAAAATCTTTCCTCAGTCTCAATTTTAAAACCGCTAAAAAATTTCAAAAACTCTACGACCTACTAGAAAACCGCGATAAACTTAACCAAGAGTTCATCAAAAGAGAACAAGCCAAAAAATATCAAATCGAGGGCAACGATTTAGACTCTCAGCAAATCGCGGCCGTAGTCGCGACAGAAGACGCCGAACTCATTCTCGCTCCTGCCGGCTCTGGCAAAACCGCCAGCCTCCTCGCCAAGCTGAACTATCTCACTGATTACCTCCAAATCCCACCCGACCAAATTCTCGTTATCGCTTTCACCAACAAAGTCGTCGCCGAGTTGAAAGATCGCGTCAAACAAACTAACGTCGAAATCCGCACTTTTCACTCCCTCGGCAACAAAATCGCCAAACAAAAACTAAAAAACCACCGGCTTATTGCCGACTGCGAAACCCGCCAATTTTTCCATCAATATATTATCAAAAAACAACTAACCGCCAAATTGCCAAAAACACTCGATTCATCCGAATCGCCCGAAGCCCTCTTTGTTTCCGTTTTAAGTTTGCAAAAAAATGAACGTATCGACCTCGCCGAATATTACCGCCGCCTCGATTCCATCAAAAACCCAGCTTCTCGCCAAAATGCCTTGGAATTTTACGCTCTCTACGCTCCGGCCGCTGAGGCCTACGCTAAACATCTCCAGCAAAATCACCTTTACGATTTTGCTGATATGCTAAACCTCGCCACTGATTTTGTTCAAGCCATGCCCAAAAACAGCTTTTCTTACCAATACATTCTCGTAGACGAAGCCCAAGATCTCTCCACTAGCAAATATCTCCTCCTCAAAGCTATCTTAGAAAAATGCCAAAAAGTCAAACTCTTCGCCGTTGGCGACGATTGGCAATCCATCTATCGCTTTGCCGGCAGCAACCTCCACGTCCTCGACGATTTCGAAAAAATTTTCGGCCGCACCACCCACCGCGGCCTCATCGAATTGACTTATCGTTTCGGCCAACCCACTGCCAAAATCAGCAACAAATTTATTCAAAAAAATCCCCACCAATCTCGCAAAAAAGTCGTCCCGCATGTTGATCGCAAAACTCCCATTATTATCAAATTAAACCCAGCGACCCAGCCCAAAACCATCCCACCAGACTATGTCGCTGTCGATCAAATTCTCCAATCTCTCTACCAAAAACACGGCCCAGAATTATTTCGCCAAAAAATCCAAATCATTTCCCGGTATAACCGTGATGTTTTTCGCCTTGTCGACGAAACTTCCGGGAAATATCGGCATGCCGAACTTAAAAACTTCAATGAGTCGCAAATGGAACTTACATGGCAGCTCAACGGTGCCACCAAAAAACTCTCAGTTCCTTTTTGCAGTATGCACAAAGCCAAAGGCATCACTCGCGATATCATCATTATCATCAACGCCAACTCTGGTAGTCACGGTATCCCTGCTACCAGAGCTAACGATTCGGTAACCGAAGTTTTACTCACTAAATTAGACGCCTACCCTCACGCTGAGGAAAGAAGACTTTGGTATGTCGCTATCACCCGCGCCAAACAAAGAACTTTTATCGTCTCCGACCCTCGCCGCATTTCGCCTTTCGTCTTCGAGATTAGCCCTCGCCTCAAAGGCGCCGGCGTCAAAGTTTGCCCCAAATGTCACCGTGGTATCATGATCGAACGCCGTCGCAAAGACGGCAAAATCTACTATTCCTGTTCTAACTTCGCCGGCGGTTGTCGCCACACTGAACAATAAAATCTAAAATTACTTTGACGCGTTCTTTTTGTTTTGTTTTGGCTCGTCGCCCTTTTCGGCATCAAATAATATTTCTTTAAACTTCTTTTCTTTTATCTTTCTAAACAAATCCATCGTCTTTATGGCGGCAAACAAATTAGGTAGCCCCGTGTACAGGAATATAATACCCCACATCATCATCGAAACATCCGGGAATATCAGCAGTATTATCCCGAGAATAATAGACGCCGAATTTGCAATAATATACAAAACCGAAGATTTGCTAGACTTATTTACTATATTCACCAGCGGGTTTATCAGCTTCTTTTTCTGCTCCTCCAGCCCCTGATTGATATTATCGTCGATCTCTTTAAACTTTTCTCTTTGTGCTTTCTTTTCTTCACTTTCTACTTTGCGTTTAGCAATTTTATTATATTTTTTCGTAATGGCCGTAGTATATTTTGCCAGTTTATCATTTAGATTTAAAATATTCGCGATATTTACTATCCCGTTATATATGATAAACAGCGCTAGCAGCAGTTGTATATAGGCAGCTATAAAATCCGGATAAATATAGAAAACTATGCTCAGTATTGCAATAGTCAACGATATAATAATTGTCTTTTTGTCCCTCGTTTTAGCGGCAAGGTTTGTGATCAATACCGAAAAAGCGGCAAAAAGTATCAACAAGATTATATTTTGTGCCATTCCTGATAGAGTGGTATCCGGGTTAAGTATAAATGTAATTCCGTCTACGATAAGAAAGAAAGCAATAATTAACCCATTTCGCATAATGATATCAACTTTACTCGAGATATCTTCTATCTTCTTTATGATCTTATCAGAATCTAGTTTTTTGGCTTTCTTCTGCTCCATCTATATTTACTTTACCACATATCACATTTTTTGCGAAATATCCAAAAAATGGTATGCCCGATAGGGTTCGAACCTACGACCTTCAGTTCCGGAAACTGACGCTCTATCCAGCTGAGCTACGGGCACACAAATACCACTCCATATATTATACCATAAAAACAGGTAGGGGGTTGAAAAATCAACAGATACGTGCTAGATACACTCCATGTTCAAATTTCTCACCCGCACCATCCACCAATCTTATTTTGTAGTAGCCTTAGCCATCGGCATCATCGCTGGCACAATTCTCGCTCTGGTTTTTCGTATCAACTTTTTCGCTTCACCTCTCTGGCTTGCAGCCGCAGTCGTAGCCCTCATCGTTGCCTATTTAAGGCCCAGAACGGCCCTCATCATTATCGCCGTTATCGCCGGCATGATTTTAAGCTTTTTCCGCGCCACTAACGAACTCCAGGGCGAAGATTACATCCGCCAATTTTACGACCAAACTATCACCGTCACCGGCACCATAGACGGTGATCCTAACCACGACGAGGCCAACACCAAATTCAAAATCAAAAATCTGAGATTCGGCGAGAGCGGGGAACGAGAGGCTGCCGGCAGCCTCTACGTCACCACTACCTTAAACGAGGAGCTCCATCGCTCCGACATAGTCACCTTAGAAGGCAAGCTCCTAAACGGCTTCGGCACCTACGCCGGCTATCTCTATAAACCCACTATCGCCAAAATCGCCCGCCCCGACCCCGGCGACCCAATTTTAAACACTCGCGACTGGTTCGCCGACCGCATCACTAGCCAGCTCCCCGAACCAGAAAATAATCTCGGCCTCTCCTACCTCCTCGGCATGAAAACCGGCCTCCCGGACGACTTAAACGAAAATCTCAGAACCGTCGGGCTTGTCCACATCGTCGTTGCCTCCGGCGCTCACCTCTCCATTCTTGTCGAAATCGCCAGGAGAATTTTCGGCAAAATCTCCAGATTTTCCGGTCTCCTCCTCTCCGTCATTTTCATCCTTTTCTTCATGGCGCTCGTTGGTTTTACTCCCTCTATCATGCGCGCCGGTATTATGTCTATTCTAGCGATACTAGCTTGGTATGTCGGTCGCAAATTCGCTCCTTGGCGCATCATTCTCCTTGTCGCCGCAGCAACCCTTCTCATTGACCCCATGTTTATCATTAATCTCGGCTGGCTCCTCTCTTTCGCTAGTTTTGCCGGCATCATGATTCTCGGACCCAAGCTCAGCCAATTCTTTTACGGCGACCGTCAGCCCAAATTCATCGCCAGTGTCATCCTCACCACCATTTCTGCCACCCTCATGACTCTCCCTATTATACTTTATTATTTCGGCACCGTATCCCTCATCTCCGTCATAGCTAACCTCTTCATCCTTCCTACCCTTCCAATAGCCATGGGCCTCACCTTTTTCACCGGTGCTTTAGCGAATATCCCCCTAATCAACACTGCCGTCAGTTTTCTCACCGAAAAACTCCTCAATTTTCACATCAGCACCGTCAACTTTTTCGCCGAAGCCAAAAGCTTTCTCATCGAAATCGACCCCTACCAACCCCAAGTTTTCTTCATCTATCTACTTATCTTTACGCCTCTAATAGTTGGACTTATCCGTCAAAAAATGTTAAAATCAAAACAAGTTAAATATCAAATAAAACCGGGAGTATTTATGTCAGGACACAGCAAATGGGCCACTACCAAACGTCAAAAAGCCGTTGTCGATGCTAAACGCGGCGCACTTTTCACTAAAATCGGCAATCAGATCGCCATCGCAGCCAGAAGCGGCACTGATCCTACCATGAACCCTTCACTAGCCATGGTTTTAGACAAAGCTCGCCATGCCAACATGCCCAAAGCCAACATCGAACGCGCCATTGCTCGCGCTACTGACAAATCTGCCGCTGCTCTCATCGAAGAAACTTATGAGGCTTACGGCCCCGGCGGCGTCGGTATCGTCATAGAAGTAGCCACCGACAACAAAAATCGTACCATGCCCGAAGTTCGTCATACTCTAGACAAAAACGGCGGCCGCATGGCTGACCCTGGCTCCGTCATGTTCCAATTCGAACGCAAAGGCGTCATCGTCATCAGCGAAAAAGGCGAAGAGGCTCTAATGGCCGCTCTCGAAGCTGGTGCCGAAGACGCCTCCGAAGAGGACGACGGTATTGAAATCATCACCGCCGCTTCAGACCTGATGAAAGTCAATAACGCCCTCAAAGAGGCCGGTCTCACTGTCACCTCTGCTGAACTCCAATATGTCCCATCTAGCTACGTCCCGGTCGAAGGTGATGCCGAAGAAAAGCTCAACAAACTCCTCGAAGCCATCGACGACCTAGACGATGTCACTAATGTCTACACCAACGCCGAATAAATAATCCCCCTTGATTTTAGGGAAGAATAGGTATATACTAAAACTAAATACATTTAAAGCGAGGTAAATTATGCCAGAGGTAAAACCAACAGAGGTGGAGAGTAAAGCTAGTATCAAGGTCGTGGGCGTGGGTGGCGCAGGTGGTTCTGCAGTTGAGCGTATGAAAGAAGTGGGTCTTTCTGGCGTGGAATTTGTAGCCATCAACACCGATGCTCAGGCTTTGCATCACTCCCCAGCAGATACTAAAGTTCACATCGGCAAAGGTCTCGGCGCCGGTGGTAATCCCGAAAAAGGTCGTGAAGCCGCCGAAGAAGGTCGTGAAGCCATCGGCAAAGCCCTTGATGGCGCCGATATGGTCTTTATCACCCTTGGTGCCGGTGGCGGTACCGGTTCCGGTGCTGGGCCTATCGTTGCCGAGGAAGCTCGCGGCAAAGACATTTTGACTGTCGGTGTTGCTACTAAACCGTTCACTTTTGAAGGCGCTCGTCGTCGTGCCAACGCTGACGTCGCTATCGACAAGTTAGCTCGCCAAGTCGACGCGCTCATTACTATTCCGAATGATCGTTTGCTTCAGACTATCGATCCTCGGACTCCTTTACTTGAGACCTTCAAAATCGCCGATGACGTCCTTCGTCAAGGCGTCCAGGGCATTTCTGAACTTATCACCGAACATTCTTTGATTAATCTCGATTTCGCCGACGTCAAATCCATCATGAAAAACGCCGGCTCTGCCCTCATGGGCATTGGCCGTGCTTCCGGCGAAAATCGTGCCGTTATCGCCGCCCAGCAAGCTGTCGAATCGCCACTTATCGAAGTCAAAATCGAAGGCGCTCGTGGCGTCCTCTTCTCCGTAGCTGGTGGTTATGATATGTCCATGAGCGAAGTCCAAGAAGCCGCCGAAGTTATCACTGGTGCCGTTTCACCGGACGCTAACATTATCTTCGGCGCCTCCATCCGCCCCGAGCTCGAAGACGAAATTGTCGTCACCGTTGTGGCTACCGGTTTCGACTCCGATTATTACAATGATGATTATAAACAACCCGTCCCAGAGCCCAAATTTGAAGACGAAAAGCCCGCCAGCGAGCCCAAAGATTTCGCCTTAGAGAACAAATCCAACATGTGGGATTCCATCAAAAACGAGCCCGCCCCCGAGGAGCCAGCTCACGATAATGATGACGAGATGGATATTCCGCCTTCTCTTCGTGAACGTCTCAAGAAAAAGAAAAAATAATCAGGAGGTATGCGGGTGGAACCACAATTTAGAATAGGAGATAGCAAAGTTCTAGAAAGTCGCGAAACCGTCGACGGTCGCTCCATCCGCCGTCGCCGTGAGACTCCCGACGGCCACCGTTTCACTACTTACGAGCGCATCGAAATGCCATCGCTCACGGTCATTAAACGCAGCGGCAATAAAGAAATTTACGATCGCGGCAAACTCATGCATGCCGTCAGGGCCAGCGTCGGTAAGTTTTTCAATTCCGAGCTCGAAGTCGAAGAAGTCGTCAGCAGAGCCTCCGACATCCTCTACAGCTACGGCACTGATCAAATCACTTCTAAACAAATTGGCGAAGCCGTCCTTGACGTTCTCGCTGAGGTAAATGAGGTTGCCTACGTCCGTTTTGCTAGCGTTTTTCGCGAATTCAAAACTCTAGAAGATTTCGAAAATATTCTAAAAGAACAAAAGCAAAAAAAATGAGAGTAGTTTGTATCTTCCGAGAAAATCAAGATTATTCCCGCGCCGTCACCGATTGGCTCGAAGACTTTCGTCGTCAAACCGGCAGGGAAATAGAAACCATGGATCCAGACAAAAACCCCAACTTCTGTGAAACTTACGACATTGTCGAATATCCCACCATTTTGGCCCTTGGCGAAATGGGTGACGTCCGCTCCATGTGGCGTGGCCGCGACCTCCCCCTCATCAACGAGGTCTTGTATTATATGATATAATAAGCTTATGGCTCACAAAATTCTTAACAGCAAAAAGAATAAAACCCTTATTCGCATGCTAAAAAGTGCCGCCATCGGCTTCATCGGGATCATCATCGTTCTCATCGTTCTCCAATTTTGCGGCGTCAACGTCACTTCCATGCTCGCCGGCGTCGGTATCGCCAGTATCGTGGTCGGCTTTGCCTTGCAAGATTCCCTTAAAGACATCATCCGTGGTTTTGTCATTGTATCCGGTAATTATTACGAAATCGGCGATGTTATTAAATTTGGCGACAATATCGGTCCCGTCACTTCCGTCAGCCTGCTCACTACCAAAATCCAAGACATCAACAGCATGAACATCGTCTCCATTGCCAACCGTAATATCGACAAAGTTGAGGTCGATCCAGGTTATCTTTACGTTCCGGTTCCACTCCCCCATGAAATCAAGCTCGCCAAAGCCGAGATATTCATGCGCGGTATCGTTAAACAACTTGCCCGCCGCAAAGACATCCTCACTGTGGATTACCAAGGAGTTAACGCTATCGGCAATTCGTCCTACACTTATCAGCTCGTTATCACTTGCGATCCAGCCAACAAACTCCAAGTCAACCGCGAAGTTTTGCACACCATCATCGCCAACTTAGAAAAATGCAAAATCCGCATCCCCCACGACCAGCTCGACATCCACTCCAAAAAATAGTATAATTAATGCATGGATTTTTTCAACGATATAGTCAATAATATCTGGGTTCAGCGTGTTTTTTGGTCTCTCGTAGTCATTATTATTAGCACAATTATCTACGCCATCATCAGCAAAACTCTAGACAAGCACGAAAAACGCAAAACCAAACTCCTCGCCAACAAAAAGAGTCGCACCATGAATCGGATGATCAAAAGCATAGTTCGCTACGTTTTAATCATTCTTGACGCCCTCATCATTCTCCAGATTTTCGGCGTAGATGTTTCTTCTATGCTAGCCGCCGCTGGCGTCGCCGGCATCATCATTGCCTTCGCCATTAAAGACGCTCTTCAAGACATCATTCGTGGCTTCGACATCGTCTCCGATAATTATTACAACGTTGGTGACATTGTCAAAATCGGCACCGTTGAGGGCAAAGTCCTTGCCGTCGGCCTCAAAACTACCAAAATCCAAGACATCAATACAAACAACATGGTATCCATTGCCAACCGCAACATTGTCGAAGTTGAAGTCATGTCCGACATGATCGACATTGACGTCCCGCTCCCCTATGAAATTAGTCTAGACGAAGCAGGGAAGGTTATGGAAGAAATCACCGCCGAAATCAAAAAGCAAGCCAACGTCACCAATTCCGAATACCGCAAAGTTAGCAATTTCTCCGCCTCTTCCATGGATTACCGCATCAAAGTCTTTGGCGATCCCGCTCTCCGCCCTCAAATTCGCCGCGATTCTCTCGAAACCATCGCCACGGTTCTCGCCAAACACAAGATTTCCATCCCCTACCCCCACCTCGACCTCCACACCGATAGATAACCATGAACTATTCAGATTTTCAGCTTCGACTTACCGCTCTCGTTGATGACGATTTCCGCAATTTCGTTAAAAAGGGTATTATTACTGACTACCCTCTCCTCGGTGTGCGCATCCCGCATCTCCGCAAACTCGCCAAAGAAATCATCAAATCCGGTGAGGCTACAGATTTCCTAAAACACGACCCCAAAAGCTTCGAAGAAGTCACCACTCAAGGCATTGTTATCGCCAGCCTCCCCTATGAACAAATGAAAACATACCTCCCCGATTTTGTCCCCAAAATAGACAACTGGTGCACCTGCGATATCTTCTGCAATTCCTTAAAATCTGTTAAAAAACACCGCGCCGATTTTCTAGACCAAATAGATGAGCTACTCCCCGGCCCCGAATTTTCCACCCGCACCGCCCTTGTTTGCTTGCTTAGTCACTACGTCGTGCCAGATTATCTCGCCGTCATTTACGACCGTATCGCCCGCGTCGCCAACAGGGAAGAATACTACGTCAAAATGGCTATAGCTTGGCTCGTCGCCGAATGTTTTATCAAGTTCCCAGACGAAACTTGGGGCATCTTAGAATCTGGCTTCCTTCCCAAATAGACCCAGAACAAGGCTATCTCCAAAATCCGTGACAGCTACCGCGTTCCCGAGGAAATCAAATCCGCCCTCCTCCCTCTCCGGAAATAATAATTCCGTGGAATTCCACGGAATTAAAATGGGAGAAAGTAGACAAATACCCACAATTAGGGTATAATAAAAAGCATAATAGTTTTCAAACTTTAAATATAAAACAAACTCATGCCAAAAACCAAAATCAAATCGCATCGTAAGAGGCGCCCGTCTTGCCGAGGCATGCAGAATAGACGATACCGCAAAACCGAAGAAGCGATTTTGGAAGTGTTGCTGAAATCCAAGATAATGCCCAGCGCCACCGAACTAACCAGAAGAGCGCACATCTCGCGCCCTACTTTATATCGCCACCACCGCGCCATGCCGGGCATTATTCCAGATTACGAGCGAGATATTTTAGCGGCTTTCAAACAAAGCTCAAAGAAAATGTTCAAACAAACCGAAGTAGAACCAAAAGACACCTACTTCAAAATGTTAATTTTTATCATAAAACACAAACGAGTGTTCAAAATTTTATTCAAATACGGCGACGACAGAGTAGTAGAAGACATGGTTTTAGAAGTCAAGGCCCCGATCGCCTCGGCTTGTCACCTACCCAAAAACTCAGATCTGATGTTCAAAATCTACGCTAAAGAAGTTGCTGGCGTCATTGAAGATTGGAGCGAAAAAGACTTCCCTGAAGATAAAATCGACCATATTCTTAAAGACATCATTTACCTTACCACCACCATGCGCCAACGTCTCAGCCCCATCAGGGAATAACAAAATTGATGATATAATGTAGCTATGAACAAGCAAGAATACATCACCGCGCTCGAAAAACTTAATTTACCAAAATCTGAGTTTATTATTCTCTCTGGCGGCTCATTGCTTATGCGCGGGCTTCGCGAGACCAGCGCCGATTTGGACCTCTCTGCTTCAAAGAAGCTCGCTAAGCAAATTGATCTTTATAATGCGCCAAAGGACGAAAAGGGATTTTTTACGCCGTTCGATAACTGCCAAATGATGGACGATGCTGAGAACTTTGAGTTTGACATTATAGACGGCTACCAATGCGAAACCCTAGAAAGTATTCTTGCCTTCAAAAAGAAAGCCAACCGCCCCAAAGACCAAAAAGACATCAAAAACATCGAACGCTACCTCAACAAAGTCAAATAAACTTGTAAAGTTGACAAATCAAACTATTTATGCTATTATAGAAATAAGTGGGTCGCATTTTAACTTCTACAGAGAAGGGGGGGTATATGGTTACCATAGAGCAAGTCAACGAGTGGGCGAGATTGTCTTGTCCCAAATGGAACAAGAACAAGCTCAGCCGACGGCACTATCGTGCAAAATACCGCAATGCCGCTAAGGAATATTGGGAATCTCCGGAAGGCCAAAGGATTACAGAGTTTTATAAATATGATGGTTATCTTGGCACAGGAACTAATACCTACCCATGGCCTTATCGTGAACCCGATTTTGCCAATTGGGCAGAAGACGGCAGTGACGACGGTTACAACTTAATTTCCGACCAATCTGGCTGCGTGATTAAGTATGCCACCAGCTACTGCGCTTGGAAAATCTTTGAGGCCACCGGCACTTGGCCACAGAAGACCAGCAGCGAGCGTCTTGACGCTAAGCGCTGGCTACAATTTCTCGCTGAAGCTGGCTATGCTAAAGTCGTAAATCATCCCACAAATAACCACCACTATGTCGGCATTAACCCCGACGAAGGCGAGTGGGGGATCGTGGTGTGGTTTGAGTGTGATGATATCTTTACCCTCAAACCAAACATTCTCGTTTCGTCTTATATTAACAAAAAATACCAAATTTGGTATGCGAACTCCGACGATTACACCTGAATCCAAATCGACTAGAACCATTAAACTTCTGTAGAAAAAGGCCGCGTAGACCTAAAGCGCGGCCTTTTTCATAAACTCCCCAGATATGATATAATAATAATTATGAAATATAGAGCGGGAGAACGACTGGGGGCCGTCGAATACGAAAAAGCCATTATTGAGTGGTGGAAAAAGAACAAAATTTTTGAACAGTCCATAGAACAGAGGCCAGAGGCCAAATCCTATGTCTTTTACGATGGTCCCCCGTTCATTACCGGCCTCCCTCACCACGGCACTCTCCTTAGCTCCGTCGTCAAAGACGCCGTGCCTAGATTTTGGACCATGAATGGCTACCGCGTAGAGCGCAAATGGGGTTGGGACTGCCACGGTCTCCCGGCGGAGAACTACGTCGAAAAACAACTCGGCATCACCGACCGCCGCGACATCGGTACCAAATGGTCGCTCGAAGATTATATTATCAAAGCCCGCGAATCCATGGTCGCCAACTCTGAAGCCTGGCGGGGAACTATTGATCGCGTCGGTCGCTGGGTAGATTTTGACAACTGCTACCGCACCATGAACAAAGATTTTATGGAATCTGTCTGGTGGGCTTTCAAACAACTTTACGAAGCCGGCAAAATCTACGAAGGCCGCAAAGTTTTGATGTATGACACCAAGTTTGCCACCCCTGTCAGCAAGGCCGAAGTCACCATGGATAACGACGCCTACCAATCCGTCACCGATCCATCCGCCTATGTCAAATTTAAATCTGATGACAAATACTTCTTGGCCTGGACTACTACTCCTTGGACCCTAATGGCAAACAGGGCCTTAGCCGTCAGTAAGGACATGGAATACGGTATTTATGACATCGATGACGAAAAATTCATCCTCGCCGTCAAACGTGCTGAAGCAATTTTCCCAGACATCAAACCAGAACAAACTTTCAAAGGCAAAGAACTAGAAGGTTTGAAATACGAAAGCCTAGATGGTACGGAGTGCCAAGTCTTCACTGCCGATTTTGTCGGGGAAGAAGAAGGTACCGGCATCGTTCACATCGCCCCCGCCTACGGCGAAGACGACTACGAACTTTACCGGCAGCACGAAGACGAAATTGATTTTGTAGACACTCTGGATGAAAACGGCTACTATATCCCAGAATACGCCGAGAAACTCCACGCACTAGGCGTTAGAGACACCGACGAACACGGCATCCAGATTTGGGCTGCCAACAAAATCATCGCCAAAGTCCTCGAAGACAAGGGAATTATCTACAAGATCGAGTATATTCAGCACGAATACCCCTTCAACCCCCGCTCCAAAGAGCGCATCATCTACCGCGCCTTCCCGTCTTGGTTCTTTGATATTCAGGGCCAAAAGCCCCTCATGCTCGAACAAAACGAGCACATCAACTGGTTCCCAGCTTACTTAAAGCACGGCCGCTTTGCTAATAACATCGAAGTTGCCCCCGACTGGAACCTTTCCCGCGACCGCTTCTGGGCCACCGCCATGCCTGTTTGGAAAGGCGACAAAGGCACTGTCAAAGTCGTCGGCAGCTATGAAGAGCTAAAAGACCTCTCGGGCGTAGAATTAGACGACTACCATCGTCCTTGGGTCGACGAAATTACTTTCGACATTGATGGCGAACATTTCACTCGTATCGAAAAAGTCCTCGACTGCTGGTTCGAATCCGGCTCCATGCCCTTCGCCCAGCTCCACTACCCCTTCGAAAACAAGCAAAAATTTGAAAACAATTACCCCGCCGACTTCATCGTCGAATACGTTGGTCAAGTTCGCGCCTGGTTCTACTACGTCCACGCCGTCAACGTCGCTCTCGCCGAAATCGGCGCTTTCGGAGAAAAAGCCAAAAAAGGCCACAAAAATGCCTACAAAAACGTCATCACCACCGGCACTCTAGCGGGGAACGACGGTCGCAAAATGTCCAAGTCACTTGGCAACTTTACCGACCCAAACATCCTCATGGATCAATATTCCGCCGACGCTTACCGCCTCCTCCTCCTCAGCTCGCCCGTCATGTCCGGCGAAGATTTTACCATGCTTGATAAAGACGTCTCCGACGTCCACCGCAAACTCGCCATGATCTGGAATGTTTACGATTTCTTCACCACTTACGCCGAGGTGGAAGATATAGACTCCGAAGAGCTCGAAAATACTTCAAATTCTAATCCTCTGGACGCTTGGATCATCTCCCGCGTCTATCAACTCAGAAACGACATCACCTCTGGCATGGAGGAATACAATCTTCCTAAAGCTCTCAGCGGCATCATCCCCTTCATCGAAGATCTATCCAACTGGTATGTCCGTCGCTCTCGTCGCCGCTTCAGCAAAAACGACGACCAAGAGGACAAGCTCCAAGCTTTTGCCACCCTCCACTACGTCCTAGTCTACCTCAGTAAAATCCTCGCCCCTTTCGCCCCCTTCCTCTCCGAAGAACTCTATCAAAAAATGACCGGCAAAGACAAATCAGTTCATCTTTTAGACTGGCCCGAATCCGGCGAAATCAACACCGAAGTCCTCGAAAACATGGCCAGAACTCGTCAAATCATCACCGACGCCCTCGCCCTCCGTATGCAGAAGTCCGAAACTGAAGACCAAATTAAAATCCGCCAACCCCTATCCAAGCTCACCTATGATGGCGACAAGCTAGACGATTTCTACGAGCAAATCATCGCCGAGGAGGTCAATGTCAAACAGGTTAAAAATGCCAAAGAACTCACTTTGGACAAAACTCTTACGGATGAATTAAAGAGGGAAGGACAAGCTCGCGAAATCATCCGCGCCGTCCAGTCCGCCCGTAAACACGCTGGTCTCAAACAGGATGATCAGATCAAGCTCTCCCTCTCTATCGACCCGCCCAAAGAACATCTAGGCCTCATTAAATCTGAGACTAACACTGCCGAACTTGTCAAAAATCAAAACTACGCCCACGACGAAATCGCCAAAATAAACGGCGACAACATCACAATCTCCCTCGAAAAAATCTAAAGAAACAGCCAAATCACCCCTGTTATACTTGACTTTTTGATAAAAATTAGCATAATCACTATTGACAAAATCGCCCATGTGTGCTACAATGAAAGCAAGTTAGAAAACAAAACAAACATTCTAACAAGGAGAATCGGAGATAAACAAGAAAAACCAAAAATAAACAAGGAAAACTAGCCAAAATGAAAACAAACTACGAATTTTACAAAGGTGAAGGAACTTATATATCGCCAGAAGAAATCGACCCCACAACTATAGCTCGCCTCAAAAGCCGTAAAATCGGCGCCAAAATCCTCGGATTATAACATAATTCGCAGCAATAAAACCACAAAAACAAAAAGTTTTCAGAAAGGAATAATAAACATAAGATGAGTACCTTAATATCAACTTTAACCAAAGGAGCCGCCAATGTAAAACAAGTCCAGCTCATGAATTTCCAATTGTTCTACGAATTGACTATCTTCCTCGTAGATCTTATCACTTAAACCCTTACGATGCCATTCAAAGACACCCCAGCTTGCAAAAGCGCCGCGAGGATAAAAAACCGAACATAGTGTTCGGTTTTTTGACGCTAGTCAGATATGCTCGCAAAAACGTTGACGCCCCTCAAAGCTTATGCTAAACTTAGAACAGAAAGGTCTACATAATTAAACAAATATTTTGCCATGGAAAGTGGAAATTATCTCATCGATCGAGAGACTCTTGGCAGCTTCGTCGATGAGCTCATCAAAAACAAGCCTCTTTCAGTCAATAGCGCTGAAGAGCTAAACGCATTTAGAGAAAAGAGCATGCACGAGCTCGACGACCAAATCGCCACCGCGATTTTTGGTAGTCTCACCGACGAGCAAGGCGCCGAACTCGACCAACTACTCGACAGCGATGCTGGCTCAGAACAGCCTTATCAAGAATTTTTCAACAAAATCGGTCTCGACATTGAGAAAATTACCACCGATACCATGAAAACTTATGCAGCAAATTTCTTAGGAGGTCAAAATGCCGAACAATAATCCAGAGCAACTCCAAAACCCCAACGGATATGGCAATAACCCATGGGACAGCCTAGCCGATGACCACTTCCGCGGCCAGACTGACATCAACCGCGCTACCGGCAAAAAGCGCACTTACACCAACATGGACCTTTACCCTCGCGAAAAAGGCGAAAGCAACGAAGAATACGGCGCTCGCCTTAAAAATATCAGTGAGCAAGAAAAACAATACCTCGCCGCAAAAGCCAAAGAAGAAGCTGCCGCCAAAGCCGCCGCAGAAGCACAGGCTTATCGCGAATCCGAGCTCGGCCAAGAAGAGCTCGGCATCGAAGCCGATTTCGATCGCCTTACCGAAAAATTAGACCAAGCCGTCCGTGATGGCAGAATGAGCGCCGAGCACGCAGCCGCCCTCAAAGAACAACAACTCAATCGTTCCGTCGCCGCTATTGATGCCGCTCGTGAATCTTACGCTGACCGCAAAGCCATGTATGACGCCGATTTAGTTGACAGTACGGAGGTTTTCAGCCGAGAAGAAGTCATGAAGGCTCGCGGCGAAAAAACCATGAATGCTGCCGAAGTCAACCCCACGGCCGGCCCCGTAACTGAGCCAGAAATCATCAACTCCGAACCGCAGCCCACGACTGAGGCCCAACCAGCCCAGCAGCCTGAACCGGTCAAAGAAGAGCCACGACCAACCGAAGAAGCTGAACCAGCTCAAAACTCCGAAGCCAAATCTGCCCAAGAAAACGAAACTCTCGACATCGTCGACGCCAAGATCGCCGAACAATACCGCGACCGCCTCAAAGAAATTGAAGAATGGAAACAAAAAGACCAAGCCCGCGAAAACCCAGTTTTCACCGCCGAAGAATACGCCGCTCTCGAGCAAGCCGCCGCAATCATAACCTATGCTCAACAAAAAATGGCCAACCGAGAGAAACAAGAAGTTGAAGCCGCTAAGGCCGCCGAAACCGAGGCCGCTAAGGCTGCCGAAGTTGAAGCCGCCAAAGCAGCCGAGATAGCTGCCGCCAAAGCCGCCGAAATCAACGCTGCTAAAGATAACACTGCCGAAGCTGAAAAATCTCGCATCGAACGCATTAAAGAGCGCATTGAAAAAGCCAAACAAAAACCCGGCTTCCGTAAATTTGTTGCCGGCGCCGTTTCGCTTGCTCTCGCCGCCGCTTTAGCCACCGGCGGGGTTATTGGCAATTTCGTCGCAGCTAGCCAATCAGACCAATCCCAAGATCCCCCCATCGAACAGGAAGGCGAATATGGTAGTTACGATGAATACCACGCTGCCACCAGTGGAGACCAAAGTGGCGAAAACCAAGAATCCCACCATGGCATCAAAGACGGCTACTACGAAACCGGCGAATTTATGTCTGCCAACAAAGCCACTCCTTATGATTTTGCTAACGCTGCTGAAGTTGCCAGCGTAGTCGGCCAAGATGAGTGTGACGTCATGAAAGAAGTTGATCGCAATCAAGTTGAAAGTCTCGCCGACCATCTTGCCAATATCCCAGACGCCGTCAAAGCCAAATATGGTGTTTCGCAAGAGTTTATGGGGCTTAGCATCCTAGACACCGAAGCCAAACTCCAAAGCCTCAGCGACGAAGATTACGACAAATTAATCAAACAAGTTGACCAAATTTGGGACGCCGCTTTCACCGAAAGTGTTACGTTAAATGGTGAATATCAGAATGCCTACATGCGCTTGATCGATCCTAGCCAGCCTGCTACTCACGATAATGTTGAGCTGGTCGAATGTACCACTTATGAAAATGGTACTCAGGCGACGAATTTCTTCTGGACAATTGACGAGAACGGCAATAGCGACAGGATCGGTTCGGCAGTCTTCAAAATTTCGCACGACGCCGATGGTAACATCGCTGTCCAATGTACACAAGGCGTCAACCAAATCGGCAGCAACACCCATCTTTATGGCGGCATGCCTACCATCACACCTACTCCCGATAATCCAGGCACTCCTGACAATCCACCCACCCCACCAGATAATCCCCCTGATAACCCTCCGGACGATCCACCTACGCCCCCGGACAATCCTCCGGATGATCCACCCACCCCACCGGACGATGATCGTGGCAAAGGCGATGATACCCACGCCGGTGAAGATCAGCAGCCAATGGGCCCAACCGAAAATACTGTAGGCGATCCAGAACGTGAAGCCACTGATGACAATAATGCCTCTAACGCTGACCCAGGCAGTGAAGTCACGAACGATACCATAGAACAAGAGCATGGCGTCCCAGATGCCGCGCCAGGTAGCGAAGCTATTGCCGACAACCAAGGTGTCACCGTCGATGGAGCGCCGTTGACCGACCCAACCTCAGGCGAGCAAGTCGTGCGCGAAGGGGAAGGAGGCGAAGCCACAGATCAAGAAATCGCTGATGCTGCCGAAGGCGTCGCTTCAACTTTCGACGCCGAAGAGACCAACGCTGACCATCCTGATGCCGTCGTGGCAGATAACGCCAACACGGTTGAGCAAAACACAGTTGACACCAGCGACCAAAGAGGCGCCGGTCAAAATGTAGAACGTTCACAAGAAGATTTAGCAAACATAGTAAACGGCGGTGGGCGATAGAAAGGAGCAAAATGAAGTTTACTAAAACCAAACTAATTGCTAGCGCCATTATCGGCCTAGCCGGGATATCAACTTTTGCCGTCTTCCAGGCCAATGCGGAGGATCGGACATGGGGCCCAGATCGTACCACATACACTTGGGAAAACCCTGCCTACGAGCCTACCTTTAACTCTATCACGGACAACCCAACCATCGGTGACGAACGCAACTTTGTCCGCGTCCGCGAGTATGGCACCAATAACACATACTCCGACAACGTTAATATCGAAGCCGGCAAAACTTACGAAGTCTATGTTTACTATCATAATAACGCTGGTGCCGATACCAACGCTGACGGTTCCGGTGTAGCCAACAATGTCCGCTTGCGCATGGAAGCCCCAGAAGCTGTCGACGCGGGCGAGGCTGCTGTCATCAAAGGGTTCATCTCTTCCACCAATTCCAACCCTTCCGAAGTTTGGGATACCGCTTTTCTTCATACTGACGAAATCGTCTACTTACGCTATGTCGATGGCTCAGCCGTCATCCACAACGGTGGCTCTAGCAACGGCAAAACTTTAAGCGACAGCGCACTCTGGGATGACCAAGGAGTGTTCCTAGCCTATTATGACAACGCTTGGGGTGTAGTTCCAGGTTGTAACGAATATGCCGGTTACGTTACTTTCCAGATCAAAGCCGACCAACCCGGATTTTACATGGAAAAAACCGGCAAAGTCACCGGCAGCGACAGCGACTACGACCAATACATTTCTGCAAAACCAGGCGATACTCTAGATTTCAAAATCCGCTATCACAACACAGGTACTACCATTCAAAATAGTGTAGTCTTATATGACAAGCTAGGCAACGGCCTTTCCGCTGTCCCGGGCACTACCCATCTCGCCACTCCTACTTCCGAAGGAGCTGAGAGTTCAGAAGCTCTATTCGGAGATGGCTTAAACATCGGCGATTACGCAGCAGACCAAGAAGCCACTGCCACTTATCAAGTCAAAGTAGAAGACGACATGGATAAATTCCCCTGTGGTGACACCACCGTTTACAACCTCGCTGGTGCCAGTACCGCCAATGGTACTATCCACGACAAAGTCAAAGTCACCGTTACCCGTGACTGTGGGCCCGGCACTCCTAGCGAGCTGCCCAACACCGGCCCAGTCGAAATCGTCATGGCGGCCATCATCATTGCCGGCATCGGCGGCGGCGGTTACTACCTCTATCGTACCCGCAAAGCCTTGAAGACTGTTGAAGGCAATATCTCCCACGAACAAACATCCATGGAAGACAATTCGCCTAAAGACCGAACCGGGGAAGAAAAAGCAGCAGGCTCCACTTCACCTGAAGACACCTCTTCCCAAAAACCCGGTGATATGGTATAATAGACCATAGTCTAATAAAGGAATAATATGAAAAAAGCAGTCATTCTCGTCGGCGGGAAACAATATCTCGTCGCCGAAAAAGAGACCCTGCGGGTGGACCTCCTCCCGACAGGCACTAAAGAGCTCGAACTTGACGCTTTACTCGTAATCGACGGCGACAAAACGCAGGTCGGCACACCTACGGTAAAGGGCGTAAAAGTTTTAGCTAAAGTCAAAACGCCCGAGGTGAAAGGCGACAAAATCCGCGTTATTCGCTACAAAGCCAAAAAGCGCGTCCACAAGGAAACTGGCCACCGCCAGAAGTACAGTGAGATCGAAATCACTAAGATTTCTTAAAAATAAGCTCTACAAAGAGCTTATTTTTTATGGTATAATAATAAGCAGTATGAGTGCGAAGGTAATTTGTGTGACGAACCAAAAGGGCGGCGTGGGTAAAACCACCACTGCTGTCAACCTTAGCTATTATCTCGCCAAAGACAGACACAAGACTTTACTCATTGATTTTGACCCCCAGGGTAATGCCACCTCCGGTCTCGGCGTCGATAAGACCGATCCACAAACTTTAGGTTTTACCATGACTAACGTTATTCTCGGCTCCGCTGAGCTTAGCCAAGCTATCCACCCCACTAAATACAAAAATTTTGATCTTGCTCCTACTACGCCCGAGCTCGCCAACGCCGAAGTCGAAATGGCCAACATGCAGAGAAAATTCGTTCGTCTCCGTGATGCCATTCGTAGTGTTGAAGTTAATTACGAATATATCATCATTGATTCGCCTCCATCGCTCAGTCTCTTGACCGTCAACGGTATGATCGCTAGCAATTATTTGTTATTGCCCGTCCAGACCGAATTTTACGCTCTTGAAGGTGTCGCCCAGCTCCTTGAGTCCATGAAGCTCGTCATGAAACAAGCCAACCCCAACCTCAAACTTCTCGGCGTCCTTGCTACTATGTATGACAAGCGCACCAGCCTTTCTGGTCAAGTTTACGCCGAAATTGAAAAATACTTCAAAAAACTCACTTTCAAGACCAAAATCCCTCGTAATGTTCGTGTTGCCGAAGCCCCCAGTCACGGTGTCCCCGTCGGTGCTTATGATAAATTTAGTAAAGGCGCCAAAGCCTACAAAGATTTTACCAAAGAAGTAGAAGAAAGGACTAAGAATGGTTAAAGGTTTAGGTAGAGGTTTTGAAAGTTTAATTCCTACGGAGCTCATAGATGATGAGTTTGACCCCACTGCCGCTGAGGATAAGAAAGAAAGCCAACTTAAGGAGTTAAAACTTAGTGACATCGTCCGCGACGAAGAACAGCCTCGTCGTGAGTTTGACCCCGCCGCCCTCGACGCTCTCGCTGTTTCTATCAAAGAACATGGCGTCTTGCAACCTATCGTCGTCACCAGGGAAGAAGGGAAGTATAAAATCGTTGCCGGTGAACGTCGTTGGCGTGCAGCTAAAATCGCCGGCCTAGACAAAATTCCCGCTATTATTCGTACTCTCGATTCTCAGAACCGTCTTGAGCTTTCCATCATCGAAAACGCTCAGCGCGAAGACTTAAGCCCCCTAGAGCTTGCCACTGCCTATGCCAAATTAGCTAGCCAGTTCAACCTCAGTACCGAAGATATCGCCGCCAAAGTCGGTAAGAGCGAGACTACCATCCAAAACTACGTCCATCTCTTAAACCTCCCAGATTTTGCCAAACAAATTATGGCCAAAGAAAAACTCACTGAGGGTGTCATGCGTCCGCTCGTTTCTCGTGACGAAGCCACCATCAAAAAAGTCCTCCCCAAGATCGTCAAAGAGGGTTGGACCGCCCGCCAAGTCGAACGCTATTTCGCCGCTACCAAGAAAAAATCTTCCGCCGCCGCCATCAAACGCAACGAATACCGCAAACAAGAAGATGCTCTGACCGCCAAATATGACGTCGTTGCTCGTATCGCCGGCCGCTCCCTCATCTTCAAATGCAAAAGCCAAGCTGAACTAAACGAACTAATCAAAAAACTTAGCTAATTAATCTTAAAAAGTTCTCATTTTATCCAGCGGGAACAGCCTCATTACCACTGGCCCTACAATTCGGCAATAAGGAATTGTCCCGAGGCCATTTCTAGAATCCCAAGAGTTTGACCCCTCTCGGTTGTCTCCCGACACAAACAATTCGCCCTCCGGCACCGTTGTATCTACTTCGCCCGAAGTATACGCCTTTGGTCCATCCGTTTCGCTCACTCGCCACTCAGCGTCATAAACAAACCCATCCGGATGCTCATCGTTGTAAATTGTCATTACGCTATCTTTCACTGTCACCCGTTCTCCCGGAAAAGCGATTACGCGTTTAATGATATATTGATCACTCACATTAGACGGCACGTCACAAGTCATCGGGTGCTCTACCCCGGCAGCCTTATATTCCGCAACCTTCTCCTCATCTTCATTCAAAAACACAATAATCTGCCCCCGCTCCGGCACATATTCTGACCCCGTGAAGTGAGACCAAGATACCGCCGCCCGATTTACCACCACGCGATCATTTTCGTGCAAGGTATTTTCCATCGACCCCCCCACTACGTTGTAAGACCGATAAATATACGTGTTCAAAAACAACGTCCCCAGTATTATTAGCACAATAAAACCACCTAGGCTTAACAAATCCTTCAGCAATGGGTGCCTCTGAAAAAACGTCGGTTCTATTCTATCCATTACTCTATTATATCATAAACAAAACCTGAAATGGAATTCACTTCCATTTCAGGTTTCTAACTAGGTTTCTTTTGCTAAACTTTTCTTTGCTCAAAGAAAAGTTTAATAGGTTTTCAGCTTTATTTTATTTTTTTGATATAATATATAGAGTATGGCAGACTATGTATTAGCAAGAAAGTCCCGCAACATCATGAGCACCATGGTGCACGTATTTCTCAATCTCTTGCTCGGCATTGGTTCGGTCTTGATTACCGTCCTCTCCAGCAGTCCTCTGCTCGGCCTCATTTTAGTTATTGCCTCCAAATGGCGTGTTTTTGCCGTTCGGGCCAGATATCTCTGGACCAACATCAAAGCCAACCTCGTTGACCTCATCGTCGGCATCAGCGTCGTTCTTTTGACCTACTATGCTGGCGCCGCCTTTTTGCCAGTAGATTTTTTGCTCATGGCTTTCTACTGCCTATGGCTTATCGTGATTAAGCCACTCTCGTCCGAAGTCGCCACTCTCGCCCAGTCTCTAATTGCCGTTTTCTTCGGCATTTCCGCCGCCACCATCATGACTGCCAATCTTGATCCCATAGTTCTTGTTTTTCTCGCCTTTCTCATTGGCTATGCCGCCAGCCGCCATATTTTAATTCAAAGCAACGACAAAGATTTTACCCTCACCACCTTAGTTTGTGGTCTTGTCTTTGCCGAAATTGCCTGGCTTTGTTATTCTTGGTCTATCATCTACACTTTTGGCGACACCGGCATCCGCATCCCCCAACTCGCCATCATCCTCACCATCTTCGCTTTTGTTTACAATTATACCCGTGGAGCCATGATCAAATACCAAGATGATTTCCGTTTTAAGCATATCGTCGGCCCCGTCATCTTCGGTGTCGTTCTCGTCGCTATCATCGTATTATGTTTTAGCAACCCTATATTTAATATCTAAAGGAGGTAAAATGGAAGAAAAGGGTAAAGATTTTGACGAAAAAGTAGAAACAACGGAGCAAGTTACGGTAGTCGCTGACGAGCCCAAAGACGCCAAAGCTTGCAAATGCGAAGGTTCTTGCAAAACCAAAAATGTCGCCGCCATCACTATGTCGGTTATCGCTCTCGTGCTTGGTTGTGGCGGGCTAGCGCTTGGTTGGATGAGCTATCAAAAATCTTCCACCCCGCTTACTTTTCTAGGTAGCGGTGCTGACGGTAATTCTGCCAATTTTGTTGAAGGCTCCATCGCCGAGGTTGCCGAAAAAGTCTCGAAATCAGTTGTTTCTATCGTCACATCTACCAAATCCACCAATATTTTCGGTCAAAATTCCGGCGCCGCTGGTACTGGCATCATCGCTACCGAAGATGGCTACATCATCACCAACAAGCACGTCGTAAATGGCGCTTCCAGGGCCACCGTGGTTCTAGACGATGGTACCACTTACGAAAACGTCGAAGTTGTCGCTACCGATCCGCTCAACGATGTTGCCTATCTCAAAATTAAAGACGCCTCCGGCCTCACTCCTGCCACTTTGGGCGATTCCAAGACCATTAGCGTCGGCCAGCAAGTCATCGCCATCGGTAACGCCCTCGGCCTTTATCAAAACACCGTCACCGCCGGCATTATTTCTGGCACCGGCCGCTCCGTCACCGCTTCTGATAGCAATGGTGGCAATACCGAAACTCTATCTGACATGATTCAGACCGACGCTGCCATCAACTCCGGTAACTCCGGCGGGCCTTTGGTCAACGCTGCCGGGGAAGTAATCGGCATCAACACTGCCGTCAGCGCCTCCGCCGAAAATATGGGCTTTGCTATCCCTATTTCCAGCGCTAAAGGCATGCTAAAACAGCTAATTGAAACTGGCTCCGCTAAACGCACTTATCTCGGCGTTTATAGCGTTGAAATTACCCCAGAAGTAGCTAAAGCCTACAATCTTCCGGTCAACGAAGGCGTCTATCTCTATAGTCCGTCCAGCTACTCCGCGATAATCAACGGTAGCCCCGCTGCCAAAGCCGGTCTTAAAGACAAAGATATCATTACCAAAATCAACGGCGTAGCTGTTGGCGCTTCTGGCTCCCTTGCTAATCTCGTCGGTGAGTATAAACCTGGTGACACCATCCAGCTCACCGTCATCCGCGACGGCAACGAAACCGCTATCAACGTCACCCTCGAAGGTTACCCCGACTAAACACTAGAACAAATCCACGCATTTCTAGCAAGGAATAGTCTCCCGTGCTAGCATAATCAATAATTCGTTCATGCTGGCACGGGTCGGCTTCCAAAATCAAATAGGGAATTAGCCTTTCAAACGCCTGGTCAATTAGTTTTTTGATCAGCGCCAGACCGCCATCTTCTGCGTATAAAGCAATTGCGGGCTCTTTTGCCAGAGCTTCCTCATCAATCCAATCCCAATCCTTATCTACATACGGCAAATTCGCTGCCACGATATCAAAATCACCCTTGATTCCGTTCATCAAATCCGATTTTACAAACTTCACTTCCGCCCCCAGTTGTAAGGCATTTTTCCGCGCGACTTTTAAAGCTTTTTCCGAAATATCGCACGCCATCACATGAGTCTCCGGCAGCTCCAACGCCAAACTCGTCGCCACGCATCCCGACCCCGTCCCTACATCTAAAATCGCACAATCCTGTGGTAATCGTGGTTCATTCGGCTTCACTCCCGGCAAATACGCTTTACCGCACAAATTCAGTACCGCATCCACCATCATCTCAGTCTCCGGGCGGGGAATTAACACATCTGGCGTGACGATAAAGTCACGCCCATAAAAATCAATCTTGTGCGAGCCCTCTTTCATGTTTGACCAGCTCCGTTATAATATCTTCGATATCTCCATCCATTACCGCTGGAATATTGGACCGCGAATAATGAATCCGGTGGTCTGTCACCCTGTCCTGTGGGAAATTATAAGTCCGAATTTTTTCCGAACGGTCTCCTGTCCCGATCAGCGACTTTCGCGCCTCTGAAGCGTTTTTTATCTCTTCTTCGCGCTGTTTTTCTAGCAATCTAGATCTTAAAATATTCATCGCCTTTACCCGATTCTGCTGTTGCGAGCGTTCATCTTGCATCGCTACCACAATTCCCGTCGGCAAATGCGTAATCCGCACCGCCGAATCAGTCGTATTTACCCCCTGCCCCCCGTGTCCGCCCGAACGGTAAATATCAATCCGCAAATCCTCTGGCTTTATTTCTAACTCCTGTTCTGATGCCTCTGGCAACACCGCCACTGTCACGGTAGAAGTATGAATTCGCCCCTGTGATTCCGTCACCGGCACCCGCTGCACTCTGTGCACACCCCCTTCAAATTTCAACTGTCCATAGGCGTTATCACCAGAAATCTTGAAAATCACCTCCTTCGTCCCACCAGTATCATTTAAATTCTCAGAGATCAACTCCGCTTTTAGCCCATGCGCCTCGGCATATTTCAAATACATCCGATACAATTCTCCTGCAAACAGGGAAGCTTCATCGCCGCCTGCTCCCGCCCGGATTTCCATAATCGCTGGTTTATCATCCGCCGGGTCGCGCGGAATTAGCAACTCTTCCAATTTTTCTCGTGCTAGTTTGATCTCTTTTTTTAAATTTTCTGAGTCTTCTTTTGCCATTTCGCCCAGCTCTGGATCATTCAAGAGCTCTTCCGCCTCTGTTAAATTCGCCTCAAATTGAGTAATTTTTTTGTTCAATTCCAAAATTTCCCTTAGTACCGTCGCCCGCTTATTTTTACCAGCAAATTCCGGGTCAGCATACGCATCCGGCCGCGCCAAAAACTCCTCTATCGTCTTAAGTTCCTCTTTAAATTTCTCTAAGTCCATGATATAATTATACCACACTCATGGATCTTTAGCTCAGTTGGCTAGAGCGCAGCATTCACATTGCTGAGGTCAGAGGTTCGAGCCCTCTAAGATCCACCAGGAAAAAGAGAAAAATAATGCCCCGGACTAAACATCCGGGGCATTTTCTGGTCACTTTCCACGGGCTTTCGCTGCCTTTACTAGGTCTTCACGGAAGCCAGCCAACACGGGGCAGCCACTATTAAAGGCGGAATACATCTCTCGTTCCAATTCGCTAGAATAGGGCAATTCCTCCACCTTTAAATGAGCCAAATTGCGCTCCACAAAGTCACCGCCCCCTACTGGTCGCGTCGCCCAAACTCCACGACCGTTCTCTAGGTCCGACATCATACACAGCAACATATCTTGAGGTGGGTTATCATACATTTTGTAGAAATAAAACTCTACACTACGATTTTTTAAAAATCCACCCACCAGACAGCTAGTCGCGCCAGCTCTCAAGGTGTCTCCATCGCCAAGCTCTTTGCAGCACCCCCAAAAGATCGGCAGCTCACCCATTACTATTTCACCGACAAAAGCCGGTTCGGTCTGGCCCCAGCTTTCATCCTGTTTAAAATAACCAGAAATTCTAAACAACTTGCTCAATTTTGCCCCCTCTCATCTAAGCACGTATCCCCAATTATAACATTTTTATCTACAAAAAGCAAACCATGCTATAATTAGTCTATGAAACATATAAGTTCTAAAACCAGAAATTTACTTAAAAACGGAGACAATCTAAGTCTATCGGATCTTAAGAATAACCCAGATAGCGATCTCTACAACCAAGTGATGGGCGATATAGTTGAAGAAAGAAAACTTGGTGAGAACATGCCCTCCCCTGATAATAAACTCGACACCCTGAAAAAGATGGCGGGCCAATTCGATAAACAAAAAGCAGAAGAAGCCGTCGAACAGCGCAGGGAAGACCTCCAAAAACCAGAGTAGCCCCCCTCACCGACGGCTTCGCCATCATGGTCTTGCAACACTAACGTCAAAAAGCCGGACCAAACACGCCCGGCTTTAATTTATTGGAGAAAAACGGCGAGCTAAAAACGACAAACACAGCGTTATTTAGAAACTCCTTCGATGATAACGCCCTCATCTCCTCGGACTAGCTCGCCCAGCACGTAGGCGTCCACGCCGGAACTTTCCAGTAGCGAAACAGCTACGTCCACAAAATCTGGCGCCACGGTCACAACCATTCCCACGCCCATGTTGAATACGTTGAACATTTCGCGTTCCGGTATACTTCCTGTCCCGCCGATCAAATCAAAGATTGGCGGTGCCTGCACGTCCTCGCGTTTAATATGAGCAGTAACTCCGGATGGTAGGTTTCGCGGTATGTTTTCGTAGAACCCGCCACCGGTAATATGCGTAACCGCCTTTACCGGTATATGCTTCAGCAGGGAAAGGATTGGTTTGACATAAATGACAGTGGGCGTCAGGAGCACATCTCCTATCGCTTCGCCATCGAGCCAGCTATATTGCCGTTGTAACCTTTCCGCCGCCTCTTCATCCGTTGCGTCTAGCATAAATACTCGTCGGATCAACGAAAACCCGTTCGAATGAACTCCGCTAGATGGCAACGCAATCAACGCGTCGCCCACCTTTTGAGTTTCGGGGCGCAAAATGCCCCCTCGATCTACGATGCCTACTGCAAACCCGGCCACATCGTACTCCTCGTCTGGCATCATGCCGGGGTGTTCTGCCGTCTCGCCGCCTATCAATGCGCAACCTGCCTGTACGCAGCCTTCGGCCACTCCCTCGACAATCGCCGCAATTTTTTCGGGATAATTTTTCCCGCAAGCGATATAATCCAGGAAAAACAACGGCTTCGCTCCACAGCAGATGATGTCGTTCACGCACATTGCCACGCAGTCGATGCCGATAGTATCATGCTTATTCATCAGCATTGCAAGCTTCAACTTCGTGCCCACACCGTCCGTGCCAGATACCAGTACTGGCTCCTTCATACCAGCAAAGTCGGGCAAAAACAGCCCGCCGAACCCACCGATGTCATCAATCGCTCCAGCGGTCTTCGTTCTTGCCACATGCTCTTTCATCAACCTAACAGCTTCATACCCGGCCGTGATATCCACTCCGGCTGCCGCGTAATTCTCGGCAAAACTATTCTCGTGCTTAACTTCCATCGTCTTCCTCCTTTGGTAAGGTGCAATAAAACACGGCCATCCCGTGCACAAGTATTATATCATATTTACCCCAATAAAAACAGATACGACAAAATCCTAATAAAAGAACAGAACCGGTCATTTCGGGTGCTATAATGTTTTTATGATCTACACCACCCACTACCCCTCGCCCCTCGGCGATATTCTACTAGCCGCCAAAGATAATAAGCTAATCGGCCTTTGGATTGAAGGGCAAAAATACTACCTTGCAAATCTCAAAGAAGAAATCACCGAAGATGACAGCGCCCCAGTCCTAATCCAAACCAAAGATTGGCTAGATCGTTATTTTAATGGCAAAAAACCAGAACCAGCAGAACTCCCCCTTGCTCCCATTGGCAGCGATTTTCGCCAGCAAGTCTGGCAAATTTTAAAAACCATCCCCTATGGCGAAACTACCACCTATAAACAGATCGCCGAGCAAATCGCTAAACAAAGGGGAACTAAACAAATGTCCGCCCAGGCCGTCGGTGGCGCCGTCGGACATAATCCTATTTCCATTATCATTCCTTGCCATCGCGTCCTCGGCTCAGACGGTTCTCTTACCGGTTACGCCGGCGGGTTAGATAAAAAGACCTTTCTCCTCAATCACGAGCGCGCATGCTATAATAAAACTATAGCAGGAGGAAAATGCCCGATCATCACGAACTAAACACCAACAATTGGCAAGACGACCCCAGAGTCAGTAAATGGCTCACTGCTTTTGATAAATCAACTCCCCAGCCAGACCCTCTAGACCCAGACCAAATTATCTTAGCCGGCTCAGAGACCGACATCCCCGAAGATTTACCGGACGACACTTTCCGGCGAGCTTTTGCTCGCACTTTGCGCCACGCCGTCGCCACGGATGAGGAAGGCCAGCCGCACTTTTTCAAGCCCCAAACCTTCCTCCAAAACACTCATCGCCGCGTTTTTTATTCTAGAGTTCGTCACCAAGATTTTGCCTCCGGCTTAACCCACATTGTTCAGGCCAAAAATCTCTCGGCAAATCATGAAAATCCCGCCATCCAACAAGCTGCCCGAACGGCCATAGATGAATATTTGGATCCAGAACTTCTCGCCGGCAATTTTAGCCTCAATTCCGAACTGATCGAAATCTACGCTTTGCTTAGCCCTGAAGCCAGGCAAGACCAAATGCTCAATCAATGTTTAATTGATGCCGACCGTCGCCGAGAAGAACTCATCGAGCGGCGTGAACAAGCGGTCTACCAGCACGCCGAGGACGAATATCTAGAACAAAAAGAACGCGAACGCGAGGATTATGATCGCGCAGAGGCACTCCGACTTCTTCAATACGCACCTAGCGACACGCCAGTCGCCAAAGTCCGTGACCTCCTTAAAAAATCTCCCAATCGCGTCGCCTTTGAACGCATCAACGCCTTAAAATTATGGCGAGATTTTATCAAAGAAAACATCCCAGATGCCAACTTAACAGAAGGCGTCCGCAGTTTCCAGCCCGAACCTCCCGCACCAAATCGCCCCGACCTCCCGCCTAGCGATACCTACTCCGTGATCGCTTTCAACTATAACGGTCATCGTTGCATGATTGCTGAATGTTGTAACGATCAAAGTCAATCTTCTGCCGCCATGAAAATCTGGCGCGGGGAACTAAACGACCCAGACGGCTGGGAACAAGCATTTACTCAAACCAAAAGAGACGCCACTAAGCAAGATTTATGCAAAGACATCCGCCATGCCAATCTCGCCGCCGAAGTGGAAGCCCGCAAAACCGATAATTACCAACACATTGTCGAATCTGAAGACAGGCTATTCCAGATAGCTTTCCGCTATTTTGAAACTGGAGAACCGCCTCGCAACGACGAAGCCACCTCTACCAAACTGAACGAATTTATCGGCCCCCAGTTCCGTCGCCCCAATCCCGCAGCTTAACCTGTGGTATAATTGTCTTAGAAGCATGTTGGAATTAAAAAACATCAGTTTTACGGTAAAAGGTGGGTCTAGGACAAAAATCCTAGACCAAATTTCTTTCGCATTTCAACCCGGCACTCTTACTGTCGTCACCGGCCCCAACGGTAGCGGCAAATCCACCCTCGCCCAGATCATCATGGGCATCAAAAATCCCACCAAGGGCCAGATTTTCTTAAACGGCAAAGACATCACCAAAGATGACATTACCACCCGCGCTAAAGCCGGTATCAGTTTTTCCTTTCAACAGCCTGTCAAATTCAAGGGTCTCACCGTCTATGAACTCCTAAATATTGCCAACGGCGAATTATTTTCACCCGAAGAGGCCGGCAACATTTTGAAGCAAGTCGGTCTCGAACCAACAGAATATTTAAGTCGTGAAATCAACCAAAAGCTCTCCGGCGGGGAACTAAAGCGCATCGAAATTGCCTCCGTCCTCGCCCGCAAAGACGCTAAACTTCTTATTTTCGACGAGCCCGAAGCCGGTATTGACCTCTGGAGTTTCCAGGATCTCACTAAACTTTTCCAAAAAATCCATCGCCAGCATCCCGACAAGTCTCTCATTATTATCTCCCATCAAGAAAAAATTCTCAAAATTGCTGATGAAATCATCGTTCTCGAAAAAGGCCAAATCAAATCTCACGGTACTCCAGCTGAAATTTTAGCAAAAATAGGAGAAATCAAATGAATCTCACTCCTGAAGAATCACATATTTTTTGCACAGTCGCCAATACGCCTACCGACAATAATTTTACAGCTCCCGCCGGCGCCTACAACTTCCGTGTTAACGGCAAATCTATCGGTCGTCATTCCACCAAAAATATCAACATCGTCCCCAAACCAGACAATCAAGGCTTGGACATTTTTATCGCTCCAAATACCAAAAACGAAACCGTCCATATCCCCGTAGCCATCAGCGCCACCGGCCTCAAAGAAACAGTTTATAACGATTTTCATATCGGCGAAAACGCAAAAGTTACCATTATCGCTGGCTGCGGCATTTATAACTGCGGCGGCGCTGACTCCGTCCACGATGGCATCCACCGTTTTTACGTCGCCAAAAACGCTAAAATCAAATATATCGAAAAACACTACGGCTTCGGCCAGGGAAGAGGCGGTAAAATCCTCAACCCTACCACCGAACTTCACCTAGCCGATAATTCAGAAGCCTATCTCGAACTCGAACAAATCAAGGGTGTAGATTCCACCATCCGAAACACCGTCGCCGACCTCTCTCAAAATGCCAAACTCATTGTCAAAGAACGCCTCATGACTCACGGTCGCCAAACCGCCGAAAGCATCTACGACATTACATTAAATGGAAGAAATTCCACCGCCGATTTGGCTTCTCGTTCTGTCGCGCAGGATTATTCGTCCCAAACTTTCAAATCCATTCTCTCTGCCACTCAAAAATCTCGCGGCCATTCCGAGTGCGATGCCATCATTATGGACCACGCCAAAGTTTTAGCCATGCCTGCTCTCGATGCCAAAACCAAAGACGCTGAACTTATTCACGAAGCCGCCATTGGCAAGCTTGCTTCCGACCAACTTGCCAAGCTTATGACCCTCGGTCTCACCCGTAAACAAGCCGAATCCCAAATTATCAACGGCTTTCTTAAATAAAATAAGCATAAAAACTCTTGCAATTCCACATATAGTGTCGTATACTAGATATCAGACACCAAATATAGCGTTCGGTACCTAAATACATAAAAAATGAACAGCAGAAGGAGGTAATACAAATGTTCAAGCGTATCGTTAAGAGAGACGGCAAGATCGTCAAATTCAACCCCGATAAAATCACCGAGGCCATCACTAAAGCTGGTCTCGCCACCGAGGAATTCAAGGCCGATCGCGCCAAAGCTCTCACCGAAAAAGTCTTAAAACGTGCCGATGAAAAAATCACCGCCCGCACCCCCAACGTCGAGCAGATTCAAGATATCGTCGAAGAAGTCTTAATGGAGTCCAGTTTCAAACGTACTGCCAGGGCTTACATCCGTTACCGCCAAGAGCGTTCTCGTGTCCGCGATGCCAAATCTGATCTCATGATGATTTACCGCACTATTAGCCACGCTGACGCCTCCGAAGATTCCGACGTCAAACGCTCCAACGCCAACGTCGACGGCGATTCTGCTATGGGCAAAATGCTCCAATTCGGCGCCGAAGGCTCCAAAGTCTTCGCCAAAACCCTCCTCCTCCGTCCCGACATCGCCGCCGCCCATGACAATGGCGACATCCATATCCACGATCTCGATTTCTACGCCACCGGTACTCTCACTTGCTGCCAATCTGACCCCTTCGTGCTTTTCGAAAACGGCGGTTTTAACACTGGTCACGGACATCTCCGTACTCCTAAGTCCATCGGCTCTTACGCAGCTCTTGCCGCCATCCTCCTTCAGGCTAACCAAAACGAACAACACGGCGGCCAGTCCATTCCGAATTTTGACTATGCTTTGGCCCCTGGCGTCGACAAATCCTTCCGCAAAGCTTTAGCCAAAAACCTCGCCAAATACAATGAGTTTACCGGCAAAAAGTTAGACCTCAAAGTCAAAGATGACATTCAGTTTGGCGATGACGATAAACTGAAAAAAGCCAAATGGCCGGAAAGCGTTATCAAGGCCTCAAACGAAGACGTCGAACGTGAAACTCTCCAAGCTATGGAAGGTTTCGTCCACAATCTTAACACCATGCACTCTCGTGCCGGTGCTCAGGTTCCGTTCACCTCTATTAATTTCGGCACCGACACTACTCCTTCTGGCCGCCTCGTTTCCAAATACCTCCTCGAAGCCACCGAAAATGGCCTCGGCAAAGGCGAGACTCCGATTTTCCCGATTAGTATTTTCAAGGTTAAGGAAGGTATCAACTACAATCCCGAAGATCCCAATTACGACCTCTTCAAAAAATCCATGCAAGTCTCCGCCAAGCGTCTCTTCCCAAATTTTTGCTTTATCGATGCTCCGTATAATCTCAAATACTACAGAAAAGGCGACTATCGCACCGAAATCGCCACCATGGGCTGCCGCACTCGCGTTTTTGCTTCTATCTTCCCAGAATCAGACGGCATTGTTACCGGCCGCGGCAACTGCTCCTTTACCACGGTTAACCTCGTCCGCATCGGCATCCACCATGGCATCTGCCTTGGCGAAAGAAAAGAAGCCGACTGGAACGGTTTTTACAAAGAATTAGACGAAAAAATGGATCTCGTAAAAGACGAGCTCCTAGAACGCTTTGAATTCCAGGCCAACCAACACGTCCGCAACTTCCCGTTCCTCATGGGTCAGGGCAACTGGTTCGGTTCCGAAAAACTCGGCCCCAACGACACTTTGAGAGACGTCATTAAACACGGCACTTTATCTATCGGCTTCATCGGTCTCGCTGAAACTTTGGTCGCCATGGTCGGCAAACACCACGGCGAAGACGAAGACGCCAGGGAACTAGGTCTCGACATCATCACCCACATGCGCGAAAAATGCGATGAATATAGCAAAAAATATAAACTCAACTTTTCTCTCCTCGCCACTCCCGCTGAGGGCATCGCTGGCCGCTTTACCAAAATCGACAAACGAGAATATGGCGTCATCCCAGGCGTCACCGATCGTGATTTCTACACTAACTCCTTCCACGTGCCAGTCTACTACCCCATCTCTGCTTTCGAAAAAATCGAGATCGAAGGCCCTTACCACAATCTTTGCAATGCCGGCCACATCACCTACATCGAACTAGACGGCGATCCTTCTCAAAATATTGCCGCTTTTGAATCTGTCATTCGCAAAATGCATGATGAAGGTATCGGTTACGGCTCGGTCAACCACCCCGTCGACCGCGACCCCGTCTGCGGCTTTTCCGGCGTTATCACCGGTGATCGTTGTCCGCACTGTGGCCGTCTCGAAGGTGATCTCCCATTCGAAAAGGTTTCCTCTAATGCGAAAGGGAAATAGATGGATAAAAAATTTAACTTACATGATTATCTGTTAGGCAATTTACCCAAACAGCTAGAAGCGCCAGAAGGCTACATTCGCCTCTCCGGCCCTCTCGAGCACGATAATATCGTCAACGGTGATGGTCTTCGTGCCATTCTCTGGACTCAGGGCTGCCCCAATCATTGCAAAGGTTGTCAAAATCCCGAAACTTGGGATTACGACGCCGGTCAGCTTGTTAAAATTGATGACATCAAAAAGGAGTTAAAAACTTTCAAAGGCCAGGACGGCCTTACCTTCTGTGGCGGTGAGCCTTTTGTCCAAGCAAAAGCTTGCAAGGAAATCGCCGATTGGTGTCGTGAAGAGCTAAATTGGAACGTCTGGAGTTTTTCCGGTTTCACTTATGAGATCATCAAAGAATATGGTGGCGAACCTTGGGAATTTTTAAAATCCCTAGACGCTCTTATTGATGGCCCCTTCATGTTAGATAAACGTGACCTTAGCCTTCGCTTTCGCGGCTCTTCTAACCAGCGCCTCCTTCACCTCGAGCCTAGCACCGGCAAAATCTTGTCAATCGAGTAAATAGGAATTATGCTATAATATGATATATGAAAGGGAAGGATTCCGATCGCGTCAAGCGCGCCGTTGAGGTTGCCAAACAGGCCCACGAAGGTCAAACTCGTAAAACTGGCGAACCTTACATCGTACACCCTCTCGCCGTCAAAAAGATTCTCGAGGAATGGGGTATGGACGAGGACACCATTATCGCCGGCATTCTTCACGACACTATCGAAGATACCGACTTAACTTTAGACGACATCAAAAAAGAATTTGGCGACTCGGTTGCTTTTCTTGTAGACGGCGTCACTAAACTTTCTACTGCTCGTGATGGCATGCGCGACATCGACACCTATCTTCCCGCCACTCGTGATAATTTCTTGAGGCTAATGATTGCTCTCGGCGACGACATTCGTGTCCTCATTATCAAACTTGCCGACCGCCTCCACAATCTCCGCACTCTTTCTGCTCTCCCTCCTGACAAACAGAAAAAAATCGCCAAAGAAACTCTGGAAATTTTTGCTCCTCTTGCCGATCGTCTCAATATGGGGCTCTTGAGAGTGGAAATGGCCGATCTCGCCTTTAAATATGTCAACCCCAAACGTTTTGACGAGCTCGAAAAACTTATCAAAAAATACAATAAATCTGCCGAAAAGTCTCTTCAAAACACCGAAGATGAAGTCAGCAGAGCCTTGAAAAAAGAAAAAATCAAATTCAAAATCTCCGGTCGCGTCAAATCAGTTTATTCGCTCCACAAGAAACTTGCCAAACATCATCAAAACATGGGTGAAATCTATGACCTCACTGCCCTTCGTATCATTGTCGACGACGTCACTACTTGTTACCTTACACTCGGCATTATTCATTCTCTCTATACCCCCATGAACGGTCGCATCAAAGATTATATCGCCATGCCCAAACAAAACGGCTATCAATCTCTCCACACTACTGTCATCACCAAAGACAAACATATTGTCGAATTCCAGATTCGCACCAAAGAAATGCACGAATATGCTGAGCGCGGTTTAGCTGCCAGCTTCTATTATAATGAACAAAAACTCACCGAAAACTACAAACAGGGCAAAATCGAGCATCTCCCCACTAACCTGCTTTGGATCACTGAGCTTCAAATGACTGCCGCCAAGCTTCGCGAAGGGAAGAAAGTCGATCTCAAAAAACTTAAACTCAATCTCTTTGCGGATAAAATTTTTGTCTACACTCCCAAAGGCGACATTATCGACCTCCCCACCGGCGCCCTCCCTTTGGATTTTGCCTATCGCCTCCACTCTGAAATCGGCGACCACGTCGTTGGCGTCCTCATCAACGGTAAAATGTCCAACCTGAACAAAAAATTAGAACACGGCGACGTAGTCGAAATCCTAACTTCCAAAAATCAGACCCCCAAACAGTCTTGGCTCGAAAAAATTATTACTCCGCATGCTCGGCAAAAGCTCCGTCGTGCCCTCAAGCTTTCTGACGAACCGGATCCAACCATTCACAAGAAAAAACGCAAGAAAAGCACCTGATCAGCCTAACCGATCACGCCCGTCTTGTGTAACTCTTTTTGCAACTTCTCCTTCGTCTTAGCGGTGTATTTGCTAAGCGCCAAACCTATAGCCATCATTAGCACCGCATGACACGCCAGCATTAAGATATATCCAATGTAATCATTTTGATAAAATCCCCCGATCGTCTCTCTAGTCGCATTCATCGCCGGATAAAAAGGCATGAAAGGCTGTAACACCTGAAAAGCTCTCGGCAAAAGTTCAATAGGAAAAGTCCCGCCTGATCCCGCTACCTGTAACACCATAATCACAATAGAAATAGCTTGCCCCACTTTGCCAAACACCGCCACCAGGGCGTAAATTATCGTCGCAAACACCAAGCTGGCAAACATCAAAGTTGCCAAAAACGCAGGCACATTTACTGTCTGTACCTGCAAAATCAAATCGCCTATCCCGATGAATAACCCCTGCAGCATCGCTAAGATTCCAAACAACATAAATCTTCCGAAAAATACTTGATAATTCTTTGCTTTAGCCGTGATTTTCGTCCTCTTCACATCTACTTTGACAATTGCCGATAACACCGTACACCCTACCCAACACGCCAAAATCGAATAAAACGGCGCCATTTCTGACCCGTAGGACGCAACTGGATACACTTCAATTTCATGCGCTTCTACCGGTGTAGATATAAAATCCGCAATCGTCTCAGGTTCGTTGCTTAGCAAATTCAGGATTACGTTATACAGATCGTTCTTTTTTATTTCCTCAATCGAGGCTATAACTTTGTCTAAACTAGATTGAAAATCACTTAGCAGGGCATTTACGTCTTCTGTCAGATATCCTCCGTTATCTAGGGCGCTAATCATGTACACTAGTGACAAATCCACGCTCCGCATCGCCTCGCTTAGGCTCGCCACTATTTGAGAAGCATCCTCGATTTCGGCAGGGAATTGTAGCTTCTCACCGAACGTCTTAAGTGAACTATCTATCTGTTCCAGCCCGGTCAGCGTTCGTTCTAAGTCAGCGCGAATAATTTCTAATTGTGGCACCGTACCGCTAGGGTCTAACTGATCCACTACTTCGATAGCCCCTTCCACCTTTGTCTCGGCTTCACCAATCTTAGCGCTTGCGTCTCCTTCAATAACCTTATACTTCTCCCCTAAAGAGTTAATAGCATTTTTCGTCTCATTTACACTTTGTTCAGTCGCCTTAGTGATGTTGTCTAGCGCCGGCATCACTCCCCTTAGCGCTACTAGAGATTGACTTGTCGTTTTCGTCGCCATTCCAGTTGTCGTCATTACGGCTTTCAGCTGCTCGATTTCTGCTTTTACTTCGTTCAATTTCGCTACTAAACCACTCGCGATATCCGCCCCTTGCCCCAAAACATCAGCATCCTTTACCGTTTCCACCGTCTTAAAGATCACTGTGTTCACAAAAGCCTGGTTTACACTATCTTGCACTGCCCCTACTGCTTTATTCACGATAATTGGCGCTATCGGATTTTTCTTGTTATTCACATAAAAATCAAACGCCGGCTTTTTTATCTCCGTACTCTCGAGTATGGAAGTAAGGCGCTCACTAAAATCCTCTGGTATAATTATCGCTCCATAATATTCACTAGATTCTACCTTGGCTACCGCCTCGCTCTCATCTGTAAAAGTCCACCGCATCGCGTCATTCTTTTTCAAAGAATCCTCAATTTCGCCCCCCAAATTCACAGTTTCCCCTAAAATCTCAGCCCCCGTGTCCTTGTTCACCACTGCAATCGGGATATTCCCAGTATTGTCATAAGGCCCCCAGTTAGAATCAATATTCAACCAAGCATAAATCCCTGGTATCAAAATAATTCCCAGCACAATCAACATCGCCATCTTGCTTTTTGACAGCTTCCTTAAGTCTTCCCTAAAAATCTCCCAAATTTTTCTCATTTTAGCTTCTTAATTAAAAAAGAGCCATTGAGCTCCTATATGGAGCCGATGGCAGGGTTCGAACCTGTGACCTGCTCGTTACGAATGAGCTGCTCTACCAACTGAGCTACATCGGCACCCGGTGTCAGAAAACTAACACCTATTCCATTATACCATAAATATGATATAATGGGAATAACAAGGAGAAAACTATGGCAAACGTATCTAAAGCCGAAATGATTAAAAAACCAATCGAAAAAGTCAACACCGAGCTCAAAAAGAGCGCCTGGGGTGCTGCCGCTGAGTCGCTGTTGATTATGATTTTTGGTATTCTCATGGTTGCCTGGCCAGACATCACCACTATCGTTATCGCTAATATCCTCGGTGCCATCTTTATCGTCAGCGGTATTTATCAAATCATCAATTATTTCGTGGTTAAAGGGCAAAGAGATTTCTTTAACAACGGCCTCCTCATCGGTGTAATTTCACTACTTGTCGGTATTGCTGCTATCCTTATTGGCGAAAACATCGCCCAGGTCTTCCGCATCATCATCGGCATCTGGATGGTCTATGAGGCTCTCGTTCGCATGAATACAGCCATCAAAATGCACGCTGTTGGCATTAAAGCTTGGAGCTATGTTTTGATTATTGCTATTTGTATGCTTGTAGTCGGCATCTTTGTCACATTCAACGCTGGCGCAGTCATTCAACTTATCGGCTGGATGATGATTCTCTCTGGTATCTTTGGCATCGTTGGCGACATTCTATTCGTTCAATATGTCAACAGCATCGCAGATGTTATCGCGGAGAAAACTAAAACCAAATAAGCAATGCAGACTTTTAAAGAAGATTTTCTTAAGATTTTTCAAACCGAACGTGGCATCTTCGTGTTAATGGTTTTCAACCTCCTATTATCCATTGCTTTGATTATCTTCTCCATTATTACTCTTAATCCCAGTGCTTCTGTTGTCAAAATTGGCTACGGTGATATTGGCGGCTATCGTGATGGCACTTGGCTAGATATGCTCGCCTTTCCGCTTCTCGCGCTCATATTTGGCACCCTACACAGTCTCTTAGCTATTCGGATTTTTCAAAAACGAGGTAGTGGTATGGCTAAATTTTTCCTTATTACTACCACTATGTTGATTCTAGGCAGTTTTCTCGTCCTAGTCCGTACTCTCGGGGAGAGATAAATGCGTCCTTCCCAAGATCTCGAAATCCCCCAAGGCAAGCGCAAGCCCTTGTATCGTTTTTTTGAAATCCTCCCTGGAGCTATTTCTTATGGCGCCATCATCCTCCTTTTTCTTTTGTCTTGGCTAGACCCTGTCATTGGCTCAATCTATCTCTTCACTCTCATCGCTAGCACCCTCGTTAAGGCCGTCGCCGTAGCTTATCGCACTATCCAGGGCTACGAAGTTATCAAGCGTGCTGGTCGCGTCGATTGGGCTAAACGTCTCCAAGACCTTGAAACCCCGCATACTTCTTTTGAGCGATTACATGGCGAAGACAATCCCAGCTATCACTTTGACCGCCACATCGAAAATCTCAAGATGATTGCCGCCATGGAAAATGAATATCCAAAGCCCTCACAAATCTACCACGTCGTTATTATGACTGCTTACGACGAAGGTTTTGAAGTACTGGATCCCTCTATTGAGGCTGTCAAAAACACTACTTTTCCAAATGAACGGATTATCTTTGCTCTCGCCTACGAAGCTCGGGGTGGGGAAGAAATGGCCAAAACCGCCCTCAAACTTGTCAACAAGTATCAAGGCGTTTTCAGGGATTTTTTGCTAGTTCAGCATCCTGACAATCTCCCGAACGAGGTTATTGGCAAGGGCCCAAACCTTACTTATGCTGGCCAAGCTGTAGCAAAATATGTTAAGCAGCAAAAACTCCCCGTCGAAAACATTGTTGTCACCTCTCTAGATAGCGACAACCGCATGGCTCCTAAATACCTTGACTCTGTCGCCTATGAATTTATTGTTCATCCCAATCGTCAACGTCTCAGTTATCAGCCAGTATCCTTGTTCATGAACAACATTTGGGACGCCCCCGCTCCATCGCGCGTTATTGCCGTCTCCAACTCTTTCTTCAACGTCATTTCTACCATGCGTCCACACGCTCTACGCAACTTCGCTTCACATTCTCAACCCTTACAGGCTCTCGAAGCCATGAATTTCTGGAGCAAACGCACCATCGTCGAAGACGGCCATCAATATTGGCGTAGTCTGTTCTTTTTCCGAGGCGATTACACGGTTCTACCTATTCGCATTCCAATTTATCAGGATGCCGTTATTGACGAAACTTTTTGGAAAACCATCAAGGCTCAATTCGTCCAAGTCCGCCGCTGGTATTACGGCGCCTCCGACGTTGCCTATGTTGGCACTAGGCTGTTCACCAAGAAAGAGAATCGTATCATGCCATTTTGGCAGCTTTTTCCTAAATTCTGGCGTCTCCTAGACGGTCATATTACTCTCGCCATCCTGGCTCCCATCGTTGCCTTCGGTGGTTGGGTGCCCATGATTATGAACTTGTCTTCACATGAAATGGTTGCCTACAGTATTCCCAGCATCGTCGGCATAGTCGAGACTTTCGCCTCCATCGGTCTCATCGTTTCAATTTTGGTATCTTTCAAAATCTTGCCTAAGCGCCCTGCTAAATACCGTAAAGGCAAAAACATTCTTATGGTTATCCAGTGGATTTTGATGCCGGTCACCTCGATCCTTTATCAGTCGCTAGCTGCATTTTACTCCCAGACTCGCCTCATGCTAGGGAAATACATGGAAAAATTTGACGTCACCAAAAAAGTCGTCAAAAATTAGTGTTATAATAAAACAGAGAGGAGAACAATATGGCTAAGCCAAAAGTTTATTTCACTAAATCAATCACCCCCGAGGGCCTACAAAAAGTCTTTGGCGCTCTCGGCGTCAAATTGCCAGGCAGAGTCGGCATCAAAGTATCCACCGGCGAAGCCGGCGCCAAAGGCTATCTTAAAGCTGACCTCATCGGCCCTTTCGTCAAGTCTCTAAATGGCACCATTATTGAGTGCAATACTGCTTACCCTGGCGCCCGCAATACTGCCGAGGATCACATCAAAGTAGCAGAAAAGCATGGCTTTACCAAATTTGCCGATGTTGACATTATGGACGCCAACGGTGAATTTAAGATTCCTTTCGAAAGAGGCAAACACCTCAAATACGATTTAGTCGGAAACCACTTCAAAAACTATGACAGCATTGTCAACCTTGCCCATGGCAAAGGCCACGCCATGGGTGGTTTTGGTGCCAATCTTAAAAATCAATCTATCGGTATTGCCTCCAGAAACGGCAAAGCCTACATCCACTCAGCGGGGAAGAGCGAAGACCCCATTACCCTCTGGGATAATTTGCCCGAACAAATTGATTTCATTGAATCCATGGCCGAAGCCGCCACTGCCGTAGCTGATTATCTCAAAGAACAAGACAAACCCATTGTTTACATTACGGTAATGAACGCCCTTTCACTAGATTGCGATTGCGATAGAAATCAAGGCGACCCAGTCATGTCAGACCTTGGTATTGTCGCCTCGTTGGACCCAGTCGCCAACGACCAAGCTTTCATCGACATGATTTGGGCCTCCGACGATCCCGGCGCCGCCGAGCTCAAAGAGCGCATCGACTCTCGCTTAGGACGCGAAATCCTCCCCTACGCCGAGAAACTCGGCCTCGGTTCTCGCGACTACGAGCTAGCCGAAGTCTGATATCTGTGGTATAATAGCCTGAGTGGGTGATTAGCTCAGTTGGCTAGAGCGTCTCGTTTACACCGAGAAGGTCGGGGGTTCAAGCCCCTCATCACCCACCAGCCACAACTCAACCCTACCAGGGCTATTTTTTGTGCTGAACCCATTTTTTGACGAAAAATAAAGTTTTGCAACATTTGTTACATTTAAGAGAAAAACGAGAATCTAAGCCCCTCAGAGTATGCTAAAATCATCCTCAAGCGGAGGAGAAAGGATGTGAAATGTTAAAAGTTGTGGTGTTTGACGGTGGTTATGGTGGTGAGTTCTTTGCTGACCAGCTCGAAACCGAGCTACCAATTCTAGAAGTGATTCGGGTAATTGACTGGCGTAATGCCGACGGACTCCTTACCAGCCCTCGAAAGGCCAGAAAAGTTGCCAAAGCTGCTCTCCGTCCCTATATCGGCAAAGTTGATCTAATCATCTTCGCTAATCATCTCCTCAGTTTGACTAGCCTCAAATATTTTTGTCGTAAATATAAAAATCAAAAGTTCATTGGCTTCAACCTCAAACACCCCGACACCTTCATCAAACGCGATGTCCTCATTTTGACCACTAAAGCCGTGGCCAGAACCATCAATTACCACAACTTTCTTTTTCAAATCCACCGCAAATCTCAAACTCTAGCTCTTGATAATTGGCCTGCCGAAATTGACGAAGGCGAGCTCACAGAAAGTCGAATCAGGGAAGTCTTTCAGAAAACTCACTTCAAGAAACATTTCCACCCCGAAGAAGTCGTCCTGGCTTGTTCCCAGTTTAACGACATCAAAGTCGAACTAAAAAACATCTTTGGCCCTAATCTCAAGATTCACGACAGCTTCAACGATACCATTCGGAATACCTGCAAAATCCTAAATATTCGCGGCGGCACAGGGAAGAAAAGCAATTAATTATTCAGAATAAATTTTCTTCATATATAGAGTTTTCGGGATCATCTGCATCGCCTCACTAGTGTCGTCAGAATCCAACTTTACGCTATAATATACCGCGTAAATCATCCCGTCTAACTCCGTTGCATAGGCCAAAGCATTCGCATTCTCGCCCACTACCCAATGCGTCCCATTCATCACGTAATTTGTGTCAGTGATATCCAAATAAGGGGTAATTTTCATCAAATATTTTTCAGGCGTCAGATTACTCTTTTCAGCGTAAACCAATACCTGCGCCCAACCATCATCGTCTACCAAATTATAGGTGTAGGCTCCATCATTATTTTTGTCGCCAGCTTTAAAATCATCTGGTAAATAAAATTCCAAATCTTTTACGCTTGCCAAAGTGCTGTCCTTTACAGTTACTCTTTGATTAGGGTTGTTGATAATTTTACTACCAGTTGTGGTCCCACCCGTCTTTCCGCCGTTCAGATTATCAACCTTTGTCGGTTCCGTTCCGCTACCGGGCGTATCGCCGCTGTTACCAAATTTAATTACCCCACTTGCCAGCAATACTCCAAATACTAGCACCAAGCACACTAGCACCGTTGCTAATACCGCAATCACAATTGATTGCGTTGAGGCCTTATTATCCTTAGACGGCTCCGTTTCCTTTGGTGTCGCTTTTTTGGTTGTCTTTTTCTCGCTTTCCGCCATAATAAAACTCCTTTTCTTCATTATACCATGCCCAGCACTCCGAACCTATGCTATAATATACTAAAATAAGGGAGTTAAAATGAACGATTTAGAAAAAATGCGTCACACTTTGAGTCATGTGTTGGCTGCTGCAGTGCAAGAACTATACCCTGAGGCCAAATTTGGCATTGGTCCAGCTATTGATGAGGGGTTTTATTACGATATCGATTTTGGCAAAACTAAAATTTCTGACACCGACCTCCCTAAAATCGAAAAGAAAATGCGCAACATCGTCTCTCGTAAGCTCCCCATGGTTAAACGCGAAGCCACTAAATCTGAGGCTATCAATTGGGCACGCGATCACGGTCAAGATTACAAAATCGAACTCATTGAAGAACTTCCAGAAAGCGACAAAATCACTTTTTACGATATGGGCGATCTCTTCACCGATCTTTGTAAAGGTCCCCATGTCAAAAATACCAAAGACGTCGGTCCGTTCAAGCTAGTTCGTGTTGCTGGTGCTTATTGGCGCGGCGATGAAAAGCGCCCGATGCTCACTCGTATTTACGGCGTTGCCTTTGCCACCGAAGATGAGCTAAACGCTTATCTCACGCGCCAGGAAGAAGCCAAAAAACGAGATCACCGCAAGCTCGGCAAAGAGCTAGATCTCTTCTGTTTTTCCGATCTCGTCGGTGTCGGTTTACCGATGTTTACCCCTCGTGGCACTGAGCTACGTGAGTTAATGGCTAATTACTCTCTCAGTCTCCGTGGCCGCGAAGGTTTCAAAAAGGTCTTTACTCCCCACATCACTAAAACCGACCTCTATAAAACATCCGGCCATTATGCCAAATTCGGCGACGAGCTGTTCATGGTCCACTCTCAGGTCAACGGCGATGATTTTGCCATGAAACCCATGAACTGTCCTCATCACACTCAAATTTTCGCCTCCCGTCCCCGTACTTATCGCGAAATGCCTGTGCGCTATATGGAGGCTACCACCGATTATCGCGACGAAAAAACCGGCGAACTTGGCGGCCTTTCTCGCGTACGTGCTTTGACTCAAGACGATTCTCACGTCTTCTGTCGCAAAGACCAAATCAAAGAAGAAGTTAAACGCCTCGTTGGCATCGTCAAGGAGCTTTATGAGACCGTCGGCATGCAAAAACTCCGCGCCAGGCTCTCTTATCGCTCCGATGAAGACAAATATTTAGGCGATAAAAAACTTTGGGCCATGGCTCAAGCTCAAATCAAACAAGCCGCCATCGATAATCATCTCGACTACTTCGAACAAGAAGGCGAAGCGGCTTTCTATGGCCCTAAAATTGATTTCATGGCCGAGGACGCCATCGGTCGTGAGCATCAGCTTGCCACTATCCAGCTAGATTTCGTCATGCCAGAGCGCTTCGGTCTTGAGTTCACCAACGAGAAAGGCCAAAAAGAATGCCCGGTCATGATTCATCACGCCACCTTGGGCTCCATTGAGCGCTTCCTCTCGGTCTTTATCGAACACACTGGCGGCTGGTTCCCATTTTGGTGCGCCCCAGAACAAGTACGCATCTTAACAGTAAACAATCAGGTGACCGACTATGTAGCCAAGATCACGGATATACTAGACAAAATTGTGCTAGATAAACCGCTTAAATACAACGAGTTACGTTATACCGTAGATGAGACGGCCGATTCGTTAGGGAAAAAGATTAAGCGGGCCACCGAAATGAAAATTCCGGCAGTGCTAATTGTAGGACCAAAAGACGCCGAAGAAGGCGTAGTCTCCGTTCGCCTTCGCGACAAAGAAGAGAAGGTTAAACTCACTAGCCTAGCCAAATTCCTATGCAAACTATAATCATCTTAGGCCCCACTGGGTCGGGCAAAACTGGCGTTTCTATCGAAATCGCCAAGGCTATTGATGGTGAAATTATTTCAGCCGATTCCCGTGCTATCTACAGAGGCATGGATATTGGCACCGCCAAACCTACAAGGGAAGAAATGCAAGGCGTCCCTCACTGGGGGCTCGATCTAGTTGAGCCAGGCGAACGCTTTACTGTTGCTGACTGGAAAGCTTATGCCAAAGCAAAAATTCTGGATATCAAGGCCAGGAACAAAGTTCCGATTATAGTCGGCGGTACCGGTCTCTATATAGACGCTCTCATTTATGACTATCAGTTCAAAGGTCCCACCGGCCAGAAAATTGGTGATGTTGAACAAAAAACTTGTTCAGACAGAACAGGTATTAAAGGCGACTATCTGTTGGTAGGGATTAAATGGTCTACCCCTGAACTTCGCGCCAGATTGAATAAAAGAATTGTTCGAATGTTTACGCCCAAACTATACTCCGAAACTAAAAAATTAGTACAGAAATATGGCTGGGAAAACGGTGCCATGAAAAGCAATATCTATGAATATGCCTGGCAATATTTGCAAGGTGAGCTCAGCCTGGAAGCAGCTAGGCAGCAGTGCTTCTACGAGGATTGGCATCTCGCCAAACGTCAAATCACTTGGTTCAAACGCAACGACAACATAATTTGGCTGCCACTCGACAAAGTTTGTCCATTCGTGTTAAAATATATACATAATGAGCAAAATTGCTAATACTCCAACCGAAAAATTATTTGGCTCCAAAACCAGAGCTAAACTGTTACAATTATTTTTTGAAAGTCCGGAAAAATCTTTTTACGTTCGCGAAATGACCAGAGTTATCGACGAACAGATCAACTCCGTACGCAGGGAATTAAATAATCTCGAAGGTATCGGCGTTATCAAAAGCGAAACCTTCGACAACAAAATTTATTATTCAGCCAACAACAAACATCCATTTTCTCGCCCACTCACCGAGATATTTTCCAAAAAAGTTAGCTCAGCTCGTACTCCGGACGTCAAAGCTAGCACATGGGACGACTACACTCGCCCGGTTAAAAATTATTTAAAAGGACTTATCGTTACCAATCGTCTGCCTGGCCAAGAAGGCATTGATTTGCTCATCATCGGCAATGACCGCACCAAAAAACTCACCCGTTGGGCCGAAGTAGTCGAGAAAAAACTCGGCAAGCCCATCAATTATGCCATCATGTCTGTGGACGACTTCACTTACCGCAAAAACGTCAAAGACCGTTTTATAATTGAGGTTATGGAAATGGAGATTACTGAAATTATCGACCCCGAAAAATTAATCAAAGGTTAGGAGGACTATGTTCGAAATCGAAAGCAAAGATCAAGACGAAATTACTATTATCACCAAAAAAACCACTATCAAATTCAACATTGCCGAGGCCTCCATCGATGCCGGTCTTGCCGTTGGCAAGATTACTGGTCCTGGCGAATTTGAAATTGGCGACGTTAGCGTCCGTGGCATTGCCACCGAAAGCGGCAAAACCATTTATGACGTCGAAGTTGGTGGCGTTCATACCGGTATCATCGGCAGCATCGAAGAAAATCTCGATGATCTTGTCGCCGATATTCTCTGTACCTCTTCTGTCCGCGCCATCCGCGAAATCGAGCCCAAACTTATCATTGCTATGGGCAATGTTGATGGCATGGTTGCCGACCTCAAACTCACCGCTCGCACCGAGAAAAAACTCAAGATTAAGAACCTCGATAGCCTTCCTGTCACTAAAGAAGTAGTGGTTTTAACCTAAGATGAACATTAGTTTTCTCAGCGTCATTATTATTCTTGTCATCGTTGTTGGGTCAGTTATTTTGCATGAGCTCGCTCACGGAGTAGTTGCTTACTGGCTCGGCGATCGTACCGCTAAAGACGCCGGTCGTCTCACCCTAAACCCCATCAAACACATCGATCCCTACATGTCCATTTTAGTACCAGTAATTTTATATTTACTGCACGCCCCAGTTTTTGGTGGCGCCAAACCCGTTCCAGTCAACTACTATAAGCTTAAAGGCAAGGAATGGGGAATGGCTCTAGTTGCCTTTGCTGGCCCCTTTACCAACTTTCTCATTGCCCTCATCGCCTTTTTAATTGGTCACGCTATCGGCCTCATCGGTTTCGAATCCGCCAACGGCTTTTATTATGCCGCCAATTCCGTGCCCGCCTTTATTTTTGCCGAGATCGTTATGATCAATCTTGGTTTTATGATTTTCAACCTTATACCTATTCCACCCCTAGACGGCTCCCGTATATTATACGCTATCTCTCCCGACTTTTTCCGCAACATTTTAAACACTCTCGAACGTTACGGCATTATCATCGTTTACGCCCTCATCCTTCTCTTCGGCGAAGTCTTCTCCCACTTAATGATCAATGGTATGAATGGAATTATCCAGTTTTTCTATTGGATTGTCGGTCAATAAAATAATAATCAAAAATTGAGATGGGATTCACTTCCATCTCAATTTTATTGCTGAGTTTCTTTCGTTGGGGCTTTCTTTACAAAGAAAGCCCCATAAGGTATAATCAAATTAGCCCCATTGGCAGCATGATTTTCCTGAATAATCATGTTATAGGGATTTCGTGGCTTACACCCGTGGGTGTATCGCATAAGATTTTACCCACCTTGTATATATTACGGGGAAAACAGGCCAACGGGGCCCACAATAAACAAAAAGGTGGGCATGAAACAAAGAATTCGCGTAGTTGGTATCATCAAAAACGAAAATGGGGTGCTAGTTTTGAAACGCAGCCGAGGTCGCTCTGAGGCCCCGGTTTTTTGGGAGCTTCCCACCGGCAAAATCAAATTCGGCGAACAGCCTGAAGAAGCTATGACTCGTTCGCTCGCCGAATACACCGGCCTCGTCGCCAACTCTCTCAAGCTCAAAGACGTCATCACCTTCCTCGCCCCCGAAGGCTCCAGCCAGCTCAGCAACCTCTATATCGTATACGAACTTGGCATTAGTGGTGAGATTAAGCCTACTCCACGTTATCGCTATACCACCTACAAATTTGTCAAAGATCTCGCCACTAAAAACATTCATCTAAACGAAGCCAGTATGTCTGTACTCGAAATCGAAGAGGGCAAAGTCGCTCCGGGCCGCATTTCTGCCCGTAGCGCTGCCAATGGCGTCACGATCAACGTCGACGGCGCCTCCAGGGGCAATCCCGGTCCTTCTGGCATTGGCTACTGTATTTATGACAATAACCACGTTATCGAACGGGGCGGGGAATTTATCGGCTTTGCCACCTCTCGTCTTGCTGAATATCTTGCTATGCGCAAAGGTATCGAGCGCGCCCTCGAGTTGGGGTACAAAACTGCCCATTTCATCTCTGACAGCCTCATGGTAGTCAATCAGTTAAACGGCGTTTTCGCCGTCAAAAATCAAGACGTTTTCCCGATTTATCGGGATATCCAAAACAAGCTCGACCAATTTGAGGCAGTCTCATTCACTCACGTTCCCCGCAGCAAAAACATAATTGCCGACGGCGAAGCCAACGCCGCTATCGACAAAATACTCGAAAAATGATATAATCACCTTGAGCCTGAAAGACGACCGCTTTATATAAGAGGAAAGTCCGGGCAACATAGAGCATGGTAGTCGCTAACAGCGACCGTCCGTAAGGATAGGGAAAGTACCACAGAGACAATACCGCCCTCGGTTTGCCGAGAGTAAGGGTGAAAAGAGTGAGGTAAGAGCTCACAGCGCACGGTAGCGATACAGTGCGGGGGCAAACCCTACCTGTTGCAAGGAGTGCTAGGTCACCTTAGCTCGAGGATGCACGTTTACCGCTAGAGCGTTATAGCAATGTAACGCCAAGATAGATGGTCGTCAATCTCTTTTGAGATTACAGAACCCGGCTTAATGAAGGCTCTTTTATCAAAAAGCCGCCCCCTAAAGGGCGGCTTTTTGGTTGGCGTTTCAAAACTATTTCTTAGCCTTCTTTGCAGCCACTTCTCTTGGGCTTTCAACCAGTCCTTTCTTCTTTAAAGTGCGCAGTGCTGAAGTCGAAATATTACACTTCACCTTCTGTCCGTTAATAATCAAAGTCCGCTTTGACACGTTCGGCTTAAACACCTTTCGCGTTTTGCGCTGAGAAAACGAAACATTATGGCCATACATCTTGCCTTTGCCAGTAATTTCACAAATCGCCATCTTATTTCTCCTTCACCGTGTTAACAATTTTCTTGAAAGCTTCAGGATTGTTCACCGCGAGATCTGCTAACATTTTACGATCCAAATTGATGTTTTTGGCTTTCATCCCAGCGATCAACTGCGAATAAGAAATCCCTAATTCCCTAGAAGCATTATTGATTCGTGTAATCCAAAGCGCTCTCAAATCACGTTTGCGATTCCGACGATCGCGGTAGCTATAGGATAGCGCTTTAATCACCCCTTGTTTACCCAAGCGATAACTGCGGCGGCGGTAGTGCTGCATCCCCTTAGTTTTATTTAACATCTTCTTGTGTTTCGCGTGCGCCGCGACACCTCTTTTTACTCTCATACTAAACTCCTAAAGCCCGCTTAATGTTTTTCTTAATTTTGCCATCCACCCCCGCAGCAGTCTTGATATTGCGTTTTCTGGCTTTAGATTTTTTGGCGAGAATATGATTCCCGTAGGCCCGCTCTCGCACCAATTTGCCTGAACCGGTCACTTTGATCCGCTTAGCGGTCCCTTTATGCGTCTTCAATTTCGGCATAAATATTTCCTTTCATTAAAATTATTATTAAAAGTACAATCAGCTGGCCTAAGAAAGTAGGAAATTACTTTTTTCGTACCTGTACTGACAAGTTACGTCCGCTCATATTCGGTTTTCCTTCCATCACGGCGTCCTCACCGAGGAGGGAAATAACTTTATTTAAGAGTTCGTTTCCAATCTCTTTATGCGCCATTTCGCGCCCCCGGAAGATAATCATAATCTTCACCCTGTCACCGTCATCGAGGAATCCTCGCATCTTGCGGACTTTGATGTTAAGGTCGTTTTCGGAAATTTTTAAACCAATCTTCATCTGCTTCAGCTCAGACTGCTTTTCTCGAGCCTTTTTGCGATTTTTGGCCTCTTCCTTCATCTTTTGGTACTGATATTTGCCCCAATCAATGACCTTCACGACCGGCGGATTAGCGTTGGCGGCAATCTCCACCAAATCTACTCCCTGTTCCTTCGCAAGAAGTTGTGCTTCGCGACTAGACATTATACCTAGCTGCTCGCCACTAGAACCAATTACCCGGACCTCTGGGTAACGAATCTCTTCGTTCAGCCTAGTCCGTGATTTCTTTTTTATGATAGTCCTTTCTTCTCTTGAATTAACCTGTTACCAATTATACCAAATCTCCCCCAAAAAAACAAGAGGAATTTATCTTTTCCGAAAAGATAAAGCTTCCGCTAAGTGCTCTGGTTTTATCAAATCCGATCCCGCCAAATCGGCAATCGTTTGGGCCACTTTTATTGTTTTAAAATACGATCGCGCCGACAAATTCAATCTTCCCGAGGCCCCAGCCAGCATTTTTTCTGCCGCTGCATCCATTTTGAGCAGTCTGGAAACTTCAAACGACGATAGGGAACTATTGTACACTCCATCCCGACCATAACGAGTCTTTTGTCGTTCAATAGCCTCTGTTATATTATTTTTTACAACAATGTGTTCGCTATTACCTTCTGGCAAATCTTTGCGTAGATCCGCATTTTCCACCTTTTCAACTGTCACATTCATATCAATTCGGTCAAACAGCGGCCCAGATAGCTTTTTTTGATAATTTTGGATTTGCGCCTCTGTGCACTTGCACTCGTGCGTCGGATCGCCCAAGTATCCACAGGGGCACGGATTCATTGTCGCTATCAGCATAAAATCTGCCGGATATCTAGATTTTCTATTTGCTCTTGAAATCGTAATTTCTCTATCCTCCAGAGGCTGCCGCAAGGCCTCTAGCACGGAGCGGGGAAACTCTGGTATTTCATCTAAAAACAGCACTCCCTTATGCGCCAGCGAGATTTCTCCCAGACCAGCTGCACCCCCTATAATCGATGGTGCTGACGCCGTGTGATGCGGTCTCCTAAATGGTCGCTCAAGCACAATCTCTCCAGTTGATATCCCGGCAATTGAATGAATTTTTGTGATGTCGATCATCTCATCCGGCGTCAATTCTGGCAACAAATTTGCCGCCGCCCTCGCCAGCAGTGTCTTACCTGCCCCCGGTGGGCCCGAAATCAGAATGTTATGATGACCCGCAATCGCTATCACCATAGCCCGTTTGGCTAGATTTTGCCCTCGTACATGATCTAAAATAGGCCCAGAGACGCCGTTTCTAGCGTTTTTAGAGTCTTTTACTACTCCACATGCGTCTGGCAGTGTAACTTGGCCTTTTAATGCCAAAAATAACTCTTGCAATGTCGCTACTCCGTATATAGCAACCCCGTCTATCAGTTTCGCTTGCTGCAAATTTCCTACTGGTACGTAAATCTCCTTGTAGCCACTTTTCTTCGCCGTTTCCACTATATTGATAATCGCCCTGACTGGCTTGACCTCCCCAGTTAGGGAGACCTCCCCCACGAACACCTTATTTCTGACATTGCTTAGAAGCAATTGTCCCGACAGCACCAATACAGATAATGCAATCGGCAGATCCAGATACGCTCCATCTTTTGGCAGCTCTGCCGGCGCTAAATTTATTGTCACCTTTTTGTCAGGGAAAGAGAAGCCAGAATTTACCACAGCACTCCTCACTCGCTCCCGCGCCTCGTTGATAGTTTTATTGGCCATGCCCACAATATTGAAAGCTGGTAGCCCCCTATTCATATCGCCCTCGACTTCCACCAGCTTCCCTTCAAAGCCGTAGGGCACTACAGAATGTATTTTACTAGTCATGCCTCCTGTCTATCACACCCCATTAGTATTTTCAACCCCCCACCCCCATTTGGCCCCAAACTCGTCAAAAGTGCGATTAAAATGCTTGTGGAAAACTCACCAAAAAAGTACAAAAAATTGTTCAAAAAAGTGTTGACATAACCGTTTTTGGGCGCTATAATAGAGGTAGCTTTTGAATAAAAAAATTATTCAAAAAGCCAAAAATAAAAATTTAGCCAAAATAACTCCACACTCTACATGAAGACCGGTTTTCCTCGCAGTTACCGGTCTTCTTCTATTGCCAGATAAACAAAAGTATGTTAAAATCAATATCAGTTGGGGCTGACAAAGCTTAGACGGAATATTAACAGCTGTGAGGCGTGTCGATTAAATACCGTAAGTATTGAATAAGTGCTAAAAACACGAAAGTCGCGCATGTTGCATACATGCCGGCCTATGCCTAATTAAATTTTATAGGCTGGTCTACGTTTGAGGTTCCGTAGGGCGTAGATTATCATAACACGAAACTAAGGCCGCTGAGCCGGCGATCAGCGGCACGAAAATCCAGCCTGCGCGTTTGGTAGTTTCGTTTTCTGCAGCTGCCAAAATTTGCTAAGTCAAAACAGAAAACTACGCACGTAGAATCATAGCCCAGTGATGTTTCGGACCCGGAGGCAGTATCCGGCAGCTCCACCAGACCGTAAAACGTTGTAAAAATAACAACGTTTTTTTTGTTAGCTTACAACAGGGAACAAATAGGCTAAACGTTGTAAAAAACACAACGCAGAAATTGAATAAAGCTATTGCTTTTTTTCAAAAAGTATGCTAACATGAAAACAGTCGGGATGACTAAAATAAAAACTAAAAAAAACAAAAGGAACCAAATGAATCGAAGAAGGACAAGAACCAGCTACCTACCGTAGATTTAGCGGGCGAAAAGGTAATTTCTAGCCATAAATTACACCTAGGAATTACCTAGAGCTCCGCTAAAAGGTAATTCTCCGACTTTTAAGCGTTGAGCGCGTTAGCAAATCTTTCATTAGCACCTTAGAAATCCATAAACCAGAATGAAAGAAAAAAGCCAACAAGGACGATGCTTCACTAATTAGTGAAGCGGTCAAAAGGGAAAGCGGATCAGGGCTCTGGTCAATAGTAAAGATTTTAGCACCGGATAGCCCCCCGCTCTCTCCCTAGAAAAGAAGGGGGCAAAAATAGCCTTGGGGGTAGACACCAGACATGATAATGATATAATAAGGTTATGAAGCATAACCGCATTATCTATATCGTAAGCATCGTAGGACTCGCAGCTTTAATTCTCATGCTTAACATCACTTCTCCGACGGAAATTGGTCCGCTCGGGGTTTTATTATTTTTTACAACATTATACATCGTCTTTTTCGGCGCCGTCACCCTTCTCCTTCAAGCCTTCAAACGCATCGCTTTTAAGCAAGAAAATCTCAAGAACAAAGATTATCTCTATTCCGCCGTTCTTGCCTTCGGACCCATTATGCTTTTGATGGCCCGCTCTTTTGGCGCTATCAACCTCTGGACCATCAGCCTAATCATCGTTTTTCTGGCTCTAGCAGAATTTTTAGTCTACAAAAGAATCTAAAATATGATAAAATAAGCATATGGATTATGGGAAAGAGCAAAAATTTGATCTCGATCAGTATAATTTAGATACTGACGAGTGGGATTATAGCCCAGAACGTGATGCTCGCGCTCTCGGGAATAAAATCATTTCTTCTCCCAATACCCCTAATATTCCCGGCGCCATCGACACCACCCCCCCAGAAGTCAAAAATCTCCCCAATACCGAGCAAGCTCCCCCTCTAATGCCCCCTTCTTACCCGCAAGAACCCGCCTTGCCCCAAGCGCAGACATCACCAGACGCCGCTGAGTTATCTATGGACAGTCCCATTGCCCTCCTTGTCAAAAAAGCCCAAAGTTCCGAAAAGTTTACCTATCACGATGCCAAAATCGCCGAAACCAGCATTAACAGCGAATTAGCCCAAACCGGCGATATTGCTACCGTCTACGAAGAAATTCGCGCCAGCTCTGTACCAGCGGGGGAATCTGTCTAATGGAAACTTGGGTGGTCATTCTTATCATGGTTATCGCCGCCATTCTTTTGGTCGCCATCGTTTTTGGCACTCATATCTCTAAACTTCGCAAAGCTAAAAAATACGAGCGTGGCCTCAAAATGCGCCCTCTCTTGATCCATTTGCCACCCACCACTGACGATATTGAGGGCGGTAGTCGTGATGAGCGTGATGTTGCCACCGAAGCCGTCTCCAAAGCCCAGGTAATGTATTCCATCCTTTCGTCAGTTGCAGCCAAAGGCACCAAGGCTAAAATTTACGGCCAACCTCATTTTTCTCTGGAGATCATTGCTAAAGACGGCTTTACCAAATACTATGCCATCGTCCCGGCCGAACTTTCAGAAACGGTCAAACAGGCCATCCAATCTGCATATCCTAGCGCTCGCCTAGAGGAAAAGCGTGAAGAAAACATCTTCAGGGGTGGGGGCGGCATCAACGCTGTTGCCGGGGCCGAACTTACCTTAAACAAAGAATTCTATTTACCCATCGCTACCTATGAAGATACCAAGCGTGATGCTCAAATGGCCATCCTAAACGCCCTCTCAAACGTTAAGCAAGACGAAGGCGCTGCTGTTCAAATTTTGTTCCGCCCTGCACACAAAAATTGGACTAGTCATGGCAAAGAATATATTGAAAATATCCAAAAAGGGAAGAAAACCAAAACCGTCGGTGCTGGTATTGGCGACATCGCTATGGACATCCTCAAGGCCCCCTGGGAAGTGCCTGGGGAACATAAAAAAACCGAAGAAACTGTACTTACTAATATTAAACAGGATGAAATCTCTGCTATCGCAGGTAAAATGCGCTACCCAGCCTTCGAGACCCTGATCAGAGTAATAGCCAGCTCATCCAATCAGCCTCGCTCAGAGGCAATCATGGGTGGCATCGTTAGTGCTTTTTCTCAATTTAACTCCCCCGAGCTCAACGGCTTCAAAATCAACACTATGCGTGACCCCAAAAAACTCTCTATCGACTATGCCTTCCGATTTTTCCCACTCCGCGCCCGTTCTAGCATCTTAAACAGCGTCGAACTTGCCAGTATTTTTCATTTGCCAGAGCAGAATGCCATCCCTAATTCCTCTGTTGAGCGTCAACTCACCAAACAAGTTGACGGCCCAGCCAGATTAACCACCGAAGGGGTATTCCTCGGCACCAACGAATTCAGGGGTACCAAAAAAGCTATCTATCTCGACGATAAAAACCGTCGCCGCCACATGTACGTCATCGGTCAAACTGGTATGGGTAAATCTGTCTTTCTCGAGAACATCGCTTTTCAAGACATGTGTGACGGACGCGGCTTTGCCTTTATCGATCCTCACGGTGACGCCGTAGAGGCACTATTAAAGCGTGTCCCCGAAGAACGCATCGACGACGTCATCTATTTTGACCCTGCTGACATTGAGCATCCAGTTGGTATGAACATGTTCGAGTATACTACCGAGGATCAGAAAGATTTCATCGTTCAGGAGGGTATCAGCATGCTTCAATCTCTGTTCGACCCCAATAATCAAGGTTACTTCGGCCCCCGTGGCCAACACATGTTTAGAAACGCCGCTCTCCTCCTCATGTCTGACCCCGCCGGCGCCACTTTTATTGATATCCCTCAGTGTTTTACCGACCCCGAATTCGTCAAATCCAAACTCAAATACGTCACCGATAAAGCTGTCTACGACTACTGGACCAAAGAATTTCCTGCTTCCCAAAAATCCAGCGATGCCGGGGAAGTCATCACCTGGTTCTCTAGCAAATGGGGTCCTTTTCTCGCCAATACCATCATGCGAAATACTCTTGGTCAAGTCAAATCCGGCTTCAATATTCGTGAAATCATGGACAACAAAAAGATCTTCCTAGTTAATCTCTCTAAAGGTCGCCTCGGTGATATCAACTCCAATCTCCTCGGGATGATTTTCGTCATGAAATTCCAACAAGCCGCCATGTCGAGGCAAGATATCCCAGAAGACCAACGTCAAGATTTCTGTCTCTATGTGGACGAGTTCCAGAACTTCGCCACTGACAGTTTTGAATCTATTCTCTCTGAGGCTCGCAAATATCGCCTTAATCTGATTGTTGCCAACCAGTTCATGACCCAACTTACCGATAAAATCCGCGAAGCCCTCCTTGGCAACGTCGGTACCATCATCTGTGGCCGAGTAGGCGTGACGGATGCTGACCTTATGGCCAAAGCTTTCACTCCCACCTTTACCGCTGAAGATCTCACCAAAACTCCTAATTTCTCCGCCGTTGCCAAGGTTATGATGTTTGACATGCCTTCCACTCCTTTCACCATGAAATTACCCGCTCCTATGGGAGAGCCAAACGAAGAGCTCATGAAAAATCTCAAAGTTTACTCTGCTACTAAATACGCCAAAACTCGCTCAGAAGTAGAGAAGGAAATCAATGATCGTTGGTCTACCGCCGAAAAAGCCAAAAAAGACGCTACCCCAGTAAAACCTCCAGAGACGCCTCCAGAAGCCTCAGAAACGCCCGCAAAATCCGAAGCCGGCTTCCTGGACGGTTGGCTAAATAAAACCGCCTAAAACCTTGAAATTTTGCCTTGTAGGGTATATAATAGAACGGTGTATTATAAAGATGAGGTAAAAAATGGCTGGAAAAGCTGAAGAATATGATTCATCCGAAATTCGCGTGCTCGAAGGGTTAGAGCCCGTTCGTCTGCGCCCCGGAATGTATATTGGTTCTACTGGTTATGATGGCTTGCACCATCTAATCAAAGAGATTGCCGACAACTCTATCGACGAAGCCATCGCCGGTTATGCCAACAGAGTAGATATCACCATCCTAAAAGATGGCGGCATCCGTATTGATGATAATGGTCGGGGCATCCCTGTCGATATTCACCCTAAAACCAAAAAATCCACTCTTGAGACAGTGCTTACCGTCCTCCACGCTGGTGGTAAATTCGGCGACGGCGGCTACAAAGTCTCCTCTGGTTTACATGGGGTGGGGTCCAGTGTCGTCAACGCTCTCTCGACCCACATGATTGCCGAAGTTTACAGAGATAATAAGACTCACCACATCGAGTTCGATGTCGGCAAACCCACCATGGAACTCCAGGTCACCAAGGGTAGCCCTCGTACCTCAGGCACCTCTATCACTTTTTACCCTGACCCCGAGATTTTCAAGGAAACCACCACTTTTGACTACAATTGGGTTTCTAATTACGCCCGCCATCAAGCCTACCTCACTAAAGGGATTTTAATTACCGTCACCGATGAACGTACCGGCGCTCACGAATCCTTCTACTTCGAAGGCGGTATCAAGAGCTACGTCAAACGCCTCAACAACGGCAAAGAGCTTATCTCTGAAGATATTTTCTACGTAGACCGCCAAGTCGGTGACACTGGGGTAGAAATTGCTCTCCAGTATAATGATTCCTACGCTGAAACCATGAAGCCTTTCGCCAACAACGTTCTCACCCCTGATGGCGGTATGCATGTAGTCGGGTTTAGAACCGGCCTCACCCGCACAGTCAATGATTACGCTCGCCGCAACAGCCTTCTCAAAGAAAAAGATGACAATCTCACTGGTGACGACATCAAAGAGGGTCTCACTGCCGTAATTCTGGTCAAACTCCCCAATCCTCAATTCGAAGGCCAGACCAAAAACAAACTTGGCAACCCTGAAGTTCGCGGCATCGTCGACAAAGTCATGACCGAATACTTCGGTTATTACCTCGAAGAAAATCCCGCCATCGCTAAGAAAATTATTAACAAAGCCACTCTAGCCGCCCGCGCTCGCAAGGCCGCCCGTGCCGCCAGAGATAACGTTATCAGAAAAGGCGCTTTCGAAGGCCTCAATCTCCCGTCCAAACTCGCCGACTGCTCCAGTCGTAACAGGGAAGATTGTGAGCTCTTCATCGTCGAGGGTAACTCTGCCGCCGGTTCCGCCAAAGAAGGCCGCAATCCTCAAATTCAGGCCATTCTCCCCCTTCGTGGTAAGGTTCTCAACACCGAGAGAGCTAGACTAGATAAAATGCTCGCCAATCAAGAGCTTGTTTCTCTAATCAAGGGTCTTGGTGTTGGTATTGGCGATCAGTTCAATATCGATGGCCTTCGATACGATAAAATCATCTTCATGACTGATGCCGATGTCGACGGTCTTCACATCGCTACCTTGCTCATGACTTTCTTCTTCCGCTATATGCCTCAAGTCATCGAGGAAGGTCACGTTTATTTGGCTAAGCCACCTCTGTTTGGTTTAATCAAAGGTACTGGCAATACCCGCAAAATTGACTACCTCTATGACGAAGTCGCTCTCGAGAACAAACTAACAGAGAAAATCGAAGAAAAGCGCAAAAACGGCACCAAGGTTGACGAAAACCAAGAGAGGTTTAAACAGGCTGGCTACACCGCTCAGCAGCGTTTCAAGGGTCTCGGTGAAATGGATGCCAAGCAACTCTGGGAAACCACCATGGACCCCGAGAACCGCATCCTGGTTCAAGTTCATATCGATGATGCCGAAAAGGCTGACGCTGTGTTCACGAAGTTAATGGGAGACCAGGTCGACCTCCGTAAAAACTTCATCCAGGCCGGCGCCGCATCCGTAAACTTAGACGATCTAGACTTTTAAGGAGAAACTATGGAAGAAGACAACAAAAAACCAGAAAATAACGAAATCATTCCCGAAGGTGTCGAGCGCCGTGGCGTCGAGAGCACCATGGAAGACTACTTCCTCCGTTATTCCATGTCCGTCATCGTTGACCGCGCCCTCCCTGATGTCCGTGACGGCCTCAAGCCCGTAAACCGGCGGATTCTCTATACCATGAACAAAAACGGTTGGAAGGCTCCTCATGCCACTGTCAAGTCCGCTCGTATCGTCGGTGACGTCATGGGCAAATACCACCCACACGGCGACTCCTCTATCTACATGGCTATGGTCAATCTGGCTCAGCCTTGGAAGATGCGCTATACCCTTATTGAGGGGCAAGGTAACTTCGGTTCCATGGATGGTGATGAGCCAGCTGCCTACCGCTATACCGAGGCCAGAATGGACAAGGTCGGCGCCGAGCTTCTCACTGACATCGAAAAAGATACCGTAGATTTTCGTGATAATTTCGACGGCACCGAGCAAGAGCCGGTAGTTCTGCCTGCCGCTCTCCCCAATATCCTCTTAAACGGTCAGATGGGTATCGCTGTCGGTATGGCCACCAACATCCCCCCACACAACCTTGGGGAATTAGTCGACGCCACCGTGGCCCAGATTGACAACCCCGACATCACCTTAGACGAACTCATGAAACACGTCAAAGGCCCAGATTTCCCAACCGGTGCCGAAGTTTACGGCGGCGCTCCTATGAGGCAGGCCTATGCGACAGGGAAAGGATCTGTCGTCATTCGCGCAGTTACTAGTATCGAAGAGCGCGCTAAGGGCCGTTTTAACATTGTCATCACTGAAGTCCCTTACGGTATGAGCAAAGAGGGCTTTATCGAAAAAGTCCGTGACCTTGTCCTCGCCAAAAAACTAGACCATATCGCTGATGCCCGTGACGAATCTGCTCGGGGCAAGATTCGCATTGTCGTAGAATTAAAGAAAGACGCTTTCCCCAAGAAGATCCTCAACCAGCTCTATAAAATGACTGGTCTCCAGACTTCCTTCCACTATAATATGCTGGCCCTGATCGACGGCGTCCAGCCACGCATCCTCGGTCTCAAAGAGATTCTCAGTGAGTTTATCAAACATCGCCAAAAAGTCGTGCGTCGCCGTACAGAGTATGACCTGAAGAAAGCCAAAGAACGTGCTCACATTCTCGAAGGGTTAAAAATCGCCCTAGATAACATCGACGAGGTAATCAAAGTCATCCGCGCCTCTTACGACGATGCCGACAAACAGCTTATGTCTAAATTCGGCCTCTCCGAAATTCAAGCTAACGCTATTTTGCAAATGCAACTCCGCCGTCTCCAGGGTCTAGAACGCAGCAAGATTGAAGACGAGCTAAAGCAACTACATGAACTGATCAAAAAACTCGAAGCCATTCTCGCCGATGAAAACGAAATTCTCCGTGTTATCAAAGAAGAATTGATTGCCCTGAAGGCCAAATACGGTGACGAGCGCCGCTCCAAAATCATCAATCACGAAGTCGGCAAGTTCTCCGAAGAAGAACTTATCCCCGAAGAGGAGAGTGTCATTTTACTTACTTCTGAAAATTATATGAAACGCGTTCCGCAGACCGATTTCCGCAAGCAAAACCGAGGTGGCAAAGGCAAACGTGGTATGACCACCAAGGAAGAAGACGTCATCGCCCAGATTCTCACTGCCAATTCCCACGACTTCCTCCTCTTCTTCACCAATCAGGGTAGATTATTCCGCATGAAGGCCTACGAAGTTCCTCAGGCCTCTCTAGCCGCTAAGGGTACCGCTGCCGTCAACATGCTCAATATGCACCCCGAAGAGAGAATTACCGCCATCATCAAACAAGGCGACGCTGGTGCCAATGGCTACCTCTTCATGGCTACCAAGAAGGGGACTATCAAAAAGTCCGCCATCAAGGACTTCTTCAATGTCCGCAGCAATGGCCTTATCGCTATTAAATTAGCCGAAGGCGATGAGCTCAGATGGGTCAAAGAAACCACCGGTGAAAACGACATCGTCATTAGCACCTCTGCTGGTCAGGCCACTCGCTTCAACGAAAAAGAAGTTCGCGTGATGGGTCGCGCCGCTATGGGTGTCCGCGGCATGCGTCTTCGTCCTAAAGATGAAGTCGTCGGCATGGACGTCATCACCGACCCAGACCAAAAGCTCATCGCCGTCTCGGCCAATGGTTACGGCAAGGCTACCTTAGTTTCCAACTTCCCACCGCATAAACGTGGTGGTGTAGGTATTAAAGTTGCTGCCGTTACCGCCAAAACCGGCCCCATTGTGGCAGTTCACACTCTAGATCCTAAGGCCAAGGAAGTCATCATGATGTCCACTAAGGGTCAGGCTATCCGCGTCGCCGTGAAAGAAATTCCTACATTAGGCCGTGCCACTCAAGGCGTCCGCATCATGAAGATGAGCGATGGCGATACTGTGGCGTCTATCGGCATCGTTTTGCCAGAAGAAGAGCCCGAAAAAGCATAACCGGATCCGAATTTTTACAGAGGCGAAAACACTCAAGCTAACTTTTTCGTAATCTTAGGGTTGCATTTTTATTAACTTCGTGCCTATACTCCAGCAATGATCAAAATTTTGAAAGGAGTATCATGGGTAAAAGGTTACCTTTACTAATACCAACCCTAGCTGTCGCCATCACGGGAGTTAGCATTTACCAAAGTTTGCCAGCTTCTGCAATGACCACCACGGACACCGGTCGGCAGGCCTGGTCTATTGATGAAATGAATGAGCTTTTTCATCAGTTCCAGGCAGAAAAAGACAATATCTGCGGCAATGACTCAGATTGTCGTCGCAATTTGGATTACGAGCGAGCCGAGAGCGACCCCAAATACAACGCGCTCCACGCCTTTTCGATGTCATCGCTCTCTCTGTCGGCCATCAACCCCGCCGAAAACACGTTCCGCCTCTATTATCGTGACATAGACAACATGGCCATGGAAATGGAAGGGATAGAGCGACATAGTCCTCTTACGGAAGCCTACGCCGTTTGGCTAGACTCTGACTTTACAGATCGAGACAATAAGGCTATTACTCACATGCAAAATGACGTCCATTTAGCCGGCATGCATGAAATCTACAAAGCCACCACTGCGTTAAATGGCGCCAACTGGTTCCCGGTAGAGACCGAAGTGGAAATTTTCGTCCCTGACGCTCATCTGGAACTCAACGACAGGGGCTTAATCATGCTTTTTGGTGCTAGCGAATCGTCTTCTAGCCTAGGTTGGATGCATTACGATGACTGTATAAATTCCGCCAATTACCAACCGGGCATGGAGTGCCGGCTTATGTATACTGAAGACAACTATCACGTCTATCTGCCATTTTGGCCAGAAAACAGGACATTGGTGACTACGGACAGTGCAAACACAGATCCAAACCCCGCTTCTGAGACCAGCAACATCGAAAACGAAAGTGCCACCGTAGCAGGAAACAACAATAATGCCATCCCGACCGCTGTCAGTACCGATGTCTCGGCTAACCCCGTAGCTACACCCAACACCGGGGAAGCAACCATGGACAAAACCGGCTCATTCGAGTTTCCGTGGTGGCTCGGCGCAATCTTTATCATCGGACCAACCATCCTCGTCTGGTTTTTCCGTCCCAATCCTAAAAAATCCACCAAAAATCGTAAAAAAATATTGACAACTCCCGCAGCTTTTGATAAAATGGTTTCAGTCTAAAGCTGCGAGAGTTTATTTTAGTAGTCTTAGAAATAGTTTAACAATTTAGTTGTGCAATAATCATCGTCAGTATACTTTAATGGAGAGTTTGATCCTGGCTCAGGATG
>JAFWLB010000007.1 GCA_017514025.1 Candidatus Saccharimonadota bacterium | reverse complement strand
AAAGTACGATGTTTTCGCCATCTTTGGCCGGAATTTTAACATTGTCGTTACCAATAGAGAGGGCAACTTTATTGACATCGGCAGTGGCCTTGACTAGCCCGTCTTCACCGGCAAGTTGTTTGTTGAAGGATCCTTCTGCGCCGTATTGACCAACTCCGTCATTATTGACGAAACCGAGTAAACCCGAGGCTAGTTGTCCCTCGGGATAAACGCGTTGGTTGGTCTTTTTTAGCCAAATAGCGGGAGTTTCGGAATCGGCAATTTTTTGGGCGACGTCGCGAGGAATGTTTTTGGCAACGATGGAATAGCGGAGATTCTCGGTATTATAAACTTCGTTTAGATCTGCTGCTACATAATCTTTGGCATAGTCATTGATGACTTTTTCGACGTCCTCTTTTTTGGTGACGGCGGGGTCAATGACAAGTTGATAGGTAGTTTGGTTAAGAACGACCGCTACTGGTTCGCCGTGGTCTATCATGTAAATTTCGCCCCGTTTGGCGGTGATGGTCTCGAGTAGAGTATGTTGCTCGTTGGCTTTGGCTACCCAGTCATTATGTTCAAAGATTTGGATAATAAAAAGTCGCACCAAAATGATACCAAGGGCGACTAAAACTACACTGTGAAGAATTTTGATGCGCCGGCGAGGCGAATCGGTAATTGTTTCGGGTTTTTGTTGACTATTCCGTGGCATAGCCGGTTACCGTGGCGGTCTCCATGGCAGCGGCGACGGTGCTGTTTTTGGCTGCTGCGACAGAGGTCAGACGCGCTTTTTCTACTGCGAGGTCATCTTTTTCGGCGTTCATTTCAGTAATTTCGGATTCGACGGAAGACAGTTCATAATCAAAACTGGTGGCTTTGGTGCCTTCAGCTACGTAAATAAGGCCAAAAACTAAGGTTAACATCCCGACGATGACGATCTGAGAAATTGAGCCGAGACTGCGCTTGGCGTGGCGGATGGTGTTGCGGTTGCGGGCAAAGCTGTTGACAGTGGTAGCACCGCGTCTAGATACGTAAGTTTGATTGAACATGATTTTTGTTTTTCCTCGCTTGATGTTTGTTTTGTTATTTTGCTTGTTTGGTTTTGTCTTAGTCCGGGTGGCGACTGATGAGCAGAGCTATAAGTAACTCGCCAGTGCCAACCCGGGAAGGTCATACACTTCACACTCTCTGTGAAAACTCTTTATTGGTAGGCCCTTCAAAGGCCCATGTGACTAGGCGGGATTTCCCGCCTAGTAATTAGTGAAAATGAACTTTCACTTTTTGCTTGCGGGACTTGTTAGTCACGACGATTTGTTTTGGCATATTTTGCCTCCTTTTTTAGTGTTTTTATTTTTATCAATGCCGCTTTTGCGCTAGTCTTAATTTGGCACTGCGCGAGCGCGGGTTGATAACTAACTCCTCACTCTCTGCGGTGATAGGTTTTTTATTGATGATTTCTAGCGTGGATTCTTCGCCAAAGCTGGAAGCTTCTTTGAAAAAGTCTTTGACTAACCTATCTTCTAGGCTATGGAAGGTGATAATGCCGAGGCGACCGTTTTTATTCAGTAGCTTTGGCAGGAGCGGGAGAGTCTTTTCGATCTGCCCCAACTCGTCATTGACTACAATACGGATAGCCTGGAACACTAAAGTAGCGGGATGGATTTTTGAGTGATAGTGTAGCCTGGTTTTGATCAGGTCGGCTAGTTCCCTCGTGGTGTTGATCGGGCGATGATGCACGATGATGCGAGCCAACATGTGGGCGCGCCCTTGAGGAATTTCGCCGTATTTGACGAAAATTTCGGCTAGTTCTCGCTCGCTAGACTTATTGACGACATCGGCAGCCGTCCGAGCCTGCGTTTGATCCATGCGCATGTCCAGTGGGCTATCGTATTTAAACGAAAAACCCCGACTTTCCATGTCTAGTTGCGGAGAGGAAACTCCAAAATCCGCGAGTATCATATCAAAAGTCATTCCACACTCGAAAAGCTGTAGCACCGCACTATAAAAATCCGTGTGTTTGATTTTGATGGTGGGCGGGAATTTCTGCTTGAGATATTTTACAGCAAATTCGTCACGATCCACCAAAACTGAATCTTTATAATTCTGTGTTACATCCAAAATTTCACTAGCATGCCCTCCGTAACCGGCGGTCAAATCTAAATAAGATTCGTGTGGCTGCGGATTTAAGCCTGCTAGGACTTCTGATAATAATACAGGGATATGTAGTTTCTCCATGTATATATTATACACTGTTTTGTGTTTGTGCGCTTGAGACCGTTCAACTAGAAACTGCGGCGGGTTTGTTTCTGCTTTGATTTTTGTTTGGACACAATATAATCTACTACGATTCTGACCCGCACGAAGCGAGTTTCATAATCATAGCCGTTGAGAGACTTATTGTGTGATAGACCATATAGAGTTTTATTGGGAGGTGTGTTTAGAGGAAGGTGCTCACGATTGTTTTGACGCATCTCGCTTAAGGTTAATGCGCGCCACAACTCCTAGTTGGTCGGTCTCAAACTGTGTTAAGGTGCTTTTGTTTCGCGTTTTTGTATTATTGTTCGCTTGATTTAAGTTTATGATATTTTTTTGGATTTTGCAAGAGCTTTTTTGGACTTTTTTAAGCTTTGAGTTTTGCACTATTGTGGAAAACTCCCCTGTTAATTTACCGAACAAAACCAGTTGCGCTTGTTCCCTTTTTGTTTTATAATAACCGAACACTGTCTTTCTGGGTTTTATGGTATAATGGGGGAAATAAGGAGGAAAATGGAAGAATTTGATGTATTCTTGTGGGCAAATGAGGTGGACGAGGTAAAGAATAATGTTTCGGCAGAATTGTTTTTGTTTAACAAAAATTACACGCCGTATAAGATAAAATACTCTGACAAGTTGGCGGGGGCGGTGAAGTCGATGTTCATGAATGAGGCGGTGAAGTTTGTGATCGAAGAGGCGGATAAGGGGTTAGAGTGCCGCGAGTATGAACGGGCAGATGGCGAGGAGAAGGTGATTTATCGTACTTCCCTGTCTAATGTGGGACGAGCGGAGACTTTGATTCATTTGATTGAAAATGAATATAAAGATATAGATTATTTTTCCGAGAATGAGTATGACTTTAGGAAGGTGAAAGGGATTATTGCGAAGTTTACTTACCCGGGTGAAACTGGTATGAAAACTTTTTATATCGCAAAGATTTTGCCGGCGTCTGGAGCTTTACGCGGGGCTTCGTCTTGGGAGATTAAGGGGGAGAGTTTTGAGCCGTTTAGCGCTGAGATCGCTTTGAAAATGCCGGAGGATAATCAGGTGGCGATTGTGGATGGGACGATTGTGGTATTTAACCAGGCGAAGTTTGAGAATTTGTTCCAGTATGACTATAAGGCGCAAGTGATCGCGGAGGCGAAGGCAAAAGAATTGACTGAGAAATATAAACTGTCGTTTGCAGAAGGACTGACGCTGGACGGGCTTTTGGCCGATAAGAAGCCGATTCTGAAAAAGGTGCAGGCGATGGACATCGCCGAGGAGATGCCGCAAGATAAATTGATCGAATATGCGGACGAGATGCAGCTAGAGCTGATGACAGATGACGATGGATCGATTATCATCATGGATGATAAAGATTTGACGATGTTTGTGAATCTTTTGAACGAGGACTATTACGTGTCGCCGGTGAACGGAAAGCGATACGAGATTAAAAGTAAAAAATTGCTGGGCGAGCCAGATGGTGAGCCGCCGAGAGGCTAGAGTTCGAAATAAGCGTTTTCCGTGAAGTTGTTTTCGCCGAGAGTTTGGAAGGTTTTGGCGAGATCTTGTTTAGCTTCGATGGTTGAGTCGTTGGCGTCGAGGGTGGATTCGATTTTGGCATAGTAGCCGGGGAGAGTTTCGATTTTATCGAGATGGATGTAGGTGCCTTCGCCCATTTTGAGGGTCTGGCGACGGCGCGAGACCTCTTTAGCTAGCTTAAAGCCAAGCTGGAGGATGATGTTGACGATTTCTTCGTAATTTTTGATTTCGGTGGTTTCGACAATGTCTACACCGGAATCCTCAATGTGGCGTTTTAAGATAAAGAAATATTTGGCGGGCTTGTCGACGGCTTTCATTTCGGTACGCATAGTAAGGCGCGGAAAATTGGCGTGGGGTTTGTAGTTTTTGGGGACATAAACCCGGTCGTGTTGCCAGTAAACAGGTGAGAAATCTAAATTGATATCGCTAAGTTTGTCTTCAAAATCATCGTGATTTTTGAGCTTAGCTTTCAATATGACTTGTTTCATGTCTTATATTATACCATAATTCCCTGTTGCTTTTGGATTATTGATTGTTGGCGATGCAGCGGATAGAGTTGCCTACTTCTCTCGTATTGAACCCTCTATAATAATCAACGCCAGAAGAGCTAACTACTAAATCGAGCATAGAACCTGCTCCATAATATGTAGATGACCAAAAGTACCCATATGTGTTGAGAAAGGCTTGTGTGGCTTGAAAATATCTTCCCGAAAGTGGCGTCGACAATGAATTGCGGAAAATAGCGCTATCGTTATTAGAAGCCCAAAATAAACTAATGTATTCTCCATTAGTCCCGCCCGTTGGCGACTTCCAATTAGCCGGGCAAACATCATATTCCGCATTGCCAATGCCACTATTTTCGTCGTAGCAATAAGTGCCCCCACTGGCTGCGCAATAATTATAATAAGCTCCTACTTTGCCGCTGCCTAGGCCATAAGACGTGGTAGTAGTATTTTTGTATGCGGCGTTAATTTGAGCCATCGTGTAGGAGCCGAACCCGCTCGTAATCCCCCTCGGCAAAGTCCAAGCTTCCTCTATGTTGGTATCCTGCGGCGTAAGTTCTATGGGATAGTCGTTGGAGCCTAGCCTTAAGTTATCTAATAACCAGCATCTATCATCTTTTAGCTTACCTATCCAGTATATTTCATTATCTCTAGTATCTATTAGTTGTATATGACTAGCATCATCATATTGACTT
>JAFWLB010000006.1 GCA_017514025.1 Candidatus Saccharimonadota bacterium | reverse complement strand
ATCCCGATTATTGCCCCCGTACTAAACTTCATTTCGCCTAGGAACGCCGACTGGTAGCTATACCCTCTTGGCGTCACTACTACTTTTTGTCCATATCCTACCGACCAGTCCAAATTCCGCCCAAAATACATCTGCCCCTTATCATCACTAAATCTCACCCCTGTACACATAAAACCTCCTTTAATCATTATTTCTAATTCTATTTTATCATATATTTTGTGCTACAACAGCCCCGGAGGGTCCAAGATGACCCGGAAATTTTTGTCCAAATCCGCACAGGCCTCCACCAGCGCTCGCCGTGATCTAGCCCGCACAATTATCTGCCACCCATACCCCCGTACCGTTCTCTCATGAAACGCCGGCTGGGGTGGGGAAACAATTAGCCTCTTGTCTTGCGCCAATTTTGCCACTACTGTCCGTACTTTTTGTACCGCCAGTCTCTCGGTTTTTAGCGTAATTTCCAATTTCATCACAAATTTAAACGGCGGAAATCCGGCCTTTTGTCGTTGTCTCAATAAATACTCATAAAACCCCTGGTAATCCTCCTCCATCGCAAACTTCAAAACCGGATGCTCTGGCCGATAAGTCTGCACAAATACCTCAGCCTCAGCAAGATGTCCCCGCCCCACCCTCCCCATCACTTGTGTCAACAATTGAAAAGTTCGCTCCTCCGCCACATAATCTGGCAGTGATAACCCCGCATCGGCCTGCACCACTCCTACCGTAGCCAGTCGTGGTAAATCCAACCCCTTAGCCAGCGTCTGTGTCCCCACTAAAATATCCACCTCCCCCTCCCGGACAGAGGCATACATTGTCTCTAGCCCCTCGCCCTTCTTATTATCTGCGTCGAACCGCCGCACTTTCGCCTCTGGGAATAGCTTTTTCAGCTCTGCCTCTAATAACTTCGTCCCAAACCCCTTGTGTATTAGCCCCGGCTGCCCACACTTAGGGCAGCCCATCGGGACTTTCTCCTCAAATCCACAGGTATGGCACCGCAATACATACCCATCCGCATGTAGTGTCAGTGGCAAGAAACAATTCGGGCATATCACCTCTTCACCACAATTATCGCAGATTGTTAAAGGAGACGATCCTCGCCGGTTATGAAAAATCAACGTCTGCCTACCCGCCGCCAGATTTTCTGAAATTTTAGCCAGTAACCTATCGCAAAAATATCGGTTTTTCCGGAAATTATCTCTGTTTTTGAAATCTACTAATCTCACCTCTGGACGCGTCGCCGCTTTCTTCGCCCTCTCCGTAATTTCCACTACTGCATTTTGCCGTTTGGCCAGATAATAGTCCTCCACCGTTGGCGTAGCCGACCCCAGTACTAAATCTATCCCCAATTCCTTTGCCATAAAACTCGCCACTCTAATAGCCGAATACTTCGGCGCGTTCTCTTGGTAATAAGTGGCCTCATGCTCTTCGTCGATCACAATCAGCCCCAAATCATCAAGAGGTGCAAACAGCGCCGATCTTGGTCCAATCACAATTCTTGGCCCCTCAGAAGCCAACAGGGCATCAAAAATCAAATGCCGCTCCGCCTCGGTCTGCTTAGAATGGATCACTACCACCTTTTTACCAAAAACTTCCTGAAAAACCTGCACCAGTTGACCCGTCAAAGCAATTTCCGGCACCAGGAGGATAGTAGACTTTTGCCGTTTAAAGGCATTTAAAGCCATTTTAAGGTAGATGTTAGTCTTTCCGCTTCCGGTTCTCCCATGCAGTAGTTTCGTCGCGCTACGGGCCTGCTGGAGGCCTTCTAGCGCCTTTTTCTGAGAAGAGTTTAACGGTATGTCTACGCGAGCGAGTTGTGCATTCCCGAACAAATGTTCGGTTTTTTGCCCCCGCCTCCGTTTTTCTACGCCTTTTGGTAAAATTAGCCCCACCGCCGCTCCCGACGGCGCCAAATAATATTCATGTATGAATCGCACCACATCCAGCAAATGCCGTGGCAATGGTTGTGCATACAAAATTTTCAAAATCGCTCGTGTGCTAAAATCCGGTTGCGCAACTTTTTTAACTACCACACCCGGTACAGACCTAGGGCCCAACGGCACCAACACAATTTGTCCCGGCAGCAGGGAACCATCAAAACTATACGTCAGCCCTTCCGTCCTCCCCACCGGCATCACCTCGTAAAACATACTTCCATTATAACATTGTTGTAAAAAATACTGAATTCATGCTATAATAGAGAGAATTAAGCGAGGTAATATGTTAGATATATTTGTCACATCTAGGGTGCGCCGCAAAATTATCGTAGTTTTTGCTAAATATCCTGATTTCAAAACCCACACCAGGGGTCTTGCCAAACTCATCAAAGAGGACCCCGGCAACATTCAGAGAGAGCTAAACCGCATGGTGGATGGCAAATTCCTCATCGCCACCAAAAAAGGCAAAACCAAAATCTACCAAACCAACAAAAGATTTCCAATCTTAAAAGAACTGCAGAGCATCGTTATCAAAAGCCAGAAAGGCAGCAAACCTAGCAAAACTATCGGCTAAAAACAGGGGAAACAAATGAACAAAATTTTTACAAAGCTCATCGAAAAGCGCGGTTTTAACTCCGATTTTCTACATCCCAAATACGAAAATTTAGCCGCCCCCTCCACGCTCCCCGGTGTGGATAAAGCCGTCGCCCGTATTCAGAAAGCCATCGAAAATCACGACAAAATCATCATCTACGGTGACTACGATGCCGACGGTGTTACCGCTAGCGCCCTCATGGAGCACGCTTTACTTCTTTCAGGCGTAAAGCCAGAAAATCTCGCCATCATGCTTCCTGATCGCTTTGCCGATGGCTACGGCATGAGTCCTCGCCTCATCAAAGAGGCCGAAAAACAGGGAACAAAACTCGTCATCACCGTCGACTGCGGCTCCCGTAACCATGCCATAATTGACGAATTAAACACTCTCCAAATTGACACCATCGTCACCGATCACCACGAAACTGACGACCAAATGCCCGCAGCCCTCGCCGCTTTAAATCCAAAACGCAAAGACAGCCCTACCCCCGCACTCGAAAACCTCGCTGGCGTCGGCGTGGCTTTTAAGCTCGCCCAAGCCCTCGTCGAAGCCAAGCTAATCCCCGCAGGCCAAGAAAAATGGCTCCTCGATCTCGTCCTCATCGGCACTATCTGCGACAGTATGCTCCTCACCGGCGAAAACCGTATTCTCTGTTACTACGGCCTCAAAGTATTAGCCAAAACTCGCCGCCCCGGACTGATCGAACTCATGCGCCGCGCCGGCGTCAAAACCATCAGCTCCGATGCCATCGGTTTTCAAATCGGCCCCCGTATCAACGCCGCTGGCCGTCTGGATACCGCCGACATTTCTCTAAATCTCTTGCGCACCTATTCTCCCACCAAGGCGGCTACTCTCGCCATCCAGCTCGAAGATTTAAACAAGAAACGCCGGACTGAACAAAATCTTGCTATCCGCGAAATCAAGGAACGCGGCCTCCAACCCGGCCCCGTCATCATCGAAACGGGCAAATGGCACGAAGGCATCGTGGGCATCGTCGCCGGCCGCCTAGTCGAAGATTTCGCCAAACCCGCCTTTGTCTTCACCGAAACCGAAAACGGCATTTTCAAAGGTTCCGGCCGTAGCTTCGGCGACTTTGACCTCGCCAAAGCTTTAAGCCACGTCAAGGACATCATCATCGGCGGAGGTGGTCACGCTAGCGCCGCCGGCGTCAGGGTCGATAGAAAAGACCTCTACGCTTTTCGCGAGAAAATCCACGCCTATTACGACAGCCTAAACCTCAAAGACCAAACCAAATACCTCAAAAAATCTCCCGACCTCACCCTCGACGACTTTTCCGACCTCACTCTTGATTTGCTAGACGAACTTGCTACTTTGGAGCCCTACGGGCCAGGGAACGAAGAACCAATTTTTCGCCTTAGGAATGTCAAAATCTCTAAAGTCACCCGCATGGGCTCAGATCAAAATCATCTCCGTCTCGATCTCACCGACAAAAACAGCAAACCTTTTAAACTCGTTGCTTTTTTTGCCCCAGAAAAATGGCTATCGCTCACTCCAGACGCCGAAATCGAACCCCTTATCACTCTCGTCAGAAACGAATTTCAGGGCATCACTTCCATCGAAGCCCGCCTTCTCGACATTGACTTCCCGCATTAGCCGTGCTACAATTCAATAAAGAGAAGCGCCTCTAGGAAGCGCTTCTCGGATGGTTGGTTCTAACCGGTTTTACCGGTTAGATTTTTTACTTCGGCGGCTTTTCCGCTTCGGGAAGATGATGCATAACAGATTAATCTGTATGGTCATTTAACACCTCCTTTCCGGCAACCTAACTATCCTAGAAAAGTCGTCTAATGGCTACCTCACGCAGCACGAACATTACTGTTCCTGCACTTGAGCCACTAAACTCCGAAGCCAACCCGCCGTCATTATATACATACCAAATATGAAATTACAACCCTATAACATCAAAATCTGGAGCATGAGTGTTTTGGCCTCTGGGGATTTTTCATTATCATTCATGCTTAACTCACTAAAAATCCAGTTGCAAAGTCCCGAAAATAGTCTATAATGGTAAGTGCAACAATTTCATAATTCATTCGCCAGCTGTTTTAATTCAGCATGGTTCGAATAAAAAACGGCGCCGTTAGGCAGTCGATTATTCGAACTAGCTACGCTGGTGAGAATTATGAGATTGTTGCACCTAGCGGTGCCGTTTTTGTATACGCCTTTTAATAAAAATGGCACCACCAGGAAAATAATACAAAGGCGTAAAAGTGAGGCAAAAGACAACATGAAGGCAAAAAGCAAAGTATCCTTAATAATAACGACAGTAACTTTATTATCTATATATGGTATTAATCTGTATAGTAACACTAATAATACTGCAGCTTTAGAATATACAACTAACTATGGCGTAAACTTCACTCTCCGTCCCTCAATCAACGTCTCACTATCCTCATCTGATCTAGTCATCACAGACCTTCTGCCTAACACCAGCAGTGATAGTAATGTAATCACTATTAATGTAGCTAGCAATAATAGTACTGGCTATGTACTGAATAGTAGTGTAGGTAGTAATAGCATAACTGGTACTAATAATACTAGCTATAATAATCGTAATCTCACCAATACAGCAGCTAATAACTATACCTTTACTAGTCTAGATTATGGTAGTAGTGTTTCTGATATGTCTAGTGAGGATGTAGATCCTAATACTTGGGGCTATAGTTATGCTACCTACAATACTTCTACGTCAGACTATAATGCCTGGAGTAATTATTCTGGTTTACCATTATATAGTGATACCACTAACATAGCTACATTAAAAACTACTAATACTACATCATTAGCCACAGGAGATAACATTAGATTTAAGATAGCAGCTAAAGCCTCTAGTACCCAAGGCTCAGGAGAATATACTAACATCATCAACTTCATAGCTGTAGGTAATCCTACACCAGTATCCTTCTATGATGCCTTTAGTGAAGCAGCTAGCCAACCAGGTAGCACTATATCACAACTTAATGGCTACTATAAGATGCAGGATATGAGTGCGGAGATATGTAATGCAGTAAGTCTATATGATGATGCTAGTCATATACAACTAATAGATACTAGAGATAATGAAATATACTGGATAGGTAAGCTAAAAGATGATAGATGCTGGTTATTAGATAACTTAAGGCTAGGCTCC
>JAFWLB010000001.1 GCA_017514025.1 Candidatus Saccharimonadota bacterium | reverse complement strand
TCTTATAGTAACCATTAAGTTGGGTTATAGTAGAACCTGGTTGCGATGCTGCCGTTACGAAGGCATCATAGAAGGAGGTAGGAGTAGGATTACCTACAGCTATGAAGTTGATGATGTTAGTGTATTCTCCTGAGCCTTGAGGGATAGAAGCTTTAGCTGCTATTTTGAATTTAATGTTGTCTCCATTCTCTGCAGAAGGAGTAAGGGTAGAGTTTAATACTGCTGGATTAGTATTGTTATATAATGGAAGACCATTATAGCTACTCCAAGCATTCCATGTACTGCTTTCTGTATTATATGTAGCATAGCTATAGCCCCATACATTATTCTCTTCACTATCGTCTATACTAGCTAGATCTGCATCAAGGGCTAGGTTAGTGAACTTATAGTTACTGGATACTGTATTAACTAGATTATCTAGGTTAGAGGCATAGATGCTATTATTACCTACACTGCTATTTAATACATAGCCAGTGCTATTATTGCTTTCTACATTAACTATGATCTCATTGCTATCACTGCTGGTGTTTGGTAATAGATCGTCTATGATGAGATCAGGAGAAGATAGAGATACGCTGATGGAAGGGAGGAGAGTGAAGGCATTATTGTAATTAGTGGTGTATTCTAGGGCGGAGACATGATTATAGGATGACACGGCAATACTACATATAGTGATGCCTATTATACTGATATATGATATCCACGCGATGCCGGTGATTTTCTTCATGTTTTACCTCACTTCGAGCCTTTTAGTTTGCCTTTTCGGTCACGGCGCCATTCTAAAAGGCGTATACAAAAATGGCGCCGCGAGTTGCAACGCATGAATTAACTTACCAAGTAGGCAAGCAACCACGCCCTCACGACGCCAATTCCAGCTGCTTGCATTCTTGATAAAAATACTACTTGGTGTAGTCAATTCATACGTTGCACTTATTATTATAGCTAAATTTTGTAGTTTTGCAACTAAAAAATGACAAGATTTTAATTTTGGTTATGTTTTTATAACTTTTTTTCAGAATTGTAAAAAATGTGCTACAATAGTAGTAGGAAATAGATAATTTCATAGTTGACATAGAGGCTAACTTATGATATTATAGTATAAATTGTCAATAATAACTGGGGTGGAAAAAGAAAGGGACCGATGGACCAAAACGCGGAAATTCTCAAAAATGCAACCAATGGCAGTCTGAAAATCATTGAACAGGAGCGTGAAAGGGAAATTATTTCGCGTCGGTTTGGGTTGAAGGGGAATAAGGAAACCCTTGAGCAGATCGGTGAGATGTTGTCTATTACGCGAGAGCGGGTGCGACAGCTAGAAAAGGCGATTTTGATTCGTTTACAGATTGCCGCAGAAGAAGGACAGATCCCAGAATTGGCACCAGCAGAAAAGCTCCTGGTAAGGAATTTAACCGAAATGGGGCGAGTGGCAAAGTTGAGCGATTTGGCCGATAAGGTTTACGGGAAAGAGGCGACCGCGTCTGAAAGGGCTGGTATTTATTTTATTGCTACCTTTGCTAAGGCTCTGACGATTGTAGAGGAGAACGACAAATATAATGTGGCGGTGGGGATTGCTGAATATGGTGACAGTAAGAAAATCCGCGAACGCGTGGATGAAATCGTGAAGGTAATACGCGAAAACAAAAAGCCGATGACTCTGGATGAGCTTGACAATAAATTAGATTATGAACACCCTGACCACATAAAAGCCGTGGCGTCAATTTCGAAGCTACTCGCGACACTGAATGGGGTATGGGGGCTAGCCAAATGGCCGTCAGTGAACCCGAAGAATATCCGAGATAAGATTTTTGTGATTCTAGAGACCAAGAAGGAGCCGATGCATTTTTCGGAAATTGCGCGAGAGATTCGGGAGTCTAATTTTAAACGGAAGAACGTAACTGTGCAGGCGATTCATAACGAGTTGATCAAGGATCCGCGGTTTATTTTGATCGGGCGGGGAATTTATGCATTGTCTAGCTGGGGCTATAAGAAGGGGACTATTTCGGAGATAATTAAATCAATTTTGGAAAAAGCCGATCGGCCGATGACTAGGGAAGAAATCGTTAAACATGTCCTACACGTACGAAAAGTGAAAGAAACTACGATTTTGCTGAACCTGCAGAATAAAAAGTTGTTTAAGAAGGTTGATCGGAATTCTTATACTTTAGCATAAATGTGTTAAAATGAATATATGGACGCTATCATACACTTTATTTTAATGCCGATATTCTGGATTCCGGTGGTGGGGGTTTTGGCGTTTTTGACCTATCGGAACTATAAAAAACTGAACCGTATCAAAGTGTTGAATGTGGACTCAGTGTTATTGATGCTGGAAATCCCACGGGAAAATGATAAAAAGGAGTTGGCGGCAGAGCAATTATTTGCTTCGCTGCACGGAATTTTGCGGGATAAGCAAGAACTAAAAAATAGCGGTGGCGTGCAAGAACATTTGTCGTTTGAGATCGTCTCGACAGCGGGGCAGATTCGATTTTATGTGTGGGTGCCAAAAATTTTACAGAGCTTTGTAGAAGGGCAGATTTATTCACAATACCCGACGGTGCAAATTTATAAGATGAACGAGGACTATGTGGATAAGCGGGGGCAATACCCAGTGAAATACATGACGGAGCTGGGACTAGTGGACAATGAAGCGCTACCAATTAAGACGTTTGACACGTTCGAGGTAGACCCGCTGGCGGGCATCACAGGAACTTTGGCAAAGTTAAACCCGGATAATTCGGAGGAAATGTGGATCCAGATATTAGCTAGGCCGATACCGGATGATTGGCACAAAACTACCACGGATAGATGGGTGCAGCGCGTTAAATCGGGGAAGAAACCCTTGCTTAGCGGAGCGATAGATTGGAAGTGGGTGATAGAGGCTCTAGCAGCATTATTCCGACCACCGGCGGGAGGTACGGGGTCCGATGCGAAGGTAGAGCTATCTGAAAGGGCAAAGACTCAAATCGCAAAAGCGGAGGAAAAGGCCACGAAGTTAGGCTATGAAGTGAAGATCCGGCTGGCATATCTGGGGAAAGACCAGACTGACGCTAAGCTGAATATGCAGGCCTTGGTGGGGACGTTTAAACAGTATAATTCGACGAATTTGAACGGGTTTCGGCAGATCGGGGGGACGTTTAACGCGGCGGATTTGGACGCATATAAGATGCGGCAATTCACTGATCGCGGGTTTATTTTGAATATTTCGGAGTTGGCTTCGGTTTATCATTTACCTCATACCTCGGTGGAAACGCCGAACATCGTCTGGGCGACTTCTAAAACTGCCGAGCCGCCGGCGAAATTACCGGTGTTGACAGGGGTAGAGTCTAATGATAAGGAAATTTCGGCTTTTGGGCTAACGAATTTTCGGGGGATAAACCATCAGTTTGGTTTGCTTCGACGCGACAGATCGCGGCATGTGTATATTATCGGGCAAACAGGGGCGGGGAAGAGCGGACTTTTGGAGTTGTTAGCTCTATCTGATGTGTTTCATAACCAGGGATACGCAATTGTTGACCCGCACGGAGATTTTGCGATTGATAATTTGCGGTTTGTGCCAGAAAGTCGAATCCGAGATGTGGTGTATTTTAACCCGGCGGATACAGCGTTTCCGGTGGCGTTTAACCCTCTAGAAGTGACCGATCCGGCGAAGAAACCGAACATCTGTTCGGAAGTGATCGGGGTATTGAAGCGAATGTTCGGGGATTCTTGGGGTCCGAGGTTGGAGCATATTTTGAGATATACGCTTCTAGCGCTACTGGATCGCCCAGAGACGACTCTTTTGGATATTTCGCGACTTTTGACTGATAAAGATTTCCGGAAAGAAACTTTGGATTATTGTAAAGATGTCACGGTATTGCAATTCTGGAAGCATGAGTTCGGACAGTGGAATGAGAAGCAGGTGAACGAGTCGATCGCGCCGGTGTTGAATAAGGTTGGGGCGTTTACGGCTAATCCGATTATCCGAAATATCATCGGGCAGCCAAAGTCTTCGTTTGACATTCGGAAAATTATGGATGAAGGGAAGATTTTGGTGGTGAATTTGTCTAAGGGGCTGATTGGGGAAGATAACGCGGCAATTCTGGGGGCGTTTATCGTGACAAAAGTGCAACTGGCGGCGATGAGCCGATCTGACATCCCAAATGTAGCGGACAGGCGGCCATTTTACCTCTATGTGGATGAGTTTCAGAACTTTGCGACGGATTCGTTTGCAGTGATTTTGTCGGAAGCGCGAAAATACGGGTTGAACCTGACTGTGGCTAATCAATATGTGGCCCAGATGACGGATAGTGTACGTGATGCGGTGTTTGGTAACGTCGGGACGACGATCTCCTTCCGAGTGTCGCCGGACGATGCGCCGGTGCTAGTGAAGCAGTTTGAACCGACTTTTGACGAATCAGATATTATTCAATTAAACAACCGGCATTTTGTGATTTCTATGATCATCAAGGGTGAAAAGGTGCCGGCGTTTTCGGCTACTACGCTGTCTATCCCTAGCACACCTTCGGACAATTTTGATGCAATTGTAGCGCACTCCCGCGAATATTATGCGCGACCACGGATGGAGGTGGAAGCGGAAATCCGGGAGACGATTGAGCAGTCAGAGAGATACAAGAGGGAATTAGCGGACTCTGGGCGACAAGAGGAGCCGAAGATGGTAATAAATAACATCCGCAAGCAGAAGTTGAGTCCAAACATGGCTGAGGGGCGTGAGAGCCTGGGGTTGAAGGATCTGGCAAAGCTGGTGGCCGAAAATCAAAGTAAAGTCGAGGTGAAGCCTGCAAAAAAGGCTGTTCAAGGGCAACAGAATGCCGTTCAGAAGGTTCAGAAAGCTTCTAAGCAAGCTGCTGCTAGTGAGTCGAAGATCAGCCGCAAAAAGAGTAAGAAGCGGGGAAAGAAAGGAAAGGCAGCAGCGGTGACCACCCCCGCAACTTCCCCTGTTGCTACTCCTGTTGTTAACGCTAACTCTGCTCCTTCTACCCCTTCTTCCCCTGTTCGTCCAGAGGTAGAATATCAAGAAAAATCGACAGCTGCAATCAAGCTGACGCATCATTCCCTCCCCTTATCCACCCCTGTTGAGAGAACGGATCACCATGCCGAGAAGGATAATTCTATGGATGGGTTTTTGGCGATAAAACATTAAAAGGTCCAAATAAATGAAGAAGCCGGCGAACGTGGGGAATTAAAAATAAAAAAGTGGGGGCTGGATTTTGAAAAAGGTGGATTTTGGGCGACATTGACGATCGACTTTTCTATATAGGTTTAATGTCGCACAATGCATATTTTAGGACATTACGGTTATGGTTTTTGGACGATTAAGTTATCGTCTTTCAAGTATACGTCCACAATTCCTAGCTGCTAATAACTAAAAATAAGTATTTCGGAGCCGGACTTGGCAGTTGATAATCTTTACAATATCCGGCAGGCGTTCGCGCCTTATGCCTCAACGGCTCGCCCCTATGAACCTACACATTGGCACACTAGCGAAACCCTAATAGCTCCTACACGAGTACTCGAGGGCGCTCACGTGCTGGGATATCGTAAAGATCACAACGGGCCAAATCTAAAAAATGCTTCGAAATACTTATTTTTAGCTATCGATATCCGTTACCCCTGTTAGGCTTGGTTTTTGGGCTTGGCGTGCCTAGATTTTTTTTGATTTGACTTTTTCCCCGGTTTATTTCCCTACTTCTGCTCTTTCCCTGTTATTTTTGCGTGGTTTGGTGTCGTGCCCTACTTTTTAAGAGGTTTTTTCCGAACAAAAACCGAACTGGAAGGAGAGTAAACTACCCCGAACAAATCCCGAACGCTTCCCTACTTCCAGAAGGCTTTGCCGGCGATGCGGACATCTATATACTGGAAATCATTGATTCCTTGTCCGGCAAGGTAGCGGAGCATGCGGTCAGCATCTTCGACTGTAACGGCAGTGCCACGGTCGATAGTGGTTTTAATAAAGCCAGGATGGCCATCGAGATAGAAATCGACTTCGCGGATGGCGCCAGACGGCACCACGGCTTTGATAGGCTTGTACCCGAGATCGCGAAAATCTTGCTCGGCTTGGCCAATATAGGACCGCATGCGGTTGGTGATTTTGCTACCGGCAGAGGCGTCTTCGTCAATAATTTCAATAGTGGGCTCGGTGGAAACCGGTTCTTCGGCTGGGGGAGCGACCGGCGCTGGCTCGCCGCTACCGACGAAGAAAAAACAAAGAAAAATCAGCACGCCAGTCAGAGCAGTAAAACCTAAAATGGTAAAAATAATACGGCGGGCTTGGCGTTTTTTATCCTGTTTGCGGGCAGCGTTGCGTTCGTTTCTAGTCTCGAGTTTTTCGCGTTTTTCGCCAATAGTGCGACCCATTTTGTAATGAGACTCACGATTTTGATGTTTTCGTACCAATTCTGGACGGGTCCTGTCACCGCCTCCTCCCCCGCTCAGGCTTTCGCGGGGGGCCCCCTCCGGCGGCACCACCCGTCCATGTCTCTTCCCCACTCTAACCGGCCTCCTCTAGGATTATTTCGGCGAGGCGACGAGCGGCGTCAGCACGAGCTTCCTGGTGCAAGCGGTTGGCCATGTTGGCGCGAAGGCGAGGAGATTTGATGAGATGACGGATTTCGTCTAGCAACTTGGTGGGGTCAGCAACCATAGCCATGTCGCTGACGACAGCAACGGCGTTGAGATCCTTCAAGCGTTCGGCGTTTTTCTGCTGGTGACCGCCAGGCAAACGCTCAAACGGGACGAGGATGGTGGCTTTTTTGAGGGCGGCCATTTCAGCGATGGTGGTAGCGCCGGCGCGCGAGACCACGACATCAGCAGCGCCCATGAGTTCATTCATGGTGGTGTTAAACTCCCACATGCGGAAGTTGGATTCGAGAGAGGCTTTTTCCCAGTTTTCGTATTTTTTGAGATCAATCATATCCTCGTAATGTTTGCGGCCAGCGACGAGACCGACGGACGTGAATTTGAGAAGCTCGGGCAAGATAGCGCGGGTGGCCTCGTTGAGGTTTTCGGAACCTTGCGAGCCGCCGGTGATGACCACGAGGGGCTGATTGGGATTAAAGGAGAAGGCGCGTTTGAAGGAATTTTGCTGAGCGGAAGAAACGGCTTTGAATTCGGAGCCGACCGGAATGCCGGTCCAGACGTAATTGGGGTGAGATTTCTGAAGATCCTCAGGAATGGGCATACCGAAAGCGACTTTTTTGGCTTTTTTCATGAGGATACGGTTCGCGAGGCCGGCGACAACATCGGATTCGTGAATGACGTAAGGAATTTTGAAAAGACGGGCAATCAAACCCACGGGCAAACAAACGTAGCCACCTTTCAAAAAAATAATATTTGGGCGATTGCGCCTAGGCAAGAGGCGGCAAAAACTGGTGATAAGCCCAGCCAGGAAGCCAAAGAAGCCAAAAATGTTGCCGAAAATTAGTTCCCTTAAAGTGAGACCAAAATGAACGAAGTAATCTTTAAAATGCCAGTTGGCATAACGATGGAATTTGCCGGCGGGAAGTTGACGGACGCGGATATAAGTGGATTTTTTGCGGCGAGCTTCTTCGCCCCAGGCTACACCGATTTCGGTGGTGAGTTTGGTGACATTTTTGTGATATTTGGGGTCAGTCCAAAACTCAACCTCAGCACGAGGTTTTTCTTTGATGATTTCACGAACTACGGCGACGGCTGGCGTAATGTGACCCCCGCTGCCCCCGCCGACTACTAATATTTTCATTTTTGGTATTTACCTCTCTACTAGTATAACACGAAAGTTGCAAAACGAGGCCCAAAGCGAAGGCGATAAAGATCATACTGGTGCCGCCATAAGAGAGGAGCGGTAAAGTAATACCGGTAACTGGTACAAGTGAAGTCATGGCCATAATGTTGACTACGACTTGGGCGAGCGTCCACGAAAAAATACCGATAATGAGCAGACGTTCTTCGTCACCGCTGGTATGCTCGGCGACTTTGAGCATACGCATGAGAAGAACGGCAAAGACGGCAATAACCAGGAAAAGCCCGACAAAACCAAAAGTTTCGCCCATGACAGCAAAGACGGAGTCGTTGATGGACTCGGGGAGATAGCCGGTGGCTTGGACGGAATTGCCGATGCCGACGCCAAATAGGCCGCCGACGCCAATGGCGAGCATGGCGTTGTCAACATGATAGGTGGAATCTGAACTTTCTCCGCCGGTTAAGGTGGTGAGCCAGGCATCGACGCGTTCCATACGGTGACCAGAAAAAGCCACTGCGCCAACAGCACCTACAATGATAATAGTGAGCATAATGAGATATTGTTTGGCGGGAACGCCAGAAACCAGTAGCATACCGAGAATAATAGCGATCAAGGCGACGCCGGTACCAAGATCGCCCTGTGCAATGACAACGAGGAAAAGTGAGATGCCGCAAACAACAAGGAGCGGCAGCCAAAATTCGCGGGGATCGCCGATCTTTCCCTCTTCTTTTTTGCGGGCGAGAAAATCAGCGAGATAAATGACGAGGGCGAGTTTTAAAAATTCGGCGGGCTGAAAGCTAAAACCGCCCAGCTCAAACCAACGACATTCGCCTAGTTCACATTTAACAAGACTGGCGCCGACGAGCGATAACAACCAAAGTAAACCCGACAATACAAGTGCAATAATCATGATGGGTTTAGCAAATTTTTTGATGTATTTGTAGGGTATCCACTTAAAGGCGGCAAAAAAGGCGAGAAGAGCGAGACCGACGGAGCGGAGCTGGCCCCAGAAGAAATAATTGGAATCGTAATTGGCGCCGTAAGTAGAATTAAGGACATTGGCACGCATGGGGCCGATGGCATAAATGACAATAAGACCGAGGGCCATGAGACCAAGGGTGGCAAACAAAATGACGAGGTCGGCTTTGTGTTTGCGTTTCACTTAGATGGCACCTCCGGTGGCGGCTAAGAAAACGCCCACGATAGCACAGACACCGGCGATAATCCAGAAGCGCATGACGATTTTAGCTTCGCCCCAGCCTTTAGCTTCAAGGTGGTGGTGGAGAGGCGCAGAAATGAAAAGTTTTTTACCAAAGAATTTTTTCCAGAAAAGTTGGAGAAGGCTGGAACCAGCCTCGATGACAAAAGGCAAGCCGATAACCGGCAAGAGTAGGAAGGAGTTGGTCATCATGGAGACGACTCCTAGCCCAGCACCAAGAGCAAAAGAGCCGGTGTCGCCCATCATGAAGCGGGCGGGCGGAACGTTGAACCAGATGTAGCTGAGGAGCCAGCCGACGACGGTGAGACAAAAGCCAAAGAGCAAAATGTTGCCCTGGAAGAGGGCGATGACGCCGAAGGCTCCGTAGGCCATCATAGCAAGACCGCCGGAAAGGCCATCTAAACCGTCGGAAATGTTGACGGCGTTACTGGTAGCGACGACAGCAAAGGCAAAAATGAGAATCATGCCGACGATGCCGACTTCGAAATTGCCAAAGAATGGAATGAGGATGGTGGTCCAACCGAGTTTGGCGGCAAAGAACCAGCCTAAAGCCACGCCGACTATGGTAATCAAAAGGAATTTGACTGGTCCGCGCAAGCCAGCTGCACCGCGACCAGAACCGAAGATGTTTATCACATCGTCGATAACACCGACTAACGCCCCGCCGAGAAAGCCGGCGAGCGGAAGCCAAGTTTGACCACGATCGAGGTTAAAAATCCAGGTGACGGCGGTGACGGCTACTACGCCGATAAGTCCAGCCATGGTAGGAAAAACGTGTTTGAATTTATGAGCGTGAAGTTTGCGCATAACTGGTAAATCTTTGCCGTCTACGGTTTCGGTTTTTTGCTTTTTCCAGAATTTGTATTTGTAGGCAAAATGGGTATAAAACGGAGTTAAAGCCATGGAAAAGAGAAAGCCGGCTAAAGCTAGTAGAAATCCGTGAAATACTTCGTCGCTGATAGTTAACATCATTTTATATCCTCGGTTTTATTTTTTGATAGTCGATAAGGTAGTTGGAGAGCTTATCGAAAAGGTCCATAGCGTCACCAGAGCCGATGCTAGCACCCTCTCCCCACATTTTAACCATTATTACGTATTTTGGCAACTCCCCACTTGGCCCGACAAAGCCAATGTAGGAGCCGACAAGCTGGGCAAAAGTGTCATCATAGGCGCCGTTGACGACGACCTGGGCGGTACCGGACTTACCGCCAATATCATAGCCGGGACGATCAATACCGCCGGTGACTTTGTAGCCGCGGTTGTAAATCAGCATGTCGCGCATGGCAGCGGAGGTTTCTTCGGACAAAATTTGGTCAGAAATTGCGGAATTTTCCGACGCGCTGTCTTTAACTATTTCTCCGTTCTTCAATACTCCCTTGACGATGGTCGGAGTATGCCAAGTGCCGCCATTAACAACCGCAGAGAAAGCAGAGGCAGTTTGAATCATGGTAATACCTAGGTTCTGGCCGAAAGTCATGTTGGCGTAAGTAGAATCTCGGCCCCAACCTTCATTAGGATCAGGAATAAAGCCTTCGGCCTCAATGAGCTCGATGCCGGTAGCTTGGCCTAAGCGGAACTTGTTGTAGTAATAATCGTAAAGTCTTTCCCTGCCCTGCTGAGTGATTTGATTGGGATTATCACCGAGTAAACGGAGAGCCTGGATAGAGCCGGTGTTAAGTGACCAGTAGAGAGCGGTTTTCATATTGATGGTGCCGTAGAGGATACCGCGCTGCTCGGCGTTTTCGATTTTCCAGCCGTCGACCGTGGTGTAATGCTCGTTAAAATAGGTGGTGTCGGCAGTCATTTTGCCTTCGTTAATGGCGGCGGAAAAAGTGAAGCTTTTGCAGATAGAGGCCGGTTCGTAGGGGACTTCGGTGGTATAGTTGACAAAAGCGGCGGCGTCAGTGACTTTATCATAGTTGGCCGGGTCGTAATTAGGGAGATTAGCCATGGTGATAACTTCCCCGGTGTTAGGGTCCATGACGAGAACGGAAGCGTTGGTGGCAGCAGTAGAGTTGATGGCGTTCATGGCCAATTCTTCAACGCCCTGTTCGAGACTGCGATCGACGGAAAGTACGATGTTTTCGCCATCTTTGGCCGGAATTTTAACATTGTCGTTACCAATAGAGAGGGCAACTTTATTGACATCGGCAGTGGCCTTGACTAGCCCGTCTTCACCGGCAAGTTGTTTGTTGAAGGATCCTTCTGCGCCGTATTGACCAACTCCGTCATTATTGACGAAACCGAGTAAACCCGAGGCTAGTTGTCCCTCGGGATAAACGCGTTGGTTGGTCTTTTTTAGCCAAATAGCGGGAGTTTCGGAATCGGCAATTTTTTGGGCGACGTCGCGAGGAATGTTTTTGGCAACGATGGAATAGCGGAGATTCTCGGTATTATAAACTTCGTTTAGATCTGCTGCTACATAATCTTTGGCATAGTCATTGATGACTTTTTCGACGTCCTCTTTTTTGGTGACGGCGGGGTCAATGACAAGTTGATAGGTAGTTTGGTTAAGAACGACCGCTACTGGTTCGCCGTGGTCTATCATGTAAATTTCGCCCCGTTTGGCGGTGATGGTCTCGAGTAGAGTATGTTGCTCGTTGGCTTTGGCTACCCAGTCATTATGTTCAAAGATTTGGATAATAAAAAGTCGCACCAAAATGATACCAAGGGCGACTAAAACTACACTGTGAAGAATTTTGATGCGCCGGCGAGGCGAATCGGTAATTGTTTCGGGTTTTTGTTGACTATTCCGTGGCATAGCCGGTTACCGTGGCGGTCTCCATGGCAGCGGCGACGGTGCTGTTTTTGGCTGCTGCGACAGAGGTCAGACGCGCTTTTTCTACTGCGAGGTCATCTTTTTCGGCGTTCATTTCAGTAATTTCGGATTCGACGGAAGACAGTTCATAATCAAAACTGGTGGCTTTGGTGCCTTCAGCTACGTAAATAAGGCCAAAAACTAAGGTTAACATCCCGACGATGACGATCTGAGAAATTGAGCCGAGACTGCGCTTGGCGTGGCGGATGGTGTTGCGGTTGCGGGCAAAGCTGTTGACAGTGGTAGCACCGCGTCTAGATACGTAAGTTTGATTGAACATGATTTTTGTTTTTCCTCGCTTGATGTTTGTTTTGTTATTTTGCTTGTTTGGTTTTGTCTTAGTCCGGGTGGCGACTGATGAGCAGAGCTATAAGTAACTCGCCAGTGCCAACCCGGGAAGGTCATACACTTCACACTCTCTGTGAAAACTCTTTATTGGTAGGCCCTTCAAAGGCCCATGTGACTAGGCGGGATTTCCCGCCTAGTAATTAGTGAAAATGAACTTTCACTTTTTGCTTGCGGGACTTGTTAGTCACGACGATTTGTTTTGGCATATTTTGCCTCCTTTTTTAGTGTTTTTATTTTTATCAATGCCGCTTTTGCGCTAGTCTTAATTTGGCACTGCGCGAGCGCGGGTTGATAACTAACTCCTCACTCTCTGCGGTGATAGGTTTTTTATTGATGATTTCTAGCGTGGATTCTTCGCCAAAGCTGGAAGCTTCTTTGAAAAAGTCTTTGACTAACCTATCTTCTAGGCTATGGAAGGTGATAATGCCGAGGCGACCGTTTTTATTCAGTAGCTTTGGCAGGAGCGGGAGAGTCTTTTCGATCTGCCCCAACTCGTCATTGACTACAATACGGATAGCCTGGAACACTAAAGTAGCGGGATGGATTTTTGAGTGATAGTGTAGCCTGGTTTTGATCAGGTCGGCTAGTTCCCTCGTGGTGTTGATCGGGCGATGATGCACGATGATGCGAGCCAACATGTGGGCGCGCCCTTGAGGAATTTCGCCGTATTTGACGAAAATTTCGGCTAGTTCTCGCTCGCTAGACTTATTGACGACATCGGCAGCCGTCCGAGCCTGCGTTTGATCCATGCGCATGTCCAGTGGGCTATCGTATTTAAACGAAAAACCCCGACTTTCCATGTCTAGTTGCGGAGAGGAAACTCCAAAATCCGCGAGTATCATATCAAAAGTCATTCCACACTCGAAAAGCTGTAGCACCGCACTATAAAAATCCGTGTGTTTGATTTTGATGGTGGGCGGGAATTTCTGCTTGAGATATTTTACAGCAAATTCGTCACGATCCACCAAAACTGAATCTTTATAATTCTGTGTTACATCCAAAATTTCACTAGCATGCCCTCCGTAACCGGCGGTCAAATCTAAATAAGATTCGTGTGGCTGCGGATTTAAGCCTGCTAGGACTTCTGATAATAATACAGGGATATGTAGTTTCTCCATGTATATATTATACACTGTTTTGTGTTTGTGCGCTTGAGACCGTTCAACTAGAAACTGCGGCGGGTTTGTTTCTGCTTTGATTTTTGTTTGGACACAATATAATCTACTACGATTCTGACCCGCACGAAGCGAGTTTCATAATCATAGCCGTTGAGAGACTTATTGTGTGATAGACCATATAGAGTTTTATTGGGAGGTGTGTTTAGAGGAAGGTGCTCACGATTGTTTTGACGCATCTCGCTTAAGGTTAATGCGCGCCACAACTCCTAGTTGGTCGGTCTCAAACTGTGTTAAGGTGCTTTTGTTTCGCGTTTTTGTATTATTGTTCGCTTGATTTAAGTTTATGATATTTTTTTGGATTTTGCAAGAGCTTTTTTGGACTTTTTTAAGCTTTGAGTTTTGCACTATTGTGGAAAACTCCCCTGTTAATTTACCGAACAAAACCAGTTGCGCTTGTTCCCTTTTTGTTTTATAATAACCGAACACTGTCTTTCTGGGTTTTATGGTATAATGGGGGAAATAAGGAGGAAAATGGAAGAATTTGATGTATTCTTGTGGGCAAATGAGGTGGACGAGGTAAAGAATAATGTTTCGGCAGAATTGTTTTTGTTTAACAAAAATTACACGCCGTATAAGATAAAATACTCTGACAAGTTGGCGGGGGCGGTGAAGTCGATGTTCATGAATGAGGCGGTGAAGTTTGTGATCGAAGAGGCGGATAAGGGGTTAGAGTGCCGCGAGTATGAACGGGCAGATGGCGAGGAGAAGGTGATTTATCGTACTTCCCTGTCTAATGTGGGACGAGCGGAGACTTTGATTCATTTGATTGAAAATGAATATAAAGATATAGATTATTTTTCCGAGAATGAGTATGACTTTAGGAAGGTGAAAGGGATTATTGCGAAGTTTACTTACCCGGGTGAAACTGGTATGAAAACTTTTTATATCGCAAAGATTTTGCCGGCGTCTGGAGCTTTACGCGGGGCTTCGTCTTGGGAGATTAAGGGGGAGAGTTTTGAGCCGTTTAGCGCTGAGATCGCTTTGAAAATGCCGGAGGATAATCAGGTGGCGATTGTGGATGGGACGATTGTGGTATTTAACCAGGCGAAGTTTGAGAATTTGTTCCAGTATGACTATAAGGCGCAAGTGATCGCGGAGGCGAAGGCAAAAGAATTGACTGAGAAATATAAACTGTCGTTTGCAGAAGGACTGACGCTGGACGGGCTTTTGGCCGATAAGAAGCCGATTCTGAAAAAGGTGCAGGCGATGGACATCGCCGAGGAGATGCCGCAAGATAAATTGATCGAATATGCGGACGAGATGCAGCTAGAGCTGATGACAGATGACGATGGATCGATTATCATCATGGATGATAAAGATTTGACGATGTTTGTGAATCTTTTGAACGAGGACTATTACGTGTCGCCGGTGAACGGAAAGCGATACGAGATTAAAAGTAAAAAATTGCTGGGCGAGCCAGATGGTGAGCCGCCGAGAGGCTAGAGTTCGAAATAAGCGTTTTCCGTGAAGTTGTTTTCGCCGAGAGTTTGGAAGGTTTTGGCGAGATCTTGTTTAGCTTCGATGGTTGAGTCGTTGGCGTCGAGGGTGGATTCGATTTTGGCATAGTAGCCGGGGAGAGTTTCGATTTTATCGAGATGGATGTAGGTGCCTTCGCCCATTTTGAGGGTCTGGCGACGGCGCGAGACCTCTTTAGCTAGCTTAAAGCCAAGCTGGAGGATGATGTTGACGATTTCTTCGTAATTTTTGATTTCGGTGGTTTCGACAATGTCTACACCGGAATCCTCAATGTGGCGTTTTAAGATAAAGAAATATTTGGCGGGCTTGTCGACGGCTTTCATTTCGGTACGCATAGTAAGGCGCGGAAAATTGGCGTGGGGTTTGTAGTTTTTGGGGACATAAACCCGGTCGTGTTGCCAGTAAACAGGTGAGAAATCTAAATTGATATCGCTAAGTTTGTCTTCAAAATCATCGTGATTTTTGAGCTTAGCTTTCAATATGACTTGTTTCATGTCTTATATTATACCATAATTCCCTGTTGCTTTTGGATTATTGATTGTTGGCGATGCAGCGGATAGAGTTGCCTACTTCTCTCGTATTGAACCCTCTATAATAATCAACGCCAGAAGAGCTAACTACTAAATCGAGCATAGAACCTGCTCCATAATATGTAGATGACCAAAAGTACCCATATGTGTTGAGAAAGGCTTGTGTGGCTTGAAAATATCTTCCCGAAAGTGGCGTCGACAATGAATTGCGGAAAATAGCGCTATCGTTATTAGAAGCCCAAAATAAACTAATGTATTCTCCATTAGTCCCGCCCGTTGGCGACTTCCAATTAGCCGGGCAAACATCATATTCCGCATTGCCAATGCCACTATTTTCGTCGTAGCAATAAGTGCCCCCACTGGCTGCGCAATAATTATAATAAGCTCCTACTTTGCCGCTGCCTAGGCCATAAGACGTGGTAGTAGTATTTTTGTATGCGGCGTTAATTTGAGCCATCGTGTAGGAGCCGAACCCGCTCGTAATCCCCCTCGGCAAAGTCCAAGCTTCCTCTATGTTGGTATCCTGCGGCGTAAGTTCTATGGGATAGTCGTTGGAGCCTAGCCTTAAGTTATCTAATAACCAGCATCTATCATCTTTTAGCTTACCTATCCAGTATATTTCATTATCTCTAGTATCTATTAGTTGTATATGACTAGCATCATCATATAGACTTACTGCATTACATATCTCCGCACTCATATCCTGCATCTTATAGTAGCCATTAAGTTGTGATATAGTGCTACCTGGTTGGCTAGCTGCTTCACTAAAGGCATCATAGAAGGATACTGGTGTAGGATTACCTACAGCTATGAAGTTGATGATGTTAGTATATTCTCCTGAGCCTTGGGTACTAGAGGCTTTAGCTGCTATCTTAAATCTAATGTTATCTCCTGTGGCTAATGATGTAGTATTAGTAGTTTTTAATGTAGCTATGTTAGTGGTATCACTATATAATGGTAAACCAGAATAATTACTCCAGGCATTATAGTCTGACGTAGAAGTATTGTAGGTAGCATAACTATAGCCCCAAGTATTAGGATCTACATCCTCACTAGACATATCAGAAACACTACTACCATAATCTAGACTAGTAAAGGTATAGTTATTAGCTGCTGTATTGGTGAGATTACGATTATTATAGCTAGTATTATTAGTACCAGTTATGCTATTACTACCTACACTACTATTCAGTACATAGCCAGTACTATTATTGCTAGCTACATTAATAGTGATTACATTACTATCACTGCTGGTGTTAGGCAGAAGGTCTGTGATGACTAGATCAGATGAGGATAGTGAGACGTTGATTGAGGGACGGAGAGTGAAGTTTACGCCATAGTTAGTTGTATATTCTAAAGCTGCAGTATTATTAGTGTTACTATACAGATTAATACCATATATAGATAATAAAGTTACTGTCGTTATTATTAAGGATACTTTGCTTTTTGCCTTCATGTTGTCTTTTGCCTCACTTTTACGCCTTTGTATTATTTTCCTGGTGGTGCCATTTTTATTAAAAGGCGTATACAAAAACGGCACCGCTAGGTGCAACAATCTCATAATTCTCACCAGCGTAGCTAGTTCGAATAATCGACTGCCTAACGGCGCCGTTTTTTATTCGAACCATGCTGAATTAAAACAGCTGGCGAATGAATTATGAAATTGTTGCACTTACCATTATAGACTATTTTCGGGACTTTGCAACTGGATTTTTAGTGAGTTAAGCATGAATGATAATGAAAAATCCCCAGAGGCCAAAACACTCATGCTCCAGATTTTGATGTTATAGGGTTGTAATTTCATATTTGGTATGTATATAATGACGGCGGGTTGGCTTCGGAGTTTAGTGGCTCAAGTGCAGGAACAGTAATGTTCGTGCTGCGTGAGGTAGCCATTAGACGACTTTTCTAGGATAGTTAGGTTGCCGGAAAGGAGGTGTTAAATGACCATACAGATTAATCTGTTATGCATCATCTTCCCGAAGCGGAAAAGCCGCCGAAGTAAAAAATCTAACCGGTAAAACCGGTTAGAACCAACCATCCGAGAAGCGCTTCCTAGAGGCGCTTCTCTTTATTGAATTGTAGCACGGCTAATGCGGGAAGTCAATGTCGAGAAGGCGGGCTTCGATGGAAGTGATGCCCTGAAATTCGTTTCTGACGAGAGTGATAAGGGGTTCGATTTCGGCGTCTGGAGTGAGCGATAGCCATTTTTCTGGGGCAAAAAAAGCAACGAGTTTAAAAGGTTTGCTGTTTTTGTCGGTGAGATCGAGACGGAGATGATTTTGATCTGAGCCCATGCGGGTGACTTTAGAGATTTTGACATTCCTAAGGCGAAAAATTGGTTCTTCGTTCCCTGGCCCGTAGGGCTCCAAAGTAGCAAGTTCGTCTAGCAAATCAAGAGTGAGGTCGGAAAAGTCGTCGAGGGTGAGGTCGGGAGATTTTTTGAGGTATTTGGTTTGGTCTTTGAGGTTTAGGCTGTCGTAATAGGCGTGGATTTTCTCGCGAAAAGCGTAGAGGTCTTTTCTATCGACCCTGACGCCGGCGGCGCTAGCGTGACCACCTCCGCCGATGATGATGTCCTTGACGTGGCTTAAAGCTTTGGCGAGGTCAAAGTCGCCGAAGCTACGGCCGGAACCTTTGAAAATGCCGTTTTCGGTTTCGGTGAAGACAAAGGCGGGTTTGGCGAAATCTTCGACTAGGCGGCCGGCGACGATGCCCACGATGCCTTCGTGCCATTTGCCCGTTTCGATGATGACGGGGCCGGGTTGGAGGCCGCGTTCCTTGATTTCGCGGATAGCAAGATTTTGTTCAGTCCGGCGTTTCTTGTTTAAATCTTCGAGCTGGATGGCGAGAGTAGCCGCCTTGGTGGGAGAATAGGTGCGCAAGAGATTTAGAGAAATGTCGGCGGTATCCAGACGGCCAGCGGCGTTGATACGGGGGCCGATTTGAAAACCGATGGCATCGGAGCTGATGGTTTTGACGCCGGCGCGGCGCATGAGTTCGATCAGTCCGGGGCGGCGAGTTTTGGCTAATACTTTGAGGCCGTAGTAACAGAGAATACGGTTTTCGCCGGTGAGGAGCATACTGTCGCAGATAGTGCCGATGAGGACGAGATCGAGGAGCCATTTTTCTTGGCCTGCGGGGATTAGCTTGGCTTCGACGAGGGCTTGGGCGAGCTTAAAAGCCACGCCGACGCCAGCGAGGTTTTCGAGTGCGGGGGTAGGGCTGTCTTTGCGTTTTGGATTTAAAGCGGCGAGGGCTGCGGGCATTTGGTCGTCAGTTTCGTGGTGATCGGTGACGATGGTGTCAATTTGGAGAGTGTTTAATTCGTCAATTATGGCATGGTTACGGGAGCCGCAGTCGACGGTGATGACGAGTTTTGTTCCCTGTTTTTCGGCCTCTTTGATGAGGCGAGGACTCATGCCGTAGCCATCGGCAAAGCGATCAGGAAGCATGATGGCGAGATTTTCTGGCTTTACGCCTGAAAGAAGTAAAGCGTGCTCCATGAGGGCGCTAGCGGTAACACCGTCGGCATCGTAGTCACCGTAGATGATGATTTTGTCGTGATTTTCGATGGCTTTCTGAATACGGGCGACGGCTTTATCCACACCGGGGAGCGTGGAGGGGGCGGCTAAATTTTCGTATTTGGGATGTAGAAAATCGGAGTTAAAACCGCGCTTTTCGATGAGCTTTGTAAAAATTTTGTTCATTTGTTTCCCCTGTTTTTAGCCGATAGTTTTGCTAGGTTTGCTGCCTTTCTGGCTTTTGATAACGATGCTCTGCAGTTCTTTTAAGATTGGAAATCTTTTGTTGGTTTGGTAGATTTTGGTTTTGCCTTTTTTGGTGGCGATGAGGAATTTGCCATCCACCATGCGGTTTAGCTCTCTCTGAATGTTGCCGGGGTCCTCTTTGATGAGTTTGGCAAGACCCCTGGTGTGGGTTTTGAAATCAGGATATTTAGCAAAAACTACGATAATTTTGCGGCGCACCCTAGATGTGACAAATATATCTAACATATTACCTCGCTTAATTCTCTCTATTATAGCATGAATTCAGTATTTTTTACAACAATGTTATAATGGAAGTATGTTTTACGAGGTGATGCCGGTGGGGAGGACGGAAGGGCTGACGTATAGTTTTGATGGTTCCCTGCTGCCGGGACAAATTGTGTTGGTGCCGTTGGGCCCTAGGTCTGTACCGGGTGTGGTAGTTAAAAAAGTTGCGCAACCGGATTTTAGCACACGAGCGATTTTGAAAATTTTGTATGCACAACCATTGCCACGGCATTTGCTGGATGTGGTGCGATTCATACATGAATATTATTTGGCGCCGTCGGGAGCGGCGGTGGGGCTAATTTTACCAAAAGGCGTAGAAAAACGGAGGCGGGGGCAAAAAACCGAACATTTGTTCGGGAATGCACAACTCGCTCGCGTAGACATACCGTTAAACTCTTCTCAGAAAAAGGCGCTAGAAGGCCTCCAGCAGGCCCGTAGCGCGACGAAACTACTGCATGGGAGAACCGGAAGCGGAAAGACTAACATCTACCTTAAAATGGCTTTAAATGCCTTTAAACGGCAAAAGTCTACTATCCTCCTGGTGCCGGAAATTGCTTTGACGGGTCAACTGGTGCAGGTTTTTCAGGAAGTTTTTGGTAAAAAGGTGGTAGTGATCCATTCTAAGCAGACCGAGGCGGAGCGGCATTTGATTTTTGATGCCCTGTTGGCTTCTGAGGGGCCAAGAATTGTGATTGGACCAAGATCGGCGCTGTTTGCACCTCTTGATGATTTGGGGCTGATTGTGATCGACGAAGAGCATGAGGCCACTTATTACCAAGAGAACGCGCCGAAGTATTCGGCTATTAGAGTGGCGAGTTTTATGGCAAAGGAATTGGGGATAGATTTAGTACTGGGGTCGGCTACGCCAACGGTGGAGGACTATTATCTGGCCAAACGGCAAAATGCAGTAGTGGAAATTACGGAGAGGGCGAAGAAAGCGGCGACGCGTCCAGAGGTGAGATTAGTAGATTTCAAAAACAGAGATAATTTCCGGAAAAACCGATATTTTTGCGATAGGTTACTGGCTAAAATTTCAGAAAATCTGGCGGCGGGTAGGCAGACGTTGATTTTTCATAACCGGCGAGGATCGTCTCCTTTAACAATCTGCGATAATTGTGGTGAAGAGGTGATATGCCCGAATTGTTTCTTGCCACTGACACTACATGCGGATGGGTATGTATTGCGGTGCCATACCTGTGGATTTGAGGAGAAAGTCCCGATGGGCTGCCCTAAGTGTGGGCAGCCGGGGCTAATACACAAGGGGTTTGGGACGAAGTTATTAGAGGCAGAGCTGAAAAAGCTATTCCCAGAGGCGAAAGTGCGGCGGTTCGACGCAGATAATAAGAAGGGCGAGGGGCTAGAGACAATGTATGCCTCTGTCCGGGAGGGGGAGGTGGATATTTTAGTGGGGACACAGACGCTGGCTAAGGGGTTGGATTTACCACGACTGGCTACGGTAGGAGTGGTGCAGGCCGATGCGGGGTTATCACTGCCAGATTATGTGGCGGAGGAGCGAACTTTTCAATTGTTGACACAAGTGATGGGGAGGGTGGGGCGGGGACATCTTGCTGAGGCTGAGGTATTTGTGCAGACTTATCGGCCAGAGCATCCGGTTTTGAAGTTTGCGATGGAGGAGGATTACCAGGGGTTTTATGAGTATTTATTGAGACAACGACAAAAGGCCGGATTTCCGCCGTTTAAATTTGTGATGAAATTGGAAATTACGCTAAAAACCGAGAGACTGGCGGTACAAAAAGTACGGACAGTAGTGGCAAAATTGGCGCAAGACAAGAGGCTAATTGTTTCCCCACCCCAGCCGGCGTTTCATGAGAGAACGGTACGGGGGTATGGGTGGCAGATAATTGTGCGGGCTAGATCACGGCGAGCGCTGGTGGAGGCCTGTGCGGATTTGGACAAAAATTTCCGGGTCATCTTGGACCCTCCGGGGCTGTTGTAGCACAAAATATATGATAAAATAGAATTAGAAATAATGATTAAAGGAGGTTTTATGTGTACAGGGGTGAGATTTAGTGATGATAAGGGGCAGATGTATTTTGGGCGGAATTTGGACTGGTCGGTAGGATATGGACAAAAAGTAGTAGTGACGCCAAGAGGGTATAGCTACCAGTCGGCGTTCCTAGGCGAAATGAAGTCTAGTACGGGGGCAATAATCGGGATGGCGATTGTGGTAGAGAACACACCCCTATATTTTGACTGCGCCAATGAATCAGGTTTGGCGATTGCCGGGCTGAATTTTCCTGGCTACGCCTCTTATGAAACTGATGCCGTGGACGGCAAAACTAATGTAGCCGCGTATGAATTTCCGCTCTGGGTGGCGATGAATTTTAAGACGGTAGATGAGGCGGAAAAAGCTCTGCGCGATGTAGCGATTGTGGCAAAACCAATCAATGAACAATTTCCGGTGTCTGAGTTGCACTTCATTATCGGAGACGGCAAGCGATCTATCGTAGTGGAATATACCGCTAACGGGATGGAAATTTTTGAAAATGACGTGGATATTTTGACGAACCAGCCGGGCTATGGATGGCACAAAGAGAATTTGCGAAATTATATGAATCTGGCGCCGGAGATGCCGAAAGAAGTGAAGTGGGATAAGGCAAAGATGACGGCGTTTGGGAGCGGGTCTATGATGAGGGGGATCCCGGGCGGATTTTATTCCACTGATCGGTTTATTCGGGTGGCTTATCTGAACACTCATTATCCGGTGCAGTCTGATGAAGCTACTAACGTTTCGCGGCTCTTTCATACTCTGACGGGAGTGGCGATGATTGACGGTGGCGCACAGATGGGCGACGGTAAGTTTGAAAAGACGGTCTATACCGGTGGGTATTCGGCGGCGACACAGACTTATTACTATAACACCTATGAAAATCCGGCAATTGTGGCCGTGGCCATGAAAGATTTTGACCTGAATGGCACGGAACTTGCGACAGCATAAGAGGTATTTACAGGGGTGGTAGTTTGTGATATAATGGGGTTATGAAAATTATTACCACCCCGGACCCGAGGCTGAGAGAGAAGAGCGAAAAAGTACGCGTCATTGACGACGAGATTTTGGGGGTGATTGGAGAGATGAGAAAATTGTCGCTAGACTGGGAGTCCAAGCATCCCTACGAGCTGTCGGCGGCGATGGCCGCGCCTCAGATGGGAGTGTTGAAACGGATCATCATCATTAGGGATGATATGGAAAACAAGAAAAAAGCTTCGTTTACGGCGCTGATAAATCCAGAAGTGATAAAGGCGGATGGTAAGGTGGTGCGCGATTTTGAGGGGTGTTTGTCGGTGCCGTCTATTTATGGGAAGGTACCGCGACATTCCAAAGTGCGAGTGAAAGCTAAGCTAGAAGACGGAACAGAGGTGAGACTGAAAGCCACGGGGGAGATGGCACGGACGCTTTTGCACGAGATAGACCATCTGGATGGAGTGTTGTTTATTGACCATATCAAGGGTGAAAAGGATGCGTTTTACGAGATGGATGATAAAGGGGAGTTGGTGCCGGTGGACTATGATTCTAAGATTGCTGGTAATAAAAAACTCTGGGGTGAGGAGTAATTTTGGAAAAAGTGATTTTCTTAGGAAATGGGCCGCTAGCGGAATATGCGTTAGCAGTGTTGAGCGAAGAGTGCCAAGTGGTTTTTCGCGCACGGACGGCGGCAGATTTAGAGGAAGTTTGCCGGCTGAAGCGAGAAAATCCGGAGGCGCACGGAGTGTTGGCATCGTTTGGAGTTTTAATTCCTACCGAGGTGTTAGAGTTGTTTGAGCCGGAGGGGATTTTGAATATTCATCCTTCCCTATTGCCTCTGTATAGAGGACCATCGCCGATAGAAAGTGCAATTTTGGACGGAGCCTCGGATTTTTCAGTCTCGGTGATGAAACTAGCGAAAGCGATGGACGCGGGGCCGATTTATTGGCAGAAGACGTTATCTGGCTTGCCCCTAGAAAAAGAGGCGATTTATCAAGCCTTGGCGGAGGCAGGGGCGAAATGGATTTGCGACAATTTGACGAATTTGCCCACCCCAGTGGTTCAGGACGATGCAGAGGCGACTTACACGGAAAAATTGACCAAAGCGATGGGGGTGCTGCGCCCAGAGACAGAGAGCGCAGAGGAGATTTTGCGCAAAGTTGTGGCATATGAAAGGTTTCCCAAAGCGAAATATGCGTTTTTTGGGGTTTCTTGCATCGTTTTAGAGGCGCACATATGTAAGCCTGGTGAGAAGGCAATGTTAGAACTTCCCTGTGCCGACGGGCGGATTCTCGGTATTGACAGATTGCAGCCCGAGGGGCGGAAGGCGATGGACGCGAAAGCGTTTTTGAACGGATACGCTAAATAAGTTTGTTACGATTGGTGCGGATTTCGGCTTTCATTTCGTTAATGGTGCGGGTGACAATTTCGCGGAAGTCGGGGCGGTTTTTCTCTAGCCATTTGGTAGCTTCAGCCTGATCGGTAATCATGTCGAATTCATTAAGCTGGACTTCGGTGAGACCCTTAGAAATACGCTCACCGATGCGAACCTCTAATTCTTCTTGGATATAATCTAAGAATTTTTGTTTTTCCTCTTCAGGCATAGCTGAGAGGCCCATTTCCTGCAAAAATTTTTCGTCAAATTCCATGTTTTGATTATAACACACTTATGCTTACAATGTGCGTTTTTTGGACTCGCGAGTGAAGAACTGGAGGCGGTCGCCAATCTGGAGGTCAATTTTAGATTTAGTAGCTAGGGCCAGACCGCCAGTCTCACCGGCGACGAGGTTATCTACGGATAGCTTCTCTTTTTGAACTGAGGTGACTTCGGCTTCGCCAATTTGCTCTTTGCCTCGCATGACGCGGGCTAGGTAGCCAGGCTTTAAGTCGCCCTTTAAGACTTCCCCGCCAGCAATGATGCTAGTTTTTTCGGTACGGAAGACGCCTTTGACCTTCATCTCACCCTTGTCCTCTTCGATAATTTCGGCGTCTAAGAGATTTTCCATCTCGTGTTTGGCGTCGTCAATTAGCTCGTAGATAACTTTGTAGATGCGGACAGGGACACCGTCGCGAGCGGCCATTTTGGAAATATTGATCGGAACGTTGACATTAAAGCCGTAAATAACCGTGTTGCCACCGGCTGCCATATAGACGTCGTTTTCGCTGATGTCGCCAACACCGGTATGGACGATGTTGAGGCTGATTTCGCCGCCGGTGTCAATAAGTTTAAGGCTATCCACTACTGAGGTGACTGAACCAAGCACGTCGCCTTTGACAATGACGTTGAAAATCTTAGAATTATCGGCGGTGGACATCATGCGAAGGAGGTCAGTAGAGGTGACATTAGTACTGGCAGATTCGTCAGAGGCGGCTTGGGCATTAAGTAGGGCCATTTTGCGGGCGGTTTTTTCGTCTTTAGCTTCTTCGAATTGGTCGCCAAAATTGGGGAGTTCCTTGAAGCCGGTAACGGTAACTGGGGTGGAAGGAGTAGCTTTGCCCTTGGGTTTGCCGCGCCAGTCCAACATGGTGCGGATTTTGCCATAGGTGGAGCCGGCAACGATGAATTCGCCGGTTTTTAATTCCCCACCGGTGACCAGTAGATTGACGACGGAACCTTTGCCGGTTTCCATATGGGACTCGATAACAAGGCCTTCGGCGGGGATGTCTACGTCGGCTTTGAGCTCTTCGAGATCGGCGGTGAGTAAAATCATGTCGAGAAGCTGGTCGAGATTTTGGTTCATTTTGGCAGAGATGGGCACCATAGTGATGTCGCCGCCCCATTCCTCGGGCTGGAGGCCGTGCTGACTGAGATCAGCTTTGGTGCGGTCGATGTCGGCGCCTTCGCGGTCGATCTTATTAATGGCAACGATGATTTTAGCGTTGGCAGTTTTGGCGAAGTTAATAGCCTCGACGGTCTGAGGTTTGACGCCGTCATCAGCGGCAACGACGATGACCACAATGTCGGTAAGCATAGCACCGTGCTGACGGATGGCGGCGAAAGCCTCGTGGCCAGGGGTGTCGAGAAAGGTGATGAGCCGATCATTGTGCTTTAACTGGTAAGCAGAGATGTGCTGAGTGATGCCGCCGGCTTCATCGTCAACGGTCTTTTTATGAAGCAGGGTGTCAAGAAGAGTGGTTTTGCCGTGGTCAACGTGGCCCATGACAGCGACGACAGGCGGGCGCTCGGTAGCGTGGTCGGATAGTTCACGGTGAAAACCAGAGGTTTTGGTGGAAGTATTTTTGCGTTCGAGTTTGACGTTTTCTAGGCCGAGTTCGTCGATGATGATGGAGGCGGTTTCGAAATCCAGTCGCTGGTTGATAGTGGCAACGATGCCGTTTTTAAAGAGAGTACCGATAAGCTCGGTCACGGAAAGACCGAGCGCCTTTGAGAGCTCGTCAACAGTGATAGACCCAGCGATCTGAATTGTTTTTTCTTCCATTCAGATAATTTTATCACATTTTGAGAAAATATGCTATAATGGGTATATTCCCCGGTAGCTCAATGGTGGAGCAAGAAGCTGTTAACTTCGAGGTTGCCAGTTCGAGTCTGGCCCGGGGAGCCATTTTGGACGAGAGTCCAATTTTTTTATGAAAGTAAACGGCTCTAACAGGTTAAATTGGAGTCTTTTTTGTTGAATTTCGCAGTTCGAAAGTAGAAGGCGAAGAATTTGGTTTTTTATGGCAGGTTTAGAACTTTTTAGCAGTTCGTCTGCATTACAGGCTAGTTTGAACAGATTAGATACCGTTAATTCCGAACCTTCGTAACTCTTTTCGAGCGCTACTAGTTCTTCATCGATTTCTAGCATGCGCTTTTCGCCCTTCTCAACTAATTCGTCGTATTTTTCTGGAGTAATACGCCCGTCTAGCTTGTCTTCGTACATCAAGTCTTTGCGTCGCAATAGTTTCTGGTACTCAGACCTTAAGGCTTCCTTTCTACGTTCTCTTAACTCGCGAGCGTCGTTATAATCTTTGTTCAGCTCATCACAAATTTGTTCGGCTTCCGCTTGGTTTATCGACAAACTCGTAATAACTGGCGAAAGCTGTTCTAGCACTTCGACTTCAGTCGCGTTATTTGGGCATTTACCCTTTGCGTTCGAGCATCGCATATAGACTCGCCCTTTTTTGATGTAGGAACTCATACTACATCCGCAGACACCACATTTTAAGATGCCTTTGAAGGTAAATTCGTAATGAGCCTTTGTATGGAATTGTTTGATATAGTTACCTTGACTGATATTCTGGATCTTATCGTAGATATTCTTCGTGATATATGTTTCGTATTTATGAGGGTAGTCTTTTTTGCGATAAGTCATCATGCCATAGTAAAACTTATTCTTAAACATACTTGCTATCGTAGAATGGCCGATTGGCTTTGGATTTTTCATATTCGAAGTTAGCCCTAGCTTTCGCATTTCTACTGTAATGTCTTTAACCGACATCCCCGTTAATCTTAGCTCGAAAGCCTTACGAATAAGTGGCTCGCGCTGTTTGTCGATAATTATGTCGCTCTTATTATCTTCCGTTCTTACATTCAAGTAGCCCAGCGGTGCCTTTTCTGGGAACTCGCCGTCGCGTAGTTTTTGAGCTATGCGCCTATTTACATTGTCGCGAATGGCCGACGAGTAATAGCCGGCTGTCGCCATGCCGATATCGAGCCGGAACCAGTCCGTCGCCGGCGACTCTTTGTGGACGATTAGTCCGTCTGATACGAAGTGCAATTCGATACTGCCTTCGGCTACGGCTCGCTTTAGCTTGCTTACTATTTCACTTGAGCAGTCGCGTGTAAAGCGGTCTATCTTGTCGAACACAACCACACACTCTTTCGGGTATTTGCGGATCTTGTCGACTATCTTTTCGAACTTCTCGCGGTCTTCCTTGAAGGCGGACTCATCAAACTCGTGATATTCCGCGTTAAAGTTTAACCGTTTCTGGTAATCAGTTAGCTTGTATTTTTGAGCCGGCAACGCTTCACGTTGGCTCGGATCTGACACTCTGGCTATCATGAATGCTTTGATGCCGTCGTATCGCTTGTCGTAATAGCTCATTTTTACTCCTTTCTTAGCTTAATTACTCTTGTTAAAACAAAACATTATATCTTAAATTCCAAATAAAGCTATCAAGTGAACTCCTTGATATTGATAGGTCGCATTTCCTTTATCGTGTCCTCAATATGAAGCAGGTGGCGTAAGTTTTTCGGCGCTTCCGGCTTTAGCAGTAGCTTATTACTTCTCGCCCATGAGCCATTCTTAAACCGGCTATCAAATACTTCTTTCGCAAAGCGAGCGTCGAAATTACGATCTTGCATTAGGTATTTCATTCCGAGCGTCGCCAACACTCTTTGCGGTTTCGCTTCTTCGTTCTTCAATAATCCAAGAAACATATTCTCAACCGTTTCGTTATCTAGCGGCGCCTTCGGTATTTGGCTAAATATCTCGTGCCACCAATTCAGCAGAATTGCCTGTGATATTTTTGACGAGAATAAGTGCTTAAAACTTAAGTCGCTTTTATCTTCGCCAATTTTTACAAGATTGCGCTTTATTTCATTAACGCCGTTTAATCGTATCTCAAAACGCAAAACAGATAGATTATGCTGTTTCGATAATGTATCGAGTAATCGCAACTGGATCTTATTGTCCTTTTCGACGCTTCGTTTCTCGCTTATCTTCGAGCGTTTTAGATCTGAGATTTTATCGTAGAACGCTATATCGCGACCACTTGTATGTAAGTGGCATATTTGACCGCCATTTCTAAACTCGCCAGACGAAACGTCCATTGTCTTTTTAATGTTGGCTAAGTTTAATAATCGAAGAACTTGCGATATAGTCGTTCCGTCGTTAAATACGATATTCTTTGAATAATCGACTTTTACTACTCTCGCATTTGCTATTACGGCGCTAAATTGCCATTTAATATTCATTTCAAATAGCGTTTCTTTTAACGTTTTTATGATCGTGTCAAAATCATTATCGTCAACTTCGCTAAAGTTATTACCTTTGATGAGTTTCGGAATTGAAAATTCAATCAAGAATTGTTGACTAAAACCACCGCGAACTGGTCGCTTTACGAAAGTTACACGCGGATAATATCTACCCGACTCTTTCATTTCTTTGGTCGGATTTATTACTCCGCGAAAGACGCCATTCTTTGATTTCGCTATTTTGAATTCGTCCGGAATGCGCTTAATATCCAACGCCAATCGAATAGTATCTATCATTCTCACAACCTTTGTTTCTTACGTCTTTAATCTTTTCGAAGATAGCTTCTTCTATCGCTTTGCTCGTGTTGCGGTTCAGCGGATGAAATATCGTCATCTCGCTTCCGCGAACGCATTTGGACGGGTATAGTAGCCTAAATCCGCCGTTTAGCTTTTTGTAAACGGCTATCGAGCTTAGTAGAATATCGTCGTCCAACGTTAAGCTCGCAAAAGCAATTAGTCCGTTATCTTGCGATACTGGAATAATGTTCACATTCTTGATTTTCATGTTCATGCCTTTCTAATTCTTTTTGCGTTTCCCACAAAAGACCAAAGAACTTTGCCAGAGTTTTGACATGTTCTGGTGTGAGCCTTGATTTTTCTTGTGGGTTATTTGTCATAACCCGATTATCTTTTGGATCGCAAAAATAGCCCTCGTTCTTGAAGGCTATTTATCGGCTTTTAATTATTTTGAAAGCTTTTGAAATTCGGCATCGATAGTTTCTTTGTCGAGCTTGTTTTGTTTCAAGTCCTCGTCCGTTATTTCTGGATGAATACGAAAGCTTCCTTTACTCGTGCGAAACATTAGCCTTTTAAGGCCTTCTGGCGCCCGTATAGCGCTGATAGCCGACGCAAGGTTGCCACTTGTCGTTATTGCTTCGTCGGGCGCGTTAAAAGCGCTACTGAGGGCTTTATCTAGTTTACTATCGAGATTACATTTATAGATTTCGTTATCGTTTATAGTCAGACGGCCGGACATCGTATCATATGCTAGGCGGTAAACTATCGTTCCGCTTGGTTTAGTGTTAGCTTCCTGTGGAAAATCGTCCGGCTGATAAATAGACTTCTCATAGTCTTCGATAATCTTTGGCAGTTCGCCTACTTTAGCAACTAACTTATCGTATTTAGCGAGAAAGGCCTTCATGTCCGTTGTAAATGAGTAGTCTTTGTATGTTTCGAGTATTCCGGCTTCATCGACTTTTGGCTCGTTGAAACGGATCCTAAATGACACTTGTGGCATTTCTTCAAGAATGGCGAGCGTATCTGCGTTTAGTTTTTCATAAGTTTCTGTTAGCGTCTTATTTGCGTCAGTTAACGCTTTGCTATTTTCAAACGAGAGTGGGTTGTCGTTGACTTGGACTACTTGGGTTTTATGGCGACGACGAAGCGGTTGATAACAAGTATCTTCGCCGTTGACTAAGCTTGTAACAGTCGGTTCAAAATCATCTACGAATTTTCGAGCGGTTTCGTATATTTTCAGTAGCGGTCTGGAATAAGGATTTCTCACAACTTTTAACTCACACTTTTAGTTATTACGTTATATTATACCAGATTTGGCCTATTTCGCCGAGCCGTAACACCTTAGCGAGAACTTGTAAAATATTCAAAATAAGGTTAAATATAGCAAATTCATTTTTGGAGTATTCTATGACAAAGGATGAAAAATTAATTTCTGCGATCAAGCTTGTAAACAAAGCTATCGCAACGGAAACTGAACGACTAAAAGCTGTCGCTACTGGCGACGAACAGGATCCGGTTCTAATTGAAGGAGAAACCGAAACTGGCTACTATTGCCAACTCATGGTGGATCCAAAAAATGTAGCAAAGGTTTTACTTCGTTATGACTATGCGACATGGCGCGTTCTTGAAGAAGATGCGCCAGACGAAATGTGGGAAGAACTCGGTCGGGAGTTTGGGCTTAAAACGGTGTGTTCAGTGGATTTATGATGAAAGATGACAAATTATGCCACTCCAAGCCTAAAGGCTCTCAAAAGCCCAGAAAATGCCCTAAATGTGGCAAAAAATATTATGGTTATCCTGCGCTATCGCGAGAAGACAATAAAACCGAGATTTGTTCGGAGTGTGGGGTAATGGAAGCCTTACGAATATTCCGTAACAACACTTAATTGCCGTTCATTCTTGGCATGCTTAGCGTGCTGACCACTTAAAATTTCTGCAAAATATGTTAAAATAGAAGGAGCTATTAAGAAAGTTGTGAAAAATGAATACACTGATTAAATGGCCTGGAGGTAAAGGCAGAGAATTCGCTTACATCAAGGATATAATCCCTGATTTTGACAGATATATAGAGCCATTC
>JAFWLB010000005.1 GCA_017514025.1 Candidatus Saccharimonadota bacterium | reverse complement strand
CGACCTGGCAAATCAATGTTGCCCGTAGAGTATTGCGCAATATTGTATGGCGGATCCGTCAGTATCAAGTCAATTGAGTTGTCTTTTATTCTCTTTAAAAGTTTCCTGCAATCGCCATGATATAACTTAACGAATTCCCGCCGTTTCATCAATCATCGTCCTCACTCTTTTGTTTAGGTCAATTTCTGCCAACGCTTCCTTATAGAGTTTGGTGAATGTTTCGAAACTAATACCTTCTGGCAAAATCTTCTCCCAAAAGTTTTTTCCAATCAAAAACATCTCTGGGTATCTAAGATGTTTTTTGACCGCACCCTTCCAAGTGTTACCTTCGCCATCTTTGTTATAGAGCGTACCAAAGTAGACCTTTGCGTTTTCGACGCCCATAGCCGTATAGATGGTCAAAAGTTTTTCAACGTTCGACGGAGCATTTGAGCTATCCAGATCTCCGCCAGCTTTTAGCTCTAGAATATTCCAGTCTGTACCATCAAAGAACGCTAGATCAACCGGCTTCGTGTGGATGGTATCCGTTTTGTATTTTTCTGCTAGTGGCAGTAATGTTGCTTTAATAGTTTCTTGGCAGACTCCGCTTTCTTTCTTAGTTCTACCAGCACCGCTAGCCATATTGTTTGCGCGGAAGCTTGCAATTTCACCGCGCAGATCTCCATTGTCGGTGTCTACATTAGTGATTACAACCTGCCCTTTGACTTTGTTCGGATCAATATTATTTGGGATATTATGTGGGTTAACTACTCTTGGGACATTTTCAGCGCCAAAACGCATCATGGCTATACGCTTCGCACATTCTTCGATGGCGAAACCACTTTTTGACTCAAAACTACTGACGAACACCATATTTGCCGTCATCGTTTCGTCAAGTTGGCTCAATAGAAAGTTATATCGTTTTCTGACGTAATTTGCTTTAAAATCATTCTCGATATTGTCTACAAGGTTTGAGAATTCGTTGTAGACTACTTTTTTGATTTCTTCTTCCATCGATACCTCCAAAAGTTATTAGTTAATATTTAGTAAAAAAGGATTTGTTTTAACCCCACCAACTACTTCCATTTTAACATTTTTGGGACGTTTCCAAAAGTGGTCGAGCTTACATTGTATGCTTTTCGTGATATAAAAATTGAAGTGTTCTTGCGAATTGCGCAAAAAATTATGCTACCTCTGTAACCACCGATTGTGTACAATCGGTGAAATGTGCTATTTTTAGCCAAATTTTGCCGGCTTATTTTTTGGCCTTTCTTGAGGTACGTCCACTTGCGTTCAAGTGGATAACGAGTTCGCAAATTAAGCGATTTTTGTGCGCCTTTTTACCGGTTTTTGCCATGTTTCTCGAAACCAATTTTTACAGGGCAAGTTTTGTAAAAAACCGCTTGTGTGCAAGCGGTAACGTCTAGTAGTAAAACTCTACATTTCCGTCCTTATCTACGGACTTCCATTGGTTTTGCGCAATTCTTTCTGGACTGACTTCTATTTCCTTTAATACCTGCAATAGATCTATTAGTGCTTCGTATCCTTCATTCGAAAGCTTATATTCCTCACGATCTTCCATATCGCTCCTTTGTTATGGTTCCTTTATATCACGAGTAATAACTTGGCCTCGTTTTTGCGTTATTTTGACCGATTGTAAATAATCGGTGTCACCTCTGTAATGTCCGCTTGTAAACAAGCGGTTGTAGGCCTTACTCTAAAACAGTAGCTACCCCTGTTCACTCCACTTGTAAACAAGTGGATGAGCAGTCTATATTTTCGCGTACGAATTGGTCTAATAATCGGCCATAGACTTGGTCGTATTTATAGCATGCTGTTCGGAACCCTAGTTTGTCGGGGAGCCACAAGGCCTGGTGGCCTTTTTTGGTGTCCAGACTCGGACCTACGTCTTCGGCTCCGGTGCGAGTCTGGCCCGGGGAGCCATTTTTTGCAAAAATTTAGCCGCCGAAGATGACTTTGAAGAGGCCGAGAGAGGCGAGGAGCATAATAAGGCCGGCTGCGAGCACCCCAGCCAAAATGGCGAACATGGTCTTTTTAAAATCGAGGTTGAGAATGCTGGCGGCGAGAGTGCCAGTCCAGGCGCCAGTACCAGGAATAGGGATAGCGACAAAGAGAAAAAGCGCAAAATAGGTGCCACCGTTGCCGGCTTTTTTTAGTAGTTTTTCGCCGCCTTTTTGGCCTTTTTTGAGGCAAAAATTGCAGAACTGTTTGAGGGGTTTCCATTTTTTATTGCTACCCCATTCTAGAAATTTGCGAGCAAAGAGGTAGATAAGAGGTACGGGAATCATGTTGCCGATGATAGCGGTAATAAGAACGGCCCATTCGGGGAGACCGAGATCCATACCGACGGCTACAGGGATGGCGCCGCGGAGTTCAATTAGGGGTATCATAGAGATAAGCAAAACGATGAGATATTTCCAAAGCATAAAGTTATTGTATAATAGATTTATGAAGATTTCAATTATCATCCCGGCCTATAATGCAGAGAAATACATTGAGCGGTGCATAAAATCCATTCTGAAGGCATTTAATGGCGCTGGGGACATTTCTGGGGAGATTTTGGTAATAGATAACGGTTCTAAAGATAAAACGCTTGTGGTGGCCCGTAAATGTCGCGAGGAGGCTTCTAAAGGGATGGTGCGTATATTACGGAGCAATATGCGTGGAGCTAGCTCCGCGCGGAATTTGGGGGCAACAGAGGCGAAAGGTGAATATATTTGGTTTATTGATGCGGATGACTATATCGCGCCAGAGGCGATCCGGATGCTAACAGAGGTGGCGGACACGGAAAAAGCGGATCTGGTGATGATGGGGGCTACCAGAGTAGCTAGAGATGGTGCCACTTCCCCGCTTTCGGTGGTGAATGCAGACGAGCCGAAATATAAAAGTCGGTTTGTACGATATGGGATGGGGCCGTGGCAAGTTTTGGTAAGGCGGAATTGGTGGATGAAGCATGATTTTAAGTTTCGCGAGGGGATAATTCATGAAGATATGGAGTTAATGTCAGCGTTGATACTCTATGCAGATAGGTATGCCAGCGTTAAAGGACCGCTCTATTTCTATTGTGATAATCCGGAATCGGTATTGCATAAGAGTAAGTTTGACCCGCATATTTTTGATATTTTCCCGGCGTTGGAAGGATTGTATGGGCGATTTAAGAAAGCGGGGGTTGTCCGACAATACCATGATGAGCTGGAGTGGTTTTTTATCTGGAATTTGCTGATTGACTCGGCAAAAGATTTTGGGGCGTTTCCAGAGGGAAAAGTGGGATTCAAGCGGGCGCGCAAAATGCTACATGATTATTTCCCCGCTTGGCGAAAAAATCGGTTTCTCAAAGAAAAATCTTTGAAGCTACGAGCGCGGGTACGGATGAATTATTTTTTGCGCTGAGCTTCTTCTTTTTCTAACTCACGGAAAGCGACTTTGCCGACTTTGGTCTGGGGGAGTTTGTCGCGGAATTCATAGGCGGCAGGAAGAGCGTAAATTGGGACATTGCGCTCTAGAAGTTCGCGAATTTCGCGTTCGATACGGCGACCAGCTTTGTAACCAGGCTTAAGGACGACGAAGGCTTTAGGAACTTGACCCTTGTAGGGGTGGTCAATACCGATAACGGTAGAAGTCAGGACGCCTTCGTGGGAGTTGATGATGGATTCGAGATGGGTGGGGTAGATATTGTAGCCAGAGGAAACGATCATACGCTTGAGACGTTGAGCGAAATAGATAAGCCCATCTTTGCCAAGACGGCCAAGATCACCGGTATGAAGCCAGATTTTGCCGTCGTCATGGAGACGAATGACTTGAGCGGTCTCGGCTTCGTCGCCGAGGTAACCCATCATGACCAATGGGCCAGAGAGGCAAATTTCGCCTTCTTCTCCGGCAGGAAGCTCTTTGAAGGTGTCATTTTTGACAATCTTGAAGTCCATATCCGGAAAAGGTACACCAATAATGCCATCGGAGAAGGTGTTTTCAGGCGAGAGACAGACGGCGCCTGATCCTTCGGTGAGACCGTAACCAACTCGGATTTTGGCATTAGAACCGTGACTCTTCAGATAGTGATTGACCTTGTCGCGAAGGGTTTGGTTAAGGGCGTCACCGCCACAGATAACAGCAGTGACGGATTTGAGGTCGTCACTTCTTAGTTTGGTGTTGATGAGCGCCTCAAATAGAGTAGGGACACCGACGATGAAGTTGGGTTCGTTTTTCTTGATGATATCGGCGAATTGCTTGTGGGAGAAAGCCGGAATAAGGATACAACCCATGCCTTTACAGAGGGGGGTATGGATGCAGACGCCGAGGCCAAAACAATGGAAGAGTGGCAGAATTGAGAGAACGGTAGCACCGGGGGTGACTTGACGAATCATGGTGCTGTCGCAGAGAGACTCGGCGTTGATATTGAGGTTAGAGAGCATTACGGCTTTAGGGGCACCGGTAGTGCCGCCAGAGTACATAATCACGGCGAGATCTTCCCCACCACGTTCTTCGTGATAGTTGCCCTGGTAGAAATAAGAGTTGGCAATGAAATCTTCCCAAAGGACGACACGATTATCATTAGAAGGAAGGCGGACTTTTTTGACATGCAAAGTGTTATAAAGCTTTTTCTTGAGAAAACCAAGGCCATCAGAGGGGCGAACTACGATGATACGTTCGAGCTGAGCGGTGTCGCGAAGGCGATAGATTTTGTCAAAGACTGCATCGATGACGAGGACGTATTTGGATTCGGCAACTTTGATGTAATATTCTAGCTCCTTCTCTGAGGATAGGGGGTGGACCATGTTACAGACAGCGCCAACCATATTGACAGCGTAGACCATAGTAATTCCCTCTGGGGTGTTGGGCATGCAAATCGTGACCCGATCGCCTTCTTTGACGCCGTAGTTCTTGAGGGCGCGGGCGGTTTTTTCGATTTTTTTGACGAAATTCTTATAGGTGACTTTGTGGCCGTAATAGGTGTAAGCGGTGTTGTCTGGCCATTTTTCGGCAGACTGCATAACCATGTCGACCATGGAACAATCAGGGTAATCAATATGAGGCGGGATGTTTTCTTCGTCGTAAAACCCTAGCCAAGGTTTAGCCTTGTTTTCCTTCTTTTTCATAAGCTTATTATATCACAAATGTGTTATTTCGTGATGGATAAAGAGATTTTGCGACCTTCTTTGTCGATATCTAAGACCTTGAAATTTTTGCGCTCATTTAGCGTGAAAATCTTCTCAGGATCGACATCGGAACCTTCGCCAAGCTCAGAGACGTGAACTAGGGCCTCAACGGCTGGGCTGATCTGGACAAAAGCACCGAACGGGGTAATCCGAGTGATGGTACCTTCGACTTTGGAGCCTTTTTTCAGACCTTCGACTTCGGAAATCCAGGGATCCTCGACAAGCTGTTTCATCGAAAGGGAGAGACGCTCTTTGTCGATAGCAATGATTTTGGCCTCAATCTGATCACCAACTTTGACATAATCAGATGGATTATTGACGCGCTCCCAGGAAATCTCGGAGATGTGGACTAAGCCTTCGATACCGTCGACATTGACAAAAACACCAAAGTCGACTACACCAGTGACTACGCCTTTGACGATGTCGCCAACGGCGAGTTTGGCAAAGCGTTCGGCAAGGCCATCTTTGATGGCTTCTTTTTCGGAAAAGATGAGCTTGTTTTCTTTTTTGTTGGCGTCGAGGATGCGAGCCTTAATGGGCTTGCCAACTAGAGAGTTGAGACGTTGCAAAATTTCGTCTTTGTCGGCGCTGCCTACACGAGGATAGTGTTCGGCCGAAAGCTGGGAAACTGGCATGAAGCCGCGGATACCTTCGTATTCGACGAGGAGACCGCCGCGATTGGCATCGGAGGGGGTGACCTCAACGATTTCGCTGTTTTCAAGCTTGGCCTGGATTTCGTCCCAACCTTTGTCTTTAACGGCTTTGCGGAGGCTAAGCAAAACGTAGCCGTCCTTCATTTCGGAATCGATAACAGAGGTAGTGACCTCGTCGCCTTCTTTGAGATTGCGAGCAAAGGATACTTCCCTGCGCGGTACCAACCCTACACCTTGAGGACCAAGGTCGATTAGGATTTCGTGTTTTTTGATGGACAATACCGTACCTTTGACGGTGTCGCCCGTGATTGCTTTTTTGGAAGCTTCTTCGTTATTTGCCAGAAGCTCGTCCATGCTATATTTTTTGGCTGTTGCCATGATTACATTGTTCCTTCCTTTAGACCTGTTCAAGAAAACACTGCTAGCGAGGGGGCCAGCTATGGATTCTTGAACAGGTCCAAAACTTCTCTGATTATAACAAAAAATTGTGATATAATCAAGATATGTATTTAGGAATAGATGTGGGTGGTACAAAAACTTTAGTAGCCTTGTTCTCGAGACGAGGGCGAGTGGTGCGGCGAAGGAAGTTCAAGACTGCGCAGGGGTATAGGACCTTTTTGCGCGATTTGGAAGTTTGTTTGAAGGATTTTAAAAAATACAAAGTGGAATCTGTGATTGTGGCGATTCCAGGAACTGTACAAAAAAATTATTCAGTAAAATTTGGGAACCGGAAGTGGGACCATATTGACCTATTTACTCCTATAAAAAAGTTATTCGACTGCCCGATTCACTTTGAAAATGATGCCAGCTTGGGTGCACTATATGAAGGTTACCGTTTGTCAGGGCGAGTGGTGTTTTTGACTTTTTCGACTGGGATTGGGGGCGGAATAGTGGAGCGCAACCGAATTTTGCCGGAGTCGCGAAAGTTCGAGCCGGGTCACAAGAAATACGAATATAACGGGCGCGTGAAAGAGTGGGAAGATATTGCAGCGGCGAGTGCGATCGAGAACTATTATCACGTAGATTGCGCGACAGATTTACGCAAAAAGATGGCAATGGAGGACGTGGCGAAACGTGTATATCTGGGGCTACCCGACGTAGCAAAGAAGTACCGGCCAGACACAATCGTATTGGGCGGGCCGCTAGGAAAGATTTTCAAGCTGTATATGAAGTACCTGCCGGAGATTTCAGGGGTAAAATACCGGCGACCGAAGCGACCGAACGAGTCGGTGATTTATGGTTGTTATCTGTTGGCGAAGCAAAAACTGAATTCGAAGGAACGGGAGTAATTCCCTGCTTTGGGATATGGATACGGATTTGCTCAGAAGACTGAGGACGGAGTATCCGGAATTAAGATTTAAAGAGGGGCGGAAATTTGCCTTTCGGCCACCGAGGACGATCGTGATTGGCCCCTGTGAGGGGGCTGGTGATTTGTTGCTGCTGCACGAGGTCGGACATGCGCTTTTGGGGCACCGAAGTTTCAAAACAGATGTAGGGCGACTAAAAATGGAAGTGGCAGCTTGGGAGAAAGCGCGAGAATTGACTATGATTTATGGAGTGGAATGGGATGAAGATGTAGCCCAAGAAGAACTGGAGACTTATAGGGGTTGGCTGCATCAAAAATCGCGCTGCCCGGTTTGCGGACTAACGCGATTTGAGACCCCCGATGGGCGGTATCACTGCCCAAGATGTGAAGAACTTTAGGCGTTCTTTTTGGCAGGGCCACGACGAGAGATTTTCCCGCCTTTGGCGCCAGCAATACGTGCGAGCTCGGGGTTCGCAGCAAAGCCACCAGTGTGGCCGTTTCGACCACCTTTTTGACCGATACGAGCATAAAATTCTTTGCCGTATTTGGCTTTATTGGTCGCGGCGGCTTTCATGCCACCAGCTTTAGTTCCAGCCATCTCTGACTCCTATTCTGCCCACCAAATACTTGATAAAAACACCACCCTTTCCAGGTGAATGCTTTAATTATAGCATAGTGCTTAACGTTTGTCAATATGCTAATTCTAAATTTTATGTTTTAATAATTTTAATTTTACCGAACACATTTTTGTGATGTTTCGCACAAAATGTGGAAAAAGGGTGTTGACATTATGCATTTTGTGAGATAAAATAGAGGTAGTTTTAAGTAGATGAAACTGCGAGGCTACTTAAATCTATGTATGACCTGGAAAATCGCTCTCTTCGGAGAGTGATTTTCTTTTTGACAAAACTTCCTCTATTTGGTAGAATGGGTGCACGGGGTAATAGCTCAGTTGATTAGAGCGCTGCCTTTGCAAGGCAGAGGTCCTGGGTTTGAATCCCAGTTACTCCACCATTAAACTAGGGGATATAGCTCAGCTGGTTAGAGCGCTAAACTGATAATTTAGAGGTCTGTGGTTCAAGTCCACATATCCCCACCAGATTACCCGCTAGGGTGTTTTTTTGTGATATAATGGGGGTATGGAATATGAATTTAGTGTGGGCTGGCTATTTGGTGGCCTGGCGATTGTGCTAGCGGGAGCGTTGATTGTGATTTTTTATAAGCAGATCGCGGACGGTCTGGCGAATGGCGTATCTTCTTATGACAAGGTAAAATTGTTTGGGGTGATTACGATTGTCGTAGGCTTAATCTGCACGGCGAATTTGCATGTGTTTTTGATAAATTTAATTGTAAGCCTCCTGTTTGGGCGTTAGGGGAGAAGGTCGTAATAGATCACACCGGGGATAAGAGTGAGGTTTTTAGCGGTGGCGAGCTCGGAAATAGTAGCAAGCTCATAGCCGTTTTGACGTAAAGTGTCGATGAGGGCCGGGACGGCTTCTACTGATGTGGGGTAGATATCGTGCATGAGAATGATGGCGCCATCATAAACTTCGCTCATGGTAGTGTTGATGATGGCGTCGGTGTTTTTGCTACGCCAATCCTCGGTATCGACGGACCAGAGGATTATCGGGGTACCGACGGCGTCAGTGATTGTGGTATTGATGTTGCCATAGGGAGGTCTGGTGTAACTGGGGCCGTGGTTGATGATATCATTAAAAACGGCTTTGGCTTCGTTGATGTCGGCACGAGTAGCATCATCAGGGATGCGGATGAGGTTCTGGTGATACATAGTATGGCTGGCAACTTCGTGATGTTCTTTTCTGATACGTTTAACGATGTCGGGGTTGGTGCGAGCCATACTGCCTAGCATGAAAAAAGTGGCCGGGGCATCTTTTTCGGTAAGAAGATCTAGCAATTTCGGAGTGGTCTCAGGGGAGGGGCCGTCATCAAAAGTGAGGGCGACCAATTTCTTCCCCTCTAGAGTACGTTCGGTGATTTTGACGTGGCGGGACATGGGGGCGGTTTTGACGTGGTCCTCGGGGTCGTTGATCTTGGAAATAGTAAAATCTAGTAGGTCAAAGATAGCGATAGCGCCAATGACAAGCACGGCTACGAGTTTGAGCCAGGGTAAGCGGACATCCAGGCGGCGGAAAAATGATCCTTGCCGCTGATGCAATTTTTTTGAGGGAGCGGGGTTAGAAGGTGTTTTGCCTGACGTACTCATACATTGCGATCCCTGCGGCGACGCCGACGTTAACAGAGCGAGTGGAGCCAAAGCTCTCAATATATCTAGTCTCGTGACTTTTTTCTAATAATTCTTTTGTAATACCGTTGTTCTCGGAGCCAAAAATCAGAGTCGTGTTAGGGGTGAAATGTTTTTCATGTAGAGGTTTAGCGTCCTTAGTATTGTTTTCAATTGCAATTAGCTCTCTGTTTGCTTGGGTTTTGAAGAAGTCGTCTATAGTGGGGTGGTGCAGGATTTCCAAATATTTATCGGTGCACATGGCGCCACGGCGATTGTATTTCTTTTTGCCGATGATGTGGACTTTTGACACATTAAAAGAATTGGCAGTGCGGACAATAGAGCCGATATTGAAATCGTGTTCGACGTTTTCGATAGCAATTTCTAGAGGTGTGCGAGATTTATCTAGCTCGGCTTTGATCTGTTCGTTAGGATGGCCTTTGAATTTGTCTATCAGATTACGAGTATCTTCCATATCTAAGATTATATCATGATATAATAGTTTTAACAGATAGGAGGTAATATGGGATTTGACGAATATCAAGAAAAGGCCAAAAAATATGATTTTTTTGAGGCGACAGAGGATTTGAAAGAAGTGGGGTTTATAGAGAAAGTGCTGGGGCTAACTGGAGAGGCCGGTGAGGCGGCGGACAAAATTAAGAAGCTGTTAAGAGATAAAGACGGGGTAATTTCAGATGAAGACAGAAGTTTGGTAATAAAAGAACTAGGGGATACGCTGTGGTATACTGCGGCGATTGCGCGGTATTTAGGGGTGCCATTGTCAGAGGTGGCTGCCGGGAATATAGATAAATTGGAAAGTCGCTATCAGAGAAATAAGCTGCATGGTGAGGGAGATGAGCGATAAAAATGGAGCCTAAACGCAAAACCCCCGATTAGCAACCGGGGGTCATGAAATTGGTATGAAATGCGGCGGCTTCATTTGACATATAAGCCTAGTTTTTGTTGGCTATCGCGCGAATACCACACTGGAATTAAATCTGGTCGACGTTGCTTAGGAGACAACATCTCATAGAGACCGCCATCGATCAAATACAGGGTATCTGGGGCGAATTCGGGGAAATCGAACAGATGCTCTGGATCTTTACCGGAAGTCATCTTTAGATCGTAGATCGTTTTATAGCAATCCACTTGCGACTCGCCGGTCTCATTGAGCTGCTTTTTGTCTATGCCGTTGTAATAACTTGTGCCTATTACGACAGCAAAGCCATCATCCTTATCCACCTTGAAGCAAATGTCGCCAAGTTCAAATTCACGATTCAGTGTACTGACTAACCGGCAACAAGGAATAGCCAACTCACTGCTTGGCGTCGTTGCGGGGACTGGCCCAATTGCGGCTTCGGGCTCGGACGCGACTTCCTTTTGATAGCATGGCGCAACATCCGGCACAGGCTCTTCGAGATCGAGAATTTCGCGCATGCGGTCAAAAATCTTCTCAGACCATAGTCCGTTGCCAAAACGATTAGCCACAGTCATGGACACTGGTACTTTTTTGCTTTGACTGGCCGACCACTGTTGGTATTGGCCAACAGAGATATACGGTCTGCCGTCGCAAGCCTCGTATAAAAGCTCGGCTAATTCCTTGTCCGAATATGCTTGCCTCGTTTTCTTAGTCATCTCATATACCTCCGTTTCCATCGTTGCTTCTTGAGGCGGTTTTGGCCTGGTTTCTTCCCTAGCGGTTTCTTGCCCGAAAATTACGCGCTGTTCTTTTGCCATTTCTGTGATCTTAACTTGGGTCGGCCTTCCTGGAGGAGGCTGTTTACGTTTTTGCAGCTCGTCGAGCATGGCTGGATAGGATCCGAAGAGGTCTTCAACTGTCCCCAGCGAAAATAGGTGCGATCGTTTTGCCCACTCCTCTTCGGAAGGCGGGCGACGAATCGACTTTTGGAGCTTGTCGGCGTCATCTAGACAACGCTTACGGGCACGCTTCATGGGTTTAGTAGTGCCGTTATTGAACTTCACGAGGACCAATTTGTCATCATCTCCCTTCGCCTTCGTCAAAAAGCCGCCGTCATATGATACGCTGCTCATGATTCCACCTCCTTTTCATACCAAAATTAACGTGCTTGCCCCACCAACATTGCTTCTATTATACCAAAATCTGTCTCTAATGGGCGTTTTTAGTTTGATTTATATTTTAAAAGTGTATGTAACCAGCTAAAAGAGAGCCGAAACCGCCCGTTAAGAGTGAAATTATTAGCGCCAAAATTGCTGCGATCTGGACACCGCGAACCATTCGCGTCGTTTCGGGCGACATTGGGGCCGTAAAGCTGTGGACTAAGGAAATAATGAGCGCAACCAGCGCAAAGCCTAGACCGGCCGTGATTAAAGCCGATATGACTATGCTATTTATTCGCATTAAAAAGATAAACTTCGCAAAGACAAAAATCGCTAAACTGAAAGAACTTAGTGCTAAGCTGAGATTTTTATTGCTCGTCATGGTTAAATTTTAGCATATTTGCACACAAAAATCCGCCCGGGTGGGGCGGATTTAAAGTTTAACAACTTAGTTGTGCAAATCATCGTCAGATTTGTGTTTTAGCTTAATGTTACGTCTATTTCTAGCGCTGTTGTGTTATAAGCTTATCCTAACACAACCGTAACCGACCTGACTATCTAAAAGCCAAAAACTTTTAGACGTCTAATTCCTTCTCAAGAAAGGAGGTAATCCATCCACACGTTCTCGTACGGATGCCTTGTTACGACTTAACCCCAATCATCTCCCCCACCTTAGGCCGCATAAAACGGACTTCGGGTGTTGGTGACTCTCATGGTTTGACGGGCGGTGTGTACAAGACCCGGGAACGTATT